>JAJXZJ010000029.1 GCA_021780105.1 bacterium
TTTGCGGCTGATGACGTCGCGCGGGAGGATGTCGCGGTCGCCATAGACTTCCGTGCCGATGCGCCAGGGTTTGCCGTCGCCGCCCAGGCCGCTGCGGCCGATCTCCAGCGAGCGCAGGCATTTTTGCAGGCTTTCCTTGAACGTGCGCCCGATGGCCATCGCTTCGCCGACGCTTTTCATCTGCGTGGTGAGCGTGGGGTCGGCCTGCGGAAATTTCTCAAAGGCGAAGCGCGGAATCTTGGTGACGACGTAATCAATGCTCGGCTCGAAGCTCGCGGGGGTTTCGCGCGTGATGTCGTTCTTGAGTTCGTCGAGCAGGTAGCCGACGGCGAGTTTGGCGGCGATCTTCGCGATGGGAAAGCCGGTGGCCTTGGACGCGAGCGCGGAGCTGCGACTGACGCGTGGGTTCATCTCGATGATGACCATGCGGCCATTCTCCGGGCTGACGCCGAACTGGATGTTCGAGCCGCCGGTTTCGACACCCACGGCGCGGATGACGGCGAAGCTGGCGTCGCGCATGATCTGGTATTCCTTGTCCGTGAGCGTCTGGATGGGCGCCACCGTGAGGCTGTCGCCGGTGTGAACGCCCATCGGGTCGAAGTTTTCAATGGAGCAGATGATGACGCAGTTGTCGGCCTTGTCACGCATGACCTCCATCTCGAATTCCTTCCAGCCGAGGAGGGATTCCTCGATGAGGATTTCGTTCACTGGCGAGAGGTCGAGGCCGCGCTTGGCCAGTTCCTCGAACTCCTCGCGGTTGTAGGCAATGCCGCCGCCGGTGCCGCCGAGCGTGAACGCGGGCCGGATAATGAGCGGGAAGCGACCGATCTTCTCGGCAATGGCGCGAGATTCCTCCAACGTGTGCGCGACGCCGCTGATGGGCACGTCCAGCCCGATGGACTGCATCAATTCCTTGAACACGAGCCGGTCTTCGCCCTTTTCGATGGCGGCGGCGTTGGCGCCGATCATCTCGACGCCGTATTTGGCCAGCACACCGGAGCGGTGCAAGGCCATGGCGGTGTTGAGCGCAGTTTGGCCGCCGAGCGTCGGCAGCAGGACGAGCTTGTCCCGGGCGTTGAGGCGCTTCATCTCCGCAACTTCACGGGCGATGATTTTTTCGATGGCCTCCGGCGTGATCGGCTCGATGTAGGTGCGGTCGGCGAACTCCGGGTCGGTCATGATGGTGGCCGGGTTGGAGTTCACGAGGATGACGCGGAAGCCCTCCTCCTTGAGCGCCTTGCACGCCTGGGTGCCGGAATAGTCGAATTCGCAAGCCTGGCCGATGATGATCGGGCCGGCGCCAATGATGAGGACGGAGTGAATGTCAGTGCGCTTGGGCATACAACAGCGGCAAGACGTTGCCGCAAGGGCGCGGCGTTGTCATTTCCTTTCTGACGGGTGAAGCCCGACGCCGTGCGAGCGTGGGCGAGCGATCAAAACAGTCCCGGCTGGTTGCCTTTGGCGGGCGTCAGCCGGAGCTTCTGGTAGCTCAATTCCGTCGCCACGCGGCCTTGGGACGTGCGCTTGAGGTAGCCTTCCATGATGAGGTAAGGCTCATAAACCTCTTCGAGCGTGTCGGGTTCCTCGCCGACGGCCACCGCCAGCGAACTCACGCCCACCGGACCGCCGCTGAATTTCACGATGATGGTTTCGAGGATGCGCTTGTCCATCTCGTCGAGGCCGTTTTGGTCAATTTCGAGCATCTCCAGCGCCCGGTCGGCTACAGCGGCCGTGATGCGGCCGTCGTGCCGGACCTGCGCATAATCGCGGACGCGGCGGAGAAGGTTGTTGGCGATGCGCGGTGTGCCGCGGCTGCGCCGGGCGATTTCGTGCGCGCCGGCTTCCTCAATTTCAAGGTTCAGCAGCCGCGCCGAGCGCACAACGATCTTTTGAAGCTGGTCCGCTTCGTAGTAATCCAGCCGTTCGCGCACCGCGAAGCGCGTCAGCAACGGCGCCGTCAGCAGGCCGCTGCGCGTGGTCGCGCCGATGAGCGTGAAGCGCGGCAGGTTCAGCCGCACGCTGCGGGCGTTCGGGCCCTGGTCAATGATGATGTCCAGTTTGAAATCCTCCATCGCCGGGTAGAGGTATTCCTCGATGGTTTTCTGGAGGCGGTGGATTTCATCAATGAAGAGGACGTCACCTTCTTCCAGATTCGTGAGCAGGCCCGCAAGGTCGCCCGCCTTCTCGATGGTCGGGCCGCTGGTGGACTTGAGGCTGGCACCCATCGCTTTGGCGATGATGTTGGCGAGCGTGGTTTTGCCCAGACCGGGCGGGCCGCTGAGCAGGATGTGGTCGAGCGCCTCGCCGCGCTGACGTGCCGCCTGGACGGCAATTTCGAGGCGTTCCTTGACCTTCGCCTGGCCGGTGAAATCGGAAAACAGCGACGGCCGAAGCGTCAATTCCAACGCCACGTCCGGCTTGCTCAACACGCCTGAAATCATCCGCTCGGCCATCGGAACGAGAATGCGGAAAGCCGCCGCACGCGACAAGTGGAATTGCGCCTGGACGCCCACGCGCCAGCAACACCGCCGGCGCTAAATCTGGAAGTCGAGGATTGGGACATTGCGGTCGGTCTTGGGCATGACCTTGACCTTCGCGTCCTCGCTGATGACGAGCGAATTGGCTGGAACGCTGTGCGTGAGGAACACGTTGGCGCCAACGGTGCTGCCGGCGCCGATCACTGTGTCGCCGCCCATGATGGTGGCGCCGGCGTAGATCGTCACACGATCTTCGAGCGTCGGGTGGCGCTTCTGTCCGCGCAGGGCCTGACCGCCTGCCAGGGATCGTGCCACGAGACCCACGCCTTGATACAGTTTTACGTGGCTGCCGATGTCGGTTGTCTCGCCAACCACCGTGCCGGTGCAATGATCCACGAAGAAATGCGTGCCAATCCGGGCGCCGGGATGCAGGTCAAGCCCGCTGCGGCTGTGCGCCCACTCGGTCATGATCCGCGGCAGCAGTGCCACCTGCTTCCGGTGAAGTTCGTGCGCCAGCCGCTGCACGGCGATCGCCTCCACAAACGGATACGCCAGGATGACCTCCTCCTTGCTCAGCGCGGCGGGGTCGCCGTTGTAGGCGGCCTCGACATCGGTGCATAACAAATCACGAACGTTGGGCAGGCTGGCGAGGAATTCCAGCGTCCACTGCCGGGCCAGCCCGGGCAAATCCTTCTTTTTGGCGCCGGGCGGCGGGACATATTCCAGGCTCCGCCGAATCTGGCCTTCCAGGCGCACCAGCACCGATTCGATGAGCGTGGCCGTTTCCGTCTTGACCTGGGAAAGGTGCATGACTTCCTCCGCGAAATAGCCTGGAAAAAGCAGTCGTAACAAATCCACCGTGATGACGGCGATTTCGCGTTTGGAAGGTAGATTCTTGCCATCCAGATGGTTGATCCCGCCCACGCGGGCGTAGGAATCGAGAAACTCGTTGGTCAATTGCGTCACCGTGACGTTCACGCGCCGACTATCCGGCCGGGGAAACCGAAAGGCAAGACCACCCCAAGCTGGGGGCGCCCTGCCCTGCCCTGCCCGTAGATGCTCCGCTGCGTTGCAGTCACGGACCCGCTGACTTTGGGAGCAGCTCTGGTATCCGGCTGGTATTCGGACGCAACGGTTTCGTCGCCTGTTTCACCCAAACCAGTGCGTGCGCCTGCAACCGTTCGACGCCAACAAACCGCCGGCTGCGCGCAGACAAATTTGGATTTAGCCGGCGAATTTGTTTTCCAGTTTGCAACGGGCCGCCATTTCCGCAAGCTCATCGCCGTTGGATTATGGCCGAAACCGCGAAACACAATTACGACGAGAGCAAGATCAAGACGCTGTCCTCGCTGGAGCACATCCGGCTGCGGACCGGCATGTATATCGGCCGCGTCGGCAACGGCTCGCATCCCGACGACGGCTGCTACATCCTGCTCAAGGAGGTCGTGGACAACGCGATTGACGAATACATCATGGGCTTCGGCCGTGAGGTGCGGATCGAGATCGAGGGCCGTTGCGTGCGCGTGCGCGATTTCGGCCGCGGCATTCCGCTGGGCAAGGTGGTGGACTGCGTGTCGAAGATCAACACGGGCGCGAAATACAGCGACGACGTGTTCCAGTTCAGCGTGGGTCTCAACGGCGTGGGCACCAAGGCCGTCAACGCGCTGTCGAAAAGCTTCGTCGTGCGCAGCCACCGCGACGGCGAGTTTGTCGAAGCGGCGTTCAAGCAGGGAAAACTCAAAGGTGAAAAAAACGGCCGCACGGACGATCCCAACGGCACGTTCATCGAGTTCGAGCCGGACCCGGAGATTTTCAAGGACAGCCAGTTCCTGCCGGAGCACGTCGAACACCGGCTGCGACACTACAGCTACCTGAACACCGGGCTGAAGTTGATTTACAACGGCAAGACGTTCCAGTCGCGCCTCGGCCTGCTGGACCTGGTGATGGAGGATTTGCACGGCGACGGGAGTGAACCGATTTACGCGCCGCTGCATTACACCGCGAAGACGCTGGAGTTTTGTTTCACCCACAGCAACTCGCGCTACGGCGAGACGTTTTATTCGTTCGTCAACGGCCAATACACGAGCGACGGCGGCACGCACTTGAGCGCCTTTCGCGAAGGCCTGCTCAAGGCCGTCAACGAATACGCCAGCGGCAAATTCGACGGGGACGACGTGCGCGAGGCAATGGTCGGCGCCGTGGCCATCCGGTTGAAGGACCCGGTATTCGAGTCGCAGACCAAGAACAAGCTCGGCAACACGGAAATCCGCACCGAACTGGTCAACCGCGTCCGCGAGGAATTGCTGCACTTCTTCAACCGCAACCGGGAAATCGCCGACCAGATCGTTGCCAAGGCCGAGGACACCAAACAACTGCGCAAGGAGCTGCAGGAGGTCAAAAAACTTGCCCGCGAGCGCGCCAAGGCGATTTCACTCCGCATTCCGCAGCTCAAGGACTGCAAGCATCATCTCGACAAGAAGCGCGGCAAGGGCGGCGACACGATGATCTTCATCTGCGAAGGCCAGTCCGCGGCCGGCTCGATCACGAGCTGCCGCGACGTCAACCGCCAGGCGGTGTTCGTGCTCAAAGGCAAGCCGCTGAACGTCTGGGATCTCAAGCGCGACGTGGTTTATCGGAACGACGAGATGTTCAATCTCATGCAGGCGCTGAACATCGAGGACAACCTCGACGGTCTGCGCTACGGCAAAGTGATTTTAGCCACCGACGCGGACGTGGACGGCCTGCACATTCGCAACCTCCTGATCACTTATTTTTTCAAGTTCTTCGAGCAGCTCGTCCACGACGGCCACCTGCACGTGCTGGAGACGCCGCTGTTCCGCGTCCGGAACAAGGAGCGGACGATTTACTGCTATTCCGAAGCGGAACGCGATGCCGCGGCGAAGTCACTTGGCGGCAAACCAGAGATCACGCGGTTCAAGGGGCTGGGCGAAATCAGTCCGGCGGAGTTCAAGCAATTCATCGGCGGCGCCATGCGCCTCAGCCAGGTGGAATACGCGCCCAAGCCTGAAGCGGCGCCGATCCTGACGTTCTACATGGGCAAGAACACGCCGGAGCGGAAGGACTACATCATGGAACACCTGGTCGTGCCGGTGGAGGAATAAGGCCAGGGACTGAACCACCCTGGCGCAGATGGCCGCGCCGGACGGTTCGGTTCCCGCTCAACGCGATCAGACGGAGGCCAGATCGAGAGGCTGGGCGGTCTCAGACGCTTCACGACCGATCAGTGCCTTGCCATTTTCAGGCGCCGGTTCGCCGGCCAGCAGGCAGCGGACGACGTCCGCCGCGGAGTAGTGGTCGCAACCGGGCTTGAGGAATCGCGCGACCTGCGCCACGTCGTCCCCGGCGGTCATGAGCGCCGGCTCGACGCCGTCAACGCCGCGCCACTGGCCGAGGCCGACATTGGCCACCAGCCCGTTGCAAAGGCATTTGCGGCCCTGCGTGTCCGCGATCGCTCCGCCCTTGCGGAGATAATCCTCGACCGGCTCGGCGGGACAGCGATAGCCCACGGACCCATCTGCCTTGCGATAAAGATGCCGGAGATAACCGAGGTCGCAAATCCGTGTGCGGGCGGCGTATTCCTGCGCGGTTGAGAGCGTTCCCTCCATTTGCACGACCTTGAACGGGAAGCCGGTGGGCGAGGCCACCGGATCGGTGAACACGCGCGCGGCACCGGCCAGGCTCAACTGGATCACCTCGCGCTTCAGCTCGGGGCGAAGGCCGGATTCGTCGCAAAAGGCAAACGCGGTGCCGACCTGAATACCGACGGCGCCGAGATTGAGCGCTTCGCTGAGTTTGCCGGGCTGGCCAAAGGAACCGGCCATCCAGAACGGCAGTCCCAGATCGCGGATCTTGTCCAGTTCCGGCACGTCGCGCGGCCCGTAAACCGGCTCGCCCTCGGCGCTGAGCTGGAGGAGTCCGCGGGGCGGGGCGTTGTGTCCGCCGGCTGTGTCGCGCTCCACGACGAACCCGTCCACGCGCCCGTTGGATTTCCGGGCCAGCGCCGTGGCCAGCGTGGCGGACGCGACAATGCCCAGGAAGTGTGGCCGTTGGACCGCGGGCAGTTCGCCGCCGCCAAAGGCCCGCGGATCAAACGTCGCCAAAAAGTCCTCGCCGGGCAGTGCCTCGCGAACGTCCATCTTCAACTCGGCGGCCGTTCCGTTTGCCAGATGATCCAGCGCTCCCGGAATGGCGCGTGGAATCCCCGCGCCCATGAGCACGTAATCCACGCCTGCCAGCATGGCGCCATACAAGGACGGCAGCGTCGGAAGCTGGATTTTTTCCAGCAGATTGATGCCGACGAGTCCGTCGTGACCGTCCTTGGCGAGAAAGACTTCCACAAAATTCGCCACGACCGTCAGTTCCACGAACTCCGCGCCGGGGTGCAGCGTGGGCATCGGCGGGGCCTTGAATGGCGACCCCGCCGGCTTGCCGCCTGGCACGTAATAGGCCGCCTTCACCCGCGCCGCCACTCCGGGAATGGGAAAGCGGTCCAAGGCATGGCGCAAATGGCCGGTGGGATCGCCCATTTGCAGGGCGCGGGCCAGAATGATGGCCAGCCCCGTGCCGGAGACGACCCCCAATTGCCCCAGCCGCGACACGGCGCGGGCCAACGTCCAACCGGACACGGCCACGCCCATCCCGCCCTGAATGATTTTCGGATGTGCCATAAAATCGCACCGCATTCCCGCCCTCGCGGAGGAGAATGACCGCGACAGGAAAGTCAGGAATCGCCGAAAAGGTGCTCCAGGCACTTGGCGAAGAATCCTTCGGAAACCAACGCGTTTTCCAAAACGTAGCAGAAGGCGCGGATTCGGAAAGCTCGATTGTTGGAATTCTTCGGCGAGCGGATCGGGCTTGCTTCGGCGCGGCGGGCTGGTTCGTTGGTGCCGGGGGGGTGCCGTGGAGGCCGGCCGCCGGGGCAGCGACCTGTTTCAAAACGCTTGGAAGAGGCGCTGGAGGATGTTCGGGTGGCGGAACAAATGATCCAGTTCGGGCGCGCCGGGGTGGGTTTTTTCCAGGTCAAATTGCACCAGCAACGTCACGGTTTGGCCGCCGCGTCCGTTGCCGCGGATGGCGTCGAAGCCGTAGCCGTAAGCAAGAATGTATTTCGACGCATTGTGGGGCGACCGATAGCCGATCGCCGCGCCGACGCCGGAGTTCCACCCGTTGTCCTGCTGCATTCCCGGCGTGTAGGCCATGACGCCGGTGAACGCGCCGGGCGTGATCGTCCAGCACTTCTTCGCATCGAACGGAATGGCATACGTGGCGCCCGCGAGCATGAAATTCCGCGCGCTGAGTTCGTTGTAATAGTAACCCGGCAGCGAAAAGGGAAACTCCGCCGCCAGTGCCAGTTCGCCGCCGAGCCGGTAGGCGCTGAAGCGATCCGGATGAATGCTCGTGCCGCCGTTGATGCTGAACGTGAGCGTGTGCTGCAATTCCGGCAACGTGTAGGCCAGCGCGGCGCGGCCCCAAAAAAGGTGGACCATGGATTCCACGCGCCGGTCGCCGGCATAGCCGTAGGCGCCGGAATTCAGCCGGAACTGGCCCTCATACCAAGCCGAAATTTCCAGCGCCAGGTCCGGCGCCAGCAAGGGTTCGATGCCGCCGTAGCGCAAACCCGCGCGAATCGTGGCCACCGGCTGGTCGCCCGGCAGGACGAAATTGGGCGCCGTCGTGTCATCGCGGTCGTAGAAGGTGTAATGAAAGCCGCCGCGCAGAAGTCCGTTCAGCGGAATCAACGCCCCGGGGTTGAACAGATGATAAAGCCGCAGCGACGGCCCGGCACCGCTGCCGGTGAAGGATTCCTCGTGATACCACTTGCCGCGCCTGACCTCCTCGTAGCTGTCCGCGAAACCGCCGCCAGTGACGCCGATGCCAAGGTCGGTGTTCGGTCCGAGCACGCCGCGGATGCCCAGTTCGCCGTCCAGATATACCGGCGCGACGGCGAGCCGCAGCGTGAGGTTGGTTTGCACGAAGCCGGGCCGGTTGAGATAATAGAAGCCATAGGCCGCGAGCGGCGCGTGGCCGTTGACCGGCTGGCTGTAGCCCAGTTCCAGCAAATCCCGCCGGACCGGGTCAATCTGCGCGCGGGCGGTAAAGACCGTCACGACAAGGACGACGGCCAGGGCGAGGGTGTGAAATCCCTTCACAGTTTCGGGGAAATTGCGCCAAAGCCGGCGCGGGCGCAAGCCCGCGCCGGGGCCGGCGGCGGCAAAGAATGCTTGGCTTTCTCCGGCCACTCGCCTAGAGGATTCGACCCGCGCGCGGCCGGTCCGGCCGCCGTGTGGACAGACTTGGATCATGGCACCAAAGCGAAAAGACAACCCTGACCAGCTTGATCTGCCGGCAACGCCATCCGAGGCGGCCGGCACCGTGGCAACCACCCGCAACACGAGCGCTATGGCTCCCGCCGGACCGACACCGAACGGCAACGGCCACACGGAAATCGTCGCCGAGCAAGCCGCGGCGGGGGCGACCGCGCATCACGCGTTCGCACCTGGAAAGATCGAACTGCCGCTCCACCGCCGCGTGGACCGCGGGTTTCTCGACTACGCCTCCTACGTCATCCGCGACCGCGCCATCCCGCACCTGGCCGACGGCTTGAAGCCGGTGCAGCGACGCATTCTTTGGGCGTTGCACCGGGGTGATGACGGCCGCTTCACCAAGGTTGCCAACGTCGTCGGCGACACGATGAAATTCCACCCGCACGGCGACGCGTCCATCGGGGAAGCGCTGGTGGTGCTGGCGAACAAGCGCTACCTGATCGAGGGCCAGGGCAATTTCGGCAACGTGTTTACCGGCGATCCGGCCGCCGCGCCGCGCTACATCGAATGCCGGCTGACCGAACTGGCGCGCACCGAGTTGTTCAACGACGAGATCACGGAGTTCGTGCCCAGCTACGACGGCCGCAACCAGGAACCGGTCACGTTTCCCTCCAAGCTGCCGCTCACGCTCATGCTCGGCACCGAGGGCATCGCGGTCGGCCTTTCGGCGCGCATTTTGCCTCACAATTTTCCGGAGCTGCTCCAGGCGCAGATCGCGATCCTCAAACAGCAGCCCTTCAAATGCCTGCCCGACTTCCCCACCGGCGGCCTCATGGACGCCCGCGAATACCGCGACGGCGCCGGCAGCGTGAAGGTGCGCGCCAAAATCAAGGTCAAGGACGAGGGCACGGTGGCCATCAAGGAAATCCCGCCCACGACCTCGACCGAGTCGCTCATCGCGTCCATCGAGGACGCCGCGCGCAAGGGCAAGCTCAAGGTGAAATCCATCAGCGACTTCACTTCCGAGGAAGTCGAGATCGAGATCAAATGCCCGGCCGGCGTGGACCCGGAGCAACTGGTGGACGCGCTTTACGCGTTCACCGATTGCGAGGTCACGATTGCCAGCCGGCTCGTCGTCATCCGCGACAACCGGCCCGTCGAGCTGACCGTGAGCCAGGTGCTGCGCGCCAACACGGACCAGTTGCTCGACACGTTGAAGCGCGAACTCCAGCTCCAGGAGCAAAAGCTCCAGGACGAACTCCATTACCGCACGCTGGAGCGCATTTTCATCGAAGAACGCATTTACAAGCGAATCGAACAGTGCAAGACGAATGAGGCGGTCGTCGCCGCGGTTTACGAGGGCTTCAAGCCGCATTCGAAGGAGCTGGTGCGCGAGTTGACCGACCCGGACGTGGAACGCCTGCTCACCGTCCGCATCCGGCGGATTTCGCTGTTTGACATCAACCGGCACCGTAAGGAAATGGAGCAGGTCAAAGCCAATCTCGCGGAGACGCGGAAGCACCTGAAGAACCTCGTCAAATATGCCATCGGCCACCTCGAAGCGCTGTTGGAGAAATACGGCCCGCTTTATCCGCGCCTGACCAGGAGCAGCCGCCACGACGAGATCGACGCGAAGGAAGTCGCGTTCAAGGCGTTCAAGGTCGCCTACGACCGCGAGTCCGGTTACCTCGGCTACAAGGTCAACGGCGAGGAGTTCAAGACCGACTGCACGAAGTTCGACAAGATTCTCATGGTCTTCAAAGACGGTCGCTACAAGGTCATCGAGCTGCCGGAGAAGCTCTTCGTCGGGCCGGACCTGGAATACTGCGGCCTCCCGGATCGCGGACAGGTGTTCACGCTGGTCTATTCCGACCGGGATGCGACCTACCTCAAACGCTTCACCTTCGGCGGGTTCATCCTGGACAAGGACTACTTCTGCGTGCCCGAAGGCGAGAAGGGCAAGGTGTTGTTCTTCGAGCCGGGCACGCCGGAGACGCTTTACCTCCGCTACAAGCCCGCGCCGCACCAGAAGATCAACCAGCAAACCTGCGTGCCCTCGGAAGTCGAAGTGAAAGGCGCCAAGACCCGCGGCCGGCAGCTCACGATCAAAGACGTTGGTGCCGTCGGCACCAAGCCCCCGCGCGGCTGGGATCCCGAAGCCACGACCACGAAGGTGTTGTTTGCGTGACGGCGGACGCGGCGGCTTCCTGCCGAAAGCCGCGTCGCCGAACCAAGCCGGCCGTGACGCTCGTCCGAAGATTGCCGCCACGCCGCGCGCCGTGTCTTTTCCCCGTCGCCAGGCGAAGTCGGCGCCGCTAGGCTCGCTCCATGAAACTTCGCCGTTGGATTCGTGGCCTGCTCCTGGCCTTCGCGGGAGTCATCCTGGTGCTGGCGCTGCTGGTGGGCGGCGGCTGGTGGTATTTCCATCCCGCGGTCCAGCGCACCAACGGCATTGTCTATGGCCATCGTGGCGACCGGCCCCTGGCGCTGGACATCATCAAACCCGCCAAACCGAACGGACTCGGCGTGCTCATGCTGGTGAGCGGCGGCTGGAAATCCGCGCCGCCGGGAAGCTTCGGGGAATGGCTGGCGGCGCCCCTGTTGCGGCACGGCTACACCATCTTCGCCATCTATCACGTCTCGCAACCGGACGCGACCGTGATGGAGATCATTGCGGACATGCACCGCGCCGTGCGCTTCGTCCGGTTTCACGCGCGGGATTATGGCGTTGACCCGAACCGCCTGGGCGTGACCGGCGGCAGCGCCGGCGGACACTTGAGCCTGATGCTGGCCACGCGCGGCGCACCCGGCCCCGCCGAGGCCACCGATCCGGTGGACCGAGAAAGCAGCGCGGTGCAGGCGGTGGCCGTGTTCTTCCCCGTCACTGATTTGCTGAACCTCGGCCCGTCCACGGAAAACCCCGGCGACGGCGGCCCGCCAATTCATTTTCACGCGGCGTTTGGTCCGCAATGCACCAACCCCGCCGTCTGGAAGGTCATCGGCCGCGAATCTTCGCCGATTTACCACCTCACCACCAACCTGCCGCCGGTGCTGATTTATCATGGCGACGCGGACACGTTGGTGCCGCTCGACCAGTCCGAGCGATTCGCGGCCAAGGCCCATGAACTGGGACGCGAGGTCAAACTGGTCATCCACCACGGCGGCCGGCACGGCTGGCTGACCATGGTCCTGGACATCCGCCAGTTCGCCCGCTGGTTTGACGAACATCTGCGCGGAGCAAACTAAGGTCGGAAAACATACTGCCGGTCTCGCCAGTGGACCACAGATTGCGCAGGATCCTGCAAAAACTGCGCACGCAGACCGGGCACCGTCCAAACGTTGTCCTCGTCAACGACCGGAATCGGGTTTTGTGGCCGGCGGCTGGCCGGCAGTGGTGATTTTGTAAATATGCCGAAGCATGACCGGCACAGTTTCGTCCAACGTTCCCGGAGCGCGCCGGCCGGCGGCGCGGTCAGGTAGAAGCCATTTGGATGTATTTGATAAGGTCGCCGTCAAACATGGCCTGAAAAGTGCTGGCACACATCGTGCAAACGTATGCAAAGTTGGTTGAACTCCGCAGTCTGTGTTGTAGGAATTCTGTTGTCGCTGGCCGTCCAGGCGGCCAACCGCCGGCCTCTCCCCGGCCATGTGCCCCAGGCCGTGGCGCGGTTGCAATCGTTGGGGCGGCTGCCGGGGACCAACCAGATGGACCTGGCCATCGGCCTGCCACTGCACCACCAGGAAGTGCTCACCAATCTGCTGCGGGAACTCTACTCGCCCGCCAGTCCTAATTTTCACCATTATCTGACACCGGCCCAATTCACAGCCGCGTTCGGCCCCACCGAGCAGGAGTATCGTGCGGTAATCGCCTTCGCCCAGGCACACGGCCTGACCGTTCGGGGCACGCATGCGAACCGGATGCTGCTGGACGTGTCGGGCGCCGTAAGCGACGTCGAGAAGGCCTTCCACGTGACGATGCGGCTTTATCCGCACCCGCAGGAAGCGCGCAATTTCTTCGCGCCGGATGCCGAGCCGTCGCTCGACGCCAGTGTGCCGGTCCTGCACATCAGCGGGCTGGACAACTACACCCTGCCCCACCCCATGTCGCTGCGACGGAAAACGTCGGCGCCAGCCATGAACGCCACGGCCCAGGCTGGTTCGGGTCCAAGCGGGTCGTTTTGGGGCAAGGATTTTCGCGGCGCGTATGTGCCCGGTACAACGCTCACGGGCACCGGCCAGGCGGTCGGCTTGTTTGAATTGGACGGCTATTTCACCAGCGACATCACCGCCTACGAGCATCAGGCCGCGCTGCCAAATGTGCCGTTGAACAATGTCCTGATAGATGGGTTCAGCGGCGTTCCCACGAGTCGTCGCTCCGGCAGCGGTAATGAGGAAGTGGCGCTGGACATCGAGATGGCTGTCAGCATGGCGCCGAGGCTGTCCCAGGTGCTGGTGTATGAGGCGTCACCGAACGGCACCACGGCCACGATTGACGACATGCTCAATCGCATGGCCACGGATAATCTCGCGAAGCAACTGAGCTGTTCGTGGGGTTTCGACATTGATGCCACTTCGCAACAAATCTTCCAGCAATACGCGGCCCAGGGACAGTCCTTCTACCTCGCTTCCGGCGATGCCGGCGCCTTTACCGGCCCGGTGATGCAGCCGTCGGACGATCCATATATTACCGTTGTCGGCGGCACCAGTCTGGCGGTCACTTCGTCGGGCGCCTGGTCCGCGGAGACAACCTGGAACGGAAGCGGCGGCGGCATCAGCACGATCTACCCGCTCCCCGACTGGCAGCAGGGCGTGGACATGTCCGCAAATCAAGGCTCCACCACCATGCGGAACCTGCCGGATGTGGCCATGATCGGGGACAATGTCTGGGTGATGGCTGACAGCGGCAAATCCTTTGCCGTGGTGGGCACCAGCATCGCGGCGCCGCTTTGGGCCGCCTTCACCGCGTTGGTTAATGAACAGGCCGCCACCGGCGGTCAGCCACCGGTCGGCTTTGCGAACCCCGCCCTTTACGCCATTGGCAAAAGCGCGGAATACGCCGCGTGCTTCCACGACATCACCACCGGCAACAACACGAACAGCACCAGCCCGGACCAGTTCTATGCCACGCGCGGCTACGATCTCTGCACGGGACTTGGCACTCCGCGCGGCACCAGTCTCATTGCCGTCCTCCTCGCCCCGCCCACAGAGCCGCTCGTCATCACGCCGCCGCTGGGCTTCACTTCCCAAGGCCCCGTCGGCGGACCGTTTGCCGTCACCTCGGAAACCTATACGCTGACCAACACGGGAACCGCGCCGCTGAACTGGTCGCTGGCCAACTCGTCATCCTGGCTCGACGTGTCGCCGGCGAGCGGCACGCTGACGCCCGGCGGCCCGGCCACCACCGTGACGGCAACCTTGGATCCCTCGGTTACCAACGTTCTGATCGGTAATTTCACCGCGACGCTGGCGTTCACGAACCTGACCGATGGCGTCGGACAACACGTCCAATTCAACCTCCTCGTCGGCAACGCCGGTTTCGAGACGGGCGATTTCACGGACTGGAACTTTGCCGGCGATACCAACGTTAATTTCGCCGACAGCATTGACATGACCGCGCTGGTCGGCAGCAGCACCATTCCTGGCGTGGACGATTCGATGTTCGTTCACAGCGGTATCTACGGCGCGTTCCTGGGGCAGAGCACCTCGCAAGGCTCGCTGAACCAGACGCTGCCCACCGTCGCGGGACAAAGCTACGTCGTTTCGTTCTGGCTGGACAACCCGGCCGTGGGCACGCCCAACGTGTTCAATGCTTCCTGGAACGGAAACCCGCTGTTCAGCCAGACCGACCTGGGCCAGTTCGCGTGGACGAACCTGCAATACGTCGTGACCGCCACGGGCAACAGTTCCGTGCTCAAATTTGGCTTCAGCAATGATCAAAACGCCTTCGGGTTGGACGACATCAGCGTCCAGCCCCTCTCCACCCTGACCGCGTTGGGTGTCACGCAAAGCGGCGCCACGCTGTCCCTGACTTGGACGGCCATTCCCGGCCTGACCTATCAGGTCCAATACACGGAGGATCTCGGCGCTGCCTCGTGGACCAGTCTGGGCGGAGCGGTCACTGCGAGCAGCAACACTCTGACGGTGACCGATTCGATCACGGCCTCGTCGCAACGCTTCTATCGCGTCGTGGTTTCGCCGTAACCGTCGCTGGCCGTCTGCGCGATCTCGTCGGCGGTCAGCGCGCGCGCGGGATTTCGATCATCGTGCCGACGCTGTAGGTGAGTTTCACCTTCTGCGCGGCCATGACTTCCTTGGCCACGCGGTGGACGACTTCGGCCTGGAGGTCGAGTTCCTTCTTGAACCCGACCAGCGGGATCATAATTTCCGGATACACCAGGCCCAGGCGGCAGCCGCGGAAGCCGAGCATCGGGTTGAACTCGTGGAGTTCCTTGACGCGCTGCTGAATCTTTCCGACCGGCACGCCCATTTTCGCGGCGAGGTCCTTCTGCGCGGCTTCCTCGTGCGGGAGAAACTCGTGCAGCGGCGGGTCGAGGAAGCGGATGGCGGCCGGGAAACCTTTCAGGGCCTTGAAGATGCCGACGAAGGCGAACGCCGCTTCTGCTTACTGGAAACCTGGCTTGCCTTCGGCTTGATCCTATGTTCGACCTGGCTTTCCGCTAATGCAAAATCCAGTTGGCCAACACTCATCGTGGGAACGGCATAGTCCAATTCAACTTCGGTTTCTTCCCCTCGAAAACGTGGGTAAAGCGCCGCCAAGTGAGGGATCGCCTGCTTGGCCAACGCAAAGTAGTGTTCGTCAATCTCAATGCCTATGGATTCGTAGCCCAATGCCTCGGTAGCTGCGATTGTCGAGCCTGACCCCATAAACGGGTCGCAAATCACACCTTCGCCCAGCGGCAGCAGGGCGCGGGCAAGAATGCGCATGAAGTGTTGGGGCTTTAGACACGGGTGATCCGAGATCGCGGCCTCTCGATCTGGTGTCCGCCCGCTGGGTATGGCGTCAGGCAGAGGACGTTCAGTCGCCAATCGCCGCAAACCGCCGGTTTTCCAGCGGCGCAGGTTTTCAGCCACCGTCCGTTCAGAGATCGGCTTTCGGAAGAGCATCCACGGTTCGTAGGCTCCTTTGGGCGTCACGCAGACTTCCGGGAACTCGCGCTCGGCGTTCTTGGGCCGGTCTCCGCCGCGAAAGCTAAAGTAGAGCCGCATTAAGGCGGGCCGAATCTCAAAACCAGCCTCAGCCATTGCGACTTGGACGAGAGGCTGTAGCACCGGGTGACCAGCCACACACACATGCGAACCGGGAACCAAAGCTGGCATCAACAAGCTTCCCCAGTCGCGGAAATAGACGCGCAGTTGGTCTTTTTGAGCGCCGTTCAACACCGTGAAGCGTGGAAGCGGATCACGTTTGCTGCCGCCTATCGTGGGCGGCAACCGCCACACACCGCCGCGCCCCGCGCGAAGTTTGGCAACCTCTTTCTCGGTAAATTCCAGCAAACCGTAGGGCGGATCGGTACACACGGCGTGCAGCGAGTTCGGCGGACACTCACGCAACCAGTCAAAGCAGTCGGCATGAAACAACTGATATCTACTCACCGGCGGTGAATTTCAAGTATAGGCGAAAGACAAGCAAGTCCAAACCGAGTATCAACCATAGGTGAAATGGATGCGCGAACGACGATTGGGCGATTTGTCCGCCAACTCAGGGAAGGCAAAGGCCTGACGCAGGACCAAGTCGCCACCAGAACCGGCATCTCCTACCAGTTCTTGTCTGGCTTGGAGAACGGTCGCGAAAATTTCTCCATTGATGTATTGGAGTCCTTGGCGAAGGCGCTCGGAGCTTCACTCCCTCGGTTGGTTGGTGGAGCCTACGGAACCCAAGGCGACCTCTCGTCGTCCAAATCCAATCCGAATTTCTTTCGTCCACAGGTTCCGCTTCCGCCAGGAATGAAAGTCCGCCATTTGGAAGCTGCGATCAACGCGACGCAGGAGCTGGTTGGTCAGATCAATGCAGGTCTGGTCGCGAGCGGAGCGAAACCGCTGCCGCAATACATCCAAGGTAACAACTTTAGCGGTCTTGTGTCGAACGTGCTTTGCGATGCCTTGGATGAACACTCGCCGTTCAAACACAATTCCGATCAAGCCTACCCTGACCTCATCAATCCGAACGCACACGAAAACGGCAAACCGGCGGGTTTGGAGGTCAAATCCACAGTCCAGATCGGCAAAGGCGGGGAGAGCCACAACGGCCACTCAGGGTGGCACTTGGTAACCTGCTTTCAAGTTGAGCCTGCCAGCGGAGTTGTTCGGTTTGTGCATATCATGGTGGCGGTACTCAACGGCCACGCTCATCCGCAATCCGATTGGGTTTACGTGGGCAGCAAAGTGAACGCCACCACTGGGAGCCGTCGTACGGAGACATACAACACAACGCTCACTGGGACGACCAAGTTGCGGGATGGCACCGTCTATTTGGACCCGGGCGTCGTGGACTTCAAGCGGTGGCGGCAGGCTCGTTCAGGCCCGATCCCGCCCTACTCGATTTTCAGCAAGGTTTGATGATCAAAAAGCCGCCCCGGTTGTCCGGGGCGGCGCTTGTGAATTTAAGCCTGAGCAGCGGAGCTTTGCCGAGCCGCCACTACATGCAGGGGCTACTTCTTCTTCGCCGGTTTGGCCGCCTTGGCGGCTTCCTCTTCCAGCGCGGCCTGCGCGGCGGCCAGGCGGGCCACCGGCACATGGAACGGCGAGCAGCTCACGCAGGTTAGGCCGATGCGGTGACAGAACTTCACCGAGTCGGGGTCGCCGCCGTGTTCGGCGCAGATGCCCAGCTTGATGCCCGGCCGGGTCGCACTGCCTTTCTCCACGGCAATTTGCAGCAGCGGCTCATCGTCCGGATCGCTGAGGCGAGGAATCCAAGCGGGCTGAAGTTGACACTGTCCCCAGCGGCAAAGAGGGCGTCCAGCACGTCGTCAATGTCCTCTGAGGTCAAGCCCATTTCCGCGGCGTAACGCTGGCCAACCTCCTCATATTCGAACAGGAGATGGTTGCTCAACACCATTTGCCAGCGGCCTCGATGGAGATCAGCGATAATCGCGAAGGCAGCACCGCTGCGTGGACCAGAGCAGCACTCAAAAAGACGTTCGTGTCAAGGATGGCCCGGGCATGGCCGGCATCAAAGCGCCTGCGGCTTGCCGTTGATTTCCAACACCACCACACCGGCGGCCGACGTTGGTGAGGCTGCGGGGACGTGAACGATTTTGCCTTCGGCGGTGGTTTCGACCGTCAGCGGCGTTTTGCCGTCGAGCAGATACGCCTTCTCAACGGGGCTGGCCAGCGGGACCACCAGCCGGCCGTCGGCGGGCCAGTCAAAGACTTCGAGATAAATCCTGCCCGGCTTCTGCGTGGCGCGGCCCCAGGCGAGTTTCGGGAACGGGCTGGCGGTGGTGTCGTAGATCGCCTCGTGGTTGACCTTCATCCACGCCCCGATCTCGGCCAGGCGCTCGACGCTCGGCGCGGGGAAAAGCCCCTCGCTCGTCGGCCCGATGTTGAGCAGGTAATTGCCGCCCTTGCTGGCGCAGTCAATCAGGTTGCGGATGAGTGTCGTCGAGGATTTCCAATGCTGGTCGTTTTTGTTGTAGCCCCAGTGGTTGTTCATCGTCATGCAGGACTCCCAATCCACGCCCGGTCCGAAACCGGTCGGCGGGATTTCCTGCTCCGGCGTGCCGTAGTCGCCGATGCGTTCGTTGCCTTTGTCCATGCCGTTCATGCCGGCGCGGGCCTTGCCGACGCGGTTGTTGATGATGATCTGCGGCTGGAGACTGCGGACGTAGTTGTAAAGGTCCACGCCGCGGTCGTGCGTCCAGGGCGATTCCCATTCGCCGTCGAACCACAGAATGCCGATCGGCCCGTAGCGCGTGAGGAGCTCCTTGAGCTGGCCCTTCATGTAGGCGACGTAGCGGTCCATGTCCGGCGGCGTTTTGGGCGCCTTGTCATTCCAGGCGCGGCGCGTTCCCCAGTCCGGGTGATGCCAGTCCATGATCGAGTAATAAAAACAAAGCTTGATGCCGGCGTCGTGGCAGGCGGCGGCGAGTTCTTTCAGCGGGTCGCGCGGAAACGGCGTGGACTTGATGCACCAGTCGGTGAGGTCGCTGCGGAACATGCCGAAGCCGTCGTGGTGCTTGCTGGTGATGACGATGTATTTCATGCCGGCGTTCTTGGCCATCGCCACCCACGCCTTGGCGTCGAACTTCACCGGATTGAACTGTTGCGCGAACTTCTCGTATTGCGACACCGGCATGTGTGTCTCTTCGAGGAACCACTCGGCGTAGTTGGTCTTGCCGTTCCACTCGCCGGCGGGCACGGAATAGACGCCCCAGTGGATGAACAGGCCGAAGCGGGCGTCGCGCCACCAGACCATGCGGGCGTCGTGTTCGGCGGGCGTTTCGGCAAGTGCGGGTGCCACGGTCAGGGCCAGCAGCGCGGCCAGCGCAAACCGGTGAAGGAATCGGGTGAGTTTCATATCAGTATGTCGCTTTGCTTTGTATTCGTGAACGCGGCACAGACTAGCGCGAAACCGCCGGCCAGTTCAACCGCGTTTCGCGACGCTCTTTCGCCACGCCCGGCTTCAACCAGCTCCCAATCCCGGCTCCGCCGCCGTCCCAAGTTTCCGCGACGCGTCGGCGTCGAACGCGAAGTAATCGCAGGTCAATTCCTCGCCGGCCGCGATGTCCCGCCGCGCCACGGTCGTGACCAGTGGCTCCGTGTCAGCCGCGCCGGTGTTGGGATTGCCGGAATGATTCATGAAGCACGCATGGTCGCCGCTCAACGCGACCGAACCGCTCGCGCCATTCACGAACCCGAACCACCGCAGATGCGCCTGCGCCAGGGCGGGCAATGACATGACTTCCGCCGGCGTGAACTCGCGGTCAAATCCCGGCACGAACCGCCAGACCGGCGTGCCGCGCGGGATAAACTGCGCCGCAAACAGCCCCAGACCGTGAATGCGGCTCGGCGCAACGCGGGCTTCAATCAGCATCATCGCCGCATCGTTCCGGGCTGCGGCCGGCCGGTCAACGAGAATGCTTGCGGCCGGAATGCTCCGACTGGCCTTGCTTCGATTTGGCCCGCCGCAGCTCACGGTCCTTCCTCCTTCCAGATGCAACGATAGTTGAAACGTCGGTTGGGCGCGCTGTCGCCGCTGGTGCAAAGGGAGATCGGGTCTTTCAGGTCGGTCGGATTGTCGCACCAATGGAAGTCGAATGAGAAATGGTTGCCGGTCAGACCAAGCAGCTTGCGCGGGACAGCGAGTTCCAGCGCGTCGCCGGTGTACCGATAGTTCAGTCGGGCCACTTCAACCCAGGTTCCGCCGTCCGCACCGGGCGTGAAGCGCTTGAGCGTGGTCGTATGGTCGCTCAGCACGGACTGGTTGATGAGGTAGTCGTAGCCGCACCACCCGGTGGCGGGGTTTTGATCGGCATCAATCAGGAGCAGCATCCAATTGTGGCCGGTGTGTGGTGTCAGCGCGTCTTTCGTCTGGGCATAGAAGAAAACGGAGTTGCGGTCCACGGCCACCTTGCAGGTGATGATGTCATTGCGCCCCGTGTCGTTCGTGTAGTGCAGGCCGCCGTAGCCGTCGTAGTCGCGGTGGAACGTGTCGCCCGCGGTGTCGCGGTATTCGACTTCGACGCCGGACCAGTCCGCGAAACGGCCGTCTATCTTGATCCGGCGCAGACCGCGCAGCCCGGGAACCGGGCGGACGCCCTTGTAGCGCCGGATGTTCCCGGCCATCTGCATGTAGTAATTGTCCGTGTAGCCGCCCTTCATCGGCCCGATGGTGCGGTTGAACTCGGCGTTGTATTGATCCACGAAGAAATACGGGCTGTCGCGGCGCATGAACCGGGTCGTGGGCCTGCCGTCCGTCGGCGCGTATTTGCCGGCCGTCCACTCGTTCCAGTCGTTGAGGTAGAGGAACTGCGGATTGGCTTGGAGGGCTTCGTCCCAGCGCTGCTGGAAATAAATCCCGTCCCCCTCGGGATGCTCGACCGTGCGCCCCAGCCACGGCACGAACGTCGGCTCGGGCAGATCGAATTCGTTCAAGGGCGGTTCGCCGTTCTCGCGCGTCCAACTCTTGCCGATAAGGCTCGACGGATGTTGCGCGGGTGTGACGGCGGCTTCCTCCTTCTGGCCGTTGTGCTTCGAGACAAGCTCATCGGGCGTCATTGCGGCGACGCGTTTGTCGCCCATGTCCAGACCGAAACTCCAGTTGTCTTCCGTGCCGACAAACCGTTTGCCGGCCCACTGATAATAGCCCCACCACATCGTGCGCCGGGTGAAGAAGCCTTTCACTTCCTTGGTGTAATCCTGGTAGAATTCGTCGGCAAAATCCGGATCGCCGTAATGCGGATTCTTCGGGTCCGCCTTGGCGGCGGGTTCGTAGTGCGGATTCGGATTCGCCGGGCCTTTGCCGTTGGCGTCCGCGCTGGGGTTGCCGTTGTAGAGCAACAGCGGCTTGCCGTCCCAGTAGAACCACAGGTCGGCGTATTTTCCCGGCTTGTACACCTTGTCGAACAAGTCCTGCACCACCGTGATGACCGGGCCGTTGAATGCCCAAAAGCAAAACTGCGGCACCCGGTTGCCCTCCGCCTTCATCTTCTCCATGACGGCGAACAGGACGGCCCATTCGTCCCAGTAACGCACCGCGTTGGTTACATCCATCACCAGCACGTCCACGCCCGCGTCGGCGAGCATGGACATGTCCTTGCGGATGACATACTCATCCTTGCTAAAAAAGTAGCCCGCCTCCGGTTCGCCCCAATGGTAAGAACCTTCCGTCCAGAGCGGATCCTTGGCATCGAGTCGCGCCTTGGGATCTTCGGCGAGAATGCGCGACACGTCCGCGGCATACGGGCGTTTGAGGTTGTGATTCGCATCGCTGTGCCACGTGATGTAGAAGATCCCCACGACCCGCCGCTGGTCTGTCTTGACCGGGCCCACTACGGAAGAGGTCGGCAGGTTCCGTCCCAACGCGTCGTGCCCGACCCACGTGTCGGGAAACAGGTCGCGGTAGGAAGGCGTTCCATCCGCAGACGCCCCGCTCGCCACACTCAGCAGGCAGGCCAGGATCAGGGGGATTCGCACGTTGTTTTTCATGATTACAATTCTCCTTCAAAGGCGCCATCGAGGATGGCAGGCGTTTCGGCACATCCACCTTTGCCGCCGGGCGGGTAATCCGCGTCAGCAGCTTCTTTCGGGTGACAATTCATATCGCTCGTTATCTCGTCCTGGCCGCTGACTGCCACTGTAACAAGGCAACGGCGGGGCCATCCAGGGTTAATGACATCACACCGTTGCCGGTCGCGTTGGTCGCGTTGCCGATCAGAACGAAATCATGTGTTGCATCCACCAGGCGTGTCGCGACGACAGTGCGCCCGGACCACGGGAGTTGGCTGACCATGAGCCGGTATTCCGTGTGCGAGCGAGCCAGTTGGCTGATGAGCACCGAGGCTTCGCTGCCGGCTTCGTTCAAGCCCGCGGCCACCGCCAGTTGCCCCGCCATGCCATCGTGTGTCTCCACGCGGCGAGGTGTGTCGAGCAGTCGGCGAAACGCGAGCAAGGCGTAATAGTTCTTTTGCGGCACTCCGTTCTCATTGAACAACCCGAATCCGCCCAGTTCACCGTGATAAAGATTGCAGACGTCCACCGGCGCATCCTGCAAATCCAACAGCGCTGAGACGATGAACGCGGCGCCAGGCGCTCCCGCCATCGCTTCGTAATACGCCTGCCGGGCTTGTGGCGAACTGCTGCGCGACAGCGGCGCCCAGGAGCCACCCGGAAGGAAATTCCATTCGTTGAGATGGCTCTCCGTCTTGGTAAATCCGTTCGCATCCAACAGGCTGCGAATGGCCCGGACACGCCGCACCAACTCGCGCGGATCGGCGGTGTAACAGTGCCATGAAAAGAAGTCCAACGGCAGGTCCTCCCGGCGGCAGAGCGCGAGGAAGTTCGTGACAAATGCAGTTGGACGAAATTCTCCGTCAACGAACTGGCCGCTCGCACCCACGGCCGGACCACCCACTTTCAACCTGGGATAGCGCCTTTTGATGGCGTTCGCGGCGACGCGGTAGAGGTGAAAGTAGTCTTCGTCCGTTCCGCTCCACATGGCCGGGCGGTTCTCCGGTTCATTCCAGATTTCCCAGTAACGGATGTCGCAGTGAAAACCGTTCGCCCAGCCCTCATTGTAATGCCGGATGATGCCCAGACAGATGTTGGCCCACTGGGCGGCATCACGCGGTGGATGCGCAAATCGTCTTTTCGAGGTGTGTTCGATGCTTTCGCCAAGACGGTAAACAATCTGGGCGCCGGTCTGCCGCGTGTCGGCGAGGTATTCGTCCGTGAGGGCAAAGTCGTAGCTGGCAGCCTGATCGGAAGCCGCGTTGAAATCCGGAAAAACACAGTGGACGTCCACGACATCAGGATTCGGCCAATGACAATCATGCAGCCGCACGCTGGGCGGTTTGAGCATCTGAAGAGCGGCGGTCACGTCAATCAAGCCGCCGGCCGCAAGCGGCCCCTTGTTGATGCCATGCAGGGGTCTCAAGAACCCGTTCGTCCGTGAAAAATCGAGGAGTAATTCCGTAGGTGCGTCCGCCCCACGCAAGGGCGTTATGGCTGACACGACCGCCATCGCAGCCATGATGGCCCACGCCGCGAAAGTCGAAACGTTTTCAAATCCCTGTTTCACATCTCTCCTCGAAGGCTTCGTCCAAAATGGACGGAAGCCAAGGGGCCAACCCGGCGGCGCTTCCAGCTTGCGGACGCATCAGCGCGTCCAGTTCGGCCATGCCCGGCATTGTTTGGCTAGCGGCTGTCTTGATCACTCCGACCAGCCCATCATCTGTCCGAGTCGGCATCATCTTGCGTAAGGCAAAGGGTTTATAACCATGAGCCTTGCCTTCTGCACGCAAAATATGGGCCGAATCTCGAATCACTTTCGGAAGCGCACATTGCCTGCATGCACAGAAGTGCGCCAACGCCCACGAAGCCAGCCCTAACCCTGCCGGCAACTTTTCGCCCGATGATGAGGTGTTGCCCCTCCCTGCAGCCACCTGAGTCCCTCGGCCGTCCGCACGAACCAACGACAATCCCCGGCCAGAGTCCGGTCGGCGATGTCCTCGAATGGCGAAGCAAGCCAAGGGACGCAAGTGCGGCGGTGGGGGTTGCCGACGATCGCAGGGTCCGCACCTCGATTTTGAGCAACTGGCACCCGCGAATCAGATCTTGGAGGGCATTGATGTCAGCCTTCCAAAGGGCGGGATCGTTACTATCCGAGCTGTAACTCCTTGATTCTGAAGTGGAGCCAATGGTCGGGATTGAACCGACGACCTACGGTTTACGAAACCGTTGCTCTGCCACTGAGCTACATTGGCCCTGACAAGGCGGGAAATCTGCGGCCAGCAATGAATCGTGGCAAGCGATTTCCACCGTCTGTCTCCGTTATCACACAACGTCATGGCTCGCGGCCACCTGGCTGCGACACTGATCACGGCACTTGAGACACAGGCGCCTTCGCCTTCGGAGCGGCGAGTGGCAGCGGAAGTTCAGCCGTGAAGGCCAGTTCCGGATCGCCGCGCCGCTGCAGCGTCAGACAAAGGGTGCGCAGGCTGGGCCTGAGCCGGTGGACGGTGGACTGGCCGTTGCATTCGAGCGTCACCGGCTTGCTGAAGTCAATCAGCCGGCCGTCGAGAAACACCGCGGCCGACGGGACGTCTGGTGTTGTGGTCACCGTAAGGAGGTTGTCGTGACAGGCCGCGTCAATTTCCCGCTCCTTGCCGGGGGCATCGGTGTGAAGCCAGAAGAAGTCCGTGACGACCTTGTCGGTCATCAGCCACGTCAGATCGCGCGGCGCGGGGTTGCGCACGGCGGAATACATTTCGGCAATCTTGTCGCGATCCGGCAGTCCGGTGTGGCCATTGCCGGGAATGATTTGCACGGTCACGGGATAGATGTCGGTGCGGTCGCCGCGCAACGCCTGCATCGCCGCGGCAAATTTGCGGTCGCGTTCAATGCGGCCATACATCGTGTCCTTCTCGCCGACCATGCAGGTGAAGACGGTGTTGCGGAGTGTCTTGCCGGTGGTCTCGCCGTCGGTGGGCGCGCCGGCGCTGGCGTGGATGGCGGCAAAAAGGTCCGGTTCTTTCGGGCCGATCGCGAACGCGCCGTAGCCGCCATGCGAGTAGCCCATGATGAACACCTTGTCCGGGTTCACGCCGCCGAACAGCAGGAACTCGCGGACCAGGTTGGCGACGAGCGGATAAACATAGACATCGTAAAAACCGTTCCACATGTCGTTGGGCGCGCGCAGGGCCACGTAGTAATAGCCGCCAACTTCGGGATGGTCGCGGTAGTAGTGCTGCATGATCTGCCACTGGCTGTCGTTGACCTCCTTCGGCGCCCCGCCGCCGCCATGCATGGCGATGAACAACGCCCACCCATCCGCCGGGCGGACACCGATGGTCCGAACCGTGAACGGGCTGACATGGTTGTCAAAAGATGCCCGGTGCGCGGCGAAGTCCTGCGCGAGCACGGCGTGAACCGGCGCGGCGCGGAAGGCGGTCCAGGCGGCCTGCCGCACCGCGGCTTCATTCCGGAGCAACAGGCGTTCAAACCGCACCGGGAATTTCCAGACTGCCTGCGCGTTGGCGGACGCGGAAAAGAACCGGAGCAGTTCGGCCTGTAGCGCGGCTCCGTCACGCGGGTCAAGCCGGCGAACCGGCGGCGGCGGCGCGCACACGGCAGCCGGTGTGATCACGGGGGGAATGCCGCCGAGAAAGATCGTCAGCGCGTCCTGCGCGTTGGTGCCGGTGGTGAAATACTGCCGATGCACGGCGCCGCCGTGCGTGACGGCAATCTGGTAAGTGTGGTGCTTGGCCAGTTCAAACGGCAGCGCGTCGTTCATGTCCGCCGTTTCGCCGCGACTCTGGCCGGTGAAACGACGCGTGCCGTCCGCGAGGTCGGTCACCACCACGTCGGCGGCGACACGGCTGCCCACGGGGCGGTCGAGCACCCTGACCTGCAGCCGCGTGGCGTCGGCGTCGGCGGGCTTGGCCCTGGCGGCGTAGCGGCCGGTCACGTTCACCGCGTTCACCCAGTCAATCCGCGGCGCCCACACCAGCGGAAAGGCGAGGCCGGTCTTCGCGAAGCTGCTCGCGTAAATCGCGTGTTCGGGCACGTCCTTCAGGGCGTGCGAGGCGTTGTCCACGAACCAGCCGTGGTCCAGTCCTTTCGGGTCCGGTTCCGCGGCGCCGGCGAAATGCCAGCCGTTGTCCCAGACCTCCACCCAGGTGTGATTGCCACTGTTGTTCGCCCAGAGTGGCGTGCCGGCGACGCGGGCGGGCACGCCGACAGCGCGGCAGGCGTCCACCAGCAGGATGGAAAGGCCGGTGCAGGTGGCGACGCCGGTTGCCATTGTTTCAAACGGCCCCTGATCGGGCCGGTGGCGCTGCGTCGAGTAACGCACTTTGAGCAGACCAAACAGTTTCTGATTCAGCCGTTGAGCCGCTTCGCCTGGCGTCCGACAGTGCTCGATCAGCGGGGCGGCAATCTCGTAGAGGCGTTTCCGCCAGTTGTCGCGGGGTTCATTCAGGTTGGCGTAAGGCAGCACATCGTTGAAAAACACGCCCTCCGGCAGACGACGCCCCCACGGGACCGCCGCGCGGACCCGGTAAGCCAGCGCGAGATCGTCCCGCAGGAATTCGGCCGAAAGACGCGTCAGATCGCGCGGCGGCATGTTCGTGAGCAGAAATTGGAGTCCGTCGCGCTGGGCGGCCGGTGTCTCGTTCAGCGCGCGGACCAGCTCGCTGCGATTGGTGCCCGCCAGCGCCAGCGCCTCCTCCACTGACGCGGGCCACCACGCGGCGGCCGCTGCAAACCCGCTGCCGGCTGAAATACTTCCTATAACGACTCCCAGCAGAATCCACGTCCTGATGGCAGGAACGCGCCACAATCTTCCCGCCGAACATGCCAATCCCAACCGTCGGACACAGATTTTCATAACCCTCCGCAGCGTGACAGATCGGCCGTGACTTGCAACGGCTCAAGTAACCGCCGACCGCGGCGGACGTTTTTGCGCGGTGTTTGGGCGGCCCGGCATGCGGATGGCAAGCCGGCCGGCAGCGGATCAACCCGCCGACGGAACCGCCGAAGCGATGCGAATCGCCTCCAACTCCTCCCACCGGGCGTAAAGCCGGGCGAGATTCTCTTTCGCAGCGGCGAGATCGGCGGTGAGCTGGTTGGTGTGCGGCGCGTGCGTGCGGTGAAAATCCGGCGAGGCAAACAGGCCTTCGATCCGGGCGATTTCCGCGTCCACGGCCAGGATTTGCCCTTCCATCCCCTCCAATTCGCGCGTCTCCTTGAACGAGAGTCTGCGCGGCTTGGCGGGTTTCGACGCAGCGGCGGTTCGAGAAGGCGCCGCCGATTTGGTTAACGACAAGATGGCCGCGCGCTCACGAGCAGCAGCCACATCTGTCCGTTGTTTCTTCTCCAGGTAGTAATCGTAGTCGCCGACGCTGTGATGGATTCTGCCGTCGCCCTCGAACGCCAGCACGTCCGTGCAGACACGGTTGAGGAAATAGCGGTCGTGACTCACGACCAGCACAACGCCTGGAAACGCGATCAGCGCCTCCTCCAGCACGCGCAACGTCGGCAGGTCGAGGTCGTTCGTCGGCTCGTCGAGGATGAGAAAATTGCCGCCGTTTTTCAGGATGCGCGCGAGCAACAGCCGGCTGCGTTCGCCGCCGCTGAGGTATTTCACCTGCGTGGTGATGCGGTCGTCGGCGAACAAAAACCGTTTGAGATAGGCCCGCAGGGACAGCGTGCCATTGCCGAAGATGACAAATTCCGTGCCATCGCTCACCTCCTCCAGCGCCGTGCGCTCCTCGCGCAATTGAATGCGGCCCTGGTCCACATAGTTGAACTTCGTGAGCTGGCCGGTCTTCACCGTGCCTTCGGTGGGCGCCAACTGGCCGATGACGAGCTTAAGCAAGGTGGTTTTGCCCAGACCGTTCCGGCCGGCGACGCCGATGCGCCGGCCGTTTTCGAACGTGAAATTGAATCCGCGAAACAGCGTGCGTCCGCCCAGGTCCATGCCCAGATTGCTCAACTCCACCACACGGTTGCCCAGTGCCGGCGGCGGTGGCAGGCAAAGCTCCACGTCCTCCTCGACCACCGGCCCGTCCTGCGCGGCGGTTTCGTAGTAACGCTCGAACCGGTTCTTCTGTTTGCTGCGCTGCGCCCGCGGACCCTGCCGCACCCAGGCCAGTTCCTTTTTCAGAAACATCTGGCGCTTGTGTTCGATGGTGGCGTCGGCGGCCTGACGCTCGGCCTTGTCCAGCAGGTAATCGGTGTAGTTGCCGGCGTGCGAGAAAAACCGGCCATCGGACAGCTCCACCATGCGTTTCGCCACGCGATCGAGGAAATAGCGGTCGTGCGTGACAACAAGGAATGAACCATGGAATTCATCGAGAAACTCCGCCACCCACTCAATGGATTCCGGGTCCAGGTGGTTCGTCGGCTCGTCGAGGATGAGGAGGTCCGGCTGTGCAACCAGGGTGCGGCACATGGCCACACGCCGTTTCTCGCCGCCGGAAAGCGTCTCAATGCGCCGGTTGCCGGCGGGACAGTTCAGGTGCGACATCGCGGTTTCGAGGCGCCGGTCCAGCGTCCAGCCTTCCAGCGCGGCGATGCGCTGCTCCAGCGCCTCGTGCCGCTTCGATGCGGCCGGCAGCGATTCGAATTCCGCAATCAAATCGAGCACCGGCTTCGCGCCGTCGCGAATGTTTTCGCGAACGCTCTTCGCCGGATCGAGCATGAAGTCCTGCGGGAGGTAGCTGACGACGAGTTCGCGCCGCCGCGTAATGTCGCCGCGGTCGGGCGATTGCAGCCCGGCGAGGAGGCGGAGGAACGTCGTCTTGCCGCAGCCGTTGCGCCCGACCAGCCCGATGCGGTCGCCCTCCTCAACGGCGAGCGTCGCGCGGTCAAGCACCACGCGTTCGCCGTAGCGCACGGTGATTTCAGTGGCGGTCAGGATGGTGGACATGCCGGATCGTGACGCCAGCAGAGATGGGGCTTGCCCAAGCCGCATTCCGCAAATCGCGTCACCAAAGCAACCGTAGCGGTGGCTGATTTGATTGTCAGCCCGATTTGCGATCTGTCGTCGAAAATCCGGGTGATGGTTCGGACAATTCCGGGATTGGCATCCTGACCGAATTGGCGTTCATTCGTGGCCATGAGATTCAATTCCGGCAAATTGGTTTCGGTCCTCTGCGGCATGCTGCTGGTGGCAAATCCGATGGACCGCGTTTGGGGGGCTGGATTGCAGATTGTCAGCCTGAACGGAGCCTGGGAGTTTGCGCCAGCGGGCGGTGGCGAGTGGCGACCGGCAACCGTTCCTGGCTGCGTGCATTCTGATTTGCTGGCTGCCGGAAAAATCCCCGATCCGTTTTACCGCGAAAACGAAAAGGCGGTGCAGTGGGTCGGCGAAACCAACTGGGTTTACCGCCGCACGTTTCAGGTTTCGACGAGCGAGTTGGCCCATGACCGGGTACTCCTGCGATGCCAGGGTCTGGACACATTCGCCACGATCCGGGTGAACGGACGCGAACTTGGGCGCACGGACAACATGTTTCGCACGTGGGAATTTGACGTTAAACCGGTGCTGCAAGCGGGCACCAACAGCATCGAAATCGCCTTCGAATCGGTGCTGCCCTACATGAAGCAACGCAACACGGAACGGCCGTTGTATGAATGGGCCGGCTCACACGAACCCAAAGGCCGGGCGTGGGTGCGCAAGGAACCCTGCGATTTCGGCTGGGATTGGGGCCCGGTGTTGATTACCTGCGGCATCTGGAAGCCGATCGAGTTGGTGACGTTCGATGAGGCAAGGCTGGCGGATGTGGCCATTCTTCAGGATCTGTCGGACAAGACGAAGGCGGAGCTCACCGTGCAAATCAAAGCCGAGACAACCAAACCTTCAGATTTGCGAGCCGTGGTCCACGTTACCCAGGCCAACCGACCCATTGCGCAGGAAGAGTTGAATCTCGTGGACGGCGCGGCCACGGCGCATTTGACGGTTCACGATCCGATGCTGTGGTGGCCGAACGGCATGGGGAAACACCCGCTCTACGACGTGCAGGTGGATTTGCTTGGCGTGAATCACACCTTGCTGGACCGAACGGTCAAACGCATCGGACTGCGCACGGTTCAGTTGCTGCCGGCGGACAACACGCATTCGCTGCGGTTTGCGGTGAACGGCGTTCCGTTTTTTGCCAAGGGCGCAAACTGGATTCCCTGTGATCCGTTTCCCAATCGGGTGACCCCCGCTGAACTTCGGCGCTACGTTGCCGGTGCGGTCGCCGCCAACATGAACATGATGCGGTTCTGGGGCGGCGGTTATTACGAGGAAGACGCATTGTATGATGCCTGCGATGAGATGGGCATTCTGGTCTGGGACGACTGCAAATTTGCCTGTTCAAGCTATCCCGCGTTTGATCCTGCGTTCATGGAAAATGTGCGCCAAGAAATCCGCGATAACGTGCGCCGGCTTCGCCATCACCCGAGCATCGCCGTCTGGTGCGGGAACAATGAGATTTCCCTGATGACCGGCCCCAAGTGGTCCACCAACAGCATGGCGCGCGCTGATTACGACAAGCTGTTCACCGGCCTGATCGGCGGGGAAATCAAGCAACTCGACCCGCAGGCGCTTTACGTGCCGGGCAGTCCCGAGGTGGGCGATGTCCATTACTGGCAGGTGTGGCACGGCGGAAAACCGTTTGAGGCCTACCACAGCCTGAACGGATTCATGAGCGAATTCGGCTTTCAATCGTTTCCCGAACCCAGAACCGTTGACACCTACACGGCGCCCGAAGACCGGACCTCGCTGTTCACGCCGGTCATGGAATGGCACGAACGTTCCGCCGGTGACGGCAACAAGATCATCAGCGACATGATGCAGCGCTACTTCATGCCCGCCAAGGATTTCGACAGCGCCTTGTGGTTGAGCCAGATCTTGCAGGGCTATGGCATCAAGAGCGGAGCGGAGTTTTGGCGACAAAACATGCCCCTCTCGATGGGCTGCATCTTCTGGCAGTATGACGACATCTGGCCGGTCGCGAGCTGGTCGTCGGTGGATTATTTCGGCCGGTGGAAGGCGCTGCAATACATGGCGCGGCGCTTCTATGCGCCCGGGCTGGTTTCCGGTCGCGCTGAGACCACCAACCAGTCCGTGGCCGTTTACGTCACGAGCGATCTCCTCCACTCCAGTCGTGGACGGCTTTCCTGGCAGGTGACCGATCTCAACGGGAAATCGTTGGAGCGCGGAAACCAAACACTCGACTTGGACGCTCAAGCCAGTCGCATCGCCAAGAAATTGGATGTGGCCGGACTCGCCGAGCAGCACGGCGCCACCAATTTGCTAGTCTGGCTCGAGTTGAAAGTGCCGGGACAGCCGGTTTCCAAAAACCTGGTGACGTTCGTTTATCCGAAGGAACTGAACCTGCGGGATCCCGGACTCAAAACGTCCGTTCGCCAGACCGGCGAGGAGTTTCACGTTAAACTGACCGCCAAAGCGCCGGCACTCTGGACCTGGCTGACGTTGAAGAATTCTGACGCCCGATACTCGGATAATTTCGATCACGTGCGCCCTGGTTCACCCGTTGAAATGACGGTGAAGCCTCAACGCTCCATGACAGTGGCAGAATTCAAGAATGAATTACAGGTGCATAGTCTTTACGACACTTACAGCCATCCTTGAGTGAGGTTGAAGCGTGGGGACCGATTGCCTGAGTCATTCCCTTGCTGTTTGCACCGGCAGCGCGGAGAGCGGCACGTTCCTGTTTGTTTCAGCGAAATAGTTAGCCGACCAGTCGTTGGGGAAGAGCACCACCGGATTCTTGCCGAGGTCGTAGGCGAGCTTCGTGCCGCTCGGCAACAACAGGGCGTCGAGTTCGTCTTCGGTCATGCCCTCCGGCAGCCAGCGGACGACGGTCCACGGCGCGGCTTCGAGGCGCGAGGCCGCGCCGTATTCACTTTCAAGCCGGAACTGCACGACCTCGAATTGCAGCGGACCCACCGCCGCGAGCAACGGCAGCTTGACGGATGAATGGCGCAGGTAAAGCGTCTGAATGACGCCTTCCTGCATCAACTGGTCCAGACCCTGGCGAAATTGTTTGAACTTGGCCGTGTTCGGGTTGTGCAAATACGCAAATGCCTCGGGCGTGAAGCGCGGGATTTCCTTGTAGGTGATGGCCGGATCGGTCGTGAGCGTGTCGCCAATGCCGAAACTGTCGTGGCCGACCAGGCCGATGACGTCGCCGGGGAACGCCTCGTCCACCGTCTCGCGCTCGTTGCCGAACAGTTTGTGCGAGCTGGACAGGCGCACCTTTTTGGCGGAGCGCGAGTGATGCACCGTCATGTCGCGCTCGAATTTGCCGGAGCAAACGCGGACGAACGCGATGCGGTCGCGGTGCTTCGGGTCCATGTTCGCCTGGATTTTGAAGATGAAACCGCTGAAATGAGGGTGCTCGGGGGAAATCTCCGTGCCCGCCATGATGCGCGGCTTCGGCGCCGGCGCATGTTTCAGAAAACCGTCGAGCAAAAGCTGGACGCCAAAGTTATTGATGCCGCTGCCAAAGAAAACCGGCGTGGTCCGGCCGGCGAGCACGGCGGCTTCGTCAAAGTCATGCCCGGCATGCTGGAGCATTTCGAGTTCCTCGACGGTCTTGTGAAACGTCGCGTCGTCAAGCTGGCCGCGAATCGCGGGATCGTGGAGTCCGCCAACCTCGACCGGCGCGCGATATTGGCCGCCCACGGTGCGCTCGAACAGGTGCATTTGCTGGCCCTGCCGGTCATAGACGCCGCGAAAATCGAGGCCGTTGCCGATGGGCCAGTTCACGGGGAACGCGCCAATGCCGAGCACGCGCTCCAGTTCATCGAGCAGCGCCAGCGGATCTTTCATCGGCCGGTCGCACTTGTTCATGAACGTGAAGATCGGCACGCCGCGCTGGCGGCAGACCTCGAAGAGCTTGCGCGTCTGCGGCTCGATGCCCTTGGCCGAATCAATCACCATCACCACCGAATCCACGGCGGTGAGCACGCGGTAGGTGTCCTCGGAAAAGTCCTTGTGCCCCGGCGTGTCCAGCAGGTTCAGGCGGTAGCCGTTGTAATCGAACTGCAACACCGTCGAACTGATCGAAATGCCGCGCTTCTTTTCCAGCTCCATCCAGTCGGACGTGGTGGCGCGCTGGTTTTTGCGGGCGGTGACCGAGCCGGCGAGCTGCACCGCACCACCGTAAAGCAACAGCTTTTCGGTCAGCGTGGTCTTGCCCGCGTCGGGATGCGAGATGATCGCGAACGCCCGCCGTTTCTGGATTTCTTTGGCAATATTCACAAACCAGGAAGAGTAACCAACGGTCCGGCGGGAACAAGTTTTGGATGTTGCGCCGGCAAATCACCGACACGGCCCGGACGGCATCCGGCGGCCAGACGCCCGCCATTGTCTCCCCCGGCCGGGTGGAGGGGGGTGACGCTGGACAACTTCTTCAAGCGGCTGCCGAACGACCTTGGCGAAGCGAAAGGCCGGAGCACGCCGGGCCGGATTCGGCGCGGTTCTGAACATCCAGGGATCACCCGCAGTCGGTGAATCGCCGGGAAGAAAGGACGACTCTCCAAACGAGGCGGCTTCGCGGAAACAATCGCTGCGCCAGTCCATTGCACGGCCATGGCCAACGGCCCTTGCCGGCCTAACCACGCGCTTCCGCCCGGTTGCCCATCCAATGCCGTCGTCACGCTGATGACGGTCGGTGCTTTGCGCCTTTGCACCTTGAAACGCCGCGCGCAAAAGGTTGCCTCATCCGTATTCGCGCCGCGCGCAATGCCGGTTTGCGGCGGCAGACGGACTGCCCCTGCGGGCGCCTCAGCGGACCCGCCAGGTGATGCGGGCCTTGTTCAAATCGTAAGGCGACATTTCCATTTTCACACGGTCGCCGACGGTCAGGCGCACCCAGCGTTTGCGCATCTTGCCGCAAATGGTCGCCAGCACCTGATGTTTGTTGTCCAGTTCCACGCGAAACATCGTGCCGGGGAGCACGGTGGCAACACGGCCTTCCACTTCAATGTGTTCTTCCTTCATAGGCTGATGATGCTGTGCCGGCCGGTGAACACGCAGATCACCCCGCCGGCCGGCGAACCGGATGCTGCCAAATGAAAAAGGCGGAGTCCGGTTCCCCCGAACCCCGCCAGAAATTTCCGAAGGCTCAGTAGCGGCTGCGACCACCGCCACCGTAACCGCGGCCGCCGCCGCCGCCGCCGAATTCACGGCGACCACCGCCACCGGGCGCCCGCTCTTCGCGCGGCTTCGCCACATTGACGGTGAGGGCGCGACCGCCCATCTGGGCGCCGTTCAGCGCCTGGATGGCCTTCTGTGCTTCCTCTTCCGTGCTCATGGTGATGAAACCAAATCCCCGCGGCCGGCCGCTCACGCGGTCCACCATCAGGTTGGCTTCAAGGACCGTGCCGTGCGCCGCGAAGGCGTCCTGCAGGTCGTTTTCGGTGGTTTCGAAGGATAGATTTCCGACGAACAATTTATTATTCATGTGATGTTTGGCTGTCTGACAAGCTTTGCTTTCCACAGACTGTTCCCGAACGTCGGGTTTAAAATCATCACTGAACCAGGTTCACCTGAAGATCTACCATGCCTAGAAAGAGACAAGCTATCCAACAGAACGCGCGCAATATTGCGGATTTCGGCAGGATAGCAACAACAATCGGCAACTTTTTTTCACCTCCCCGTCCCGCTCAATCCCGCGCCGAAACGCGGCCCGGGGCCATTCCTTCCGGCGGCACGCGTGCGGACGACTCTCGCTGACGCGCCGCGCCCGGCCTCTCGTCGCGGCTCGCGCAGTTCGCAGCCGAAAGGTTGGCGTCAGGCATCCTGCCGGTCAGCGTTCCCGTTTCAACGCCTGGATCAGCGCCACGGGGTCGGCCAGTGTGCCGAGTTGCACGGTCTCGCCGTCGCGCGTAACCGGCACGGTGCGCCCGGTCTTGAGTGCGGCCGCCCAGAACGCCTCCGGTGTCACGTCCGGCTTCGCCTCGCAGGCCAGCGCATACAGTCCGGCGATCCACGGCACGGACCAGCTCCAGCCCGCGCTGGCATAAAATGCGTCGTCGTCCGGGCCGGTGGGACCGGCCGTGGTCCGCGCGTCCATCGGCACCAACAGCCGTTCGCCAGGCCGAAACCGGCCGGGACCGTTCCAGAATTGCGACGCCCACCATGATCCCAGGCCAAACGACTCGAACTGGTCCGGATCCAGCAGGGCATCGCGGCCGAGGCCGTGGAACTTGAAGCCGTAATGGCGCTCAATGGACGTCGTAATCACGAACACGCCTTCGCGTTGGGCGCGTTCCACGGCGGCGTCCGCCACGGCACCGCCTTTCATGTCCGGCGACCAGCCGACGGAAATCGAGATGACCCGCAGCTTCCGCCCGGCCGGCAGCGTGGCATTCACGTCAAGCAACCGGTGAATCGCCGCTGCCAGCGAGGTGAAGTCCAGTTCGCCCCTCGCGTCCGCGTGCCACTGGGCCACGTAATACAACTCGGCTCCGGGCGCGACGCCACAGGTCTTGCCCACGGCAATGGACGCGACCGCCGGGCCATGCATGGAGGCATCGCTGTTCACGGCGTAGTGGATTTCCTCGTAGAGCCGGAGCCGGGCGCGGTATTCGCGATGGTTGACGAGCAGCGTCTGGTCAATGATGCCAAGGCCGACGCCGCGGCCCGTGAAACCGCGGGCGTGCAGCGCGCAAACGCCCAGGCCGGGGTTCCGACCGAGCTCCATGATGTGCTGCGCGTCAAATCCGGCGGGCATTCGTTGCGGCCAGCGGGTCCGGCTGTCGAAGTCCGAATGCAACAGGTCGGCCAGCCGGTCCTGGAGGTCCAGCGCGCGCAGGTCGTAGCTGCGCAGATCCACCTGGTCGTGGCGCGGTGAGTTCGCATCCCAGTGACCGATTTCCGCTCGCGTGCCGCGACGGAATTTCAACGGCGCCGGCTGGCGGACGATTTCCAGCCGGCCGGTGGCGGACAGGTTCGTTTGGAATCGGGGCATGGCGGCAAACGGCCAGGGAGCGGCCGCGGCCGCGGGCCGGGCAAAGCGCGTGTCCGGCAGGTCAGGGTTAAGCTTGGCTCCGGTAAAGTGAAATTCGACTTCGTGGTCCGCCCGGATGGTGTGCGGCAGTTTCAACCCGCCCACCTCCCGGTAATCTTCCAAAGTCAGCGTGCCGACGCGCGCCAGCCGGCCGCTGGCCGCGTCGAACCAGAGCCGCGGCCGGACCTCGGTTTTGTTGCGAACCGTGTAAAAGGTCTGGTTGTTCGTTCGGACCTCGTCGCTGAGTCCCCCGCCGTAAAGCTCCGTCAGGCGGAGTTGGCCGAAGGGCGCCGTTGCGAGCATCAGGTCGAGCATCACGGCCTGATCTTGCGGATCGGTCACGTCACGAACACCGTCCGGCTTGGACGCCCAAAGCCGCGCCTGCGTGTCCCGGCCGTGCTGGAACGTCGTGCCATCCGCCTTCTTGAGCGTGAGCACCATGAAGCCGGGCGCCTTGAGGGCCAGTTCGACGCTGAACTCGTGCGGTCCCTCGCGTCCCGTGCCGGTGAAAACGATGTTGGTCGCCTGCGTCAGCGCCTCGCGACCACCGATGGCGTTCAGGTGCGCGTCAATCAATTCCGCCGCCGGTGGCGGTGCCACCGCGGCCAGCATGCTGGCCAGGCAAACCACCGCGGCGAAGGCACTGACGCCCAAGGAGTGTCTGATAGTGTTCATACATTTTGTGTTTGGTTGAGGATACTCATGCCGGTGTCAGTCCGCCGCCCGGCCAGCCGGTCAACCCGCGTATTTCAGATTTGGACCACGCCGGCATGGCTTCATCACGCCGAAGGTGCGCTTTTCATGCTCCGGTGTCCCCGGAAAAAAGTGGCGTGACGACTGGACAAGGGTCATGTCAAAGTGTAATAGATGACTATGACACTTGTCAACCAGCGCCAACGCGACCGCGGGCGGGAGGTTTGAGGCATGGAACTCCGTCTTTCCACTTCCGACGGCGTGCCCGTTTACCGCCAGATCGTCAGCCAGGTGAAATACCTGATGGCTGCGGGCCGGCTGCAAGCCGGGCAGGAATTGCCGACGATCCGGGCGCTGGCCGAGAAGCTGGTCATCAACCCGAACACCGTCGTCCACGCCTACGCGGAACTGGAGCGCGAGGGCGTGGTGGTGCGGCGGCACGGTTCGGGCACGTATGTGGCGGACACCCCGCCCCGCCGCGCCACCAGCGCCCGCCGCGAGACTCTGATCCCCAAGGTGGACTCGCTGCTCGCCGATGCCGCGCACCTCAATCTCGGCGTGGAGGAAGTGATCCGTCTCGTCTGCGAACGTTACGCCAACCTCAAACAACCGGACAAATCATGAACGACTCGACCATCATCGAACTGGACCGGGTTTCCCGGCGCTTCGGCGCGAAGCTCGCGCTGGACGAAGTTACCCTCCGCGTGCCGCGTGGGGTTGTGCTCGGCCTTGTCGGCGCCAACGGCGCGGGCAAGACCACCTTGATCCGCCACCTGCTCGGCCTGCTCCGCGCACAGCGCGGCGCCGTGCGCGTGTTCGGCCTCGACCCCGCCACGCACCCGGTGTCGGTGCTGGCGCGGCTCGGCTATCTGTCCGAGGACCGCGACCTGCCGCCGTGGATGTCCGTCGGCGAACTGCTGCGCTACAGCCGCGCCTTCCGGCCCGCTTGGGATACGGGCTACGCGGAGCAGTTGCGGGAACAATTTCAACTCGCGCCCGGTGCCGTGCTCCGTCAACTGTCGAAAGGCGAGCTGGCCAAGGCTGGTTTGATCGTCGCCCTCGCCCACCGGCCCGAGCTGCTGGTGCTGGACGAACCCAGCTCCGGCCTCGATCCGATTGTGCGCCGCGAACTGCTCGAAGCGGTCGTCCGGTCCGTCGCCGAGCAGGGTCGCACCGTGATCTTCTCGTCGCACCTGCTCGACGAAATCGCCCGCGTCTCGGACCACGTCGCGATGATGGCCCACGGCCGGCTGCTGTTGCACGGCCCGCTCGCCGGGGTGTTGGAGCACCATCGCCGCACAGTCGTGCGCGCCAACGTGACGCGCGACCGTCTCGTCCAACTACCCGGTGTGCTGGCTGTGACCGGCGGGCCGGTCGAATGGACGGTCATCGGCAACGGCTCGCCGGAGGCGTTCGCGCCGGCATTGCACGCGCTTGGCGGCGAGTCGTTGGAAGAAAGCGACGCGACGTTTGAAGAAATCTTCCATGCCCGTGTCGGCCACGCGGCCGCTTGAAGAAAGGGCAAATGGGATCTGACCAACCTGCCACCAGAACTTCGCCATGAACTCGATCACCCGTTCGCTGCCGGCCGTTCCTTCCGGGAACGCGACCGGCTGTCGCTGGGCGCCGCTGCGGGCGCTCGCCTGGGAATTGCTCTGGAAAAACCGCGTCCTCCTGCCGGCCCTGCTCATCGTGTGGGGGGCCGGCGCCTGGCTGGCGCACGTCGTCGCCGGCGCGCCACCGTCCGACCACGGCATGATTCCGTATCGCCAGGCCGGTGTGGTGCTGTGGCTGGCCTCGCTGATGTTCGGCTTCGCGCCGTTCACACTCATGGACAGCCACGGCGGCTGGCGGTTCAGCTCGATGACCACGCGCTGGTTTGTGCTGCCATTGCCGGCCACGTTGCTGGTGCTGTTGCCGCTCGCGCTGGGCTGGCTGGCCATTGCCGGCGTGCATGGCGCCTGGACGCCGCTGGTCAAACGCCTGCTGCCGTTCACCGATCCGACCTATCACGGCGTGCTGCTGCTGGGCTTGATGACGCTGGTCCAGACGGTGGCGTGGCTGACGCCGCGGAAGCCGGCGCAATTCTGGACCCTCGCCGCGCCGCTGCTGGTCGTGGCACTCTGGCTGGCGTTCGTGCCGCCAGAATCCCCGCGCTGGGCGGCCGAACGCGGGCAGATGATGCGCATCGTGGCGGGTGTGTCGGCGGCGCTGGCGTTGATCAGCATCGCCGTGGCGCGGGCACACCGCCGTGGCGACTGGCCGGGCGGCTTTTCGCTGGCGTGGCCGGGCCGGGCCGCACGAACGCGGATCAACGCTGATGTCACGCCGTGGCGCTCGCCCTGCGCGGCGCTGGCCTGGGCGGAAGCGCGGCCGCTGGGGCGCGCCTTTGCGTTGAGCTGGCTGACGGTGGCCGGGTTGATCAGCGTGCTGGTAATCGCCGGCATTCATTCGCGGCTGCCCGATCAACGGTGGTTTTCCGGGGTGGCCGTCATTGCGGCGCTGGACTATCTCATGCTTTGGGGGCTTCTGTGGCTCGCGCCGGCGGGCATGGTGGTGGCGGGCGAATCGCTGGGCGTGTTCAAGACCAGCTTCACGTCATTCCGCGCAACGCTGCCGGTAAACGCCGGCACATTGCTGGCGCCGCGGTTGCTGGCCATGTTGCTGGCCTTCCTCACGGTCTGGGTGCCGGTCATCGCCCTGCTGGCGGCCGGCTTCAAGCTGATGCCCGATTTGCCGCCCGGCTACCCGCGCCTCGCGGAAATGATCCCCATGCTGGTCTGGTTCATGGCCGTAAGCAGTCACGCGATGACCGGCGCGTTGCCGCTCCTGCTGACCGGCCGGCTGGAGGGACTGCCCACCATGCTGGTGCCAACCTTGCTGGCCTGGGCGGGCACCTGGCAACTCGCCGGTTATCTGGGCGGCGAAGGCCAGGACGCGCCGGCCGCATGGGTCGTCGTAGTGCTGCTGGTCGTCAAATTGCTGATCGCCACCACTGGCCTCACCCTCGCGGTGCGCGGCGGACATCTGCGACTGCGCACAGCGACCATCGCCATGGCCACGTGGATCATCCTCGCCTCCGCGGCGGGGTGGGCGCTGGCGAGCCACGGCCAAATGGTTCGTGCGCTCGCGGTGGCGACGTTGATTCCATGCGCCCGGCTGGCGTGGTGTCCGCTCGCGGTGGCGTGGAACCGGCATCGCGGTTAAACCACGCCGAAGCCACGCCGCCACCACTCTGAGCGTCACTTCTCCGGCACTTCAATCACGTCGCCGTCGCGAAGCCAGAGGTCGTTGCGAGGGTCAACGGTTTGCTCATTGAAAACCCACTCGTTCGTCTGGCCCGTGGCGGGATCCACGCGCCGCACCTTCACCCGCGTGAGATCCGACGTGCTGAGCAGCCGCGCGCTGCCGGTCAACGCTTCCTTGAGGTGAAACGGAAGAATGAACCCAGTCCAAAACCCTTCGGACGTCCGCGGCCGGTCAGTCACTGGCGCGCCGGAAGAACCCAGCGACAGCGTGACAGACTGCGGCTGGCCTTTGACCACGACCGTCACCTTCCGCTCCAGACATTTGGCCAGCGACCAGCTAAAATCCGCCGGCAGCCCGCCCCAGGACTCGGTCAACTTGTGTTCCCGATCCGGGATGTTCACCGCGTCGCCCCATTCGAGCGGAATATCCTTGGCGCGATCCTCCGAGGCCACCAGGGCGGCGACATCCACCGGAATTGCCGTGAGCTTGCCCGTCTTGGGATCGCGGCGGCTGATCGTGACCTTGGTGAAGTCAGGAAACGGCACCGGCGCCGACCGGGCTGCTGGACGTCCCGGACGAACGACTTGCTCCGCCCCCCACGGCAAGACCGCGATCGCTTCCAGCAGCGTGAACCGGTTGAGCGTGTTCGTTCCCTGCTGGAACACCGGATACACCGTGCCGGTGCTGTGCCGCGTGACGGTGATCTGGTCCAAGTCTTCCGCGCCGTGTTCGCGGAGCAACGCGACGATGTCGCCGGCATCCGCCTGGGTGAACTGCCCGCGGTTGGGGACACTGTAAATATTGCGGTTGTCCGGCAATTTTTCCGCCATCGCCAGCGGCGTTTCGCCCGCTGAATCCTTGGCGTTGACGTCCGCCTTGGCGTCGAGCAAGACGCGGATCAGGTCCGGGTCGCGGCGGTTGACGGCGAAGTGCAGCGGCGTGCGGCCGTTGGCATCCCGCGCGTTCACGTCGGCGCCGTGCGCCAGCAGGAACTTCACCAACTCCAGATTCTGGTTGGCCACCGCAACCAGCAGCGGCGTCACGTCCTGATTCGCCTCGAAGGACGGCTGCTGGCCGTAAGCACCATATTGCATCATGGGGACACCTGGGAACGGCATCGGAACACCGGGGTGGATTAGCCTTCCGGGGCCAGGCACAACCGCACCGGCCGGCTGGTTCTCCGCCACCGGGGCTTTGCGCTCGGCGAGTGTGGGAATGTCCTTCGGCCAGTTGCCGTGGGCGTTGACGTCCGCCTTGGATGCCACCAGCAATTCCACCGCGTCATTCTTGTTCCACTGCGCCGCCAGGTGCAACGCGGTCCAGCCATTGGTGGTTTTGCCGTTTTCGTCCGCGCCGTGTTGCAGCAAAGCCTGCACAATCGGTTGTCGGGCTTCGTCACCCAGCGTCACCGCCCGGAACAGCGGGAACCACGGCTGATCGCGACCCTTGGTCCAGCCGGACAGATTCGGGTCGGCGCCGGCGTTCAGCAGCAAATCCACCAGGTCCGTCTTCCCGGCGTCCACCGCGTACTGCAATGGCGTGTTGCCGCCGCTGTCGCGAACGTTCAACTCCGGCTTGCGGGCGAGCAACAGCTTGAGCGTGTCCCACGCGTTGACGAGCACGGCCCAGTGGACCAGCGTGATGCCGCTGGCCGCCTTCGCGTTCAGGTTCGCGCCGTGATCCAGCAGCAGCCGGGTCAGGTTCGTGTTGCCCGTGCCCACCGGGGCGAACAGGACGGTCCATTCCTTGTCAGCGGAACTTTCGTGGAAGTTGCCTTGGTAGTCCCGATAGATCGCCGGCACCGGCGCTTCGAGGTTGGCGTGGTGGTCCAACAGCAACTCAACCAGCGCCGGCTGCGCGTCTCGGACGGCAAAGAAGAGCGCGGTGTAGCCGTTAGCATCGGAAACGTTTACCGCGGCACCCCTTTCAAGAAGCAGCTTCGTGGTCTCCGCCTGCTGGCGGAGAATGGCCCACATTAACGGCGTATCACCACGTTGATCCGCAGAGTTGATGTCGGCTCCGTGCTTCAGCAGAAGTTCCACCATTGCCGGAAAACCATTCCTTGCCGCGACGCACAACGGCGTGGTCCCGCCAATGTTCGCCACGTTAGCCCTGGCATTGACCTGGGCGCCCTTGGCCAGGAGCACTTCGGCCACCTCCACAAAACCGTGTTCCGCGGCGGCATGAAGTGGTGTCCGGCCGTCCCGGTTGGCAGCGTTCACGTCCGCGCCGGCCGCCAGCAGGATTTCGCACACCCGCTTGTGGCCGCTTGTCGCCGCCATGTGCAGCGCGGTATGGCCTTGGCTGTCTCCAGCATTCACATCTGCCTTGTTCGCCAGCAGGTATTCCGTCACGGCCAGGTAACCATTCGCGGCTGCTTTGTGAAGTGGCGTGCCTCCGTTCTCGGAAGCATTGCGGGCATTCACGAGATCCGGACTGTCCTGAATGATCGCTTTGATGCGCTGGAGTTCGTCGGCCTCTTCCTTGGTCGCCGGCGGGTCCGCTGTCCCGAAGTCCTCGGCCGCAGCGGCGGTCGTCGCCGCCGGCGCGCGTTGGGTGGCGGCCAGCTCGCGCTGGAGCGACAGCACGTCGCGGCGGGCGGCGATTTCGTCCAGCGGCGGCGCCGCGCCCACGGCGATCTGCCCGCGGACCTCCTGCAAATCCTCGTCGGCGAGCTTCAGTTCCTGCTGGATCAAGGCCATCTGCCGCTCCTTCGCCGCGTTCTCCGGCAACTGGCGCTGGAGGTGGATCAGGTCTCGTCGGACCTTGCGCACTTCGTCCGGCCCGGCCCTGCCGTTCTCGACCTTCTTCTGCGCCCCGACGAGTTCCTGTTCGACCAGCTTGATTTCCTCATGGAGTGATTGCACCTCCGCCGGACTCATGGCTGGTCGGGCCGCCACCGCCGGCGCCGCACCGGCCGCGGCCTGCAACACCTGGAGCCGCGCACGCTGGATGCCGAGGATGAATTCGATTCTGGCGCTGATGGCGCTGAGCTGCTTCTCCAGTTCTGATTGGGCCATGACGGCGGTGAACTCCGAAGTGGATGATAGAAGCTCGGGACTGGCTTCCGCGTTCAAGGCCACGTGGAAGGCATTCGTTTTCAAGTCCGGCTGGCTGCGAAAGAGCGCGATTTGGTCGCGCAGTTTGGGCACGTTGAGCAGCATCTTCCTCAATCCTTCATCCGGGAAAAACGCGAGCACGGCGCGGGCCTGCTTTTCCGGGTCATCCTTCAATCGTTCAATGCTGGCGAGCCGGACGGCGAGTTGCGCCGCTTCCCCGCTGGCGCCGGCTTGGGGATTGCCGTCCTGATTCCCCGCAAGGTCGGCGGTGCTCAACGCGCCGAGGGTGACGAGGTTTTCGCGGCTGAGTTTGACGAGGTTGGTCTCGCCGCTGTAATCGCGGAGAATCCGTTCGTAGGCGGCCACGGCGTCGTTCGTGCGGCCGAGCCGGCGGTAGCACTCGCCGAGGCGAAAGACAGCCGTGGCGCCGGCCTGGCGCATGACGTCGGCCTGGCGGACGGCGCTTTCGTAGGCGCGCGCGGCGGCGGCGTAGTCGTGGTTCACCTCCTCGTCGAGCAAGCCCTTCTGCAGCGCCTCGGTGAACGGGTCGGCGGCGAAGGCGGCGGCGCTGAAAACGACCGCGAACAGCAGCAAAGTGAATCTGTTTTTCATGGCGCGAGGCTGACGCAAATGGGACGCGGAATTGTCAAGATTTTGCAAAATCGCAGAACATTACGGAAAGACACGAATTTCACGCCGGAACGCGCCGGCCCGCGGTGGAGGTTGGGCGGCGGTGCTCCGCCGCCCAAGATGGGGCGGAGCGGCGGCTCCGCCCTACCACTGCACATTCGATTCCACTCGGGGCGCGCACAGTCCTTGACTCCGGTTTTCGGGTTCATTCGAGTTTTCGCCGCGTCTTCGACGAGCTTCGATCTGTTCGCGTCCGGCTTCGTGGAATTCGTGTCACGCTTCATACCCTTGGTGTCTCATTGTCTTTCGAGCCGGTAGCCGACGCCGTGGACGGTCTTGATCCAGCGCGGCTGGTCGGGCAGCGGCTCCAGCTTCGCGCGCAGGCTGGCGACGTGGGTGTCCACCGTGCGCGTGGTGGGAAACGCGCCGCAGCCCCAGACGACGTCGAGGAACCGCTCGCGGCTCACCGGCTCGCCTTCGGCCTCAGCCAGCAACCGCAGCATGGCAAATTCCTTCGCGGTGAGATGCAGTTCCCGGCGGCCGCGCCAGGCGCGAAGCTGCGCGAGATCAATCCGCACGTCGCCGAACCGGAGTTCCTGCACCGCCTTTTCGCCGCGCTGGCTGCGCCGCAGCAATGCCCGCACACGCGCCAGCAGTTCCTCAGTGCTGAACGGCTTCACCAGGTAATCGTCCGCGCCGGCGTTCAAGCCGGTGACGCGGTCCTCGATCTGGCCTTTCGCGGTGAGCATGAGGATCGGTTCGGCATTGCCGAGGCGACGCAGCTCGGCGCACAGCGCAAAGCCGTCGAGCTTCGGCAGCATGATGTCGAGCAGGATGAGGTCGGGCTTTTCCTTGAGCGCGCGGTCGAGCCCGGCGGCGCCGTCGGCGGCGGTGATGACGCGGTAACCCTCGGCTTCGAGCATGTCCGCCAGCGCGGTCCGCATGGCGAGTTCGTCTTCGATGATCAACAAGCGAGGCATGGCTGTGAGGTTGAACGTTGAGAGTTGAATGGTCTTAAGGTTCGGCTGGCAGGGCGGCGCACAGCTACCGGTTCATGAAAGGGTTACCGCATTGGTGTGAATGGGTGTTCATCCGTGGTTGAGGTTGGAGCCGGGCTTCACGGGCAGTTCGATGATGAACCGGCTGCCGCGGCCGACTTCACTCTCCACCCGCACCCGGCCGCCGTGCGCGGCGACGACGTGCTGGACGATGGTCAGGCCGATGCCCACGCCCGGCGTCTCGCGGCGCAACTCGGAACCGCGCCGGTAAAACGGTTCAAAAATGCGCCCGTGCTCCGCCGCCGGAATGCCCGGTCCATGATCGCTCACGCTCAGGTTGAGCGTTGAGGGTTGATGGTTGACGGCGATCGTGACGGTTTCGCCGGCCGGCGAGTGTTTCACGGCGTTGTCAATCAGGTTCACCAGCGCCTGCTGGATGGCGTGGCCGTCCAGATCAAGTTGAGAGTTGAGAGTTGAGAGTTGAGGGTTCGCCAGTTCCAGGCAGACCTGACGCTCGGCGGCGTAAGGCTCCATGAGTTTGACCGTGTGCTCGACCAGCGCCGCAAGGTCGGTCGGCTCGAATTCGTAGCGTTTCCGGCCTTGATCAATGCGCGAGAAGTCGAGGACGTTTTCAATGAGCGCGGACAGCCGCCGGCATTCCTGGCCGATGAGGCGGAAGTAATCGCGCTGCTTCGCGGCGTCGGTGACCTTGCCGCGATCCAGATTTTCGGCGAGCAGGCGGACCGAGGCGATCGGTGCGCGAAGTTCGTGCGACACGCTCGAAACGAAGTTCGATTTCATCTCGCTCAACCGGAGTTGCCGGGCGAAGGCGCGGTGCGCGGCGAGCAAGCCGACAAGCGCCGTGCCGGCTGCGGCAAGGACGAGCCCGCCGAACAGCCCGGCGCGTTGGCGGGCGCGGGCATAAAGCATCGGCGCATCGGCGAGATAGACCTCCAGATCCAGCCGCGGATGGCTGGGGAATACCTCGAAGTCACGGCCGGCGTTCGGATCGCCGACGCGTTCGTTCGGGCCATAAAGTCGGCCAGTCAAAGCGAACGGAATTTCGGCGCGGCTGAAAGCCGCGGCTTTCGCTCCCGTTGCGGCGGAACGCAAGAGCGGCTCGCCTTCCAAGGAAATGGCGAGGCCGAGATACACGGGCAACGTGACAGCGGTTTGGTTCAAAGCGCGGGCAAGTGCCCCCTGCACGATGGGCTTCGGGTAAAACCGGATTCTCGTGACCGGTTCCGCCGAGTCGGACCGGTCGCTGTTGATGTAAACCACGCTGGGACCCGCCACAGCCAGCCAGCGGTTGGTCTGCCAGTCCAGCCAGCAGTTCGTGGTGACGTTGCCGCGGAGCGGAATGACGGCTTGCAGGGCATGGGTCAACGCGCGCAGCCGCCCGCTGGCCAGCCAGCGGAGCTGCAATGCCGCCACCGCCGATTGCGCGGGCTCTGATTGGTTCGCCGCCAGACGCGCTGCGTCGGCGAGGAACCGTGGAATCAACACCGACGGATCGCTTCCGCACTGGCGGACGAGTTCATCAAACAAAGGCCGCTCCAATCCGTTGGTTCCCGCTTCCCGCAGCGCGCGGGCCAGCACAAGGTTCGCCAGCGGCAGGCCGCTTTCGGTCGCGATGCGATCGAAGCGGCCGGCGAGATGCACGAGAAATTTCACCCGCGCCGATGGCGGATTGGTGGCGAGATCGAGCATTGCCAAATCGAACTGGGCATTGGCTTTGGCGGACGCGGGTGGGTCGGTGACCAGAAACTCGTTCAGCCGGACGCGGGCGTTGGTAGCCGCGTTGTCCGACAACACCTGGCCGACCGCTTCCCAGCGCGAGCGTTGCGCGGCGGTAAGTTCGTCGAGCCAGGCCGCCGGCACCGGCGTGGCCGGGTAATCACGCGGGCCAATCAAGGCGCCTTGAGTGTCGAGCAGCACGCTGTTCGGCATAGCCGCTTCCGGCCGCCAATACGGGTTTTCGCGCCGCCATTCCGCGAGTTCTTGCTGGTAGAGTTCCAGCGCCGGTGCCGTGGGATCGTTCGTCCCCGGCCAGCGAACGCCGCCGCCAGCGATGCCCATGCCATTCCAAGCCTCGCCAACAGTTTCCTGTTCCGAAAGCTCGCCGGCGAAGACACGACCGAGTTGAGCCGAAAGACTGCGGGTGATGTCTTCCGCGCGTTGACGCGCGTCCTGCTCGCTCGCCGTGTAATCGCGCCGCACCGCGAACAAACCGAGGAGGGCCAGGGCGGCGACCGGCAGCACGATGAGCAGCGCCTGCCAGAGGAAGGTCGGGCGGCGTGCCGGGCGTGGGCCGGTTGCTTTCATCAATACCGTTGTCAGCGCCATGAGTACCAGACCTTGCCGGGTTCACCGAGCCGATTTGTCAGGAAATTGTCAAATCGCCGCCATGCACTGCCGGCTCGCAAGCTTGCTTTGCCATGCTGGCATTTCACACTCGCCGCATGACGCACTTCTCCCGCCTGGCTACGTGGAAGTTGTTTTCTGCCTGGCTTGTCCTGAACACAGGCTGGTTTGTCCCGTCCGCAACCGCGGCGCCGTTGGAGCAGGTCATTGTCGTCTTCAAAACCCATTTCGACATCGGTTACACCGACATGGCCAGCAACGTCGTCCAACGCTACCGCACCACGATGATTGACCAGGCGCTCACGGTCGTGGACCAAAACCGCGACCTGCCGCCGGCGCAGCAGTTCGTCTGGACGATCCCCGGCTGGCCGATGACACGCATTCTCGACAACTGGCCGGGGCAGACGGCCGAGCGCCAGCGCCGCGTGATGGACGCGTTCAGGCAGGGGCGCTTTGCCGTGCATGCCCTGCCCTTCACCACGCACACGGAATCACTCGAACCCGAGGACCTTGTCCGTGGACTGGGGTTCGCCTCGCGACTGACCCGCGCCGCCGGTCTGCCGCTGCCCCGCGGCGCGAAAATGACCGACGTGCCGTGCCATTCGTGGATTCTGCCGACGCTGCTGCGCCACGCCGGCGTGGAGTTCCTGCACCTCGGCTGCAACGCCGCCAGCAGTTCGCCGCGCGTGCCGCTGCTGTTCTGGTGGGAAGGCCCCGACGGCTCGCGGTTGCTCACGATGTATAGCGCCCGGGGTTATGGCACCACGCTCGAACCGCCGCCCGGCTGGCCGCACCGGACGTGGCTGGCGTTGATCCTGACCGGCGACAACCACGGTCCGCCGACGCCGGCGGAGGTCCGGCAGTTGCTCGCCGAGGCGAAGGTGAAACTGCCGGGCGTCCGCGTGCGCATCGGCCAGCTTGAAGATTTCGCCGACGCCTTGCTCGCGGAGAAACCGGACCTGCCGGTCGTGCGCGGCGACATGCCGGACACGTGGATTCACGGGCCGATGTCCGATCCCGCCGGCGCCAAGCTCGCGCGCAACCTCCGGCCGCAGATTGGCATCGCCGAGGCATTGAACACCGAACTGCGCTCCTGGGGCGTGGCCGAGCCGGATGCGGCGCCGACGATTGCCGCGGCCTACGAGCAAAGCCTGCTCTACGGCGAACACACCTGGGGCGGCGCGCTTTACTGGGTGTCGCAATACAACGGCGGCCGCAGTCTGGAATACGGCGAAGACTGGCGGAAGGCCGAGGCCGCCGGGAAATTCCGCCGGCTCGAAGCCTCGTGGGCCGAGCACACCGCTTACATCGAAAAGGCGCGCGATCTCACGCAACCGCTGCTGCGCGGCGAACTCCAGAAGCTCGCCGATGCGGTCAAGGCGAAATCTGGCGAACGGCGCCTGGTCGTTTTCAACCCGCTCCCGTGGCCACGCAGCGGCGTGGTCACGATGGATGTCACCGGCACGCCGCTGGCAAACCGGCCGGACGCCGCTTGGACCATCGCCGGCAAGGGAACGCACGTGACCGCGCGCCTCAATGACGACGGCCACACGCTGCGCTTTGCGGTCGCTGACATTCCCGCAAACGGTTATCGCACGTTCCGGTTGGAACCGGCGACGGCGGACCTTCCGCACACGCCGCCAGCCGACGCAACGTTGGAGAACCGCTTTTTCCGGCTCACGCTCGATCCACGGCACGGCACCATCAAGTCGGCGATGGACAAACGCGCCGGTCGTGAGCTGGTGGACGCGAACACCGCGATCGGCTTTGGCCAGTTGCTTTACGAACGCTTCTCGGCCGACGACGTGCAGCGCTTCGTGAAAGCCTACGTGAAGATTGACGCCTCGTGGGCGACCAACGAACTCGGCAAACCCAATCTGCCGCCGGCCAGCGAAGTGCCGTATTCCGCTGCGTCACCCGCAGAATTTGCTTTTCACCGTACGAAGTCGCCCGGAACGCAGCTCGCCACGATGACGGCGCCGGCCGGCCACGGCCTGCCGTTCGGCGTCACGACCGCGATCCGGCTCGACGCCGATGAACCGTGGTTTGAAATCGAATTGACGCTGCACAACAAGCCGGCCGACCCGTGGCCGGAGGCGGGCTGGCTTTGCCTGCCGTTCAAGGCCGCGTCACCGCAGTTCCGGCTCGGCCGGCCCGGCTCGATCATTGACCCGGCCCGCGATATTGTTCCCGGCGCAAACCGGCATCTGCTGGAGCTGAACACCGGGCTGACCGTGGCCGATCCGCAGGGCCGCGGCGCCGGCCTGTGCGCGTTGGACAATCCGCTCGTCGGCCTCGGCGAGCCTGGCTGCTGGCGATATTCGCTGGATTATGTGCCGCGGAAACCCGTGGTTTACGTGAACCTGTTCAACAACCAGTGGACCACGAATTTCCGGCTCTGGAATTCCGGCACCTGGACGGTGCGCGTCCGCATCTGGGCGGTGAATGCGGCGACCGACAACGAAGCCGCGCTGGTCACGCCGTCGCTCGAAGCGCGGTATCCGTTGCAGGCGGCGCTGGCACAGGGCGCCGGCGGCAAACTCCCGCGCACCCAGACCGGGCTGACGCTCTCGCGCAAGGGCGTGCTGGTGACGGCGTTCGGGGCGAATCCCGACGGCACCAGCACCGTGTTGCGGTTGTGGGAACTGGCCGGCCGTTCGGGCCAATGCCACGTGCAACTGCCTCAAGGCTTGCGCCCGGCACGGGTGCAACCGGTGAATTTGCGCGGCGAGCCGGTCGGGGCGCCGATTGTGGTCCACGGCGGCGCGTTTGCGTTCGACCTGCCGGCATTCGCGCCGGCGAGTTTTGTCCTGCCGCCGTGAACCGGTTTGCACTCCGGCGCTTGATTTCGCGGCCGAGTCGGTTCGTAATCGGTCCCGAAAACATGATGAAACGCCACTGCCTCCTTTCCCCATCGGCGTGCCGCGTCCTCCGCGGGCTGGCCGTCGCGCTTGCCTTAACGACGGCGTTCCTGGCCGCGTCCGCGGCGGTGAACGTCGAATCCAAGCAGGCGAAGAAACTGTTCGCGCATCCGCCGCGCGAGTTTTCCAGCGGGCCGTTGTGGGTGTGGAACGACCTGCTGACCGACGCCGAGGTTCGCGACACGATGTGTGACCTCGCGGCGCAGGACGTAAAGCAGGTGTTCGTCCACCCGCGGCCGGGCTTGATGACGCCGTATCTTTCGCCGGAATGGTTCCGGCTGTGGAAGGTGGCGCTCGACGAGGCCGCGAAGCTGGACATGAACGTGTGGATTTACGACGAAAACTCGTATCCCTCCGGCTTCGCGGGCGGCTGGGTGCCGGAGCTGATGCCGGAATCGCGCGGCCAGGGGCTGATGCTCAGCGAGACGAAAACCCCGCCGCGCTGGGAAGCCGGCACGCTCGCCGTGTGCCGGATTGACGGCCTGCAGGCCACGAACGTCACTGCGCAAGCCCGCGCCGGATCAACGCTCCCGGCCGGCCGCTACGTCGTGGCCACGGTCGTCCGCGCCGGCAACACCCCTTGGAACGCGGACCACAGTTACGTAAACCTGCTCACGCCCGGCGTGACGGCGAAGTTTCTCGACGTGACCCACGAAGCTTACCGGCGCGAAATCGGCACGCAGTTCGGCCAGCGCGTTCCCGGCGTGTTCACGGACGAACCGAACATCCGTCCCGCCGGCGGCCTGCCGTGGTGCGACGATTTGCCGGCGGAGTTCCAGAAACGCTGGGGCTACAGCCTGCTGGATCAGATCGCCAGCCTGAGCTTTGAGGTCGGCGACTGGCGGAAGGTCCGGCACGATTTCTTCCAGACGTGCAACGCGCTGTTCATTGAACGCTGGAGCCAGCCGTATCACGATTATTGCGCCACGAACCACCTGGAATGGACCGGCCACTACTGGGACCACGAGTGGCCGAATTGCGGCGCGGTGCCGGACAACATGGCGATGTATGCGTGGCACCAGCGGCCGGCGATTGACTGCCTGATGAACCAGTTTGCCGAGAACACCCACGCGCAGTTCGGCAATCTGCGCATGGTCCGGGAGCTTTCCAGCGTGGCCAATCAACTCGGCCAGCCGCGGACGCTCTGCGAGGTTTACGGCGCCGGCGGCTGGGATCTGCGCTTCGAGGACATGAAGCGCATCGCCGACTGGCTGGGCGTGCTCGGCGTGAACACCTTCGACCAGCACCTCTCCTACATTACCATCCGCGGCGCGCGCAAACGCGACCACCCGCAGTCGTTCTCCTATCACGAACCGTGGTGGGAGGCGTATCACGTCTCCGCGGATTACCTGGCGCGGCTGTCGGTGGCAACGTCGCAGGGCCAGCAGGCGAATTCGATTCTCGTGCTCGAACCGACCACCACGGCGTGGATGTATCAGGGCAACGACAACGCACTGCGCGACGTGGGCAACTCGTTCTTCAACCTGCTCAAATCGCTCGAAGCCGCGCAGATCGAGTATGACATCGGTGACGAGGACATCATGGCGCGTTACGGATCGATCCAGGGGCCGGAACTCAATTCGGGCCTGGTCATCAGCAACCGCTATTACACCACGGTCGTCGTGCCGCCGCTGACCGAGAACCTGAACGCCACGACCATGGATCTGCTGCACGACCTGCTGCGCGACGGCGGCACGGTGTTCTGCTGCGGCGACCCGCCGGCGCGGGTGGACGGCGCGCTGTCTGACGCCGGCACACTGCTGGCGAAGCACTCGCACTGGATCCGGGTTGACCCTGCCGCGCTGCCGCGCACGCTCCAGCCGATCCAGGCGAACACCGGCTTCACCATCAATCGCAAAACCGGCGACGAAGGTATTCTGTTCCACCAACGCCGGGTGTTGAAGGATGGCCAGCTCCTGCTTTTGGTGAACAGCAGTCTCACCGCACCCAGCGCCGGCACGCTGGCTGCGCGCGTCGGCGCCGTGGAGGAATGGGACCTCACGACTGGCGGCACCGCGGCCTACCCTTACGCGCTGACACGAACCGGCATCGTCGCGCGCTTTGACTTGCCGCCCGCGGGGAGTCGGCTCTTGTTTCTGGCCTACAAGCCGCGCAAGCCGGAGCCGGTTTCCGCCGCGACCACGGCCGTCATTTCGCCCGTGGACGCGCCGACCGCGCACCGCATCGCCCCCAACGTGCTGACGCTGGATTACGTGGACGTCACGGCCGGCGGCGAGTCGCGCTCCAACTTCTACTTCTATCCGGCCAACCAGTTCGCTTTTCAGAAGAACGGCCTGCCGCGCGATCCGTGGGACAACGCGGTGCAATTCAAGGACGAACTCATCAGCCGGAAGTTCCCCGCCGCCAGCGGCTTCACCGCCAGTTACCGGTTCACCATCGTCGCCGCCGTGCCACCGAACCTCGCCATCGTCATCGAGCGGCCCGACCTTTACACCGTCACCTGCAACGGCCGGCCCGTGAGTGCCAAGCCCGGCGACTGGTGGCTGGACAAGGCGTTCGGCCGGATTCCGCTGTCGTCCGCGGCGCGCGTCGGTGAGAACGTCGTCACGATCCAGGCGGCGCCGTTCACCATCTTTGACGAATTGGAGCCGGCCTACGTGCTCGGTGATTTTGCGCTGAAACCGGTAACGCACGGATTTGTGATCGTGCCCGCCGCGCCGGTGAAACTGGGTAACTGGAACGATCAGGGAATGCCGTTCTATGCGGCGGGTGTGGCGTATCGCGAAACCTTCAACCTGCCCAACCGGCATGGAACCTATGCCGTCACGCTGCCGCGCTGGTCCGGCAGTGTCGCCAAGGTGACGGCCAACGGCAAACTGGCCGGCTACATCACCGCGCCGCCGTGGGAATGCGACGTCACCGACGCGCTGCGGCATGGCAAAAACACGATCGAGATTACCGTGATTGGCACGCTGAAGAACACGCTGGGACCGCATCACGGCCATCCGGCGCTGGGCAGCGCGTGGCCGGGCATGTTCCAACAGGGACCGGCGCAAGGCCCGCCGCCGGGAGCGGATTATTCCACCGTCGGCTACGGCCTGTTCGCGCCGTTCACGCTGAAACAGACGGTGCGGCCGTAAGCACCATCGGAACCGATCGCGCTTGCAGGCCGCCATCGGGGGGCTTGTGCTTGACTGCCAGCGTCTGACGCGTGATGGGGAAAAGTGGGTGAGTCAAAGTTCGTCCTCGCGCGCGGCGTAGAACAGTTGGTAGGCGCGGTCGCAATCGGCTTCCGGCACGAAGACTTGGGCGGGGCGGCTCAAATCGCCGTCGTCCGGCTCGGCGGGATCCGCGAACGCCTGCGTAGCAGTGGTGCCATGTTTCTCCAGCATCATCACGAGCATCTCGGCGTTGACGACCGGGCCGGTGTAAAACAATTTCACGCGGGAAATTTAATCGCAGACGTTCACAAGCACCAACTCCAGCTGAGTTGAGTCATTCAGCCCGGCGTTGGCGCGCAAGCGGCTACGCTGGGTGAACGGACAAACTGAACACAACTCTGAAGGACACAATCTCCTTGATCTACACTAGGAACCTGCGGTCAATTTTCGTGAGGTTGAAGATTTCCCCAATGGTGAAGCCGGCGCGAAGGGCGTGGCGGATGAAGAAGATGCGTTCGGCGTTGGGAACGGTGAGCTTTCGCGAGATCACGTCTCGCGGGGGGTGTCGCGGTCGCCATAGACTTCAGTGCCAAGGCGCCAACGGCTTGCCGTCGCCGCCCAGGCCGCTGCGGCCAATCTCCAGCGAACGCAGGCATTTTTGCAGCCTTTCCTTGAAGGTGCGGCCGATGCTCATGGCCTCGCCGACGGAGTTCATCTGCGTGTTCAGCGTCGGGTCGGCCTGCGGGAATTTCTCGAAGGCGAAGCGCGGAACCTTCACAACCACCTAATTGGTTGGCGCGAAGCTCCGTCGGGCCATGAAAGTGACCCGGTCCTGGCGGCTCGCGCGGGACGTCCGCTCCACCGGCCGTCCCAATTCGGGCACTGCCGCGCATTCGCCGGCTTGACTGTTGGCGCGATTGCGGCAAGCGTGGCGCGACGGTGTTCCGCCCTGTTTGGCTGCAATCTGAATCATGAACGACCCCGCCATGAAGCCCATGCTGGCGCTGGCCTTGTATAGTGCGCTCCTGTTTTCCACCTCGTGGGCGGGCGGCAGCTTCCCGTTGCGGCTTGGCCTGACGCACGCGCGGATTCAGGTGGCGATCAGTTTCGTCGCCGGCCTCATGCTGGGGATGGCGCTGCTGCATTTCATTCCACACGCCGAATCCCAGCTTCATTCCCTGGACACCACGATGGCCTGGGCCATGGGCGGTTTCCTGGTGATGTTCTTCCTGCAACGTTTCCTGCACTACCATCAGCACGAACTGCCGGAGGAAACTGCGGGCAACCGCGAAGATCACGCGGGTGAAGCCCACGTGCATGAACACGCGCATCACGACGGTCATGGCCAGGCGCACGCAGCGGAGTCCCCGGCGCACCGTCACGCCGGGCCGCTGGCCTGGGTGGGAACGGCGGCGGGCCTGACGCTGCACTCGCTGCTCGACGGCCTGGCCCTGGCCGCCGCCGTGGCGATGGAATCACGCGGCCACAGCGTGTTCGTCGGCTTCGGCACCGCGCTGGCGGTCATCCTCCACAAACCGTTCGACGCGATGGCGATTTCCACCTTGATGGGCGCCAGCGGCTGTTCCCGCCAGGCGCGGCAATGGCTCAATTTCCTCTTTGCGTTGACCGCTCCCATCGGCGTGATGCTGTTTTATGTCGGCGCCAGCCGGTGGGCCGGAGAGGACGCGCCGTTGCTCGGCCGCGCGCTGGCCTTCTGCGCCGGCACGTTCCTGTGCATCGCGTGCAGCGACCTCCTGCCGGAACTGCAATTCCACTCGCACGACCGGTTCAAGCTCTCTGTCGCGCTGCTCGGCGGGCTGGGTGTCGCAATCCTGATTGGCCTGTTTGAAACCGGGGGCCACGACCACGGCCACCAGGCCGGCCTGAACGGCCGGCCGCCGGTCGCCTTCACCGCGCCGGCCGCGGGACCATTTCGTTCAGCCGCTCACTCGTAGCGGCCGGCGGCCAGCGCCGCGTCCAACATGGCCGCGATGTTTTCCGGCGGCACGTCGGCCATGATGTTGTGAACCTGCTGGAAGACAAAGCCGCCGCCGGGCTTGAGGATTTGCACCTGTTGCTGGACATGTGCCCGCACCTGCTCCACCGAGCCGCGGGCAAGCAGCTCACGGGTGTCGCAGCCCCCGCCCCAGAAGGTGAGTCGCGTGCCAAAATCCCGTTTCAATCCGGCCGCCTCCATCCCGCGACAGGAGATTTGCACCGGATTGATCGTGTCGAGGCCGGCTTCGATCAGGCCCGGCAACAATTCGCGCACGCCGCCACAGCAGTGCAGCATGATTTTGATGTGCGGCGCCAGTTGCCTGGCGCGCTGCCACATCAGGCGTTCGCGCGGCTGGAAAAATTCGCGATACATCGCCGGCGACACCTGCGGCCCGCGCTGCGAACCGAGATCGTCGCCGAATAAAACGATGTCCACGTGCGCGCCCACTGCGCCTAGAAACGACTCCAGATTGGCCAGGTGTAGTTCCACCAGCACGTCCAGAAACTGGTGCGCGCGGCGCGGATCGCCGGCCAGCAGCATCAGGAAGTTGTCGTTGCGATACAACATCTGCCCCTGCTCCAGCAGGTTTCCGCCAAACAACGCAATGATGGCCCGGTCGGTCCGCTCGCGCAGACAGCGCGCGCCTTCGGCCAGGCGGCCGGCGCCGTCCGGCCCGGCCACGAGCGGCCCCGGCGGCGACGCCACGACGTTCCACATGCTTTCAGCCAGATGGTCGCCGAGGTGCGCCAGGTCGTCCTGCTCCGCAAATGGCCAATACACCTGCTCGAAATACAGCACGCCGTCCGGCATCTGGGCGATGACGCGGCCCGAGTCCGACAGCACCACCCACCGGCCGCTTTCACGGCGCAACTTCACCCACGCCGGCATCAGGCAAGGCGTGCCGTCCGGCAGCGTCCACTCCTGCCAGTCGCGGTCGTCCAGCGCGAAGCCGCGGCCCATTTCGAGCGCGTCAATGTGAAACCGCGCCAGCACGTCGTCGTCCACGATGGCGAGTTGCTGGACGGGATCGTAAACGCGGATTGGCCGCGGCGGCAGTCCGAGATGCCGGCGCAAACGCGCATACGCCAGGGCGGCAATCCCGGAGGAGCGATGCCCGGAGAGGTCGAGCGGAACCCGGTCGGCTTCCTGATGATTCAGAGCGGCGAGGACGCGTTGGCGTGCTGTCATGATTGACAGGCGATTAAACCGCGCCGCCGGCGCGGTCAAGCCGCGATTCGCGTCCGGCCACAAATTGGCTCCGGCCCAGCCGGGGATGCCCGTCGGCCGCCGCCTTCAGCCCTGCGGTTGCCCGTCCAGCGCCGCCTGGGCCGCTGCGAGCAGCGCCCCGGCCTCGAGCGGCTTTTCCAGGAAGGCCGTTGCGCCCAGCGCCAGACATTTGCTCCTCACGTCCGGCGAACCCAGGGCCGTGATGACAATGACCGGCACGTGCGGAAACGCGCTTTTGACGGCCGTGAGAATGTTCGAACCGTTGACGACGGGCATTCGCAGGTCGGTAATGACCAGGTCAAACTGGCCGTGGCGCGTTTCCAGGTGATCCGCCGCCTCGCCGCCCCAGACGGCAGCGGTGACATTGGCGCCTTCGCTGGTCAGCACTTTGCTGAGCGCGCGAAGCATGCCGGCGTCATCATCCACCACCAGCACCGTTTTGTTGTGTAAACTGCTCATCGCCGGAAAAGGTGCGCGCAACCGGGCGGCCAAACAACTCTGTTTTGGGTGACGCCCCGGACCGGCGACCGCTCGTTACCCGGATGCCAGGCGGCTGGCACCGCATCGCCGCTGGTCTGACCACGCCCGGAACTCCAACCTTCTGAAAGAATGCAAAGAATTAGCCCTTGCAACGTTCGTGCGCAAAAATATCATCTTTCAATCCGGTGACGAAAGTCTTCACACAACAAGACCTGCAGGTTGGAACTGCCGCTTTCGGGCGGAGCGCTGATATGCGTTCCGTATGACCGAGCGTTGTTCCAAGCCCTTCGTTCCGCCTTGGAAATGGCTGTTGTCATTTGCGTTGGGCTATTTTGCGTCGGCCATCGTGGCGGCCGCGTTCCGGTTCCCGCCCGCTCCCTTGGCCTGTTACTGGTTGCCAGCCGGGCTTTATCTGGGCGTCCTGCTGCGGTGTCCAAGCCACTCCTGGCCGTGGTTCGTGCTTGCGGCGTTTCCCGCTAACCTGGCTTTCGACTTGCTGTCCGGCCGCGGTCCAGCAACAAGCCTGCTGCTCTTCGCGGGCTGTTCCGGTGCAACCCTGGCGGCGGCCTGGCTGGTGCGGCGCTGGGTGACCGATCGCCCGACGCTCGCGAACGTCCACGAGGTGGTCACGGTCTTCCTGGTGGCGGCTCTGGTTGATTCCACCCTCAGTGCCACGATTTGTTCAGCGACGCTTTCACTCACTGCGCCACTGGTTTCCGGGGGGACGGATGGCCCTTCTGGTGCGCCGGGAATCTGGCGGGAATCCTCCTTTTCACGCCGATCGTGCTGAGTTGTGGCCGGCCCAATTCCCGGGCGCTCTCGTGGGAAACCACGCGTCAGATCAAAGCGGCGGCGCTGGTCGTTGCCCTCATTGGATGCGCGTGGTTTGCTTTTGCCCCGTCCGGCGCTTCGATGATCGTCAAGCGCTACATGGTCATACCTTTGCTGATCTGGGCCGGCGTCAGCTTCGGCACCCCGGGGGCGGCGGTTGCCAACCTGTTGGTCGGCCTCGTGGCGGGCTGGCACAGTATGCACGGCCACCCGGCTTTCCTCGTCGCGGGCGCAGCCAGCCGCATCGAACAGGCGGTGGACCTCCAGATATTCCTGTCGCTGGGGGCGATCAGTTCCCTGCTGGCGGCCGCATTCCTCGCGGAGCGCCAACGGGCGGAGCAAGCGTTGCGGGATGCAGAAAGCCGCACACGCCGTCTCAACCGCGTGCTGCGGGCAATCCACGAGGTTCACGGGCTCCTGGCGGCCGAAAAGAACCGACGACGGTTGTTGCAGGGCGTATGCGAAATCCTGCTCCGCACGCGCGGTTATGTTTCGATCTGGGTCGGCGAGCCGGACCACGACTCCCGGAAAGTGGTTCCACTGGCCCACGCCGGCATCGCGGCGGCGTTCTGGAAGCACGCCCCCATCACCTGGGATGACAGCCCGCTCGGCCGCGGCCCGACCGGCACCGCCATCCGCGAACGTCGCACCGTCGTGTTTGACGACCTTGCCAACGACCCTCGTTTCGCTCCCTGGCGCGACCCGGTGGTCGCCCTCGGCGGAGCCTCGATTGCCTCGATACCGCTCATTCACCAGGAACGGCTCCGGGGCGTGCTGACGGTCAAGGCCGATCGGCCGCGGGCCTTCGACGCCGAGGAGGTGGAACTGCTGAACGACCTGGCCAATGACATCGCCCACGCGCTGCAAAGCCTCGAAACCGCGGTGGCGCTGGAGGAGCTGAACGCCACCTTGGAACGACGCGTGGGGGAGCGGACGTGCGAACTCAGCGAAAGTGAGGCGCGTCTCCGGCTCACCCAATTCTCCGTGGACCGCGTCGGCGATTGCGTCTTGTGGACGCACGCCGACGGCCGCGTGGCCAACGTGAACGAGGCGGCCTGCCGCACCTTCGGTTATTCCCGCGACGAGTTCCTGCGCCTCACGATTCCCGATTTGGATGCGGATTGCCCGGCTGCGGCCTACGCGTTGTTTTGGGAGCAAATCCAGGTTTGCGGCTCGTTTGTCCTGGAGCACAATTTGCGACGCAAATCGGGTGAACCATTCACGGGCGAGGTCCGCGTCACTTACGTCGAATTCGACGGCAAGAAATACAGCTTCGTCCTCATTCGCGACATCACCGAGCGCAAACACGCGGAGCAGACCCGGCAAATGTTCGCCGAAGAGATTCATGATCTCTACAACCGCGCCCCGTGCGGCTACCACAGCCTCGATCCCGAAGGCACATTCCTCCAAATCAACGATACGGAGCTCCAGTGGCTGGGCTACACGCGCGAGGAACTCGTTGGCCGCAAGCAATTCAGCGACCTGCTCACCCCGGAAAGCCAGCGGACGTTCGCAGCCAACTTCCCGCTGTTCCGGCAGCGCGGCTGGGTGAATGACGTCGAGTTCGATCTGGTGCGAAAGGACGGCACGCTGCTGCCCGTGCTCCTCAATGCCACGGCGGTGACAAGTCCGGCGGGCGAGTTCTTGCGCAGCCGTTCGACCATGTTCGACGACAGCAAACGCCGGGCGGTCCAAAACGAGCTGCGTCAGGCGCGGGACGCCGCGGAATCGGCCAACCGCGCCAAGAGCGTCTTTCTGGCCAACATGTCGCATGAAATCCGCACGCCGTTGAACGCGATTCTCGGCTACACGCAGTTGCTGCAGCACGCGGAAGCCTTGCCCGTGGAAGCGCGCGAGAAGATCAGGATCATCAACCGCAGCGGCGCGCACCTGCTCGATTTGATCAACGCGGTGCTCGAAATGTCCAAGATCGAATCCGGCCGCGTGGCCGTCGAGCCAACGACCTTTGATCTCCACGCGTTGCTGGCAGATTTGGCCGGGATTTTCCGCCTGCAGTCCGAAAGCAAACGACTGGCATTCACGGTGGTCAACGGCGACGGTTTGCCCCGTCATCTCCGGGCGGACGAACCGAAGCTACGCCAGGTGTTGGTGAACCTGCTCGGCAACGCCTTCAAGTTCACCGAACGCGGCCGCGTGGAACTGCGGGCGGCGGTGGTCGAGGACGGCGGTTCCTCATGGTTGCGCGCCGAGGTGGAGGACACGGGCGCCGGCATCGCACCCGCGGAACAAAGCCGGTTGTTCCAGCAATTCGAGCAAACCAGCAGCGGGCGCCAGCTCCAGTCCGGCAGCGGACTTGGCCTGGCGATCAGCCGCCAATTCGCCCGCTTGATGGGCGGTGATTTGACCGTGACCAGCCGCGAGGGACACGGCAGCACCTTTTGTCTCAAGGTTCCCGTCCTTGTCGCCGGCCGCTCCGCCGCAGGTGAACCCGCGGAAATCCGCCATGTGGCCGGGCTGGCGCCGGGACAGCCGGAGTTCCGGATTCTGGTCGTGGATGACCATCAGGAGAATCGCCGTTGGCTCGGCGAATTTCTGCGTCTGGCCGGTTTCCTCGTCCGCGAGGTAGCCGATGGCGAAGAAGCAATCCGCGTCGGGGAAACCTGGAAACCCCATCTGGTGCTGACCGACCTGCGGATGCCGGGGATGGACGGCTTTGAGGTGACGCGACGCATCAAGGCCGGTCCGCGCGGCCGCGAGACGGTGGTTGTGGTGTTGACGGCAGCGGTGTTCCAGGAGGAGCAGGAAGCCATTCTGGCGGCCGGCGCGGCCGAAGTGCTGGCAAAGCCCATAGACAAGGACTTCCTCCTCGGTCGCATCGCGGCGCACCTGCCGGTCCGGTTCCTCTACACTGCCGAACCGGAAACGCCCGCGCCGGCAAACGGTTCGTCCGCCGGCGCGCCGCTTACACCGCAAGCCCTGGCAAACGTGCCGGCGACATTGCGGTCCGCCCTCCACGGCTGCGTGCTGCGCGGCGATTCACCCCGGCTGAACGCGCTGCTGCAGGACGTGGCCAGGCTGGATGCCACGCTGGGCGACCGGCTGCGCGCCCTGGCCAGAAACTACGATTACGACACGCTCTCCCGACTCCTCGCCGAGCCATCCTTATGACCTCTCCATCCTCTTCCTCCGCCGTGATCATGATTGTGGACGATACGCCGGCCAACCTGGCGATGATGGAAGACATGCTGGTCGCGCAAGGTTATGGCGTCCGTTGTTTCCCACGCGGCCGGCTGGCCCTGGCCGCGGCCAGCGCCGAGCCGCCGAACCTCGTGCTGCTGGACGTCAACATGCCGGAAATGAACGGCTACGAAGTCTGCGCCGCGTTCAAAACCGATCCGCGCCTGGCCGACATCCCGATCATCTTTGTCAGCGCCCTCAACGACACGACGGACCAGGTCAAGGCCTTCAATGCCGGCGGCGTGGACTATGTGACCAAACCGCTCAGGGTCGAGGAGGTGCTTGCCCGCGTGAAGACGCACCTTGACCTGCACCGGCTCCAGCAGGAACTCGAACGGCAGAACGCGCGGCTGGATGAACTGGTCAGCCTCAAGACCCGGCAGCTCGCCGAGGCCCACCAGCGGCTCGCCATCCTCGACGAAGCCAAAAGCGACTTCCTGCGCCTGATTTCGCATGAACTGCGCACGCCGCTGCACGGGCTGTTTTCTGTCGGCGACCTGCTCTTCGATGCCTGCCCGCCGGCGTCGTCCACCCAGTCGCTCAAAGACCTCTTTCAACAGTCCCGCGACCGGTTGCTCACCATCGTGGACGATGCGCTGCTGTTGACGCAGATCACCACGGACGCCAGCGCCATCGCCACAAACCCCGCTCCGCTCCGCCAAATCCTGCGCACCGCGGCCGGCCGCGTGGCGGCGTTCGCCAGCAGCCGCAAGGTCCAACTGGCGCCGATCCCGGACACTGGGTGCGTGGTTCGCGTTGACGCCGCCCTGTGTGTGCGAGCGCTGCAAGCCCTGCTGGAAACCGCCGTCAAATTCTCCAGCCCGGGGGAAACCGTGCGGCTCGCAATCACGCCCGCCAACCAAGAAACCGGCCTGGTAATCGAGGCCGCCGGCCGGGACATTCCCGCACAAACCCTCCCCAAAATCTTTCAATTGCTGGCCATTTCCGAGGCGATCGTTCCGGGCGGCGATCTGGGTCTGGCGGCACCGCTGGCCCGGCGGATCCTCCGACTCTTCGGCGGCGAGGTGACGGTGGAAAATCTGGTTCCCCCCGGCGTCCGGTTCACCGTCCAATTCAGCGCCTTGAAGTCCGCCTCCAACCCTGACAGCAACGCCACGCAGACAGACGCTTGACGTCGCAACTGCTGCCCACGATCTCTGCCGACATCGCAGCGACTCGCTCAACGACAGGGCCGGCGCGGCATCGTGGCGGGTTTGCCGGCAAACCTTACCGCCAGTGGCCGCCCGCGCGATACCAGCCGTGGGGTCCGCGCTCCCAGTGCGTTCGCACCCAGACCCCGTGCGGATAGGGCGGCAACGCCCAGCGTCCGCCAATCCACACCCACGCACCGCCGTCCCACACCCATTCGCCATCAATCCAGACATACTCCGGGCCGGGAGCAACCACGACCGTTTCCACCGGTGGCGCTGGCGGGGCCTGGGCAACGACCGGGTTGGCCGTGCTGATCATATAAGCGATCACCTTCTGGCTGACTCCCGCGTTGTGGAGATCAATGAGCGCATCCGCGTCCAGATGATAGACGGCGCGGGTGTTGCTGATTTGCCCAATGATCACGTCGTCGCTCAAACCAGCCCGGCTCATGGACTTGATGTCGGCAATGCTTGGGGGCGGCCCGGGCGGTGGCGGATAATAGGGAGGCGGCGCGCTGCGTTGGCGGTCCATGCCGTGTCCGATCAATCCGCCGGTAATCAGTCCGGCGGCTCCGCCTATCAACGCGCCGGCCCCCGGATTGTGACGGTCGGCCAGGGCGCCAATGGCCGCCCCCGACGCGCCACCGATCAAAGCCCCGTTGGCGGTGTAATCGGGCCGCCCGCCGGGCGTCGTGCATCCGGCCAGCAGGCTGGCCAGCCCGATGACGCTGGCCGCTTTGATGGCGACAGTTTTCATGTTCCACCCTTCCTTTGTCATAGTTTGATTACCGGCCACGGTGGTCTCTTTGTTCTTCGTGTGGCCCTCTCTGTTCCCGCTCGTCGTGACCTTTCATTTCTGCATGGGAGCTATAACCTCTTACGTCAACGTGGATGCCCGGCGTTTCAATGCGGATGTCGTGGTGCGTGTAAACCGCCATCCGCTCGCGGCCAAGCCCTTCAACGATGAAATGGCCGTGGTCCAGGCGGTAGCCATTCATGATGACGCTCCGGCTGAAAACAATGCCCACCCGGTCGCCCGGCAGGAGGAACGCGTGAAGATTGTGGTCCCAGAAACGCTTGTAGGGAACGAACGTGAACACCCCGGCGCCCAGGCCAAAATCAACGTCCACCGCCAGGTGGCCGCCGAACGACAGACCGACGCCTGGTTTGAAGATTGCTCCGGGCGGGAGGGGCGCCCAGCCGCAGTAACCGTCGGCCTGCCGCCAGCAGACCCACGCCGGCGCCCAGTCATTGCCCGGCACCCACATCCAACCCAACGAGTCCCGATACCACCGGCCATAGTGAAAGGCAATGTCGCCCCAGGGATAATCCGATTGCCAGAACCAGCCGTCTGCGGTGTAAACCCAGTGGCCCTGATCGCAATAAGGCCGCCAGTAAGGATCCGTCGCCGCCACGGCGGGCCGCCAGCACAGACCGTGGCCAGGGACATCCATCCATGTCCCGTAGGGGGAAAGTTGGGCCTGGAACGAATCGAGGCTCGCAGGCTGTGCGGCCGGCACCGCGGCACCCGGCGGGGGTTCCGACGCAGCCGGCGCTGAGGCGTATTGCGGCGGCGCTGGAGCCGCAACCTGCGTCGTTGCCAACGGCGCCGGCGCCGGACTGGCAACGACTGGAGCAGGTGGTGCCGCCGGTGGCTGGCTGGCGGACAGGCTTGAACTACCGGCACCGAGCAACGCCTTGATCTCGTTTTGCGTCACGCTCTGACTCTGGAGATAGATGAGTTGATCGGCCGACAAGTTGTAGCTTGCTCCGGCATTTTTGATGTAGGTCAGAACCACGTCTTCGCTCAGGCCGGCCTTGGCGAGCTTGACCACGTCCTGAACCCCGGGCGGGAGGGTCGGCACCGCCGCCGTTTGAGCCAGACAGCGGGCAGCCGACAGATGCACCACCAGGCCGGCCACGAAACAGCCGATCATGATATGACGCTTTAGCTTGATCATTATTTTGAGAGTCGAGGGTTCACTTCCGTGCCATCCATGAATTCTCGATGGACACCTGATTAACGGCCAAGGGATCGCCCTCCCAACCGCCCCCCAGCGCTTTGTAAACCGCAATGAGGTCCGTGGCCGTGCTTTCGTTGCTCTGCACCAGGGCGTCCTCGGCGGCAAACAACGACCGCTGGGCATTGAGCACATTGAGAAAGTCGGTCTGGCCTTGCGAATAGAGTTGCATGGAGAGGCTGACGGCCTTGCGATTGGCCGTGACCGCGTTGCTCAGGAACGTGCGGTGGTCCCATTCCTTGTCGAAGGCAACGAGCGCGCTTTCCACGTCCTGCAAGGCCGAGAGGACTGTCTTCTGGTAGGTGATATACGACTGATCGCGCAGGGCCTTTTGCATCCGCACATTGGCCGCGATGCTGCCACCCTGAAAGACCGGCCAGCTTGCCGCCGGTCCAAAGGAGGAAAACCGGCTGCCACCGGCAAACAGATCCTCGACCAGGTTGTTTTGATAGCTGAGCGATCCCGTGAGTGAAAACTTGGGAAAGAAGTCCGCGATCGCGACGCCGATTTGCGCCGTGGCCGCGTGGAGGCGGGCCTCCGCGGCGCGGATGTCAGGCCGGCGCCGCAGCAGATCGGAAGGCAAACCCAGCGGCACTGCGGGCGGCGTCAGCGGCAGCGGCCCGGCCCCGGACAGTTCCTTCAACAAGGCGCCCGGCGGCCGGGCCAGCAGCACACCCAAGGCGTAGATCGTTTGTCGTGCCGACGCCTCCAGCACCGGAATCACGGATTCGGTGGAGGCCACCTGCGCGTCGGCGTTCGCCACGTCCAACGCGCTGACAAACCCGGCGTCGAACTTCTGGCGGGTGATGCCGGCCGTGTGCTGCTGCGCCTTGAGGTTGTCCTGCGCCACGGCAATTTGCTGCTGAAAACCGCGCAGTTCGATGTAATTGAGCGCAACCTCGGCCGCGAGGCTGACCTGCACGTCGCGCAGATCTTCCCGGGCCGCTTGAATATTGGCGTTGGCCGATTCGACGTTCCGGCGCACGCCGCCAAAAATGTCCAGCTCCCAGAGCGCATCCAGCCCCGCCTGGTAGAGGTTGTGGTCGCCGGAAGGACCGGCGACCGCCGGGCCGGAATGCTGCCGCGCATACGATCCCGAGGCCGTCACGCCGGGCCACAACCCACCGGCCACCACCCCGCGCGAAGCCCGGGCCTGACGCAGGGCGGCTTCGGCGAGTTGCAGGTCCAGATTTGTCTGGAGCGCCGCCTGCACAAGAGCCGTCAGCTCGGGATCGTTAAAACCGCACCACCATCGCGCCAGGTCAGCCGGCGGCCGGTTGGTTTCCCAAGCGACGCCGGCCGGTGTTTTGAGAGTTCCCACCCAGGCGGCCGGCATCTCTGATTGGGGAGCGGCAAAATCCGGGCCGACCTTGCATCCACTCAAGACCAGCAGACCGGCGACGAAGGCGCCCGACAGGAGTCGCATTGAATTCCGGACGATATTCATTATGAGAGGTGGCACACGCTTTCGGCGGCGGAAACGGCTTGTTCACTCGTAGCGCAGCGCCTCGATCGGATCGAGGCGGGAGGCCTTCCAGGCGGGGTAATAGCCAAAGACGATGCCCACGCTGGCCGAAACCACCACCGCGGCGATGATCGCTCCCACCGAAACGGCCGTGGGCCAGTGCAGAACGATTCGCACCAGGTAGGAGCAACCGCGGCCGATCAGGATGCCCACGGCGCCGCCAATCAGGCAAAGCACCACCGCCTCCGTCAAAAACTGGCGCAGAATGTCGCCCGGCTCGGCCCCAACAGACATGCGCAGGCCGATTTCGCGCGTGCGTTCCGTGACCGACACGAGCATGATGTTCATGATGCCCACGCCGCCGACGACCAGCGAAATCATCGCCACCGCCAGCAGCAGCTTCGTCATCAGGGACGTCGCCGAACTCATGGCCTTGGTCATTTCGGTCATGTCGCGCATGCTGAAATCGTCAGGTTCGCCGGCCCGGATGTGGTGCCGCTCGCGCAGGAGCGTGGTCATCTGCTCGATGGCGGCGGGAATTTGGGCCGGCGAGGTGGCCGCAGAAATGATCTGGTCCACATTGGCAAAGCGCACCGGCTGGGGCGTGTCGGCCTGCTGGGTGGACGAGGGGACCGGGTAAAGGTTTTGCTGGCTGTTGGGATAAATCTGGTTGAGCGTGTTGACCGTTGTCGAACTCTGACTGGACGCGGCGCTTTGGTTCACGTTGCCCAGCGAGGCGCCGCTGACGCGGTATTTGATGGTCGTCCACGGCGCGACCACGATGTCGTCCTGGTCCATCCCCATCATGTTGGCGCCTTTGGGATTGAGCACGCCCACGACGGTGAAGGCGACGTTTTGAATGCGGAGTTCCCTGCCAAGCGGCGATTCGCCGCCAAACAACTCGCGCACGATCGTCTGGCCAATAACGCAAACCTTGCTCGCATTGCGCACGTCCCGTTCGGTGAAGGCGGCGCCTTCGGCCATCTGCGTCCAATCACGCACGTCCAGAAACGACGGGGTCGTGCCGTAAATGAACATCGGCACCCAGTTTCGGTTGCCGTTGACGACCTGGGTGCGGGCGCGCACCACCGGCGCCACGGCCCCGACGGCTGGACAGTCCTGCGCAATGGCGTCCGCATCTTCGGGCGTGAGGGTCATGACGCTGCCGGCGCCGAAGCTGACCCCGCCGCTGGCCGCCGTGCCGGGCATGACCAGAATGTTGTTGGCGCCCATGCTGGCGATCGTGCGTTGAATGGCGGCGGAAGAACCGTTGCCGATTTCCATCATCGCAATCACGGCCGCCACGCCGATGACGATACCCAGGGTGGTCAGCGCCGCGCGCATCACATTCCGCCGCAGGGCGCGCAGGGCAGTTTTCAACGTCCGCAACAATTTCATGGCCGCCCTCCGCCGACAGCGGGCGGTTCGTGTTCGGGGGCGAACGCTTCGCCGTCCTCGATCAAACCATCCTTGATATGAATGATTCGCTGCGCGTGATGAGCCACGCCCGGATCGTGCGTGACCAGGATGATGGTGATGCCCTCGGTCCGGTTGAGGTCCTGGAACATCTTGAGGATGTCCACGCTGGTGCGCGAATCGAGGTTCCCGGTCGGCTCGTCGGCCAGCAGCAGCCGGGGACGGTTGACCAGCGAACGGGCAATGGCCACCCGCTGTTGCTGACCGCCGGAAAGCTGCGACGGGTGATGCTCCACCCGGTCGCCCAAGCCGACTTTGGACAAAAGGGCGGTTGCCCGCTCCCGCATTTGACGTTCGGAAAGTGGTTCCGCAGAATACGTCAAGGGCATCATCACATTCTCCAGCGCGGTGGTGCGGGGCAGCAGGTTGAAGCTCTGGAAGACGAACCCGATGGTTTGTTTGCGAACCCGGGCCCGCTCGCGGGCGGAAAGTCCGGAAATTTCCCGGCCCTCCAGCCAATACTCGCCGCCAGTGGGCCGGTCGAGGCAGCCAAGCAGGTTCATGAGCGTGCTCTTGCCCGAGCCGCTGGCACCCATCAGCGCCACCAACTCGCCCCGGGCCACGGTGGCGGAGATGCCCTTGAGCACCGGCACATCCACCTCGCCCAAATGGTAGGTCTTCTGGAGGTTTTTGAGTTCGATCAGGTCCATGCCGATGGAAAGGGGGGAACAAGATGATACCGCGTGGCGTCCGACAGCCGCTCAGGAACCGGACCGGCGGGCAGCGGTGTTGCCGCGCGCCCGGCCGAGCTGCGGCGTGAACGGGCTGGCTCCCGAGGCGGGGGCGCCAGCGAAGTGTTGGGCTGACTGCTCGCCAATCACAACGGCCATGCCCTCGTTCAACTCCGGCGCCCGCACCTCGGTCTCCGTTCTGTCGGTCAGCCCCACGCTGACCTCGATGGGCCGGAGAAACTCACCGTCCGCCACCCACACGGTTCCCTGGCGCTGAGAAAGATTGTCGTCCACATCACCACCCTTCGTGGGTCCGTGCGCTGAAGCTTTGACTGTCTGGATTGCCTGCCGAAATTCCGGGGCAATCTGCTCCGGCCGCGGCTGCCAGCGCAAAGCCCCATTCGGCACGGCCAGGACATTCTCCCGGCTGGCAGTGATGAACTGCACGTTGGCGGTCAGGTAAGGCAGCAGTTTGCCATCCGCGTTGTCGGTGTCCACTTCCACGGTGTAGGTCACCACGTTCTGGGTCATGGTGGCATTGAGCCGCACTTTGGCGACCTGCCCGTGAAAGACGCGGTTGCGGAAGGCGTCCACGGTGAACACCGCCGGCATTCCGGGATGGATGGTGCCGATGTCCGCCTCGTTGACCGAAACCCACACCTGGATGCGGGTCAAATCCTTGGCCAGGAGGAACAGGCTCGGCGCGTTCAGACTCGAGACCACGGTCTGGCCGATATTCACCCGCCGGTCAATGATGACGCCCTCGACCGGCGACGTGATCGTGCAGTAGCCCAGATTCCGCTGCGCCCGGTCAAGGACGGCCCGGGTCTCGGCCAGATTCGCCTTGGCCTGGGCAATTCCCGCCTGGGCCAAAGCGAGGCTGGCCCTGGCCACCTCGTAGGTGGACTGATATTGATCGTAAGCACTGGGGGCCAGCGCCTCCGAGGGGCCGAGTTTCTGGGCGCGATCCCAATCCTGCCCGGCCTGGGTCAATTTGGCCTGCATTTGCTGCAAGTTGGCCTGGGCGCTGAGCAGATTGGCCTGGGCCTGTTGCAACGCGGCTTGGGCGGAAGCGACATCGGCCGCGTAAAGCGAATCGTCAATCTTGGCCAGCACGGTGCCCTGCTCGACCACCGAACCGTAGTCAATCGTTTTGCCGTTTTTGTCCGTGCCGAACGCACTGATCTGGCCGGCCACCTGCGCCCCAATGTCCACGACCTCCACCGGTTCGACCGTTCCCGTCGCGCTGATGGTGGCCACCAGATTGGTGCGTTTCACCGGCGCGGTGCGCAGTTCGCCGGTCGGATCCGTCTTCCGGCTGAACCGCCAGGCGGCCGTCGCGCCGGCTGCGCCCACGATGAGGATTCCAACGACGGTGATTTGAATAATTCGCCGCATCGGGAGGTTTGACTTCGCGGGCAGCCCGGGGTTTCCGGGAATGGGATGAATCCGGAACCAAAGCGGGACGAATCCGTCGGGAACAGGGATGCGCACGGCAAAGCTGGCGCGCGTTCCCGGTCACCCCGGCCGCGCCGCCGAAGCCGGTTACCCGCGAACCTCGATTCCCACGCGAGGTTGGGCGTGTCAGTCATTCAGCGAGAACGCGCTTGCTTCGGCCGCGTGGAAGTTCACCATGCGGGCGTTATGCCGTGGCGTCCTTCATGGACGCCGCGAGGAATGATCGGATCAATACAACACCATTGACGCACATGAACGCCCGTTCACTTTTCTTGACCACCGCTTCAGTCCTGCTCCTGACTCCTGCCGCGGTCCGCGCGGACAAGTTTTTCCAGCTCGCCATGCTGCCGCCGGACACGCAGATCGTGCCCGAGGACCAGTCCATCCGCGGCGTGCGCCTGGATTTTCCTTACGGCCGCAATCAGGACATGCGCGGATTCGACTTTGGCTTCGTGAATGAGACGGCCGGCGATTTTCACGGCTTTGGCCTGGGCTTTGCCAACCTGACCGACGGCGCCATGAACGGCGTCCAGTGGAGCTTCGTCGGCGTTTCCAGCACCGGCGGCGACGCGCAAGGCTGGACGTTGAACATGGTTCACCAGGTCGTCGGCAGCATGGACGGCTGCCAGATGGGTTTGGTGGGCTACGTCGAAAAGGATTTCCAAGGTCTGCAATCCAGCCTGCTATGGAACCAGACGGACGGCACCAGCTCCGGCGTTCAACTGGGCCTGGTCAACAAAGCCGGGGCGTTCCACGGCCTGCAGCTTGGCGTGGTCAACCTGACCGGGCAGATGAACGGGGTTCAGGTCGGCCTCTGGAACCAGATCAGCTCCAAGGAGGGCCTCAGCGTTCTGCCAATCGTGAACTGGAAGTTCTGACGCGGCCGCGGCGCCCGACCACGCGTCAGCGCTTTCCCGTCATGGTGGCCTCTGCGCCGAAGATTCTGCTGGTCCGGCTCAAAAGCATCGGCGACATCGTCTTCACCGCCCCGGCCACGGACCGGCTCCGGCAGAATCATCCGGACGCGTCCATCGGTTTTCTCACGTCCGTTGAAAACCGGCCGGTGGTCGAAACCTTCCCGGCCGTCAACGAAGTCCTGGTGCTCGATCGTCGTCTGCTGCGGCGGCCCAATTTGCTGGCCACCAGCCGGCACTTGTTGGGTCTCGTTCGCCGGCTCCGAGCCCGCCGCTTCAGTCTGGTCATTGATTTCCAGGGCTACGGCGAAACCGCGTTGCTGACACGTCTTACGGGCGCGCCGACGCGTTGGGGCTGCGCCACGCGTCCGCTGCGCCGCCGCGCCTACACACACAATGTTCCCCGCCCCGGCGGCTGCCATCCGGCAGATGGATACCTGCAGATGCTCGATCAAGCTGGCGTCCCGCCCGCGCCGGTCCGCAATGAGTTGCGGTTGCCGGACCACGCCATGCACGAGGCCCAGAGTTTCTTCATGCACTCGCGTCTGAATCCGGCCAAGCCCACGCTGTTCCTCCAACCTTTCACCAGCGCCGAGGCAAAAAACTGGCCGTTGGCAAACTTCCTCGCGCTGGCCAAAATCTGGCGCCACCACGGCGGCCAGGTGCTGTTCGGCGGCGGACCGAACGAACGTGACCGCCTGCGGCCCGCGAAATCCGCGGGCTTCGCTGTGGCCGCCGGCGTGCCGCTGCAAACCTCCGCGGCGCTCGCCTGTCTCGCCACGATCCTCGTGGGCGGCGACACCGGCCTGCTGCATTTCGTCGTGGCCCTGGGCCAGCGCACGCTGGCGCTCATGCCCGCGGAGCGTCCAGGCAGTTCGATCCCTTATCGCCATCCGGAATGGGTGGTGTCACCGCCGCCCGGCCGGCCGGTTTCTGAAATCCCGGTGGCGGCCGTGGGCAAGGCGCTGGCCGAAATCCAGATGCCGTAAGGAGCTGCCTTGCCGTGCCGGCCCCGTGAATGTTTGAGCGCCGCGGAGAAATCGCCGGCAACCGCCTACTTGCCGAACAACTTCAAATCCTTCAAGCCGCTCACCGCGTCACTCACCTTCTTGAAACCCGGCGCGTAACGGTCAGCCACATCGGTCAGCAATTGCTTCTGCGGATCGGTCAGCTTGCCTTTGTCGAGCACGTTCTGCACGGCGGGCACCACGGCGGTCACCTCGCCCTTGCGCAAACCGTTCACCACCTGCGCCACGTCGCCCTGCACCCCGTCCAGCGCGCCGAAGTTCCGTTGCACCACGTAAGCCGCGGTAAGGTCTTTCACCTGCGACACGAGCTGCGTCTGCTCCGGCGTGAGCTTCGCCTGGCTCAACTTCGCCAGCGCGTCCAATGCCTCGACGTTCTTGCCGCCGGCGAGCGCACTCAGCGCGCCGTCAAGCTGGCTCTTCAAGGCCGGCTGCGAGGCCAACGACGTGCCCAGCGTCTGCACTTTGCCGGCCAGGTCGTTCGCGACGGACGTGAGCGTGTCGTCCGACTTTAACCCGACGCCGGAAAGCAACTGTTTCGCCAGATCGCCGGCCGACGTTCTGACAGACGCCTTGACCTGGCTGACGAGATCGTTCGTGGCCGTCGTGGCGGCCGGGCTGGTCGTGTTCGTTGCCGGCACCGTCACGGCAGTGGCGTCCGGCGGCGCCGCGGCGGGCACGTTCGCAGGCGCGACCGCCGTGGCAGCGGTGGCGGTCGGCGCGGCTTCATTCGTGGAATCGGATGACGCAACGACCGGCGTGCTTTCCTTGGCGGGCGCGGCGGGTGCGGTGGCCGCAGCCGGTTCGGCCGGTGCCGGCGCCGCAGCCGTCGGGGGAGGCGTGGTTTGCGGAACTGCTGCCTGCGGGGCCGCGGGCGGTGGCGCGGCGGGTTTCTCGGAGTTCGATTTTCCGCAACCGGAAGCCAGCATCAAGGGCACCAGGATCGCCAGCGCCATGAAAGGTCGTTCACTCATGGCCGCAGAGGTTAGCCAAACGGGCGCGAAAAGCAACCAACGGCAGCGGTTTCGGTGGCACGATTTTTTCTCGTGGCGGACCGGTATTGGGAGGATACCTTGGCGCGGCATGAAACGCGTCTGCCTGCTCGCCGTGGTGCTGGCGGGGCCGTGCCTGGCCATGGCCCAGACCGACACCGTCACGCTGGATGATCTGCTCCAGCAGGGGCAGCAATGGTTGCAGGAAAACGCCGACGAAAACGTGCTGCGCGCCCTGCAGCAGGTGGACCAGGCCAGGGTGCAGCAGTTCCTCCAGGACATCGAACAACGCTTCCAGGGTGACTACGTCGTGGACCTGGCGCAGCTCCGGCAGGCGGCCGCCACGGTGCTGCCGCTGCTCGAAGCGCACGAGGAAACGCAGCCTTACGCCGCGTGGCTGCGCACCCGGCTGGATTATCTGGACGTGGCCGACGAATTTCGCCTGACAATTCCGCCGTCAAAGGTCGAGCCGGGCCAGCCGGCACTGCCGATTCCCAATCCCGGTCCGGCGGTCGAACGCAAGGTCTGGCAGAAGCGGCTGGAGAAACGGCCCGCGCCCGCAGGCTCCGCACGCCTCGCGGCCGAACTCAAACCGGTGTTTGCCGCGCAGGGCGTCCCCGCGCAACTGGTCTGGCTGGCGGAAGTCGAGTCGTCGTTCAATCCGACCGCCCGCAGCCCGGTGGGTGCCGCCGGCCTGTTTCAACTCATGCCGCCCACCGCGAAAAACCTTGGCCTCGCCTCGCGGCCGGACGAGCGCCTGGACCCGGAGAAGAGCGCCCGCGCCGCGGCCAGATACCTGAAATATCTGCACGACAAATTCAAGGACTGGCCGCTGGCCCTGGCTGCTTACAACGTCGGCGAAGGCCGGTTGCAGAAGCTGCTTGATCGTTACCGGGCGCGGACGTTTGACCAGGTCGCCACGCACCTGCCGGCGGAAACGCAGATGTATGTGCCGCGCATCGAAGCCGTGCTGCAACGGCGCGAAGGTGTGACGCTGGCGCAACTGGAAATTCCCCGGTCGAAGGGCTGAGCCGGCACGCCACGCGCCGCGGGGAACGAGGCTATTTCAACGCCGCATAGACGCGGTGAACGTCTTCGTGGTCGTCAATCGTGTTGAGAAAATTGACCACCTGCTGGTGCGCGGCGGCGTCGAGTTCGACGGGGTTTTTCGCGAGGTAGCGCAGCTCGCTGGCGCTGATTTTCCAACCCGCGTTCTTCAGCCAGTTGCCGACGGCCGTGAGGTCCTTCGGGTCCGTGAGAAACCGCGCGCCCATGCTGCCTTCGGGAATTTCCTCGGCCTCGAGCGGTTCGACATTCTGCGCGCCGGCCTCGATGGCGTCCGCCTCCACGTCGCGGGATGTGTCCGTGTGGCTGGCTTCGACGACGCCCAGCCGGTCGAAGAAAAACGCCATGCTGCCGGGCTGGCCCAGCGCGCCATCCTTGAACAGGTGGCGGATTTCCGGCGCCGTGCGATTCCGGTTGTCGGTGAGGCATTCCACGACCACGGGCACTTTGTGCGGACCGAAGCCCTCGTAGGTGACCTGCTCGATGCTCACCGCCTCGTCGGTCTGGCCGGAGCCTTTCTTGATGGCGCGCTCGATGGTGTCGCGCGTCATCGAAGCCTTGCGCGCCTTCTCCACCGCGACGGCGAGGCGGGCATTGAGGTCGGGATCGCCGCCGCCCAGTTTGGCAGCGACGACAAGTTCCCGGACCAGTTTGCCGAAGACCTGGCCTTTTTTCAGTGCCGCCGCTTCGCGGCCCGCCTGTTTCCATTGCGCACCCATGTCGTCGTTGTAATCCGCCGCCAACTCCAGATCAAGGTTGAAGCTGATGACTCGCGCCGCCGCAAGCATCGCCACGCCGCTCGCGAGCAAAAGTCCGTGGAGAGAAAGCGTCCCGCGAAAGATCATGGAAAGGAATTGACCAGACGATGGCGGGAGTGTTTATGAACGCGAACATGACGGACTCTGCGGCCTCGAGCACCTGGCCGGCCGGCGAACGGCTGGTCTGTCAAACCGATTTCCGCTCGGGGTTCTGACCGGCACGCAATCTGTTGCTTATGGGCCGAAATTCCAACCCTGGAACAACAACAAAACCGGCCGAAGCCGCAGCTTCCGAGGCACCGGAACGCGCGGGCCGCGTTGCACGCCTTGTCTGGTTGATGACCGTGGTGGCGCTGCTGGTGATTCCCGCCCGGATCATCGCCTACGGCTATCTGCCGGCCGACGATGCCCTCCGGCACGCCGCCAAGGCGGTCAGCGGCCGGCCGTGGTCGGAGATTCTCGTCCTCGGCCAACCCTACACGGTGGACCACAACTTCGGCTGGGACGCCCTGTTGCGCGGCGTGTATTTGCTGACCCAGTGCGAGGCCGAGCGGCTCGTGGATCTCTCCGTGCTGATTCTGTTCGCGCTGGTGGGCTGCGCCGCCCTGCCGTGGCTGAAACGGCCGGAGGCGTGGCTGGCTGCGCTCTTGCTGGTGTCCGTGGGCTGGCCGCCGCTGGCAAACATTCTGACACTTGGCCGTCCGCTTCTCCTGAGCATCGCGGTGCTCGTCGCAGTGCTTTGCCTGTGGCAGGCGAACGAGACGCGCCCGCCCAGCCGGGGAATCATCGCCGGCATGACCGCGTTGATCGCGGTGGCCGTGTTTGTTCACGGCGTGTGGTATCTCTGGGCCGTGCCGGTGGCCGCCTTTTTCCTGGCCCGGCAATACCGTTGGGGGCAGGCGCTGGCGGTGAGCTGGGCGGGCGGAACGATCCTCGGCGCGGCGCTGACCGGCCATCCGGTGGATTATCTCACCGAGGCCGTGGCGACCGCCGTTCGCGCCACGCAAATGCACCTCACCCAACGGACGCTGGTCCCGGAACTGCAACCGGCGTCCAGCGGCCTGCTGTTCTTGCTCGTCACCGGCGGCCTGCTCGTCCTGCGCCGGCTGGAGAGGCTGGAGGCCCGCCCGTTCACGGCAAATCCCGTGTTCTGGCTGGCGGCCCTGGGGTGGACGCTGGGTTTTGCCAACCGGCGCTTCTGGGAGGATTGGGGCCTGCCCGCGTTGATGGTGCTGCTCGCCAGCGACGTGGCCACCTGGCTGCGGTTGAAAATGGCCGCCGATTCACCCCGGCGACTCGCCCTGACAGCCTCGCTGGCCGTGGCCCTGTTCTTTGTGTTGACCAGCGACATCGAGAGCCGCTGGACGCGCAGCCTGTCCCGGCAATTCCTCGTCCAGAACGATCCCGAACTTGCCGGCTGGCTGCCCGAGCACGGCGGCATCTTTTACGCGGCGGACCCCGGTTTTTTTTACGACACGTTTTTCAAAAATCCGCATGCTGACTGGCGCTACCTGCTCGGTTTCGAAATGACGCTCATGCCGAAGGACGACTTCACCACCCTGTATCGCATTCTCTGGAACTACGGCGCCGGGGCCGCCTACAAACCGTGGGTCGAGAAGATGCGTCCGCAGGACCGTCTGTTCATCCGGGCGGACCCGGGCAGCGCGCCGCCGATTCCCGGCCTGGAATGGCATTACACCCTGGGCGGCATGTGGAGCGGCCGGCTGCCGCGCACGAGCACGCCGTCCGGTGATCCGGCAGGCGTTGGCGGCAACCGCCATTGATTGAAACGCGGATCGCGGCTTGCGCACCCAACCATTCACCGCTATTCAAACGCGCGCAATGCAAACATCCTTGAGCCAACCGCCGCATCTGTTCCAACCGCTGACCATCAAGTCCGTCACGCTGCGCAACCGTCTCGGCGTTTCGCCCATGTGCCAATACTCGTCGGTGGACGGCACGGCGACGGACTGGCATCTGGTCCACCTCGGCGCGCGCGCCGTCGGCGGGGCTGCGTTGGTGATCGTCGAGGCCACTGCGGTGTCGCCGGAGGGCCGGATCACACCGGGGGATGCCGGCCTTTGGACGGACGAACAAATCGAACCGCTGGCGCGCATCAATCGTTTCGTCAAACAACACGGCGCGGTGCCAGGCATCCAGCTTGCCCACGCCGGCCGGAAGGCTTCCGCCGCGCGTCCGTGGGAAGGCGGCGCGCACCTCGCCGACAGCGAAGGCGGCTGGCCGACGATCGCCCCCAGCGCGCTGGCGTTCGGCGGTGATCTGCCCAAGGTGCCGCGCGCCATGACCGCGACGGACATCGCGCAGGTGCAGCAGCATTTTGTGGCCGCCACGCGGCGCGCGATCGCGGCCGGTTACGAGTGGCTGGAAATCCACTCGGCGCACGGCTACCTCAGCCACGAATTTCTCTCGCCGCTCAGCAATCGGCGCACTGATGGTTATGGCGGAAGCTTCGAGAATCGCATCCGCTTCCTGCTCGAAACCACCCGCGCCGTCCGCGCCGTCTGGCCGGACTCGCTGCCGCTCACCGTCCGGCTTTCCTGCACCGATTGGATGCCCGGCGGCTGGGATCTTGAGCAAAGCATCGAACTCGCGCGCCGGCTCAAAGCGGATGGCGTGGACGTGGTGGATTGCAGTTCCGGCGGACTGGTGCCCGATGCCGAGATTCCCGTGGCCCCCTGTTACCAGGTGCCCTTTGCCGACCGCATTCGCCGCGAAGCGGGCATCGCGACCGCCGCCGTCGGCTTCATCACCCAGCCGAAGGAGGCCGACGAAATCGTGCGCAGCGAAAAGGCCGACCTCGTCCTGCTGGCGCGCGAACTGTTGCGCGATCCCTACTGGCCAGCCCACGCCGCGCGCGCACTCGGTCAAAAGGATTTGCTGCCTGCGCCGTCGCAATACGCGCGCGCCTGGTAGGCCACCAGCGCCAAGAGTCATCGCTGTCCGGCAGGATCGGCTCAACCGCTTTTCCAGTCGTCACCCGAGGCTTGCATTTCCGCGCGGGCCGGTTAGGCAGATGCCGTGCAAATTCAATCTTCGGTCCGGCGTGCGTGGCTCGTCGGCACGGTGTTGGTCGGATTGACTCTTCTGGTTTCACGCGTAGATGCCGCCACCACGAACGTCCGGCTGGAAACCTCCGCCCTGCGCTTCGAACTCGCGCCCGACACCGGCGCGTATCAAATCACCGACAAACGTGCCGGCGTGACGTGGCGGTCGCATCCGCAGCCGGCGCGCTTCGGCGGCGCCGTGATCAACGGACAATCCGTGACGCTGGGCCGTTGCGCTGTGGCGCGCGGCGCCGCGGGTGTCGAGGCCACCTTTCATCCGTTGCCCGACCAGCCGGAAGCCGCGTTGCGCGTCACGGTGAAAACGATCGGCGACGACACGCTGGAGTTCGCCTGGACCGCCGACGCGGGCCTCGCCGTGCAATCCGTGCGGCTGCTCGACGGGGCGCTGTGGGTGAGCGACGCGGACCGCGGTTACATCGTGGTGCCGGCGCGCGAAGGGCTGTTGATCCCGGCGGACAGCGGAATTGCGTTCGAGCACAACTTCGACACCTACGCCTACGAAGGTTGCCACATGGAAATGCTCGGCGTGGTCAAGGCCGGCGCAGCGGCGCTCATCACCTGGAGCGATCCATACGTGCTCGCCCAGGTAAAGAGCACACTGCCGGCCGGCGGCGTGACCAGGCAGGTGCTTGCGCCCTCGCTCGTGCTAAGCCACTCGGCGCGGTCTTGCCGCGTGCGCTTCCTTGGTCGCGGTGATTATGTATCCATCGGCCGCGCCTACCGTCAGGTGGCAAAACAACGCGGTTGGCTCGCAACGTGGCCGGAGAAACTCAAGGGCGAACCGGACCGGGCCAAACTCTTCGGCGCGGTGGATTACAAGCTCTGGAGCGCGCTGGACCGGCGGATGAACGAGGACAGCACGAAGGAGGAACACGTCCAGGTCAACTGGACCTTCGATGAGGCGGCGCAGGTGGCCGAACACCTGAAGCAGGATCTGAAGCTGGACAAAGTGTTGTTCCTGATGGGCGGTTGGATTCACCGCGGCTACGACAACCAGCATCCGGACATCCTGCCGGCCGCGCCGGAATGCGGCGGCGACGCGGCGCTCGCCGACTGTTCACGGCGGGTCCGCGCCCTCGGCTACCTTTTCGGGTTGCACGACAACTACCAGGACATCTACCGCGATTCGCCGTCGTGGAACGAAGACCTCATCATGAAAGACCGCAACGGCAAACTGGCGGTCGGCGGCCGCTGGGCCGGCGGGCGGGCCTACGTGACCTGCTCGGAGATGGCGCTGGGGCTGGCCCAACGCCCGCAAAACCTGCCGGGCGTCCGGCGACTCACGGATGCCGACGCCTACTTCATTGACACGACTTACGCCGCCGGCTTGCAGGAATGCTTTGACCCGGAACACCCGTTGACCCGCGCCGACGATATGAAGTGGAAGCAGGCGCTCTCGGATTACGCGCGCTCGGTGTTCGGCATTTTCGGCAGCGAGGACGGCCGCGAATGGGCCATTCCGCACAGCGATTTCTTTGAGGGCTTCACCGGCGTCAGCGGAAATTATTACCACGACGCCAATCTGCCAAACGAAGTCGGCGGCGCGGTGGTGCCATTGTTTGAAATGGTCTATCGCGATTGCATCGCGGCCTACGGCAAATACGGCTACGACCCCGCCCAGGCGGCGCGCTACGTGCTGCACCACATCGCCATCGGCCGGCCGCTGAACTACCACAGCATCCCGCCGCATTTGTATTGGAAATCCACGGCCGCGGAGCCGGTCCGGCTGGGCATCCGGCCGCGCGTGCCGGAACTCGATCAAACCGGTCCGCGCCAGTTCCTGCTCAGCGTGCAGTGGGACGTTGACCACGCCCCGCGCCAGGACTGGGACGTGTTTGTGCATTTCACCGATCCGCAAGGGAACATTCTTTTTCAGGCCGACCACGCGCCCGCCACGCCCGCCTCGCAGTGGCACATGCGCCGGATGCAGTCGCAGTTGCTCGTCGTCAACGTGCCGCCGGAGGTCAAAACCGGCTGCGACATCCGCGTCGGCTTCTACCGCAAAGGCGACCTGAGCCGCGCGCTGCTGACCGGCCAGGACGACGGTGAGCGGCGTTACATCGTCGGCCACTTGAAGGTGAACGGGCCGGTCGTGGAACTGGAACCGGCCGCCACGCAACCCGAAACGCTCGCGGACCCCGGCGTGTTTGCGCGCGCCGATCACGGTTGGGCCAACGGCCTGCACCCACTCGACCGGTTTGTGAAGAACACCTACGAGATACTGTCGCCACTCAACGAGCTGACGGCGGAAACCACCTTGACCGAGCACGCGTTTCTGACCCCGGACCGCCAGGCGCAACGCAGCGTTTTCGGCACGGGCAAAGACGCGGTGCAAGTGATCGTCAACTGCGGCCGCAGCGAACTCTATGGCCGCTCGGGCTTCGGCGGTGACGTGGTGTTGCCACCGTTTGGTTTCCTCATCGAAAGTCCGACGTTTGTCGCCTTCCACGCCACGGCTTGGAACGGCCGGCATTTCCGGGGGCCGGTGCTGTTCACGTTGCGCAGCCTCGACGGCAAACCGCTAAACCGCTCGCAGCGTGTCCGCGTCTTCCACGGCTTCGGCGAAGGCACATTGAAAATCGGGAAAGCGACGGTGACAACGGAGAGCGAAACCATCCTTTCACCGGGAAGCTGAATTCCGGGACAGACGGCGGTAAGGCTCGTCACGCGCCAGCCGCCGCGCGGCGGCCCGGTGGATTTTGCACCGGCCTCACTTCCGGGTTTCCGGGGTCCGCGCGCGGATCTTTTGCAGCAACATCCGCCGGGCTTCGACGCGCAGCCGGGCGTTCTCATGGCGCCGCAGTTCGTCGGACGTTTCCGGCTGCAAGGGCGGGATCGGCGTGGGCCGCTTGTTCGCGTCAATGCCCACAAGGGTCAAATACGCCGTCGTCGCCCGCGCGGTTTCGCCGGTGTGCGGGTTCTCCTTGGTCACCAGGACGCCAACTTCCATCGAGGTGTAGCCCACGTGGTTGACGGACGCCTTGAGCACGACGTGCTCGCCAATATAGATCGGCGCGAGGAACGAAATCTGGTCAATGCCCACCGTGACGACCTCGTGCCCGCAATGCCGCTGCGCGACCATCCCGGCCACCATGTCAATCAGCGACAGGATTTCGCCGCCGAACGCGATGCCCGCCGGGTTGGCCTGATGCGGCATGACGAGGTGACGGCTTTCGACCTGGCTTTCCCGCGGTGTCTTCTTGTTCATCACTCGGTGTGTGGAGTTGGCGACGATAAACCGCCCTGCCGCCGGCGGCCCGCAGACACGACCATCAGCAGGCAACAAGGATGGTCGGGACGGTGAGATTTGAACTCACGACCTTCTGAACCCCATTCAGACGCGCTACCAAGCTACGCTACGTCCCGGCCATGCGCCCGGCGCGAAACCGGGCGTGGTCGCATCCTATCCCGTGTGCGCCTGATTTCAACACTTTTCCCGGACCACGCCATTCGTTGTCAGCCGGCGGAGAATGCCCGCTCACCAGCGGCTCCAGGCATGGCACCGGAGCTGCGATCCGGCGAACACCTGAGTGCAGGCAGCCGGAGCAACGCGCGATTGGCGCGGCAATCTGCTTCAGTTGGTTTCACGACCGGGACGAAGCTTTCGGCGGCAAACGTCTTTGCACGTTGCCGCGCTCCCGGTTCAAAGGTAGCATTGAGCATGACTAATTTACGGGATTGGTTTTCCACCAGTTGCCATCTGCGGAAGACCGTCAATCCTGTCACGATGGATTCGCATCTGGCGCCGCGTGAAGGCGCACCCGCCACCCCGGCATGGAGGCAAATCGTGGCCCGCTACCAGCAGGCCTCGGCCGGCCGGGCCATGTGGCAACTCGGCAACACCCTGGTTCCTTACGTGGCGCTCTGGTGTTTGATGTATTGGAGTCTGGCGTTGTCCTGGTGGCTGGCGTTGCCCCTGGCGATCCTCGCCGGCGCGTTCCTCGTGCGGACGTTCATCATCTTCCATGACTGCGGGCACGGGTCGTTTTTCCAGTCGGCGGCCGCAAACCATGTCGTGGGGACCATCACCGGCGTGCTCACGTTCACGCCGTTCTATCATTGGCGCTGGGAACACGCCCTGCATCACGCCACGGCGGGCGATCTGGACCGGCGCGGCACGGGCGACGTGTGGACGCTGACCGTGCAGGAGTATCTGGAGGCGTCACGCTGGAAGCGCTGCGCGTATCGGCTGGCGCGCAATCCGGCGGTGCTGTTCGGGCTGGCGCCGTTGTTCCTTTTTTTGATCAAACAGCGGGTGCCCTCGCTCAAGGCGCCGGCGCGCGAGCGTTACTCGGTTTATGGGACGAATCTCGGAGTCGGGGCCTTGGCGGCGGGCCTGATCTGGATTTTTGGTCTCGAGGCCTACCTGACCCTTCAACTGATCGTGCTGATGACGGCCGGGTCGGCGGGCGTGTGGTTGTTTTACGTGCAACATCAGTTCGAGGGCGTGTATTGGGAACGGAGCAACGAATGGGATTACGCCACCGCCGCGTTGAAGGGCAGTTCCTTCTACAAACTGCCCAAGGTGCTCCAATGGTTCTCGGGCAACATCGGCTTCCATCACATCCATCACCTCAGCCCGCGGATTCCGAATTACCACCTGGAAAAATGCCAGCGCGCCGAGCCGCTGTTTCAAACCGTGCCGCCCGTCACGCTGTTCGCCAGCTTCAAGTCCTTCACCTACCGGCTCTGGGATGAGCAACGGTGCAGGCTGGTCGGCTACCGCCACCTGAAGGAGGTCCGCCGGCAAACCCAAACCGCGCGCTGCTGACCGGAAAGGATTGGCAGCGGCTGCCCGGCCCGCTTTGTGGTTCCCTCCGTGTGAACCGCAACGAACCAACATGAACCCGCCCCACACACAAAATCGCGGATGGGCCCCCTGCGCATCTTTGACCTGACGCTCGGTCACGGTTCGCGGCCCGATGCTTCCGGTCGAATAGGGTGATTCCTGGCCTCGGAACGCCGGTTTCATTCCGCGCAACGCCGTTGGGGTGGCTTGAACCTTGGCCTCGCCGGCCTTGGTCCGCGTGGATTGACGGAGGCCATGGCAAGCGCCGGCGGCGGAACGCCCCGTTGGCGGGGACTGAGCGCGCGGCGTCGCCGCCTGGATCGCCCGGCATTTTTCGTCGAATTGGGCTTGCGTTGCGTGAGTTCGGCAGCGCGGAGGGGGGCTGAACGGGGGGTTTTCACGACGTTGGCGATTAGCCATCTTGTCAAATCCGCTTGACTCGACTCAACATTTCCAATAGTTGCGAGCAGTATCGAGCCGGTTTTCAAAAAACCGGAAGAAGGCGCCGCGTTCCTTTTCGGGCGCGGCCAACTGAAATTGAACACTATGTTGCGACGAAACCCGTATCTACTCCGGTTAATGCCCCTTGCTGCCCTGACCTTGTGCGCCGCCGGCGCGCTGGCCGGCGAGGCTGACATCAAAATCCCCGACCTGACGGCGGTCAAATTCGACGGGCTGGGAGGCATCAGCGGCCTGACGCTGATGTATCTCGGCATCGTGATGTGTTTCATTGGCGCCATTTTCGGCCTGATTCAATACAAACAGACCAAGGCGCTCCCGGTCCACGAGTGCATGAGCAATGTCTCGAACACCATCTGGGAGACCTGCAAGACTTACCTGTTTCAGCAGGGCAAGTTTCTTGCCATCCTGTGGGTGCTCATCGCCCTGTGCATTCTGTATTACTTCATAGGTTTGGAAGGCAAGGGCATCGGCGAGGTGGTGTTGATTCTGGCCTGCTCGGTGCTTGGCATTCTCGGCAGCTACGGCGTGGCGTGGTTCGGCATCCGCATCAACACGGTCTCCAACTCGCGCACGTCGTTTTCCGCGCTGAAAGGCAATCCGCTGGCCACGCTGGGCATCCCGCTGCGTTCCGGCATGAGCGTGGGGCTGTTGCTGGTGTGCGTGGAGTTGTTCTTCATGATCTGCATTCTGGTCTTCCTGAAGGATCTCGCCGGCCCGTGCTTCATCGGGTTCGCCATCGGTGAATCGCTCGGCGCCTCCGCCCTCCGCATCTGCGGCGGCATCTTCACGAAGATCGCCGACATCGGCTCCGACCTCATGAAGATCGTGTTCAAGCTGCCGGAAGACGATCCGAAGAACCCCGGCGTGATCGCCGACTGCACCGGCGACAACGCGGGCGACTCCGTGGGACCGACGGCGGACGGCTTCGAGACCTACGGTGTCACCGGCGTGGCGCTGGTGGCGTTCCTGGCGCTGGCGCTGGCCAAGAGCGAGGCGATCTGCGCCACGCTCATCATCTGGCTGTTCACGATGCGCGCGTTGATGATCGTGACCTCGCTGGTTTCCTACTTTGTCAACCAGGCGATCAGCCAGGCAAAATACGGCAATAAGAAAGACTTCGATTTCGAGGCGCCCCTGACCCATCTGGTGTGGATCACGTCGTTCGTGTCCATCCTCATCACGTTTGGCGCCAGCTATCTTCTGCTCGCCCATCAAAGCGTTGATGCCGCCACCAAGCTGGACCCGAATCTTTGGTGGGTCATTTCCGCCATCATTTCCTGCGGCACGGTGGCCGGCGCGCTGATTCCGGAATTCACCAAGATCTTCGTCAGCACCAATTCGCGGCATGTGCGCGAAGTGACCAACTGCTCCAAGCACGGCGGCGCTTCGTTGAACATCCTGTCCGGCTTCGTCGCGGGCAACTTCTCCGCGTTCTGGATGGGTTTGATCATTCTGCTGCTGATGTTTCTGAGCGTCATGCTGGCCACCTACCAAGGCTCGCCGATCATCGCCCTCATGCCGGATGTCTTCAAGTTCGCCGCACCCATCTTCGCCTTCGGCCTGGTCGCCTTCGGCTTCCTGGGCATGGGGCCGGTGACGATCGCCGTGGACAGCTACGGCCCGGTCACGGACAACGCGCAATCGGTCTATGAACTGAGCCAGATTGAGGCGCGCAAGGGCATCAAGGAAGACATCAAGAAGAACTTCGGCTTCGACGCCGACTTTGAAAACGCCAAGTATCAACTGGAAAAGGGCGACGGCGCCGGCAACACCTTCAAGGCCACCGCCAAGCCGGTGCTCATCGGCACCGCCGTCGTCGGCGCGACGACGATGGTATTCGGCATCATCATCCTGCTCCAGAATCTGTTCGGCGACGTGATCAGCCACCTGAGCCTCGTCCAGCCGGAAATCATCCTCGGCCTGATCATGGGCGGCGCGGTCATTTACTGGTTCACCGGCGCATCCTGCCAGGCGGTCGTCACCGGCGCCTACCGGGCGGTCGTTTACATCAAGGAGCACATGAAGCTCGACGCCACCACGGCCTCCGAGAAGGACAGCAAGGAAGTCGTCCGCATCTGCACCGTGTATGCGCAGAAGGGCATGTGGAACATCTTCATCGTCATCTTCTGCATGACGCTGGCGCTGGCGTTTTTCAACTCCTACTTCTTCATCGGCTACCTGATCGCCATCGCGTTCTTCGGCCTCTTCCAGGCCATCTTCATGGCCAATGCCGGCGGCGCGTGGGACAACGCCAAGAAAATCGTCGAAGTGGACCTCCGCCAGAAGGGCACTGACCTGCACGCCGCCACCGTGGTCGGCGACACCGTGGGTGATCCGTTCAAGGACACGTCCTCCGTGGCGATGAACCCGGTGATCAAGTTCACCACGCTGTTCGGCCTGCTCGCGACGGAGATCGCCGTGACGATGCAAGCGAATCACGCCACGGCGAAGGTCGCCATCGGCGCGGTCTTCTTCGTGGTCGCGCTGATCTTCGTCTATCGCTCGTTCTACAGCATGCGGATTCCGGAGAACTGAGCACCGCCTGATTTATTTTGACGCACGACGGGCCGGAGCCATCCGGCCCGTTTTTTGTGGCCTTGATTGTTGCCGACCCCGCTCAACGACTGGCCCCGATGCCGCGGCGTCTGGGCCGTCTGATTTTGAAACGCCTTCAAATCCCCCACGCGCGCCAGCGGCGCCGTCCAGCCGCAGGGCTGATGGCGTTCGTCGCAACGCAGCGCGATGGCGTCCGTTTCCAACAGGCCCGAAAGAACACTGCTCTTGTCAAACACGTTCTGCCCAATCCACACACAACAATTTCGCCTGCTCCAAAACCGTTTGCGTGGCCTTCTCCTGTTTGTCCGGCGGGTAGCCGTATTTGCGGAGAATGCGGCGGACGAGAACGCGGATTTGCGCTTGGGCAGATTCGCGGAGCGTCCAGTCAATCGTCACGCTCTTGCGGACGTGGGAAACCAGTTCTCTCGCGATGTCTTTCAGTGTTGGTTCGCCAAGCACTTTCACCGCGCTGTCGTTCACTTCCAACGCATCGTAAAATGCCACTTGGCCTTGCCTCGATTTGGTGGACAAGTGTTGGGTGATTGTGTGAGCTAAACGCACGACGCACCATGAACAGTGAAAACCAAGCACGACGCAAATACAAACGATACGACGAAGCCTTCAAACGGAAG
>JAJXZJ010000061.1 GCA_021780105.1 bacterium
GACAGCCGATTTTCATATTACGGACATAACCGCCAAATCCTTAAACTCATTTTGCAGGTGGAACGCCGATTCCTTTGGGAAAGCCTCCCGTTCACTCAACCTCCATGCCTTGCTGGGACGCCAATAACCAGTTTTCAAGCTTCGACGTTCGCGAGCTTCTCGAATTTGCCGTAGCGCAGCGCCAGCGTCGGCAGGACGAGCAGATTCAGCACGGTCGAAGTCACCAGTCCGCCCAGAATCACGATGGCCATCGGCCCTTCGATTTCCCGGCCGGCCTCGCCGGTGCCCAGCGCCAGCGGCAACAGCCCCAGCCCCGTGACGGTGGCTGTCATCAGAATGGGCAGCAGCCGCTCCGAGGCGCCGCGGATCGCCGCCTCCACTCCCCACGTCATGCCTTCCTCGCGCACGAGATGCTCGAAGTGCGAAACCATCATGATCGAATTGCGCATCGTGATGCCGAACAGCGTGACGAAGCCGACAAGTGACCCGACCGAGAGCAAGCCGCCGCTGGCAAACACCGCCAGCACGCCGCCGACCAGCGCGAAGGGCAGGTTCACCAGAATCAACAACAGGTTTCGGCCAGAGCCAAACAGCAGCGCCAGCAACAGCACAATACCCGCGCCGGCCAGCAACGAATGCACCAGCAGGTCGTGCTTGGCCTGCGTCTCCGCCTGCGCGGACCCGGTATAGACCACAAACACACCGGGCGGCAGCGTGACGCGCGCGGCGTTGGCGTGTTTGACGGCGGCGGCGAACGAAGCCACGTCGCGCCCTTGCACGTTGCAGGTGACTTGCTGCAATCGTTGCGCGCCTTCGTGCATGATGCTGTAGCGGCCGCTGCTGAGGCGGATGTCGGCCAGTTCGCGCAGTGGAATCAGCGTTCCGCGCGCGTTGCGGAGTTGCAGCGAGCCGATGGTCTCCGGATTCCGCCGGTCCTGCGCGTCCAAAATCACGGCGACATCGAACACGCGGTTGCCATCGTAAGTCTGCGCCACAATCGTTCCTTCGTAAGCGGTCTGAATTGCTTGCATGACCTCGACGGGTTGAAAGCCGTATTGCAGCAGACGGTCGGGCCGCAAGCGGACCCGCATTTCCGGCAAACCGGGTTGCGCCTGAATGTTCACGTCCACCGCGCCCGGCATTTTGGCCAGCACGGCCCGCACTTCCCCGGCCTTTTGGTCGAGCACGTTGAGGTCGTTGCCAAAAATATCGACGACGAATTCGGCGGTCGTGCCGGAAATCGTTTCCTCCATCCGCTCGGCCAGAAACGATTCGACGCTGAAGGTCAGGCCGGGGAAATTCGCGAGCGCAGCGCGGATTTCCGCCTCGGCTGTATCCGCGTCTTCGCCTTGGAGCGGGCGCAAATCCACGTGCAGTTCGCTGGACTGCGGACCGAACGGGTCTTCGCCGTTCTCCGCGCGGCCCGCCTCCTGCGACACCGAGCGAATGAGCGGACTTTTTAATAGTGCCGCCGCCACCCGTTTACCCATGCGAATGGACTCGGCCAGCGACGTGCCCGGCACCGCGCCCATGTGCAGGATGTAATGGCCTTCGTGAAATTCGGGCAGAAATTCGCCGCCAAAAAACGGCAGTGTCGCCGCCGCGCCGAAACAAATGACCGCCGCCAGGCCGATCACCGTGCGGGGCCGGCGGCCGATGGCAACGAGCCAGCCGCGGTGCCGTTCCTTCAACCGGCGCACGTAGTTGGGTTCCATGTGCGGAGGCACTTTCGACAACAGCACGTAACACAACGCCGGCGTAATGGTGAGCGCCACCAGCAGCGAAGCGAGAATGGCGAGAATGAACGAAACGCTCAGCGGCGCGAACAGCCGGCCCTGCACGCCGCCCATCGTCAGCACCGGCAGAAACACCAGCGCCACGATGAATGTGGCGTACACCACCGCGCTGCGAACTTCGAGTGAGGCGTGGAGAATGACATTGAAGATGCCCGCCTCGCTCCGGCTTGCTTCTCCGGGAGTCGAAGGGATGTCGGGACCGGATGGTTTTCGCGCGCGGAATTCCCGCAGCCGGCGCAGAATGTTCTCCACATCAATGATTGCATCGTCCACCACCACGCCGATGGCGATGGCGAAGCCGCCGAGTGTGATGGTGTTGATGGAAACGCCCCGCCAGTCCAGCACGATGATCGCGACCAGCAGCGAGAGCGGAATGGAAACGAACGATATGAAGGCCGTACGCCAGTCGAGCAGAAACAGGAACAGCACCACCGCCACCAGCGCGCCGCCGATCAGCAGCGAATGGTCCACGTTGCGCAACGAAGTCTCGATGAAATTCGCCGGCCGGAACAGGCGCGTGTTCAATTGAATGCGCTCGGCGGCCAGCGCCGGTTTCATCTGCGCCAGCGCGGCGTCGAGCGCGCGGGTCACGACCCGCGTGTTGGCGCCGTATTGCGCGTAGGCCAGCAGCACGACGCCCGATTGGCCGTTGATTTGCGCGTCGCCGAATTTGGGCGCGGGCGCGTCCCGCACGTCGGCCACGTCCTTCAGGCGCACGCTTAATCCCGCGTGCGGGGCGAGCACCACTTCACCGAGTTGTTGCGGCGTGAGCGACTGGCCCGCCGTGCGGATCACGATGCGCTGGTTGGTGGTGTCCACGTAACCGCCGCCGCGTACGCCGGTGGCCTGCTGGGCAGCGGCCAGCACGTCGTTCAGCGACAAACCGTAAGCCAGCAGCCGGTCCGGCTTCACCTGCACTTGAAGCTGGCGGACGTCGCCGCCGAATACGTCCACCTTGGCCACGCCGGGCACACTCAACACATACGGGCGCATGGTCCAATCGGCAAACGTGCGCAGTTCCATCGGCGTGCGGTTGGTCGAGGTTAGTCCCATCACCAGCGTGAGGCTCGTCGAGGAAGTCAGCGGCCCCAAACGCGGCGGGCCTACGCCCTGCGGCAGGCGGCTGATAATTTCGGCCAGCCGCTCGGCGACCATCTGCCGGTCGCGGAAAATATCGGTGTTGTCGAGAAACACCAGCGTGACGATGGACAGACCCTGGATGGATTGGGAGCGGATGGCATCCAGACCCGCCGTGCCGTTCAGCCCGGTTTCAATCGGCGTGGTGACCAGTTGCTCGACTTCCTCGGACGACAGCCCCGGCGCCTCGGTCTGAATGACCACCTGCGGCGGTGCGAATTCGGGAAACACATCGAGCCGGGTGCGCGCCGCCACGTAAAGTCCGTACGCAACCACCACGACGCCCAGCGCGATGATCACGCCGCGATGCCGCAGGGAGAATTGGACGACGCGATTCAGCATGCGTAAACCCCGCAATCCTAGGTCCGAAGTTCGCAGCAAGCCCGAAGTCCGATATTCGAATTCACGTTGCGCGCCCCGAAAAGAGAAGGGATTCCGCGACCGCGCGGTGGCTTTTCTTCGAGTTTCGAATTTCGAATTTGGTCTGGCATTCGAATTTCAGGCTTCGGAACTTCAGTCTTCCAGTTTGATTTGCGATTTGCGCTCCTCCGAGAGCAGCATTTGCGCGCCGGTGACAACGACCCGGGCGCCGGGCGCAAGCGCGTTCGTCACGAACCAGCCTCCGGCTGCGGGATGATCCAGAACAACCTCATGGCGTGCGAAGGTGGTGTCGCCGGTTTGCGCATAAACCCACGACCGTTCGGACGAGCGGACAATGGCGGCATCCGGCACCACCACGCCGCGCAGCGGCTCGCCGGGCAACTGAACAAACCCCACGACCGACAACCCCGGGGTCAGCGCCGCGGGAGCATTCGTTGCCACGAACAGAAAACCCTCGCCCTGGGCCTGGGGATCGGTCGTGGCCGCGCGACCGAGGAAGTTCGCTTCGATAGACGGATTTGTGCCCGGCAACGCCAGCCGCGCACCCACCGGCGTCCCCGGCAACGACTCGCCGGACGGCAGATCGAGCCGGACCAACACGCGTTCAAGCCGGGCAAACGACTGCACGAACGCGGGCAGCGACGGTTTCTCGGCGACCGCCTTGCCCCAGGCGGCCACCAGTCGCGCCCCGGCGGTGGCGAGCGCAATCTGGTCGTGTTTCATCGCGGCATCGGCGGTTTCCAATGCCTTCGCGGACGTGTTCCGGCCCCCGGCGTAAAGGTCCTGCTGGCGTTGACACTCCTTGCTCGACGCCACCAGCGCGGCGCGGTCGGACGCGATGTCGTTTACCAGTGCGACGAGCGGCGCGGGATCCAGCGCGCGGCCATAGGCTTTCATTTCTTGCGGCAAAGTTGCGGCAGCCAGCAGCGCGGTTTGCAACCCAATGAGTTTCTGCGCTGCCTGGTCAAGCGTAACGACCGTTTCACCCATCGGGCTGCGGGCCACCCGCGAGGCGGCGCTGATGGGCTGGTCTGCCTTCTTGTCGGCGACCTGTTCCCGGTTCATTTTCACGTACCCGTAAATCAGCGCCGCAATCGCGACGACGAGGGCGAGGGCAAGAGCCATTTTCGTTTTCATAACCGGGCGGCGGAATCCCGAACAACCGGCAGCCAACATCGAACGCCGAATAATGCCGGCGCGGCGGTTGGACTGGTGTGCGACGTCCGCTGTTCAATGTCTGTCTTTCTTCATGCGCTTTGGGCGGGCAGCTTGTCGTCACGATCGCTTTGCAGGAACCGCTGATGCAGCCGGATCATCAGATGATACGCCACCGGCGTGGCGATGAGCGAGAGCGGCACGGAAAAAAACAAGGCGCCGATGACGGCGACCGCCAGCGGCCGGAGCATTTCCGCGCCCGCGCCGATGCCCCAAGCCAGCGGCAACATGCCCAGCGCGGCGGCCAGCGACGTCATCAGCACCGGCCGCAACCGGCGATGCCCGGCGCGCACCAGTGCCTCGACGAGTTCCACGCCTTCGCTGCGCAATTGCTGGAAATAATCGAGCACCAGAATGCCGTTCTTGGCCACGATGCCAATGCCAATGATTGCACCGAGAAATGAAACTATGTTCAGCGTGATGCCGGTCATCCACAGACCGACGACCGTGCCGAACAGCGCCAGCACCGCGCCGAAGAGAATCGCAATGGGTTCGTAAAACGAGCGGAATTCCACCAGCAGCACGATGAACACGAGCAAAATGGCGGCGAGCAGCACCACCAGCAGGTTGTAGAACGATTCCTGTTGCTGCTGATAAAGGCCGCCGTATTCCACCGTGCCGGGCGGCAGCCAGTTGTCCTGGCTCAACTTCGCCTGAATTTCCGTCATCGCGCTGCCCAGGTCGCGGCCTTCAAGGCGCGCGGAGACAATGATGTCCTGCCGCAGGTCGTCACGGTCCAGTTCCACTTCGCTGGGCTGCTGGCTCACCTCGGCCACCTGGTCCAGCCGCACAACCGCGCCGGTCGGCGTGCGGATGGGCAGTTCGCGCAGTTTGGCGGTGCGGTTGACGCTGGACGGATTGGCCAGCACGCGGAGGTTGATGACGCGGTCGCCTTCCAGCACCGACGACGCGACCTGGCCGAGCAGCGCGGTGTTGACCGCGTCGGCGATGTTCTGAGCGCTCAGTCCGAACCGTTCGGCGTCGGCGGGCCGCACGCGGAGGTTGATGGAAGGGCCGGTTTCGGTCAGACCGTTGAACGTGTCCACGACGCCGGGGATTTTCTGGATTTGCGCCTCAACGCGCGGCGCGATTTTTTCCAGCCAGGCCAGGTCGGGCGAGAACAGTTTGATCTCAATCGGTTCCGGCGTCAGTTGCAGATCGCCGATCAGGTCGGTGAGGATGCCGGGGAAATCCCAGCGGATGGCCGGGAACTGGGCGTTGAAATCATGCCGGAATTGCGCGATGACTTCGTCTGTCGTGTGGGTGCGTTTGGGTTTGAGTTTGACGAGGAAATCGCCGCGATAGGGTTCGGTGATGAACAAACCCAACTGCGTGCCGAGCCGGCGGGAATAACTTTCCACGTCGGGATTCGCGCGGATGAGCTGTTCGGCCTCGTTCAACTGGCGCGAGGTTTCGGTAAGGCTGGTGCCCGGCGGCGCGTTGTAATCAATCACAAAACCGCCTTCGTCAAAGGCCGGCAGAAAATCCGTCGCCAGTTGCCGGTAAACGAACACCGAGCCGGCGAGAATAAAACTGCACACCAGCAGCGTCAGCCAACTGTGCCGCAGTGCCCAGCGTGCGGTGCCTTCGTAAAGCCGCAGCACGCGTTTCAGGATGAAGCCGCCTTCCTCGTGGTCCGCCGCGCCTGCCTGGCGTTTCCGTTCGCGAATGAGCCACGCGGCCAGCGACGGCGTCAGCGTGATGGCCAGCACCAGCGACGTGAGCAGCGACACGACCATTGTCAGCGCCAGCGCCCGGAAAAACATGCCCGCCACGCCGGTCAAAAACGCCAGCGGGATGAACACCACCACCGGCGTCAGCGTCGAGCCGATCAGCGCCGGGAGGATTTCGCCGACGGCCTCCTGAATGCCCGCCAGGCGCGGCCGGCCGGCGGCGATTTTGTAACACATCGCCTCCACCACAATGATGGCGTTGTCAATGATCAGCCCGATGGCCGCCGCGATGCCGCCCAGCGTCATCATGTTGAAACTCATGCCGGCCAGCTTCATCGCGACAAAGGTGATCAGCACGGAAATGGGAATGGTAACCACCGCCGTCCACACGCTGCCCCAGTTTTTCAGGAAGAAATACAGGATGAGCACCGACAAAATGAGGCCAAAGAAAATGGCGTCGCGAACGCTGCCCACCGAGTCGGTCACGAACAGCGATTGGTCGTAGAAAAACGCCAGGTGCATGTCGGGCGGCAACTCGGTCTTCAGTTGCTGCATCTGCGCCTTGAGCGCGCTGGCGATTTTCAACGTGCTGCCGTCGGGCTGGCTTTGCACATTGAGCAGAACGGCGTTCTGGCCCTGCGCGGTGACGACCGTGTAAGCCGGTTCCGGGCCGCGCTCGACGCGGGCCACGTCTTTGAGCAGCACCGGATGGCCGGCCTTCACGACGATGACCACGTTCCCGATGTCCGCCGGCGAATGCACGCGCCCATCCACCGTGGTCAGGTAAAGATGATAATTCTCCTCGATCATGCCCGCCGGGGCGATGAGGTTGTTTTTCGTCAGCGCGTCGCTCACGTCCGTCAACCCGAGCTGCGCGGCCTGCAATTTCAGCGGGTCCACGATGACGTGATACTCCGGCACCTGGCCGCCGGTGAGTTCCACTTTCGCCACGCCGGGAATTTGCAGGAACAGCGGTTTGAGCTGGTAATTGGCCGTCTCCCACAAGTCCATCAGGTTGCGATTGGAACTGGTGAGGCTGATGCCGATGATGGGAAACGCCGAGAACGTCACGCGCGAAACCTCCGTGGACGCCGTGGCAGGCAGGTCGGCGCGGATTTCGGCGAGCCGCCCCAGCACATACAATTCCGACTGCACCATGTCCACGTTCCAGTGGAAAAACAGGTTGATCTGCGCCGAACCGCGCGCGGTGGCGGAGCGCACCGTGGTCACGCCGGGCACGCCCTTCATCACCTCCTCGATGGGCCGCGTGATGGTCGCCATCATTTCGCTGGCGGGCATGATGCCGTTGTTGACGAGAATGACGACGCGCGGAAAATTCGTCTGCGGAAACACTGACGAGGGCGTTTGCAGGGCCGAAAAAATGCCCGCCAGGCAGAGCGCCACCGCGATGAACGTGACGGAGAGCGCGTGCCGCGTGGCGAACCGGCCCAGGCGGGAGGAACTTTCGGGATTCATTGCGCTTGGGACGAATCGGGTTGCGAGGTTGCGGCTCCCGGCGAATTCGCCACCCGGACTTTGGTTTTCTTTGGCAAGCCGTAAGCACCTACCGTCACCACGGAATCGCCCGCCTGGAGGCCCGGGCCATTGATTTCCATCCAACCGTTTTCGCGGAAGCCGGTTTGCACCGGGGTTTGCGCGGCTTCATCGCCCTTGACCAGCGCGATCACGTTGCTCCCACTGATGTCGGTCACCACGCTTGCCTCCGGCGCCACGAGGCAATTGGTGCGCGCCGCCGTGACGATGCGCAAGGGGACGAACTGACCAGGCCGCAAGCCGCTGTCCACCGGCAAGGCCGCCCGCGCCAACACCGTGCTGCTGTTCGTGTCCACCGTCGGGCTGATGAACGACAAGCGTGCCGTCACCGGCGGCTCGGTCAGCACCTGCATTTCGTCGCCAGGCTTCAACTCGCCGGCTTCCGACACGGGGATGTCGGCGCGCACCGCCAACCGGTTCAAATCAATCACCTCCGCCACGACGGTGTTCAAATCCACCGCCGCGCCCGGCTTGACGTTGACGCGCGCGACGGTGCCGGACAGCGGCGCGGTAACGCGCAACAAGGCCAGTTGCGCCTCGGCGTTCTGCAGATTCTTCAGGGCGGTGTTTTGTTGCGCGTATAATTGCCGCTGCCGCGTGACTTCCTGTTCCGCGTTTTCCACCGTCATCGCGCCGGAATTCAATTCCACCAGCACCTCGCCCTTTTTCACCTGCTGGCCTTCCACCACGTTGACGCGGGTGACGACGCCGGCCACCGGCGCGGCCAGCGGCGCGTCGGCGGCCGGTTCGGTCGTGGTGGCTGGCGCGGGGGCGACCGTGCCGTAGCCGGTGAGGTAACGATGCAGCGTCATGCGCTGGAGCGTGCCCAACTGAACGCTGACGACCGTGGGTGGCGCCGCCTCTTCCTCCGCCGCGGAGGCCGCGCGATGCGACCTGAGGAGCGCGAAGATGCCCAGGCCGCCACAGAGGGCGACCGTGAGGCCGATGATAATCTGTTTTGGTTTCATTTCGTGTCGAAATCGTTCTGCTTCATGCGGGGCTGGCCAGTGAGCGCGGCGGACTTGGGCGCGCTTCAGGGCGCACCGGACCGCTGAATGTGGAGTTTTGAAACCGGCTCCGTGTGGAAGGTAAAACGCGGTGAAACCCGCACGCCATCCCTCGTTTCGGTAAAATTCAAGAACATGGTGGCCGATGATTATTTGGAACCGGCCCCATTCTCCGCCGCCTGGAGCGTGGCCGGCGGCAGCGTCAGCGGACTTTGAACGGCATCCTCCAACTGGCCGAGCGCCAGTTGAGCCTTCAGCAGCGCGTTGAGCCGGTTTTGCGCGCCCACGCCGTATTCAACTTCCGCGTTGGCCACGGCCAGTGGGTCGGCTTCACCGGCTTCCGCCTGGGCGCGGACGGAATTCAAACGTTTCAGCGAATTGGCCTGTAGTGCCTTCGCGGTGGCGGCCTGCTGCAACGCCGCCTGATAACCGACCAGCGCGCTGTCAATTTCGGCGATGGCGGTGGTTTGCACGGTCAGAAAATGTGCGGCGGCCTGCGCCCGTTTCGCCTTTGTTTCAGCAATCGGCCCTTGATTTTGATTGAACACCGGCAGGGTCACGGCCAGGCCCAGCGTCCACTCGTTGTCGCCGGCGTTGCCGGTGTTCCAGCCATAGCCCGGACCGAGATGAACGTCGGGATATTGGTTGGCGATTTCCAACTGAAGAGCGGACTGGCTGGCGGCGTATTCGGCCAACGCCCCGCGAACATCCGCCCGGTTCAACAACGCCTGGCGGCGAATCTCCGGTTGGGTCAACTGCCGGGGAAATTGATCCATCCCGGCAAAGGAAAACTTCACGCCGTCCAGCGCCCGCGACGGCAGGCCGAGCACATTCGCCACTTGCACCCGCGCCTGGCGGCGCTGGCCGGCAGCGTCCTGCCGGGCCAGCCGCGTGGTGTCCAGCGCAATCCGGGCCTGGGTGGCCTCAAAATCCGACACCGCGCCGGCGGCGAGCTGGCCCTCCAGCAGCCGGACAACGTTGCTCTGGGCGGATTCCTGGCCGGCCAGCAGCGATTCGATTTCGCGCGCGGCATAAAGATTCAACAACGCGGCGCGCACGCGGCTGCGCGTCTGCCAGGCGGCGGAGACGAAATTCCACCAGGCGGCCTCGGAAAGATGACTGGCCTCGGCAATGCGCTTGCCCCGTTTGCCGGCCGTTTCAATGGGCACGTCAAAATTCAGCGACACCAGCCAGGGGCTGAAGTTGCCGGGGATCTGCCCGTCGTATCCCGGCGTCACGGACAGGGACGGATTCGGCCGTTCGCCAGCCGTGATTTCCATCGCCCGGGTCGAAGCCCATTGCGCCTGGGCCTCGGCCAGGGCCGGTTGATAATAAAACGCGACGAGCGTGAGCGCGTTCAAGTCCCAGGCACGGCGTGGCCACGGGCCGGCGACATGATTTGTTTCGAGGAATGCCCGCAGATTTTCGTTGGTCAACGACCGCGCGTCGAAGGCGGCGGCGCTGTTCTCTGGTGAAATCGGCTGCGGACGATACGTCGCGCAACCGGCAAGTAGCATTGCCGCCAGGGGAATCGCCAGGGATTGCTTCATGCGTTTGATGGGGCTGCTTGTTCCAGTGGCAGGCGCACGGTCACGGTGGTTTGTTTCATCGGCACGGACTCAATATTGATGGTCCCTTTATGCGCCGAGACGATCCATTGCGCAATGCTCAAGCCGAGGCCACAGCCCTCGATGGCTTGCGAGTGCGCGGGGTCGCCGCGGAAGAAACGATCGAACACTTTCGGCAGCACCTCCGGCGGAATGCTCGGGCCGGTGTTGGCGAGCGTGAATTCAGCGTGGTCGCCGACGCGGCGGAGCGACATGGAAATCGAACCCTGCGGCGCGTTGTATTTCACCGCGTTGTCGGTAAGGTTCAGCAACAACTGCCGCAGACGGTGCGCGTCGCCATTCACGGTGGCGTCGTCACAGGCGGTCAATTCAACGCGAATGCCGGACGGTTCGGCGAGGATTTCCGCGTCCGCAAAAATGTCGCGCACCAGCTCGTCGAACCGCACCGGCGCAAAGGCAAGCTGGACGAGGCCGGCGTCGGCTTTCGCCAGCAGGGTAAGGTTGTCCACGATGCGCGTGAGCCGGCGGAGTTCCTCCAGTTGGCTGGCGAACAACTCATGCTGGGCGGTGGACAGCGGCTCGTCGCACAGGGCGGTTTCCGTCTGGCCGCGGAGCACGGCCAGCGGCGTTTTGAGTTCGTGCGAGGCGTGGAGGGTGAATTCGCGGACGCGGTTGAAGGAATCGTTGAGCCGCGCGGTCATGGCGTTCAACACTTCGGCGAGGCGGTCGAGCTCGTCGCCGTTGCCGGTGCGTGGAATGGTTTCGCCCAGATTGCGTTCGTTGATCCGCTCGGCTGCCTGGGTGAGCGCGGTGACGGGCGCGAGCGCCCGGCGTGTCAACCACCAGCCGCCGACCGCGCCGAGCAGCACCGCCGGCACGCCGACCTGGAACAGCAGCTCGCCGGTTTCGTTGATCGCAATTTTCGAAAGCTCGTCGCTGCGCAGACGCCGGTGGCGCTCGGCCAGCTCGCGGTAGGTGCCGCCGCCGATGACGAGCAGCGACACGGTGAGCACCGCCGCATACCACAGGCTGAGTCGCATGCGGATGGTCATGAGCGGTCCTTCATGACGTAACCGATGCCGCGCACGGTGTGGAGCAGCTTGGGTTCGAAGCCGGCGTCAACCTTCTCGCGCAACCGTTTGATGTAAACGTCCACGACGTTCGTGCCGGGATCGAAGTCGTAATCCCAGACTTTTTCCACGAGCATCATCCGCCCGCAAATCCGGCGCGCGTTGCGCAACAGAAACTCCAGCAGCCGGTATTCGCGCGCGGTGAGTTCGATCGCCCGGTCGCCGCGTTTAACGACGCGGCTGACGGTGTCGAGCGTCAGGTCGGCCAGGTGCAGGACCACGGCCTTGGTGTCGCCGCCGCGCCGGACCAGCGCCCGGACGCGGGCGATCAGTTCCGTCAGATCGCAGGGTTTTGGGAGATAATCGTCGGCGCCGGCGTCCAGCCCCTCGACGCGTTCGCGCACTTCGCCACGGGCCGAGAGCAGCAGCACCGGCGTGCCGATGCCGCGCGCGCGCAACTGGCGCACCACGCTCAGCCCGTCGCGGCCCGGCAGCATGATGTCCAGCACGATCGCGTCGAAGGGGGTCGTGCCGGCGACGGCCAGCACGGCCTCGCCGTCGTGCAACACGTCCACGGCATAGCCTTCCGCCTGCAGCGCCTTGCGGACGAACGCGGCGGTCTTCTTCTCGTCTTCCACGATCAACACGCGCATGAAAGGCATTGAGTCATTTGGCGGATGGGAACGAAATCATTTTGCTATGGCGGTGTCTGGCCGATGGCCAGGCCCGACAAATCCTTGTAGGCTTCCGCGAAGGCGTTTGCATCCACCTGATCTATCGAATAAGGCACAAGTTGTTCAATCAACCCAATCCGGGCCAGAATCATCGGCAAGTCCGCAGGGCCTGGATCGTGCGGGTCGGCCATGCCGGTTTCGTTCAGGTCTTCAATCAAATCCTTGCGCTCTTCCGCAGGCAAGCTGGGATCGAAAATGGCGCTCTCCCAGTAGGCATCAGCTTCCTGATCGCCGGTGCCGACGAAAAACAAGGCCACTCGTGCCAGGGGATCTTGAACCGCGTAGCCGTTATACGTCAGGCTCTGGTCAAATGGCGATTGGGTGGTAGGTGGCTGCGCATTGGTTGGAACGGCAGATTTCCCCGCCTGTGCGTGTCGTGGAACATCCGAAGAGTTGCTGACGGGTGCCGATGGCACAGTCTGGGGAGCAGTCGGAAGGGACAGTGATTTTGCAGGCGGCCTCAACTCGCCGCCAACTGCGGGCGATTGGGTTCCGCGGCCGGTTTGTCCCCGCGGAGCACGCACCACCGAATGCCGAGCAATCAGGATGCCGGCCACGACCACCGCCAGCGCTGCGAAGAGAAGAGTTTTGCTCGTTTTCATTGTTTGGCTCCGGTCAATCTGGTCTGTGGTTTTCAAACGTTGCCGCCGGCGGACCGGAGCATCCGCCGGCGGTCGGCATCATTTGATCCCAGTTTCCGCCAATCAGTCCTTGTCTTCTTTGTCTTTCTTTCCTTTTTCCGCTCTTGCGGCGTCCTCGGCGGCCTCCCTGGCTTGTTGCGCCGGCGTTTCGGTTTCCACGGTGACGATCTTGCCGGTCTTCGCATTGACCTGTACTTCCGTGATGTCCTGGCTGCCGGGTGTGGCAATGTCAAAGGACCAGACCAGTTGGCCGTGTTCCTTCTCCAATTCGCCTTCCTTGATGGTCCCGTTGGGCACCTTGGCCAGCGCGGTTTTTTTGGCCTCGGCTTGGGTGACTTTCGCCTTCGCGGCGAGGTCCTCCTTACGCGCAGCCTTCCCCTTCGTTTCTTCCTGTTGTTCCCTGGCTTGTTGCGCCGGCGTTTCGGTTTCCACGGTGACGATCTTGCCGGTCTTCGCATTGACCTGCACTTCCGTGATGTCCTGGCTGCCGGGTGTGGCGATGTCAAAGGACCAGACCAGCTTGCCGTGTTCCTTTTCCAATTCGCCTTCCTTGATGGTCCCGTTGGGCACCCTGGCCAGCGCGGTTTTTTCGGCCTCGGCTTGGGTGACTTTCGCCTTCGCGGCGAGCTTTTGGGGCACGTTGACGCCGGCCAGTGCATGGCTTGCGCCGAGGACCAGGCCGACGGCCAGCAGAATACTGATGGTATTGATGAACTTCATTGTATGATCTCCGCTTTCGATTTGTTGCTTCACTGAGTTCGATCACATCGAACGCTGCCCAGCCTGCCATGCACGCGTGAAACACTGATGAAACGTCCATGACAGAATCGTCATCCCCGTCACTCGCGGGCAGCCTACGGATTCAGGCGCTGAAACTGGATCCTCCGCACGTAGCCGGCGTCGCTCTCCACAATCATGATGTTGCCGCGGTTGTCCATCGAAACAGAGCGTAACTCGGAGAGTTTTGGCCCGGGCGAATGAAACCACAGGCCGTCGCCGGCGTGGACACCCGGTTGCCCGTCCACGAACACGTGCATCACTTTTGCCGGGTCCACATATAGAAGCTGGCTGCCCTCGTGCAGGGCGAGGAAATAGCCGCCGGTGGGCAGTTCCCAAACTCCCCGCACGCCGTTGAGACTGCCCGTCACGGCCGAGGTTCCGTCCACCACGGGATCGCTCTTCCCGTCGCCGTAGAGCAGCGTCCGGTCGCCCTGATTCTTTCCGCGGATGTCCACGCGATACACCTTGTCCGCGCCGCGATCCGTCACGATGGCGTCGCCCGCGGCGTTGACAATGAGGTTGCCCAGTTCATTGAACTTGTTGTTCAAGACGGATACACCGCCGGCGGGGGTCCATTCCTCGAACTTGGTGCCATCGCAAAGGAACACGCTGGACTCTGCCGCACTGACCCACAAACCCCGTCCGGTGCTGATGCCGCCCGGAACGACGAAGAGCGTGGACATCACGCCGTTTGTGTCCACGCGGCGCACGCGGCCGTTGCCGGTGTCCAGCACGTAGAACGTCCCGTCCGCCTGCACGTAAAGGCCGTTGGGTTGCGACAATTCCAGGCTCGTTGCCACCGCGGGACCGTCGCCGTTGAAGCCGTCCACGTGCGTGCCCGCCACCGTGTGAATGCGGCCGTCCACCGTGACCTTGAGGACCGAATCGCTGCACTTGTCCACGATGAAGACGTTGCCGGCCGCGTCCGCCATGGCGAAATGCGGGCGCGACAGCGCGGCGCTCGTGGCGTAACCGCCTTCGTAACCGGGATCCCAGTAATTCACGTTGTCAAGCGCGCCAAAACCCGAACCCGCGATGGTCGTCAACGTCCCGTAGGACTGGAGGAGATTCGTGCAGCCTTGCGCCGTGCCGGCGGAAACATCCACCGCCAGCAATCGCACGAGCACGTTGCTGACGCCGACCGGCACCTGCGCTTGTCCGGTGGCGCTGGTGGTGAAGTAATTTGACCCCGGCTGCCACCGCGGAGTCGTGTCGCCAACCGGCAGCGGTGCGGTTTCAATGGTGCAAACGCCGTTGCCGAAGGCATTCGTCCAGTCAATCTGGCCGCCGGGATTGAACGCCGCGATTTTGAAACCGTCCGCGAACAGGTGGACCGTGACGCTCAGGGCCAGGGCGAGGGCCGTGCTGCTGGCTCGACGCAGAAGCCGCGCCCGACCGCGGGAACGGCCGGCGAGTGGGCGACAGGGCAGGGCAGTGTCCATCTTCCCTTTGTTCACCAGCAAATCCATTGCCAAAGCCTGCCGCAGCGCCGACGAAATCCCAACCGAAAACCAGCCAGCCGTGGCGCTGGCTTGCGGGTGATGTTGTTCCGCGGGAAACCGGCGCGGCGTACCGGTTGGTGGGCGCGACAGGACTTGAACCTGCACGGCTTTCGCCAAAGGAACCTAAATCCTTCGTGTCTGCCAATTCCACCACGCGCCCGTTTGGCAAGTTCAGCCGCGCGGCATTCAACTCGATTTGGCGTGGTCTGTAAACATCCGTCGAGTTTTCCCGTCGGCGGCGTGATTCGGATATGTCCGTGACCAAGCCGGTGGAAACTGATTCGCGCGTTTAGGCGAATTCTGGATTCACGCCGCACGACCACCGCGCTAATCTCAGCCGTTCGCCAATGAAACGAGCTTTTTTCATCTCCGCCGGCGCGCTGGCGGCGTGGTTGGTAGGATCGCCTGCCAGGGCAGGGGAACACGACACCGGGTTTTACCGGCCGGAAGATCCGCGTTACACCATCACCGATTCGACGCGGGACTCGCTGCGATTCACGTTAAGGAAGACGCTGCGCCGCGATGCGCACGGGCATCTGGTCGGCAGGTCGAGTTTCGTCAAGCCGGACGGCGCGGTAATGGGCTGGCACGACTTCGGCAATCTCGAAGGCCCCGGATGGGCGGCCAACGCGGTCGGTGGCGCGTGGGAGATTTACCGCTGGGGCAACTTCCTGCGGCGTCCGGCGTGGCAGCGCGACGCGCGCGATGTCCTCGACCACGTCCTCGACGACGGTTTTCTGGACGAGCGGACGGGTTTCATCCGCGGTTATCGCGAAACGACCACCGGCCGGTTTTGTCTCAATTACAAGCACCAATCCGACTGGTTGTGTCCGGGTTCGATGGCGAAGGTTGCGTTTCAACTTCTGAGCTTTGCGGATGACCTGCCGGCGCGCGATCCGCGTGTCCGACGGATGCGCGCCATGGCGGTGAAAACGGCCGCGTGGCTTCAGACGAACGTGGCGTCCGTGCCGAACGGCTGGTATCCGCGGCGCGTCACGCCGGCGGGCAAGCTTTACCGGAAATCGCCTGAGGGCGGCGACGACCCGTTCTGGGATTCCTCGGCGGACGGGCTGTTCATCCTGCAACTCGACGCGGCGCTGACGGCGCGGAAACTCGCGGATTACCGATCAGAGTTGCGGGCGAAGACGGCGGCGTTCATGTGCGCTGGTGGCATCTTCGGCAGCATCAATCACGATACCTACGATCCGCAGGAAAACGTGGCTTACTCCGTCGCGTTTCGCACGCTGCGACTGGTGTCACGCGTCCTTTCCGACGACAGCGTGCGCGCCTTTGCCTACTCGCACTGCCTGCCCGGCCTCGATCAATTCAAGATGCGCGAAGACCGCCACGGCCTGGCGACGCGTGGACTGCTGTTCATGGAAAAAACCTGGGACACATCATATCTTTGGGAAAATGCCGAGGCGGCCCTGGCGTTCTTCGAGGCGGCCAACGATCTGCGGCGAAGTGATCCGGAGCGCAGCCGGAGGTATGAACTCGACGGCTTGACGATCCTACGGACGGCAGCGAAGCACCATCACGGCGACTATGGCTTTCTGACCGAAGGCGTGGACTGGAACAACCACGTCGGCCAGCAGCACCACATTGACCAGACGCAGTTTGGTGACATCCAATACACCGAACCGTTTCTAAACAACCAGCACATTGCCGAGCCAACGCTTTATTACCTCCAACATCTGGCGCGCAAAACCGCCACTGCCGCCGCCGATGAATGGCGTGACGCGGAAGGCAACCTGCTCTTTGTCCGACGAACGTGAGTGAGGCTGCCGGCGGTGGAATTTGCCGTGGCGATGCAGCCGGAGCAGTCGTAATCTCCGCGGGTTTGCGATCGTGAAACCAACCGAGTTCTTTCGCCACTGCCCGCGTTGCGGCGCTCCTTCCGCCGTCGCAGGGGTGAACCCGTTTCGTTGCGGCGCGTGTGGCCTGCTTTACTTCCTGAATCCGGCGGTGGCTGTCGGCGGATTTCTGCACGACGGCGATGGGCGGGTGCTGTTTCTCCGGCGGGCGAAAGAGCCGGCACGCGGCCGGCTGGGCCTGCCGGGTGGCTTCATTGACTTTGGCGAAACCGCCGAGGCGGCGCTGCGGCGGGAAGTGCGCGAGGAGGTGGAATTGGAGATCGGTCGCGCCCGGTTCCTGTGTTCGCAGCCCAATGAATACGTTTACGACGGCGTGACGTATCCGGTGTTGGACCTTTTCTTCGTGGCGGCAGTGAACGGCGCCGGCACCACGGCGTCCCCGGAGGAAGTTGCGGCGTTGTATTGGCGCAAGCCAGTGGAAATCAGGCCGGAGGAAATCGCCTTTTCCTCGGTGCGCGCGGCCTTGAAGGTTTACCTGGCTGGATGAACGGCCGGGGTGCAGCCGCCTGTGTCCGCGCGCGGCAGCCCGCCGCTATTCGTAACGCAGCGAATCAATGGGGTCGAGGTTCGCCGCCTTGAACGCCGGATACGTGCCGAACACGATGCCGACTACCGAGCAAATCAACAGGCCGATCATCACCCAATCGAGCGGGATGACCGGCGGCACCTCGAAGAAGTAGGCGGTCAGGTTGCCACCGGCGATGCCGAGAGCGACACCGATGGCGCCGCCGACCTCGCACAGCACAATGGCCTCCATGATGAATTGCGTCATGATGTTCCGCTTCTTGGCGCCGATGGCCCGCCGGATGCCAATCTCGCGCGTCCGCTCGGTCACGGAAACCAGCATGATGTTCATGATGCCAATGCCCGCGGCGACCAGCGCAATCGAACTGATGACCGCCACGCCGATGCGGACGGTGAACGTGAAGTTTTTGAATTGTTCGATGAGCGAGTCGTTCGAGAACACCTCGAAGTCGTCCTCGGCGCCGGGCTGGACCTTGCGAATGGCGCGGAGAATGCCGCGGACCTGCTCGACGGTGTCGTCGTAGGCGGCCTGGTCACGGGCCTGGACGAGGATGGACAAGCTGCGCCAGATGGCGCCGTAGCGGTTCAAACCCGTGGTGAGCGGAATGACGGCGAAGTTGTCCTGGTCGCCGCCCAACGCGGCGCCCTTTTCCTCCAGCACGCCGATGACGGTGTAGTTGATGCCGTCAATTTTCACCCGTTCACCGAGCGCCGAGCCGAGGGGAAAGAGCAGCGTGGCCAGGCGGTAGCCGAGGATGCAGACGTCCTTGGCGCTGTCCACGTCGGTGTCATTCAAGCCGCGGCCTTCACCGATGATCCAGTTGCGGGCCGGGAAGCCGCCGGGCGTGGCGCCAATGAGGCCGACGTTGGGCGGGCTTTTGTCGTATCGCGAGCTGACCTCGCCGCTCCAGAAGTTGCTCTCCAGGCCGACATTCAACGCCAGCGTGGCCTTGTCCATCACGGCCCGGCCCTGGGCGAGCGTGATGTTCTTCCGCCGCCAGAATTTTTCGAAGCCCTCCGGGCCGCCGAAATAGACGGCCGGCCATTTGCGAATCTGGAAGGTCTGGCTGCCCAACCGGCTCAGGTCGTTTTCGATGTTCCGTTGCAGGACGCGCATGGCCGTCATCACGACGATGATGGAGAACACGCCGACGAGCACGCCCAGCAACGTGAGCGCCGAGCGGAGCTTGTGCGCCGCCAGCGCGCCCATCGCCATGAAGAAACTCTCCTTGATCTCCGCCAGCAGGAGGCTGCCGGGATAGCGGCGCACGACGCGAGGTTGGGTGGCCGGGGCGGTCATTCGTTGCGCAACGCGTCCACGGGGTTCATTCGTGCCGCCCGCCAGGCGGGCAGGAAACCGGCCACGACGCCGGTCATCAGCGAAACCAAGATTGCCAGACCGACGACGGACAGTGACATCGTTGCCGGCATGAAGCGGGCCATGACAAGCGTCAGCGGCCAGGCGAGTCCCAGGCCGATAAGGCCGCCCATCAGGCAGATGGACGCCGCCTCGGTGAGAAATTGCATGAGGACCGTGCGGCGCTTGGCGCCGATGGCCTTGCGGATGCCGATCTCCTTCGTCCGCTCGGCGACGGAGACAAACATGATGTTCATGATGCCGATGCCGCCGACAAACAGGGACAAGCCGGTGATGAACAGCCCGGCGGTGGCAATCGTGCCGATCACCTTGTCAAACGTCTTCAAGAATTCGCTCTGCTGATTGATGGCAAAATCGTCCTCGTCGCCGGGCGCGACGTGCCGGATCTTGCGCATCACGCCGCGCAGCTCCTCGCGGCAGTCGTCCAGCGCGTCCAGACTGATCGCCTTGACCTGGATCGTGTAATCCGGATCGTGCCAGAAGAGCGTGGTGAATTGCTGGACCGGGATGATGACCTGATTGTCGAGACTGAACGCGCCGAGAAAGTCACCCTGCTTTTCCAGCACACCGATGACCTCGAAACGGTAGCCGCCGATGGTAATGCGGTGGCCCACCGCCTGCTCGCCGACGAACAGATTGGTCGCCGTCTGGGCGCCGATCACACAGACGGGCCGGCCGCCCTCGGCCTCGGCGCTGCTCAGGAACCGGCCCTCGGCCACGGTGAGGCCGCCGGTATAGAGGAACTGGTCGGTGGTGCCGATGATGTGAACCGAGGAAGACGTGCGGTTCTTGTATTTGACCGGCCGGCCGGTGTCCACCTGCGGTGCCACGGCGCGGGCCAGATTGAGCTGGCGCGCCAGGGCGCGGAACTGCGCATACGTGATGTCCGCCCGTTTGTTCTGCCGGCGCCACTCGGCCTCCGAGTTGATGAACCAGCCGGTCCGCTGCACATAAAGCACGTCCGCGCCCAGGGCGGAGATGCTCTGGACGAAGCCGCGTTTCAACCCCTGAATGGCCGTTGCCATCAGCGTCACCGTGACGATGCCGATGATGATGCCGAGGGTGGTCAGCCCGGAGCGCAATTTGTTGGCGCGAATCGCGTCCCAGGCGATCCGCAAACCCTCCAGAAATTCCGAGGAATACCGCATCGTGGTCCCTAACGTCGCGCCTCGTCGCTGGCGATCAAGCCGTCGCGAATGCGGACGATGCGCCGCGCGTGCCGCGCGATGTCTTCCTCGTGCGTCACCAGGATGATGGTGTTGCCCTGGCGCGAGAGTTCCTCGAACACGCCCATGATTTCCTCGCCGGTCTTGGTGTCGAGGTTGCCGGTCGGTTCGTCCGCCAGCAGGATGGAGGGGTGATTCACTAGGGCGCGGGCCACGGCCACACGTTGCCGCTGGCCGCCGGACATTTCGTTCGGCTTGTGCGTCATGCGGTCGGCCAGGCCCACGCTGGTGAGCGCCTCGACGGTGACCCGCCGGCGTTCCTCGGCTGAAATGCCCGCGTAAATCAGGGGCAGCTCGACGTTGTGAAAGGCGTTCGCCCGCGGCAGCAGGTTGAACGTCTGAAAGACAAAGCCGATTTCCTTGTTTCGCACCTCGGCGAGCTGATTGTCGTCCATTTCGCTGACGTTGACGTCATTGAGGACGTAGGTGCCGGAGGTGGCGGTGTCGAGGCAGCCGATGATGTTCATCAGCGTGGACTTGCCGGAGCCGGACGGCCCCATGATCGCCACGTATTCGCCCCGCGCAATGGTGAACGACACCTCGCGCAGCGCGTGGATGGTTTCGCCGCCCATCTGGTAGCGGCGGGTGACTTTTTCGAGGTGGATGAGGCTCATGCACAGCCGAATCGTTGCGTGACGCCGGCCGTTGGCGACACGCGGGAGGCGGCCCGTGACCGTTGGCAAAGTTCACGCGCGATCATTTCTTCTCCATCTCCTTGGCAAACGGCGCCGGGCCGACCTTGATCAACTTGCCGTCTTCCAGCTCCCGGCTGATCGCCTTGTAACCGCCGGAGATCACTTCCTGCCCTTCTTTGACGCCTTCGGTGATTTCCGTGTAGGCGTCGTCGCTGATCCCACGTTTCACCGGCACCATCTTGGCGTGATCGCCTTCCTTGATGAACACAACTTCAATCGGCTTTGGCGCCTCGCCGGCTTTCCGGGTGCCGGTGGTCGTGTTGGTGGTGGTGTTGGTGGTGGTGTTGGTGGTCGTGTTGGTGGTGGCGTTGGTGGTGGCGTTGGTGGTGGCGTTGGTGGTGGCGTTGGTGGTGGCGTTGGTGGTGGCGTTGGTGGTGGCGTTGGTGGTGGCGTTGGTGGTG
>JAJXZJ010000070.1 GCA_021780105.1 bacterium
TAGCCCGGCCCGGCCGCCGAAGCGACCCAGGCCGGGCACGGTATGCGTGTTACTGACTAAGGCGATAGAACGCCGCACCGCCGGTCGTCGGCGTGACGGTGTAAGGACTGGCCGCGTTGGACACGTTGCTCCACGGGCCGGTGACGGTGGCCGCCGATTGCAGGGCGCCACTGCCGGTCCAGGTGATGACCGCGTTGCCCCCCTGGAGCGCGATGCTCAGCGTGCCAGGCGTCGGCGGGGTGATGGGCGCCGGTCCTTCGTAGAAGGCGATGTTGTCCACGCCCCAATACCAGCTTCCGGTGCCGATCTGGGCGAAGCGCAACCGGACGTCCGAGTGGCCGCCAGCGGTGGGCAGACGGTAGAGTTCGAGGCGCTTGTCGGTCACCGGGTCGTCATTCGCCCGCGGGGCGATGTAGATACCCAGCGCCTGCGTGATCGGCGCGGCAATGGCGTCGCCATACTTGCCACCCTTGGCCACGCCGTTGTCGGTCCACGTCGCGGTGTCGGTGTTCGGCTCCTCGAACGTCGTCACCGCGTCCACGGTGCCGTCCGCGTTCAGGCGGATGTCCCCGCCGGTATCCACGTAATCGAGGTAGTACACGACCGGCAGCCAGTTGGTGCCGCCGTCAACCGAGTATTCCAGCGCGTCACCGTTGTCCTGGTTCTGTTCGTAGAGACTGCCAAAGGTGATCACCGCGTTCGTGAGCATGGACAGATCGAACGGCTTGGAGATGATGAACTGGACTTGATTTCCGCTCCGGACGTCCGATTCGGCGTACATCAGATTGCCCGTGCTCAGGGTGTCCACCGTAACCGGCTGGCCGTTCATGGTCTGGTTCGGGGCCACGTTGAAGATGCGGGATTTGAGGCCCGCGAGGCGGTCGCGGCTCACCACAATCCATCCTTTGTAGGTGTCCGAGTGGAGATTGTCCAAATCGTCGCCGGCAGCATCTGTATCGGTGAAGTTCCACGCGGTCCAGCCGGTCGGGACGGTGCCTTCGGCGTAGGAATCGAAGTTCTCCGTCGCCACCGGATTGGGCAGAACGACATTCTTCAGGTTCAGGAAGGTCCACTGCTGGGTCCGGACGAGCGAACCGGACGTGTTCTTGAAGACCAGTTCGGCGGTGTGTTGATCCGTTGGAATCTGCATGCCGGCCGGCGAGTAGGTGAGCGTGACGAGCTTGCCAGAACGGCTCTTGGTCGCGTTGACGGCACTGCCGTCCACCTTGAGCGAAACTGAATTGTCATCAACCGCGGTGTCGCCGTCCGAAAGGGCAACCACGACGGAGGGGCTGGTGGTCGGCGTCTGGCGCGGCACCGGCGAAGGAGTGATGGACTTGATATACGGATCAATCGGAGTGGTGATAGCCCGGTAGGCCGTCAAACCGCCGTTGGCCGTGTCGTTAACAAGGACTTTGGTGCCGTCAGATTTGACGGTGAACCATTCAACGTCCGCGTCGCCGCCGCCGTTTTCGTAAACCGTGCGGAACGGATAAACTCCCGCCTCCTGGGCCACGATCGTGAATAGCGTATCCGCGGAGCCGCGTCCGCCGGAGTATTCGCCTGCCACGAGCGCCCTGGTGACATCCCAAGGAATGCCGGTGGTGGTGCGGAACCCGTCGTCGCTGTTGACGCCCATGACGGTGACGCCCGCAGGCAGATTGATGTAGGTGATGATTTCCACGGCCAGACCGGCGGTGCTGCCGTCGGTGGCGGGCACGCCAGGCATCTGGCCATCCGGAGTGAAGTCGCCGAAGGTGCTGCCACCGGCGGCGGATTCGTTGATGACCGTGCTGATCTCGAAATTGAGCGGCGCGGTGGCCGAGGCGGGCGTGGGCGCAGTGGCGATGGCGTCGCCCTGGGCGTATTGATCCGCATAGTTGGGAAGGTAGCCGCCCGGGTTGTTCGGATCCGGCAGGAGACCAGCGAGGGCCAGTTCGGCACGATCGCTACTATTAACCTGGTTGGCTTGATTGGCGAAGATGTTCCACTGGAAGCCCGGCTTGGAAGTGACTGGCGTCACCTTGTATCCCGGCGTGAGCATCACGTAGGTCGAGCTGAAGCTCCACATGTTGGTGAACAGCGCCTGCGGCGTCGCGTTGTTCCCGTAAACAATCGAGGCGGTCGTCAGGCCGGAGGGCAGCAACGTCGGCGGCGTGTAGGTGATGGTGGTTTCCGCGCCGGTCTTGCTCTGGGTGACGGTCACAGGCGAGCCATTGATGGTCATGACGACCGAGTTGGTGGCCAGCTTGTTGACTCCGTCGGCGATCACCACGGACACCGTGGCATCCGGGCGAACTCCCGTGGCATTCTGTCCGGGGGTCGTGGACGTCACATACGGATCCTGAATGGTTGGCACCTGGTCGAGCGGCTTGCCGGCTTCACCGGCGTTGTAAATGGCGAGGGCTTCCGCGCCCGACAACGCGCGGGTCCAAATACCCACGTCGTCAATCAACACCTTCACCATCTGGGCGCTGCCGCTATCGGTGTAGCCGCCGGTGCCGTCCTGACCAATGTTGATGGACAGTCCAGAATCCAGCGTGTCAATCGAGCCGGTCAGGGCCGCCATGAAGGGATTGCTCGTCGCCAGCGTGCCATCCACATAAATGTCCGCCGTGGCGCCCCGCGTGAAGGCAACGAGCACGTTGTGCCATTTGCCGTCACGGATCACCGGGGTGGACGTGGTGCTTTCGTTGTTCCCGGCGTCATCGGTCACGTTGACGCGGAAGTTGCCGCCGCTTTGGGTGAAGATGCCCCAGCCGGGGTTGCCGCTGCTGCTCCAGTTCTTGTTCGAGATGAACGGTGGGTCGTCCACCTGGTTGGTGTAGCTGGTCCAGAAACTGATGGTGAAGTCCACATTGGTGGAGAACAGCAACTGGTTGGGATAATTCAACGTCACGTAATCGAACTCGCTGCCGTCGCTCATGGTGGTCACGGCCACCGCCTGACCGAGAACGCCCGTCTGGAACGTCGGATTGCCCATCGGGAAGCCGTTGTTGCCGTTGCCGGAGGAGTCGTTGTAGTTGTTGTCGAACGTGAGATGCACCGCGAGGTTGTCAGTGATCGCTGCCTGCGTGTTCCACGCGAGCAGGGAACCGACCGCCGCGATACCGAGGAGGCTGGGTATGTTCTTCATTATTTTCATACGGACTTTTGTTTTGGACACGCCGGCAAACCGACCCGCCGGCAAAGTGAGGTTCAGGCTGTTGGTGCGGGAAAACTCATTTGCTGGAGCGATAAGCCTGCATGAGCGCGGCGGCCTCCTGGTCGCCTTTCGCGGCGTCTTTCGCGAGTTGCTCGCGCATGGCGGTGGCCGCATGCGCCGCCGCCTGCCGTTGTTCCGGACTCAGTTCCGGAGCGGAGGAAAGACCATTCAAGAGGGCGAACGCCTGGGCGCGATCCTGTTTCTGCAGCGCGTCCGCCGCAGCGTCGGCCATTTTCCTGGCGCCTTCGGCACCGTCCTTGAAGGCGTCCCGCAGGCTGGCCTCCAGTTCCGCCGGCGTGGCGGCGGCGGGTTTCTTGGAGCAGCCGGCGCCAAATCCGGCAAGCAGCGCGCCGGTGAGCAGGCAAAACGTCAAGCGGGTGGGAATGTTCATCGAGGATAAGCAGGGTTGTTGGGGTCAGAAGACAGGTGATTGAACCGGCGTGTCTCCGGTGTACCAGCGGTAATCCACGCCTTGATAGTTGTTGAACTTGATGCCGGACACGTTGCCGCCCACCCAGAGCGTGTTGCAGACCTTGTTGTGGCGATACCACTCCCATTGGAACTGGTAGCCCTTGTAAAGTTCCCAACTCAGCCCGCCGCTGCCAGGGGGGGAACCGATCCACTGGTTCAGGATCGTCTTGTAGCCGGGAAACAGGCCGAGGCTGTCATCGCCTCCTTCCATGCGCTGTTCAGCGGAATCCTGGCAGAAGATCGTGGTCTGCGGATTCAAGAGGCTGGAAAGCTTCGAATGCGGCTTTTGGTTGGAGTTATAGGGCGCCACCAGATACTGCTGGATGCCATACGTGGAATTCAGCCAGAAATCCGGCGAGTAATGCGGCCGGGAGGAGTCGTCATACCAAAAATCAACCTTCTTCGCGCTGGGACACCGGAAGACCGCCCGGCTGCCGTAACCGCCGATGTAACGGGCGTAACCCACGCCCCAGTAGGCGAGCGGCGACCAGGGATCCAGCATTACGGTGGATTGGGGATTTGCCGTCCACTGGCCGTCGTTGGGAATGGCCGGATCGCTCTGCGGAGTCGCTTGATTCACGTAAAGCGAATCGTTGCTGTCGTCCGCATACATCGTGATGCCGATGTGAATTTGATGCAGGTTGCTGTAACAGCGGGCGCGCCGCCCTTCCTCCTTCGCCCGCGCCAACGCCGGCAGCAACATGCCGGCGAGAATCGCGATGATGGCGATCACCACCAGCAGTTCGATAAGGGTAAAGCCGTTCCGGTTCCGATGGTCCGCCGAGGCGAACGATGAAAATAATGCCTGTTGGTGTGGATTGTTTGGATTCATCCTGTGTGTCCCAAATGACGGGCTGAAGCTAGTAAATCCTCAGCACCTTCGCCAGCGACGTTACGGTGACGCAGGTGACAATTGGGTGAACGGGCGGTTTCGCCTCGGTAACAGGCAAGTTGTTGGGGACCGTTCACAATCCGGATAATACGCAAGGCTGCAAGTTACGCAACCGGCTTTTTATTGCCGGCCTCCGCGGGGCTTGCTAGTTTGCCTGCCCTCCCCTGCGGCGACGCGAAAGCGGTGTTTTAGAGAACTACTGGGACGGTTCCGCGAAACCGCGGGAACAACGCGCCGAGCTGGCGGCTAATCTGGATTTGTCCACCAGTTGTTGCACGACGCCACCGCCAGGGCGCGGGCCAAGGCCCGGGAAGTTCCGGATGCGCGACGGGCAAGCCTAGAGCGTATTAAATAAAGTCGTAGCCATTTGTCGCCTGCGGAGGCAGACTGGGGAGGTGAAGACGATCTCCTTGGATTTGCGCGAACGGATTCTGGCCGCCTATGACGCCGGCGAAGGCACCCGGGAAGCGGTGGCTGGCCGCTTTCGGGTTTCCTTAGGCCTGGTCAAGAAGCTCCTGCAGCAGCGGCGGCGGACTGGCGACGTGCGTCCGCAACCCCACCGCTCGGGCCGCAAGCCCGGCCATGTCGCCCGACAACAGCACCAACTCCGGGCGCTGGTTGAG
>JAJXZJ010000054.1 GCA_021780105.1 bacterium
CACCGGCCTGGCTTTCGGGCTGGCACCGGCCTGGCTTTCGGGCTGGCACCGGCCTGGCTTTCGGGCTGGCACCGGCCTGGCTTTCGGGCTGGCACCGGCCTGGCTTTCGGGCTGGCACCGGCCTGGCTTTCGGGCTGGCACCGGCCTGGCGCGCGGGGCGGACCAGACTCATGGAAACTCTCAAGCAGGCAGGAAACAACTCAACCAGCGGTGGGGGCCGCCGCCGCTACCGCGGGAATTTGGTGATCCTCGAGGTGGCGCTCACCCTGGTCCTGCTGGCCGGAGCCGGACTTATGGTCCACAGCGTCATCCGCCTGCTCCGCGTGAACCCCGGCTTCGACCCAAACAACTTATTGTACATCAAGGTGTGGCTCCCTTGGGAAAGGTATGAGCATGATGCCGGGCTAAACAAGTCGCATGCAACGTCAGCCGACCAAACGTGCGACGCCCTCTTTGCTGACATGCACGAACGTCTGGCGTCGCTGCCGGGTGTCACGGGCGTCGGTTTCATGCGGGTAATGTCGTCGGAGGATTACCAGATTGACAGTCGGACGTCGCCAGAGGAACTCCCCTGCCTCGCTTGCGGAGTGGAGGACTGGGACGTATTTCGCGTGATGCGTGTCCCATTGTTGGCCGGGCGCTATCTCGAGAGAAGCGACGTTCATGGCGCCCTGGTCAATGAGTCCCTGGCCCGGCGTTGCTGGCCCGGGCAAAACGCCGTAGGGAAGCAATTTCGCCGGCCACCTGGCGCAAGCGACCCCGCAGTTTACGAGGTGGTGGGAGTTGTCAGCGATTTTCTGGGTCGGTATGACGAGCAACAAGAGCCGCAGTTTTACGTGCCCTACCGCTCGTCTACTCATTGGAATCGGCCTCGTTATTTTCAAGCGATGTTCGTCCGGACGCAGAACGATCCTTCCAAGCTCATTCCCCTGATCCGCAAAGAACTCAAGGCGGTCGAGCCAGCCATGAAGGCGCCGATGTTCATCCGCGCCCGCCAGGCGATCGAGGAGTCCGTGCAAGTTCAGCGAACTTACATGGTGTACCTGATGGTGTTTGCCGGGGCGGCCCTTTTGCTCTCGGCCATTGGCCTCTACGGTGTGCTGTCCTACTCGGTGGCGCGCCGCACGCGTGAAATCGGCATTTGCATGGCTCTGGGGGCCAAGCGCCGCAACGTGTTCTATCTGGTGCTGAGGGAAGCCGTGTACTTGGTCGCCGTGGGAATGTTGGTAGGGATCGTGGCCGCGTTCTGGCTGACGCGTCTGCTGCGGAGCCAGCTCTTTGAGATCAGCCCGACCGATCCGGTGGTCTTTATAGGCGTGATTTTGGTTCTGACCACCGTTGCAATGGTTGCCAGTGTGGTGCCTGCGTTTCGGGCGACGCGGGTGGACCCGATGGTGGCGCTGCGTTACGAATGAAGATGGCATGAACTTTCCCCATACAATCTGGAGACGGCTCCGTTCGCGCTGGCAGCATGGCGACGTGAAGCGAGAGGTTGACGAGGAACTGCGCTTTCACCTTGAACAACGCACGGCGGAGAATATCGCCGCCGGCATGTCGCCGGATGAAGGCGCGCGCGAGGCGCGGAAGCGGTTTGGCAATCTGCAAAGCGTCCGTGAGGAATGCCGCGACCGCAAAGGCGCGAGTTTCGGTGAGACACTGATTCAAGATGTGCGTTTTGGATTGCGGATGCTGCGGAAGAATCCCGGGTTCACAACTGTGGCCGCGCTCACGCTCGCGCTGGGCATCGGACTCAACACCGCGATTCTCTCCGTTGCCTACGGCGTGCTCTGGCGTCCGCTGCCGTATCCCAATCCCGATCGCCTCGTCATCGTCGCGTCGGCGCAGCAGACCGAGACAGGCGTCAAGACGTTCTGGACCTGGGCGCCCGTGACGTACGACGCGCTGCGCCCGCGCGTCACCACGCTCGATCAGCTCGCGGCCTACAACTCGATCGACGCGCAGCTCGCCGGACGCGGCGAGCCGCTTCAGTTGCAGGCGCTCGAAGTGAGTCCGAATTTCTTCGCCACGCTGGGCGTCAAGCCCGCGCGCGGCCGCGCGTTCCTCACCGGCGCCGGAGCGCCAGACGACGATCGCACCGTGATCGTCACCGATCGGCTGTGGCGCACGTCACTCAACGCCGATCCGGCGATCGTCGGACAGTCCATCAGCATAGACGGTGTCCCCCGTACCGTCGTTGGCGTGCTGCCGTCGGACTTCAGCTTCAGGCCGGTGGTTCGGATCGGCGCGCTGCCGGAACCGGACATCTTTCTGTCCAATCGCTGGCCCGGGGACACCGGCAGGAACGCGTTTCTCTTTCTGCTGGGCAGCCTGAAATCAGGCGTGATGCGGGAACGCGCGGAAGCGGAATTGACGGCGCTGGTGAACGATCCGTTGATCGCGCCCGTCGGCGCACTTGCGCCCGAAGGCGTATTCGCGCCGAACGTCCGCACGCTCGTGCGCGCGGTCGGCTTGCAGGATTACGGCACGCAGTCGGTGCGCAAGCTGCTGCTGATCCTGCTTGGGGCGGTGTCGTTCGTGCTCCTGATCGCCTGCGTCAACGTCGCGAACCTGCAGATGGCGCGCCTCACCGCGCGCCGAGGCGAGCTGTCCGTGCGCATGGCCCTTGGCGCGGGACGCCAGCGGATCGTGCGTCAGTTGCTGACGGAATCGGTGGTGTTGTCGCTGCTGGGCGCGTCGCTCGGCGTTATCCTCGCGCGGATCGCGATCGACGTCGCGCTGCCGTTCGTGCCGCCATTCTTGCTTCCACGCCTCGGCGGCATCGTGATCGACGCGCGCGTAATGGCGTTCTGCCTCGGCCTGTCGCTCGTCTCGAGCCTGCTGATCGGCCTTCTGCCGGCGCTGCGCGTCAGCGGGGCCGCGTTTGGCGAAGGTCTCGCGTTGCACGCGGGTGCAGCGCGCACGACGGGCGACCGTCAGGGCGACCGTCAGGGCGAGCGGCTGCGGACGCTGCTGGTCGCCGCGCAGATCGCGATGACGCTCGTTCTTCTGATCGGCGCGGGCCTGCTGATTCACAGCTTCGTGCGTCTCACGTCGGTATCGCCCGGCTTCGCATTGAGCGGGCGCGATGGCGTCGTGCAGACCGTGAAGGTGACGCTGCCCGAACGCCTCTACGACAAGCCCGAGCGCATCCATGCGTTCGCGCGCGGCGGGCTCGATCGCATCCAGAATCTGCCGGGCGTGAAATCCGCGAGCCTGATCAATTCGCCGCCGTTCGGCATGCCGTTCATCCGTGACGAGTTCGGCATCGAGGGGCAGCCGAAGCCGACGCTCGATGCCGGCCAACCGAAGATCGCCGCGGGCTATTTCAAGACCATGGGAATTCCGCTGCTGGCGGGACGCGATTTCACCGCACGGGACACAGCCGAAGCGCCGAAAGTGGCGATCGTCAGCGAGCGCATCGCGCGCGCATACTTTCCGGGTGGCCCGGGCGGGGCGCTCGGCCGGCGCGTGCGCTTGGGCGATCGCGGCGAGTGGCTGACGGTGGTGGGCGTGGTCGCGGACATCCGTCAGATGGGACTCGATGGCGACGTGCAGCCAATGATCTACGTGCCGTTCCAGCAGGAGCGCGGCTTTGTCCTGCGGTTCGTGACGTTCGTCGTGCGCACGGCCACACCCGCCAGCGTGGTCCGAGGCATCCGCGCGGAAATTCGCCGCGCCGCGCCCGATCTGCCGATCGAGAGCACGGTGACGATGGACGAAGCGGTGGCGGCGTCGGTGGCGCAGCCGCGTTTCCGGATGTTGCTGCTGGTGCTGTTCGCGATGACCGCGACGCTCATCGCGACGTGTGGCATCTACGGATTGATGGCCTACGCGGTGACGCAGCGTCGCCGCGAGATCGGTGTGCGCATGGCTCTCGGTGCGCAACGCCGCGATGTGCTCCGCCTCGTGCTGACGCGCGCTCTCCGCATCGTCGTCGCCGGCCTGATCGTCGGCCTCGCCGGGGCCGCCGGCGTGACGCGCATGCTGCGGACCTTCCTGTTCGGGGTGACGCCGACCGATCCGATCGCGTTCACGATCGTCACGCTGCTGCTGATGGCGGTGGGACTGATGGCGGCATGGCTGCCCGCCCGCCGCGCAGCGAAAACTGATTCCATGGAGGCATTGAGAAGCGAGTGAGAAAGACCGTTGAACCATCGAACCATTGAATCGTGAGAAAGCTGCGAAATGTCTGGCTAATGCTTCGCTCACTCTGGCAACGGCGCGAGGTGAAGCGAGAGGTTGACGAGGAACTGCGCTTTCACCTTGAACAACGCACGGTGGAGAACATTGCTGCCGGCATGTCCGCGAAGGACGCGGCGCGCGCGGCGCGGAAACGGTTCGGCAATGTGCAAACGGTTCGCGAGGAATGCCGCCGTGAGCGCGGCGCGAGTTTTGGCGAGGCGACGTTGCAGGACATTCGCTTCGGCCTGCGGATGCTGTGGAAGAATCCAGGATTCACCGCAGTCGCGGTGCTCACGCTCGCGCTGGGCATCGGGGCGAACCTGGCTCTGTTCACATTGCTCGACGACGAGTTTCTGCGGCCCCGACCGGTACGGCATCCGGAGGAGCTGTGGGCCATCGTGCCGGCGAACGCTTCCGGCGAGCCGAAGTTTTTCAACTTCGGTTTGCCTTTCTACGACGCCGTCCGTGAATATCAAACCGTCTTCAAGGACCTGACCAGCCTCAATCGGCTCAACGCAAGACTCCAGACTCCGAAAGAGGGGGAAGAAATCTCCGGGGACATGGTGTCGGCGAACTACTTTGAATTTGTAGGCACCCGCCCGTGCGTGGGCCGCGGCTTCTTGCCGGAAGAAGACAAGCCCGGCGCGGATCTCGTGACCGTGATCAGCTACCACCTTTGGCAGGATCATTTTGAAGGGATTCCGGACGTTGTCGGAAAGTCACTGAAGCTGGACGGCCATGCTTTCGAAGTCGTGGGTGTCGCCCCGCAGGGCTTTGCCGGATTGGGTTCTCGCGCTCCCGACTTTTGGGTGACCTACCGTGCGAGGGACTTGTTCTTTCCGTCCCTGTCGTTGAACGTGTTCGGACGACTTCGAGACGGAGTCAGCCCCTCGGCGGCGGCGGATTCGCTGGCCCCCATCGTTCAGGAAGTCACGAAAGCCCTGCATCCGGCGAAATCCACGTCCAGTCGGACGCCGCTGGAGGCGCGGAATAACGCCGACTTCACCCGTGTCGCCCTGTTGCGTGCGGGCTATGGCAGCGTGGACCGCCATTCGGCGTACGAAGCCCGCAAGGCCCTGATCCAGGTGAACAGCCTGGCCGGCTCTGGCACCCTTCTGGTCATGCTCATCGCGGCGGCGAACCTGGCCAACCTGCTGCTGGCACGCGGGCTTGATCGCCGCCGGGAATTGGCCACTCGCGTGGCGCTGGGCGCCACCCGCGGGCGGCTCGTCCGCGAATTAGCACTCGAAGGCCTGCTGCTCGCGATCCTGGGCTGCGTGGCCGCGTTGGTTCTGTTGAACTGGTTCGGCAAGATGGCACCGGCCCTGATGTCCGCCGTCGTTTTCTTCCCCGACTCGCCCCTGAGCTTTCATCCCGATGTGCGCGTGGTCGCGTTCGCGTTGGGCATCACGCTGCTAGTCGGGATCGGCTTCAGTCTGCCGCCGGCCTTGCTGGCCATGCGCTTCGACCCGTTCGTCGCCCTCAAAGATTCCAGGGCGGGTGCGGGCCTTCGAGAGCGGCGTTGGTCGCTGGGAAAGACGCTGGTCGTCGCGCAGGTGGCCGGATCGCTGGTGCTGGTGTCCGGTGTCTTTCTTTGTCTGCGGGGCATCCGCGAGGAGCTTAACCGTGACGTTGGTTTCCGACCTGGGCCGCTGATTGTCGCCGGGATCGAATTGGAGCAAGTCGGTTACACGACCAACACAGCACCGATTGCTTGCGAGGAATTGCGGAAGCAACTGTCCCTTTTGCCTGGAGTCGAGGAAGTCGGCTTGATCGACGGAGCACCGCTGAAAGGAGATCGCGGGAGCCTCATGACTGACAGCTTGGACGGCCACGAAGGAACCGACGTGGAGTTCGGACGTATCGAAGTGGGTCCCGGATGCTTTCATGCTCTTCGAATTCCCATCCTCGAAGGCCGCGAGGTGGCGGAGGGTGATTTCACGGCCCGCCGGCACGTGGCGTTGGTGAACGAAAGTTTTGTCCGCAAGTTCTGGCCGGGCCAACAAGTCTTGGGCAAGGTGATCGAATTCCGCTATCACAACTACGAAATCATCGGCGTAGTCCGCGATGCGCGGCTTGAGGAGGTGCGAAAAGCGCCCAGAGCAACGGCGTTTCTTTCGCTCGAACCTGCTTATTCCTCACTTTACCCAACGTTCATCGTGCGAACACGGGGTCATGCGGAGTCCCTGATGAACCCGATTCGCGCGAAGTTGAGGAGGGTCAATCCCTGGCTTCTCGAAGGACAGGTCCGCGTGATGCGCGATGTGATGCAAGGTCCTTTGACTCCCCAGCGCAACGTGATGAATCTGCTCGCTGAAATTGGAGTCGTCGCGCTGGGTCTCACCGTGTTGGGGGCTTACGGCCTCATGTCTTATCTGGTGAAACAGAGGACCCACGAGATCGGCGTGCGGCTGGCGGTCGGGGCGCGGCGCGCGGATGTGGTTAGTCTCATCTTGAGACGTGGACTTTGGCTCGCGTTGGCGGGCACGATTCTGGGGCTGCCCGCAGCCTTCGGCTGTGCCTTCCTGCTAAGACACCTCGTGTTCGGCGTCGGTCCACTTGACCTTTTGTCCCTTGTGGCTGCGGCTGGCGCGGTGTCGCTCGCGATCCTTGTGGCCTGTTGGTTGCCCGCGCGCCGCGCAGCAAAGGTGGACCCAATGGTGGCGCTGAGATGCGAATAACCTTTCAACTATGCAAACCACAATTCCTCTGATCCAACTGGAGAACATTGAGAAAGTTTTTCTCACCGACGAAGTCGAGACGCACGCGCTGTCCGGCGTGAGCCTGGAAATCCGGTACGGCGATTACGTGTCCATTTCCGGGCCGTCGGGCTGCGGCAAATCCACGCTGCTCTCGATTCTTGGGCTGTTGGACGCGCCTACGAGCGGCACCTATGAACTGCGAGGCGAGCCGGTGGCGAATTTGAATTACGCGCAACGGGCCCGCGTGCGTAATCGCGAGATCGGATTCATCTTCCAGAGCTTCAATCTCATCGGCGACCTCACGGTGTGGGAAAACGTCGAATTGCCGCTGACGTATCGCGGGCTGACGAAGGACGAACGACGCGAACGCGTGGATGAATCGCTGGCAAAAGTCGGCATGACGGCGCGGGCGAAACATTATCCGGCGCAGCTTTCCGGCGGCCAGCAGCAGCGCGTGGCCGTGGCGCGGGCGCTGGGTGGCCGGCCTTCGATCCTGCTGGCCGACGAGCCGACCGGCAACCTCGACTCGAAGAACGGCGACGCGGTGATGGCGCTCCTGCGGGAGTTGCACGCCGAGGGCGCGACGATCTGCCTGGTGACGCACGACCCGCGCTACTCCCGGGATGCGCAAAAGACGGTTCACCTGTTCGACGGGCAGATTGTGAATGGGGAAATGCCCGCCACAACTTGACCAGCCAGAGGACGATTTATGGACGTAGCGATTTCCCCCGCCGTGCGCCGGCGCCGTCGGATGCGGCGCTGGCTCGGCCTCACTGCCGCCGCCGCCGCGCTGGCCCTGATCACGCTCGGCTTGTCGCGGCTCCAGCCGGCCGCGCCCGCCGTCGAGAAGGCCACGCTCTATTTCGGCACGGTCGAGCGCGGCGAGATGCTCCGCCAGGTGCGCGGCAACGGCACCCTCGTGCCGGAGGACATCCGCTGGATTCCGACGATCAACGCCGGCCGCGTCGAGCGCATCCTGGTCCTGCCCGGCGCGCGGGTGAAGGCGGACACCGTGCTCGTGGAGCTGAGCAACCCGGAGGTCAACCAGGCCGCCTTCGACGCCGAGTGGCAGATCAAGGGCGCCGAGGCCGACATGGCCAACCTGCGCGTGCAACTGGACTCGCAGCGGCTGACCCAGGAAGCCGCGGTGGCCGGCGCCGCCGCCAACGGCCGCGACGCCCAGCAGGATTTCGAGGCGAACGAGGCCCTGTCCCAAAGCGGCCTGGTCCCGGCCATCACGCTGAAGCAATCGCAGGCCCGGGCCGAGGAAATGGCCAAGCTTCTCGCCATCGAACGGCAGCGCCTGAAGATCAGCGCCGACGCCGCCAAGGCCCAGATCGCCGTGCAGGAGGCGAAAGTGGCGCAACTCCGCGCGCAGCTCGACTTGAAACGCGGCCAGGTGGAGGCGTTGAAAATCCGCGCCGGCGTGGACGGCGTGCTGCAACGGCTCGGCGACCCGGCCAATCCGCTGCAAATCGGCCAGCAACTCGCGGCCGGGGCGCTCGTTGCCCGCGTGGCGAACCCGGCCAGACTGAAGGCAGCCATCAAAATCGCCGAAACGCAGGCCAAGGACGTGCAGCTCGACCAAAAGGCCGGGATTGACACGCGCAACGGCGTCGTCGCCGGGCACGTCGTCCGCATTGATCCGGCCGTGGAGAACGGCACCGTGACGGTGGACGTCGCCCTGGACGGACCACTGCCCAAAGGCGCCCGCCCCGATTTGAGCGTGGACGGCACCATTACGCTGGAACGGTTGGAAAACGTGCTGCACCTCGGCCGGCCCGTGAACGGCCAGCCGGAGAGTCAGGCCAGTCTGTTCAAACTCGTCAACAACGGCCGGGAAGCCGTCCGTGTGCCCGTCAAACTGGGCCGCACTTCCGTGACCACCATCGAGATCATGGCCGGACTGCAGGTGGGCGACGTCGTGATCCTGTCGGACATGTCCCAGTGGGACGCCGTCGCCAAAGTGCGGCTGGATTGAGCCGGTTCAATAGCTCAGATACGGGCCGAGCCAGCGTTCGGCTTCCGCGAGGGCGATGCCTTTGCGGCGTGCGTAATCGGCCACCTGGTCGCGGCCGAGCTTGCCGACGGCGAAGTATTTCGCCTCCGGGTGCGCGAAGTAGAGACCGCTCACGCTGCTGCCCGGCCACATGGCGAAATTTTCCGTCAACCGGATGCCGGTGTTTTTCTCCACCTCCAGCAACCGCCAGAGCGTGGCTTTCTCCGTGTGATCGGGGCAGGCCGGGTAGCCGGCAGCCGGACGAATGCCGCGATATTCCCCGGCGATGAGTTGGGTGGCGGTGAATTGCTCGTTCCGGCCGTAACCCCATTCGCGCCGGACCCGCTGGTGCAGGTATTCCGCAAATGCCTCGGCGAGGCGGTCGGCCAGCGCCTCCGCCATGATCGCGTTGTAATCGTCGTGCGCGGCCTTGAACTGCTTGACCAGCGCGTCAAGCCCGTGGCCGGCCGTCACGGCAAAGGCGCCAAGGAAGTCCGGGGGGCGGGGGGCGGGAGGCGAAGCGGCGGATTTCGGCGCGATGAAATCGGCCAGGCACCGGTTCGGCGTGCCGTCTTCCTTGACGATTTGCTGGCGGAGAAAATGAAACCGCGCCAGGACCGTAGCGCGCGTTTCGTCGGTGTAAAGCTCCACGTCGTCGCCGTCGCCGTTCGCCGGAAACAAGCCGTAAACGCCGCGCACACAAAGGCGTTTTTGCGTCACGAGGTCGTCCAGCAGCCGCTGCGCATCGGCAAAAAGCTTGCGGGCTTCCTCGCCGTGTTTCTCGTGCTGGAGAATCGCCGGATAAACGCCGCGCAGTTCCCAGGTGTGGAAAAACGGCGACCAGTCAATGAAGGAAACCAGCTCCGTCAGCGGCAAATCCTCGATGATGCGCGGGCCGGTGAATCCGGGTCGCGGCAGATCGTCGAAGCGCAGCGCCGGCACGTTGGCGCGGGCCTGCTCCAGCGAGAGCAACTTCACCGCCGCGCCGGTGTGCTGCGCGCGGAGGCGCTCGTATTCGCCGCGCACCTGCTCCACGAACGCGGGCTTGTTTTCCGCGCTGAGCAGGTTGCTGACCACCGGCACGGCGCGGCTGGCGTCGAGGACGTGGACCACCGGCTGCCGGCAGGCCGGCGCGATCTTGACAGCCGTGTGCGCCTTGCTGGTGGTCGCGCCGCCGATGAGCAGCGGTGTGGTGAAGCCTTCGCGCGCCATTTCGCGGGCGACGTGGACCATTTCGTCGAGCGAGGGCGTGATCAGGCCGCTGAGGCCGATGATGTCGGCGTGTTGTTCCCGCGCGGTTTCGAGGATTTTCTCGCACGGCACCATGACGCCGAGGTCAATCACCTCGTAATTGTTGCAGCCGAGCACGACGCCCACGATGTTTTTGCCGATGTCGTGGACGTCGCCTTTCACGGTCGCCAGCAGCACGCGGCCCTGCGCCTTCACGGCCTGACCGGCGGCACCGGCGGCGGCCTTTTCGGCTTCCATGAACGGCGTGAGGTAGGCGACGGCTTTCTTCATCACGCGGGCCGATTTGACGACCTGCGGCAGGAACATTTTCCCCGCGCCGAAAAGATCGCCGACCACGTTCATGCCGGCCATGAGCGGACCCTCAATGACAAGCAGCGGTTTGCCGAGTTTCTGGCGGGCTTCCTCGGCGTCCGCCACGACGAAGGCGTCCAGGCCCTTGATCAGCGCGTGCTTCAGGCGTTCTTCCACCGTGCCGGCGCGCCAGGCCTCGTCGGCCTTCGCCTCGGCGGACGATCCGGCGGATTGTTTCTTCAACGCCTCACCGAACGCGACGAGCCGCTCGGTGGCGTCGGGTCGGCGGTTGAGCAACACGTCCTCCACCCGCTCCCGCAGCGCGGGGGGAATCTCCTCATACACTTCCAACATGCCGGCGTTGACGATGCCCATGTCGAGGCCGGCCTTGATGGCGTGGTAGAGAAATGCCGCGTGCATCGCTTCGCGGACGGTGTTGTTGCCGCGGAAGCCGAAGGAGACGTTGGAAATGCCGCCGCTGACCTTCGCGTGCGGCAGGTGCTCCTTGATCCAACGCGTGGCGCGGATGAAGTCCAGCGCGTAGTTCACGTGCTCTTCGAGGCCGGTGCCGACCGTGAGCACGTTCGGGTCGAAGATGATGTCCTCCGGCGGAAAGCCGACACGCTGCGTGAGCAGTTCGTAGCAGCGGCGGCAGACTTCGGTCTTGCGCTCGAACGTGTCGGCCTGGCCACGTTCATCGAAAGCCATCACCACGACGGCGGCGCCGTAGCGACGGATCAGCCGCGCCTGGTGCAGGAATTTTTCCTCGCCTTCCTTGAGCGAAATCGAGTTCACGATGCCTTTGCCTTGAAGACATTTCAGGCCGGCCTCGAGGACCTCCCATTTCGAGGAATCCACCATCACCGGCACGCGCGAAATGTCCGGCTCGCTGGCGACGAGGTGGAGGAAGCGCGTCATCGCCGCGACGCCGTCAATCATCCCCTCGTCCATGCAGACGTCAATGAGCTGCGCGCCGTTCTCGACCTGCTGCCGGGCGATGGCCAGCGCGGCGTCCCACTCGCCCGCCTTGACGGCCTTGGCGAACTTGGGCGAGCCGGCCACGTTGGTGCGCTCGCCAATGTTCACGAAATTGGTGTCCGGCCGGACCGTGAGCGCCTCCAGTCCGCTGAGGCGCAGGAGCGAATCGCGCTTCGGCGGAACGCGCGGCGGCAGACCGCGCACGGCGTCGGCAATGGCCCGGATGTGCGCGGGCGTTGTGCCGCAGCAGCCGCCGACGATGTTCAACCAGCCCAGTTCGGCCCACTCGCACAGTTGCGGCGCGAGCGTTTCCGGGGTTTCAGGAAAACCGGTTGGCAGCATCGGATTCGGCAGCCCGGCGTTCGGATACGCGCTGACAAAAATGTCCGCCGTCTCGGCAAGGTCGGCGATGAACTCGCGCATTTCCTTCGGTCCGAGCGCGCAGTTGATGCCGATGCTCAGAAGTTCGTGGTTGCGCACCGAATGCCAATACGCCTCCACGGTCTGGCCCGACAGCGTGCGCCCGCTCTTGTCCGTGATCGTGAAGGAGAGCATCACCGGCACACGCCGGCCCGTTTCGTCGAAGAGTTGTTCGAGCGCGAACAACGCGGCCTTCGAGTTAAGCGAGTCGAACACCGTTTCGATCAACAGCAGATCCACGCCGCCGTCGAGCAGCGCGCGGGCCTGGTCGCGGTAGGCCGCGACGAGGTCGTCGAACGTCACGGCGCGAAAAGCCGGGTTGCTCACGTCGGGCGACAGCGAGGCGGTCTTGCTCGTCGGCCCCAGCGCGCCGGCGACCCAGCAAACGCGGCCCGGAGCGGCGGCCATCACGGCGGCGGCCGCGCGACGCGCGCAGCCCGCGGCGGCGAGGTTCAATTCGCGGACCGCGTCCGCCAGGCCGTAATCGGCGAGCGACAGCGCCTGGGCGTTGAACGTGTTGGTCTCGATGATGTCGGCGCCGGCTTCGAGGTATTGCCGGTGGATGTCCTCGATGAGCCGGGGTTGCGTCAGGCAGAGCAGGTCGTTGTTTCCCTGGAGGTCGCGCGGCCAGGCCGCGAACCGCGTGCCGCGAAAGGCCGCCTCGTCCAGCCGCCGCGCCTGGATCATCGTGCCCATCGCGCCGTCGAGGATGACCATGCGTTCGCGGAGCAACCGGGCCAGCGCCTCCGCGCGAGATGTGACCGTGTTTTCGGACATAACTTCGCCCCCCACGCCACCGCTTGCATCGTGTCGTGCTTCGTTGCGCGAAAGGGCAGCCGCACCATACGGGCGCGGCGGGCCGGTTTCAAATTAAAAATCATCGAATCCTGATACGACGATACGAAGTTTTGAATTTGCCGCCATTTGTTCACGGTTCCGTCACACAACCGTGACACGGCGCAGGCAGGTTATGGTGGGTTATTTGTTATGAACCGAATTGACACACCACCCGCCGCGATTCACCGCGGCCCGACCGGCTTCGCCCCCGCGGCGCCGGCCGCGCTGCCTGACGATTTGCGGGAATGGTTTTCCCAGCCCGAACTGTTGCGGCTGGCCCTCGCGGCCGTCAGTGACGTGGACCCGGCGCGGTTTGGCGCGCGCGGCGATTTCGGGCCGGAGCCGCGTTATTCCGTGCCGATGCTCTGCACGCTGTTGAGTTATTGCTATGTCACCGGACGTTACGCGTCGGAGGACATCGAGGCCGCGCTCGGCCGCGATCCGACCTTGCGCTACCTCTGCGCCGGCCGGTATCCGGCCTGGCCGGTGCTGCGTCGCTTCCGGCGGGTCCATCGCGGGCTGCTGACCGCCTGCCTTGGCCGGCTCATCCGCCGGGCGTGGGAATCTCGGGGGCGGTCCGTGCCCGAGGCGGCGGGCGGTGCAGACGCCCTGCCAACCCGCGCAGTCGCGCTGGGCGAAGAACTGCTCCAACGGGCGGTGCTGGCCGACACGATGGCCGCGGACGTTTGAGTCCTCGGCCGGCGCCAGCGATGCCGGTCACTTGCGCGGCGTTGCCGGCGCTGCTACGTTCCCTCCATAATTGATGGAAATCGTTCAGAAAACTCATTGCCGATAACTTGTTGATACACGCTATGCCATACGAACTACCGCCGTTACCCTACGCCAAAGACGCGCTCGAACCTTACATTGACGCGCTGACCATGGAGATTCACCACGGCAAACACCACAACGCCTACGTGACCAACGTGAACAAGGCCATCGCCGGCAACGCCGCCCTGGAGGCCAAATCCATTGATGCGCTGGTTTCCGACCTCGCGGCCGCGCCCGACAACATCCGCACGGCGGTCCGCAACAACGGCGGCGGCCATTGGAACCACAGCTTCTTCTGGAAGATCATGGCCCCGAAGGCCGGCGGCGCGCCGACCGGGAAACTCGCCACGGACATCGCCGCAGCGTTTGGCAGCTTTGATGCCTTCAAGGAGAAATTTGAAGCCGCCGGCGCGACGCGGTTTGGCAGCGGCTGGGCCTGGCTGCTGGTCAACTCCCAGGGCAAACTCGAAGTCGCCTCCACCGCCAACCAGGACAATCCACTCATGGGCAAGGCCATCGCGGGGGTCGAAGGTAAACCGATCCTGGGCGTGGACGTGTGGGAGCACGCCTACTATCTCAAATATCAAAACCGCCGGCCGGATTACCTCAAGGCGTGGTGGAACGTGGTGAACTGGGCGGAAGTGGCCCGGCACTACGCGGCGGTTGCCTAAGCCGCCGGTTGCGCAAGGTTTATGGGCACGCCGTCGCGTCGGCGTGCCCGTTTTTGTCGGCCGTCATCCCGTCGAAGGGAAACCGTCGGCTCGTCGCACCACGGCAAAAACTTGCCGGAAAAGCCGGCGGCTTTAGAATCCCGCCGCGTCCGGCACCCGTTTGAAGTCCGGACGGCGAACAATCATGGCGTGTCCTGGGCCATCAACACCGCGGAACGCAAGGCCGGCCGGCAACACCGGTGCCGGGATGGTTGTTGTCTCCCTGCCCGCGCACAACCATGCCCGCGGTTAAATCCAGTTTTCTCGACAAGGTGCTGGGCCGCATCGGGAGGATGGACGCCGACGGTCTGCAGAAAGTCGTTCGCCGCCTCGCGCGGGAGCGCGATTTCCTCGAGACGCTGTTCAACACCATCGAGGACGGCGTGCTGGTCGTGAACGCGCAGGGCCGCGTGGCCTACCTCAACCAGGCCGTCACGCGGCTGCTCGGCCTGCAACCCGAGAGTGCCGAAGGCCAGCCGGTCAGCCGCTTCCTGCCGGAGTTGGACTGGGAAAAAATCCGCGCGCTCGACCGCGCCGAAGGCCAGCCCACGGTGCGCTACGAGCTGGAGGTGGACTTTCCCCGGCCGCGGTGCCTGCACGTCTTTGCCGCGCCGCTCGGCGGCGAACCCGGCCGCAACGACGGCGTGGCGCTGATCCTCCACGACGCCACCGAGGCCCGGCAGAAAACGGCCGAGGCCATCGAGAGCGAACGGCTCCAGGCGCTCACGTTGCTGGCTGCGAGCGTGGCGCATGAGATCGGCAACCCGCTCAACGCGCTGCACATCCACCTCCAGTTGATGGAGCGCGAGCTGCGCAAGCTCCGCGCCGCCGGCCACGACCTGGCGGCCCACCGGCCCGGCCGCCGCGGTGCGCGTCCCGGCGAGGCCCCGCCGGCCACCGAGATCGCGCAGGTTGCCGGCCGGCTGGAACAGTATCTCGGCGTCGCGAAGGGCGAGATCACGCGGCTGGACTACATCGTCACCCAGTTTCTCCAGGCCATCCGCCCCGCGCCGCCGAAGCTCCAGCCCGGCTCGCTCAACGAGGTGGTCGCGCAGACGCTGGAACTGCTCCGGCCGGAGCTGGAAAACCGTGGTCTGCTTGTGGAGGAGAAGCTCGCCCGCCCGCTGCCCGACGCGCCGCTCGACCCGGCGCAGATCAAGCAGGTGCTGGTCAACCTGGTGAAAAACTCGATGCAGGCGATGACCCGCGGCGGCGTGCTGACGCTGGAAACCGGCCGGCTTGCCGAGGGCGTCTGGGTGAGCGTGGCGGACACGGGCGTCGGCATTCCGCGCGAACAGTTGAACCGGCTGTTCGAGCCGTTTTTCACCACAAAAAAGAAAGGCACCGGCCTGGGATTGATGATCGTTTCCCGGATTGTCCGCGAGCACGGCGGCCGCATTGACGTGGAAAGCCATCCGGGCAAGGGCACGACCTTCCGCCTGTGGCTGCCGCTGCACGAACGCACGCCGCGGCTGCTGGCGGAAACCACGCTGGACGCCAGGAACGCGCCGGCCGGCGCGGCCGCGGGGCCGGACGCGCCTCAGAGTCCGCTCGGGTGATCGAGAAACACCCACGGCAGGCCGAAGCGCCGCGCCAGGTGCGCGGCCAGCGCCTTCACGCCGAAGGTTTCGGTGGCGTAATGGCCGGCATAAAACACGTTCATGCCGAGTTCCTCCGCGAGGCCGAATGTCCAGTGCGGGCCTTCGCCGGTGATGAACGTGTCCACGCCCTCCGCCGCGGCTTGCGCCACCTCGCCGCCGGCGCCGCCGCTCACGATGCCGATGCGCTGGCAGAGCGCCGATCCGCCGGGCAGCAACTTCACGTCGCCGTCCACGGCCTGGCGCAGCCGGGCGGCAAGCTGGTCGCGTGGAATGCGCGTCGTTGTCTGGAAGCCGATGGTCTGGCCTTTGCAGACGAAGAAGGGCCGGAGCCGGCGGAAACCCAGGGCGGCGGCGAGGCGGGCGTTGTGGCCAAGCTGCGGATGGGCGTCCAGCGGCAGGTGCGCGCTGTAAACGGCCAGGTTGTTCTCGATCAGGAGACGCAGCAGGGCGTAGCGGCGGCTGGTCCAGGGATGGCTGGCCTGCCAGAACAGGCCGTGGTGGACGAGCAGGAGATCGGCCTTGGCGGCAATGGCGAGCCGCACCGTGGCGACCGTGGCGTCCACGGCGGCGGCGATGCGCGCCACCCTGCCGCGGTTTTCCACCTGCAGGCCGTTCACGGCGCCGTCCCAGTCGGTGAACCGGTCGGGACGCAGCCGGCGGTCGCATTCGCGGACGAGGGCGGCGAGCGGTGTTTTCGGCATGGCCGGAGGGAAGCAAATCCCCCGGGCGAAGGCGAGCGGGAAATGGGCGGCGGCGGTGGGAAGGCCCTCCGGAAGCGCCGTAAAATTTATCATCGCGCTGGTTGAATTCCCGGCCGGCCTTTTTATAGTGCGCCCGATTGACGTGAGATGAGCAACCTTTCCAACGACGCCAGCCGGCCGTGGGACATCGCGGCGGCACGCAGCCTTTACAACATTCAACGTTGGGGCGTGGGCTACTTTGACATCAACGAAGAAGGGCACGTGGTGGCCAAGCCGTTGCAGGAACATGGCGCGGTCGTGGACCTGACCGACGTGGTGGAGGAGGCCAAGGGCCGCGGCCTGCGGTTCCCGCTGCTCATCCGTTTTCAGGACATCGTGCGGCACCGCGTGGAGGCCATCAACCAGGCCTTCCGCAATGCGATCGTCGAATACAACTACCGCGGCAACTACCGCGGCGTGTTTCCCATCAAGGTGAACCAGCTCCGCGAGGTGGTGGAGGAAATCCTCGACGCCGGCAGGCCGTTCGCCTTTGGCCTGGAAGTCGGCAGCAAGCCGGAGCTGTTCGCCGGCCTGGCGCTGCAAAGCCAGGTCGGCAGCCTGATCATCTGCAACGGCTACAAGGACGCCGCCTTCATCCGGATGGCGCTCACCGGCGTGAAGCTGGGCAAGACCGTGATCCTCGTCGTGGAGAAGCTGGAGGAGTTGCGGCAGATCATCGCGGTGTCCCGGCAGGTGGGCGTGGATCCCTTGATCGGCATCCGCGTGCGGCTGATGAGCAAGGGTGGCGGCAAGTGGTCGGAGAGCGCGGGCGAGAACGCGAAATTCGGCCTGAACACGGCCGAGTTGCTCGAGGCCGCCGAGTTGCTGCGGGCGGAGAACCTCGCGCATTGTTTCAAGCTGCTGCATTTCCACATCGGCTCGCAGGTGCCGGACATCCTGCTCATCAAGAAGGCCGTGCAGGAGGCCAGCCGGTTCTATGCGAAGCTGGCGAAGATGGGCTTTCCCATCGCCTATCTGGACGTGGGCGGCGGCCTGGGCGTGGATTACGACGGCAGCCGCTCGGCGTTCGACAGCTCGACGAACTACACGCTCCAGGAATACACGAACGACATCGTCTATTACATCGGCGAGGTGTGCAACGCGGAGGGCGTGCCGCACCCGGACATCGTGAGCGAAAGCGGGCGGGCCATCGTCGCCCACCACAGCGTGCTGATCGTCGAGGTGTTTGGCGCCATCGGGAAGACCAACCCCGGCCTGCCGCTGACGTGCGCCGCGGACGAGCATCCGCTGGTCCGGGAACTGGCGGACATCCGCGCCAACCTGAGCCGGCTCAACAAACTGGAGGCCTACCACGACGCGCTGGAGCGCAAGGAAATCGCGCACCACATGTTCACGCTCGGCCTGCTCAACCTGCCGGAAAAGGCCAAGATCGAAAACCTTTACTGGGACATTAGCTGCGAAGTGGTGCGCAGCTACAAAAACCAGGCCTTCGTGCCGGAGGAAATCCAGAAGCTCGAAGACAGTCTGGGCGACCAGTATCTCTGCAATTTCTCCGTCTTCCAGTCCCTGCTCGATCACTGGGCGCTGGACCAGTTGTTCCCCATCATGCCCATCAGCCGGCTCAACGAGCGGCCTGCGCGCGAGGCGACCCTGGTGGACATCACCTGCGACTCCGACGGCCAGGTGAACAAGTTCATTGACCTGCGCGACGTGCGCGACACGCTGCCGCTCCACGCGCTCGTCGCCAACGGCAACGGTTACCCGGAGCCGTATTACCTCGGATTTTTCCTCATGGGCGCCTATCAGGACATCATGGGCGACCTGCACAACCTCTTTGGCCGCGTCAACGAAGTCCATGTGTTCCTCGATCCCGACGAGCCGAGCGGCTACTACATCGAGGAAATCATCGAGGGCACCACCGTCGTCCAGGCGCTCACCGCCGTGCAATACGACGAAAACGAATTGAAGCGCCAGATGAAGGCCCAGATGGACGCCGCCATCAAATCCGACAAGCTCAAACCCTCCGAGGCCATGCGCCTGCTGGACGAATACGAACGCGGCCTGCGGGAATACACCTACCTGCGCATTCCGTGACGCCCGTGCCGGAGACCCTGCGCAACGACTGATGAACCAACCGGGATTCGCCAACCGCCATCACCCCGCGCCGACGCGTCCGCGCGGCGGCCGCGGCCGGTCAACCGCCCGCTAAGCCGCGCCGCGCATGCCCGACTCCTCCACACCGACCGCACTGCTCCACTCGCTGGGCCGGCTGGCGCGCGGCTTGTCGGCGCTGTTCTGGGGCCTGCCGTTGACCTTGGTGGTCAGCGTCCAGACCGCGGCCACCGGGCTGTTCAACGGCTTCGGCATCCTGCCGCCCGTGCTGGCGAACGGCCTGATTCTCTTCGGTCTGCTCCAGCTCGGGGCTTTCCAAAAGCAGGAGCGCGTCTGGCGGCAGGCGCTCGACCGCGCCCAGGTGCTCGCCATCGTCAATGTCGGCCTCGCGCCGTTCCTTTACTGGTTCAAGCGCGTGCCGCACCAGCTTCATTTCCAGCTTGCCGTGGCCGTCATGGCCGTATCCGGCGTGTTGCTGTTGTTCCAGCTCAACCGCGTGCTGCAACGGCTGGCGGCGATGTTGCCGGACGAAACGTTGCGCCTGGACACCCGCCTGTTCACCACCATGAACCTTGCGGCGCTGACGGCCATGCCGCTGATCGCGGTGCTCAGCGTGCTGGCGTTTCGTTTCCGCTGGATACCGGAAATCACCCTGGGCGCCTCCGCGCTCGTGGATTTCACGGTGCTCGCCTGCCCGGTGCTGCTGGTGCTGTTTCCCCTGGCGCTCACGATGACCCTGCTGTGGAAAACCAAGGAAACCATCCTGGCCGGCATCTTCGCGCACGGCGCCTGAATCCTGAGCGACGCGGGCGCGGGACGGTGACCCGCTGCATCCAGAGCAGGTGACCATGAACCCAGGTAAGGCCGCGCGGCAGGGACCTCCAGCAGAGGGTTCCGGGCGCAAGGCGCAGGAAGTGCTGAAGCGCGCGCGCCGGGCCAGCGGGCTGGATTAGACAGACGTAACCGGTTCTTTCAAACCCTGCCGGCTAAGGGGCAGCGGGCCTACCGGCGCCTGTGCTGGCCTCAATGCGTGCCGGTCGCATGCCCGCACGCGGCTTCGGGATGGGTTTTGCAAGAAGCGTGTCAGACCATGCTTTCCCATCGGTGGGTTGAACGAGGCGGAACTTGTCGCGCCAAAATATTGACATGCAGCGTGTTGTGATTGCAAACGCCGACCGCATCTCGGCTTGAAACAGAAATGGTAATGTTACGGAAGCTGCTTGTTTTGAGACATTATGCCCAGGAACCGAAACCTTTACCGCGTGGGGAAATCGTCTCTGCCACAATTCTGCCGGGCGTGCGGCTGCGAGGTCTGTGCGACCGGGCTGATTCCGAACTTCGCCGTTGACACCGATGCCACGGGGCCGGCGCTTCCACCGGTCAACCCTGCCCGGCATCCGAACAAGCTGGCGTCCTTCGGCCTCGCGGCACTGGTTGGCGATCCTGACGTGCGGATGGTTTTGACCCAGGTCTTTCACCACACGGATGAATTTCACAGTTGCGGGAGTTACGCCACGGGCGCCGCCGCGCTCCGGGCCATTGCCGAGCTTAACGTCCACGTGCTCCTGACGGAACTGGCCCTGCCGGACGGGTGCGGCGTTCATTTCGCCCGTTGCGTCCTGGCCCGCCACCCGGAAATACGCGTGGTCATCGCCAGCTCCCGGCAGGATTCGTTTTTTGTCCAACACGCCGCTGCTGCCGGGGTTGCGGGTTGGTTGACGAAGCCCTTTTCCGTGGACCAATGTCTGGCGACGCTCCGCCTGGCCGCCTGGCGACCCGCGAAACCTCCGCTGCCATCCTCCCCGTCTTCCCTGAAATCCCTGGCCGGCCCTTCGCCCGGTGTGGGGCGGGTGAGGGCGCTCAATCAGCGGGAACAAGCGGTCCTCGCCGCTTTGACCGACGGATTGCTTTACAAGGAAATCGCCGATCTCATTGGGATCAGCGAAGCGATGGTGAAAAAGCTGGCGCATCAACTTTTCAACAAGCTGCATGCCGGCAATCGTGCGGAAGCGGCGAACCGATGGAAGAGCATAAACAAGCAATGCCCATGCCAGTTCCACACCAACGAAGGGTAACTTTTGTTACCCTTTTCGCGTCTGGAGAAAGATGAGAAAAGCAGCGCCATGAATCTAAAAGGCTCCATTCTTCTACCGTCCGCCTTAGCAGGCCGTTGAAAAACGGGTGATTTTTCAGCGCCACGATTTTTCATGGGTGATTTTTTCAAAATTCAGTGTGCGAACCGTGGTAACGGCTGTCCCAACCGCAGCCGCAAGTCGGCGGTTGGCCTGACGGCGTGGCCCGCCGGACGCCCGCGCCGGGGTTTTGCCCCGGTTCCCGGCGGCTTTTCATGCCGCCCCCAGTCGCGCCAGGCGCAACAGGTTGTAAG
>JAJXZJ010000032.1 GCA_021780105.1 bacterium
TGGCAGCGGAACACGAGTGGACGCGGACCATCGTAAAACTGCGAACCCACTGACTGGAGAGCCGGATGCGGGAGACCCGCCCGTCCGGTTCGGAGGGAGGGGCAAGGCTCAATCCCTTGTCCCTACCCCTATCCAGAAACCCATCCATCGCTGTGCCTCCGTGGTTAAACTGGTTTCGTGTGGTTATAGTGGAATTCCTAACGCAAAGAACAGATGCGCAGAGGAGCGGCGTGCGTTTTCCAGAGACAGGCAGGATGCCTGTTCTACGCGGCCGTCTGAATGGTCCGTCCAGCGGGGATACCTCGGCAGCAGCCGAGACTACCGTCAATTCACGCCTGGCAGCGGGCGGAGGTTGAACTTGGTCACGTCCAGGACGACGTGTTTGATCCGCTGACGTTTCCACGTGTAAGTGATATGCACCAGGCCGTCCGCCGTCTGGATGACGGCCGGATAGGAATATTCGTCGCCCGGCTGGTTTTCCAGTTCCGGCCCCGCCTGCCAGACCTTGCCGTCGTCGGAAACCGCCACGGCCAGCACGCCGCGATCCGTGCGTGACGGATTGTAAACCAGCAGGAACCGGCCGTCGCGCAGCACGACCGAATCAATCGCGCTGTTGGGATTGGGCAGGCTGGTGCGCCGCATCGGCCCCCAGCTCGCCGCGCCGTTGGTGGACCAGCATTCGGTGATGCAGCCCTGCTTGGTGCGGCAGAGGATTTGGATGAGATTCTCGCTGTGGCGCAGAATGGTCGGCTGAATCGCCGCGTAGGTGTAGGCGGCGTTCAGGTCCGGCGTCCGGTCCCAAGTGCCAAGCGGATTGTGGCACGTTTCCATGTGAACGCGCCAGCCCTTGTTTTCCAGGCTGGAGCCGCAGAGCAGCAGATCGCCGCCAAGTTCCACCGGCTTGTTGCGCACCGGTCCCACGTAGCCGTGCGGCAGGCGTTTAACCTCGGACCAGCTTTTGCCGTTGTCGGTGGAAAGCCGCACCATGCCCCACCAGCTCGCGGGGCTGGGACCGACCTTGTAGAAAAGCAACAGGTCGCCGTTGTGGCGCCGGAACAGCACCGGATTCCAGCAGGGATAACGCACTCCATGTTTCGCGTCGTTGCCGCTGGCCACTTCCACCGGCGCGGACCAGCCGGTGCCGTCGTTCCGCGCGAGCCAGATGCTCACGTCCGGGGCGCCTTCGCGGGTGCCGCCAAACCACGCCGCCTGCAAACCTTCCGTCGTCTCGACAATGGTCGAGGCATGGCTCGTGGCGAAGGGCGGGTTGTCCGCGATGAACTCGGATTTGACGATTGCCGGATCAGCCGCCGCCGCGCGCGCCGCAGCGGAGGTCGCGATGCCGGCGAACAGGGCCAGCGCGAACACGGAAAACAGACGAACGGATTGAGTTTTCATGGCTTTATTGCAACGCGCCCCGGTGCCGGGCGCAGGCTGAGTATCCGCCCGCGCCGCTCGCAATTCAAGCTCCGTTCCGCCGCGGGTCAGCGCTTCGGCGCGGTGGTCATCGGGAAGTCGTCCGTCCGGAAGGGCGACACCGGCAGGCCGTCGCGGCTGAACAGGTTGACGATCGGGAAATCGTCCCAGCCGAAGCGCACGGCCACCGGGCGCGGCACCAGCGGACTGCTGACGGCCACGCGGTTCTTGCCGCAGATTTCGGCATCGGCCCATTGAAACTTGCGATCCGCCCCGGCCACCGCAAAGCCGGTGAGTTTGCCGTCATGGGCCACGAGGCCGCGGCCTGGATGGTCAAAGGTCACGGTCGCCTGGCGGCCGGAAAACTTCACCGACTTGAACGTCGGGCTGAGTCCGTAAATGGGTTCGCCGTAAGCGATGACCCGCGCCGCCAGGGCCAGGCGCTCGCCGACCGGCTGCTTCTGAACCGGATGGATGTCGTCCTTGTCGCCGACATCGGTGATCACCGCCAGGCCGACCTGCGGGAGCACCTTGGTGGCGACCACCTGCGCCTCGCGCAATTCCGCCCAGTCGCTTTGCACGGGGCGGGCGTTGATGAGCGCCGGGACGCGCTGGCGGCCCTTGTCCCACGGCGCGAGTTGCACCGCGAGGAAGGCGAACTGGTTCTGGCCCCAGTCGCGCCGCCAGTTGGCAATCATGTCCGGATACAGGTGGCGATACTGCCACGCGCGGTCCGCGTTGGATTCGCCTTGATACCAGATTGCGCCGCGCACGGCGAACGGGATGAGCGGGGCAATCATGCCGTTGTAGAGTTCGGCGGGCCGCCACGGTTCCCACGGGTGGCCCTGGTCGAATTTCTTGCCGGCTTTCTCGGTGTCAGCCTTGGCTTGCTCCCATTTCGCAACGGCCAGTTGGTAGTCCCGCAACTGTCGGGGGTAGGGTTCCAAGATGTCCCGGAGGTATTCCGGACTGGAGCGGAGGACATCCTCGCTGATCCAGACTTCCACCGGCGAGCCGCCCCAGGAGGTGTGGATCAGACCGACCGGGACATGGAGGGAGGCCTGGAGGGTCTGGCCGAAATAATACGCCACAGCGCTGAAATTCGGCACGGTTTCCGGCGTGCAAAGCTGCCATGACGCTTTCACGTCCTCGACCGGTTCCTTGGCCTTGAGCTTGGGCACGGTGAACAGACGGAGGTTCGGATTCGTGGCGTTGGCGATGTCGCTGGCGGAGTGGGGCGGCCGCACGCCCCAGCCGGTGAGCGGAAACTCCATGTTGGACTGGCCGCTGCAAATCCAAACCTCGCCCACGAGGACGTTTTTCACCTCGACGCTGTTGTTGCCGAGGATGATCAGCGGGTCCGGCCCGCCGGCCTTTTCGGGCGCCAGCGTCACGGTCCATCGTCCGGCCGGTCCACCGGGCAGCGTCACCTTTTGGTGGCGGAAGGCAACCGTGACGGGTTCGTTGTCGCCGACCCAGCCCCAGATTTTGATGGGCATGTCCCGCTGTAGCACCATGTTGTCGGAGAACAGCGCGGCGAGCCGCACGTCGGCGCGGGCGGACAACCCGATGGCGGCGAACAGCAACCCGGCGAGCGCGACGCGGCGCGACAGGGACAGGACGGTGGGGAACGTCTGCGACAAGGCGGGAGGCAACGTTGACATGGCCGTTAATGCAACCGAAGTGCCGCCGTTCGTCAACGCCGAAACGTCTTCGGCCGGCAGCACGAATTTACGGGGCGGTGCGGACGCGAAGGAATTGCTGGGCGGCGTTGGTGGCCGGCACGAAGAATTCCGTGGTCGGGAACTGGCCCGGCAGGTTCGTCAGCAACGTCAACGGCTGGCCGGCGTCGGTGCCGCCATAAACCTGATATTGATAGTTGGTGCTGGCCGGCCAGCTCAGGCGGGTGAGCTGATGGTTCCAGAACGAAAGATTGAGCTGGAACGGCGCGGCGGGCTGAAGCGGGTCCCAGCCGAGGATCTGCTTCTCCATGTTGCTGTAGCCGTCGTGGGCGGGATCGTCCGCCGGGCCATAAGCGAGGGAGTTGAAGCGGGCCATTTCCCAATCGTCATCGAGACCATCGTGGTCGGTGTCCTTGATCGGCACGCCGGTGACGGTCAGGCCAAGGCCGAGCACCTGGCCAACGTTGCCAGGCTGTTCGTCGCTCACCTCGACATACCAGGTGCCGTAGCTGCTCTCAAAGAAATCCAGCGTTGAGTAATAATCCCAGTCGCCGAGCGGGCTGGTGTCGTAATTCCAGTGCGCCAGCACGCTGCGGGTGCCGGCGGGCGAGATCAGCGTAATGCGGACATCGGAGCGGCTGGGATGCGTGATGTTGGCGTTGAGCTTGATGTGCTCGCACAGGAGCGTGTTCGTGACCACCAGCGGGAAGCGGACGGCATTCAGCTTCAACTGCGCTTGCACGTTGGTCGCCGACTGGAGGTAGCTGTGCAGCGCGTCACCGGAATTCTGGTCAATGAACACCGTGGGGATTGGGTAATACTGGATGTCCACGCCGTCCATGAAGATGCGCTCGTTGCTGTTCTTGTTGTCATAAATGACGGCGAACCGCGCGCCGGCGGCCACGGCGTAGCCGATTTTCTGCGCGAAATAATTCACGCCGCGCTGGATCAACGCCGCCTTGCCGGTGAGGTCCTGGGTGATCGGCGTGAGCGCCTGGCCCACGTCCACCAGTGGCAGAACTTCCGTGGGGTTGTCCGGATGCAGTCCGTCGCTGGGGAACGCCGGGATGGATTGGATGTTCACCGGCACGTTGGTCCCGGTGATGAGCACGCGCAAGCCATCGTCGGGGATCGTCACGCCGCCGGCGTTCGTGGCGGCGACGTTGTTGGTCACGGTGATGTCCACGGCGGGCGGACGATTGGACCACGCCCGCGCCAGAAACACGGCCTGACCGGTGTCCGGCACGCCGAAGCCGACGTTGTGGCTCACACGGAAACCGGCGCCGTTGGTCTGAATGTCCGGGTCGGCGAGGTCAAGATGGCGTGCGGAAAAAATCAGCAGTTGCTGCACGTCGCGATACGTGAGCTGCGGATTGGCGGACAGAATCAAGGCGCACAAGCCGGCGATCTGCGGCGTCGAGCCGGAGGTGCCGTCAAAACCAGTGTCGCCGAAGCAGTAATCCGGGTGGTTGGACGTGTCGGAGTTGTAGCCCAAGGCGCCGATGCGATCGGTGGTGAACAGGCTCGGATAATTGGTGGTGCCGCCATCCGGGGTGTCCACCAGAAAGTCGCCGGTGAAGGCGGCCACCAGCACGTTCGCGCCCGGCGTGCTGTAGCTGGCGGCGCGGCCGGTGCTCCGCACGCCGGCGACGGCAATCTCCCGCGGATCCTGCGTGTAGCCGTCGTCGTTGCCGTTGCCGATGGCGGCGTTGCCACCGCCGTCGTCAAGCCGGTAGTTGCCTGCGGCGCGGACGAGCACCACACCCTTGCCGCCGCGGCCTTGCTGCACGGCATTCTGGATGCCGGTGTTCTCCAACTCCGGCAACGGGCTTTGCGCGCCGCCAACGCTGCCCCAACTGTGGTTCTCGACGCTGACGGCGTTTGGGTGGAACTCATACATCTCCATCAGTTGCAGTTCGTCCGCGATGTTGTCGGACGCGTCCCAAATGACCCAGCTCGCCAGTTGCGCCGCCGGGGCGACGCCGGAAACGCCCACGCCGTTGTTGCCGACGGCGGCGATCAGTCCCGCGACCGCCGTGCCGTGCATCTGCGACGTGGACGGGTGCGAGCCGTCGGGCTGGCTCGTGGTGAAGTTCCACTGGTTGGTGTTGGTGAGGTTGGCGGCAAGGTCAGGGTGCGTCATATCCATGCCATCATCGGCGTCAGCCACCACCACCCCTTCGCCGCGCGTCACCGGCCAGGCCGCGCGGACGTTCAGGTCGAAACCCACCGGGACAGCGGTGGTCGGATCGCGGTCCTCCAAGTGCCACTGGCCGCTGAAGAATGGGTCGTTCGGCGCCGGCGCATAGGCCCCCTGGCGCTGGATCGCGCGGCGCCGGACCGGATGGCTCACCGTGACGCCCGGTAATGTGGCCAGGCGTTGGGCCTCGCGCGCGGCAATCACGGCGTCCGGCGCCCGGAGCACGAACAGATTCGATGTGACGGTAAGTTCCAGCTTGAGCGGGCTGGTGGCGAGCAGGTCAGGCAGCGCCGCCGGATTTGTCAGCCGCAAGACCACCTGACTGCCGAATTGAATCAGGTTCGTCGGTCCGTGTTCGCGGCGGGCGCGCAGCCAGGCCGGCCCGGCGGCCGTCGTCGGTTTCACGCTCGGCATCTCAAACACATACGCCGTCGGCTGCGGCAGACGGAATTCAAACCGGCTGGTGCCGGCGGCGTGCAAATTCATCGTGATGCCGCCCAGCAACAACCATCCGCAAATCCAGAGACGCTTCATGGGTAATATGACCAACCACCGACTTCCGAAGGTAGGCAACGTGCGCAACGCCACCCAGCGTCACCATTAGCCGCTCCGGACACGACAATAAAAGCAGGTTCTGGGCCGGGTCGAGTCAAAAGCGTCGGTCGGGTCGGTCGGGCTTGCGCCGCCGGCGAGTTGCGTTTACACCTGCCGCGTGAAAGGTTCTTACTTGTGAAATTGTGGTTTCCCTTGCTCCTGGCCGCCTGGTGCGCGGCGGTTCACGCGGCCGATTTGCCTCCGCTTATCCTGCCCGCGGGCGTGGGCGTGAACATTCATTTCAACCGCGGTCACACCAGGGACCTCGACCGCATCGCCGCCGCGGGCTTCAAGTTCGTTCGCATGGACCTCGGCTGGGAAGGCATCGAGCGCACCCGCGGTCAATACGACTGGTCCGCGCCGGACGAGTTGGTGACCAACCTCACCAGCCGCGGGATGCGGGCAATCCTGATTCTGGATTACTCCAATCCGCTTTATGAGCAGACCGTGACCGCGCGGAACCCCGTCCTTGGCGGCGAACAAAAGGACGTCGCCTCGCCGCAGCACCCGGAAAGCATCGCGGCGTTTGCGCGCTGGGCGGCCGCCGCGGCGACGCACTTCAAAGACCGCCGCGTCATTTGGGAAATCTGGAACGAACCCAACATCTTCTTTTGGAAACCAAAGCCGGACGTGGCGCAATACACCGCGCTGGCGCTGGCGACGTGCCAGGCCGTCCGCGCCGCCGACCCCGAGGCCACGATCATTGGTCCCGCTTCGTCCGAGTTCCCCTTGCCGTTTCTTGAGGCGTTTTGCGCGTCCGGCGTGCTGGCCCAGCTTGACGCCGTGAGCGTGCATCCGTATCGCGATTACCGCCAACCGCCGGAAACCGCCGCGGAGGATTACGCGAAGCTGCGCCTGTTGATCGAGCGTTATGCGCCCATGGGCAAGAAACAGATGCCGATCATCAGCGGCGAGTGGGGTTACGCGACGCACACGAAAGGTGTGTCGCTCGAAACGCAGGCGGCGTTCATCGTCCGGCAGCAACTCGCCAACCTCCTCGCCAGCGTGCCGCTGTCCATCTGGTATGACTGGAAAAACGACGGCGACGATCCCTCCGAGCGCGAGCACAATTTCGGCACGGTCCGGCCGGACCTGACGCCCAAACCGGCCTACACGGCAATCAAAACCATGACGATCGAACTGGCCGGCTGCCGCATCGTCAGGCGGCTCAACACCGGCAACGGAAAGGATTTTGTTCTGCTGTTCGCCGACGCGCACGGCGGCCAGAAACTGACGGCTTGGACGCTTGGTGAGCCGCATGAGATTGCACTGCCGGCGAGCTTGAGGCGGCGTGCCGAGATCAAAGGTGTCACCGGTCAGGGCAGCAAGTTCGGGTTGGAACTGACCGGAGTGGCGAAGGGCAACACGCTTGCATCGGCGGCGGCCGCCGATCATGCCAGCGTCCGGTTTGACGCGGATCGGCTGTGGATCGGCGTTGGCCCGGCGCCGGTTTTCCTGAGCCTCGAAGGCGTGCGGTTGCGTCCGGCTCCGGCGGGAAAATGACGGGCTCAGGCGATGAAGGCGCTGTTCATTCACGCTCATTTTGACGATTACGAATTCACGGCGGCCGGCACGTTCGAGTTGTGGCGCCGGCAGCTTGGTCAGGAATTCCAGGGCAAGGTGATCGTCTGCACCGACGGCGCCGCGGGACACCATTTTCGAACTCGTGAGGAGACCGCGCGTCTCCGGCTGGTGGAGCAACTGAACTCGGTGCGTTTGGGCGGCTATGAATTTGAGCTGCTGTCGCTGCCGGACGGCCGCGTTTCGCGGGAAGTCGGCCTGCGTGTGACGCCGGATTTTCTCGCGGCGTTGTGGAAGGCCATCCGGGAATTCGAGCCGGATTATTTGTTCTGCCCGCCCTTGCCGGCCGACCCGCTGGCCGGCGTCCATCCCGACCACCTCACGGTGGCACAGGCGGTGCGTGAAGTGGGTTACCTCATCAATGTGCCGCACACGTTCACGCCGGAATATCCGGCCGATGAGACGCAATCACGGCCGTGCAAGACGCCGGTGATCATCGCGGTCTATGACGGCTACATGTTTGGCGAAAATGCGTTCGATCTCGCCGTGGACGTGGAGCCGGCGTTCGACGTGATTGCCGATATGAGCTGGTGCCACCAGTCGCAGATCACGGAATGGTTGCCGTGGGTGGGGCGTCACCAGATGGATGTGCCGCGCGACCTGACCGACTGGCGCGCCACGCTGCGCCGACGGTTCGAGCGGAAAAGCCGCGAGGTCGGCCTGGCCTCGGCGCACGCGACGGAGTTGTTCACCGTTACCGCGTGGGGCGAGGTGCCGGCATTCGAGGAATTGTCGCGCGACCTGCCGGGGTTGTGTGTGGACGCCGCGCGGCAGGAGCGACTGCGTGTGAAGCTGGCGCGCTGGCGCGGCGGCGAGTAAACCGGACCTTTCAATTCTGTCCTCTGAATAGGGGACATGCAAAAAGAGACATTCGATTTGCATGGAGGGCATCAGCGTGATTCACTCCTCTCAACGCCTGTCCCCGCCTTGGTTCGTCTGCATTGGGCCGGTGGGTAACCCGACAAGCGCCCGAAACGCAAGCAACCACGCTGATCCTGCCAACCATGAAACGCTCTTTGTCCGCCGCGCTGGTCACCGGCCTGCTCTTTGCAGGTGCCAGCGTGTTTGGTGCTTCAACCTCCGCCAACAGACCAACTGCCAATAACGCCGTTGGGAGAACGGCGTCGCCGCAAAAAGCGGATCCGGTCCTGGTGCGGCTTTACCGGAGTCAGACCGGTTCGCCGGCGCGGGTCGCACCTTCAACCGTCCACACCCAGATCATGCCATCTGTCCACAATGGCGTTCTGATGGTGAACGCCATTGCAGATTCAAGCGCACAGAAACTGGCCAGCGATCTCGCGGCGTTAGGCATGTCGAGGCCCGTGGTGGCCGGCCGCATGGTTTCCGGCCCGCTGCCGGTGGCGGCAATCCCCAAACTGCAAAACCTGAAAAGCCTCCGCTTCGCGCGACCGTGCTGGACGGCCACCCGGACCGGCTTGATCACGAGCGGCGGCGACCTCGCAATGCAGTCCGCCACGGCACGCGTTGAATTTGCGGTGGACGGCACGGGAGTCAACGTGGGCGTGCTGTCAGACTCGTTCGACTCGCTTGGCGGCGCGGGTTTGGGCGAGCTGTATAATGATCTGCCTCTGTCCGTGAACGTCCTTGAGGACATTGCGGCGGAAAACGGTCCTGGAACGGATGAAGGCAGAGCGATGGCGGAAATCATTCACGACGTCGCGCCGGGAGCGGGCATTGCTTTCAATACTGCTTTCAATGGCGAGGCGGACTTTGCCTTGGGCATCCTGAACCTGGCTGACCCGCTGCGCGGCAACTGCAAGGTGATCGTGGATGACGTCATTTACTTCGACGAACCCATGTTTGCCGATGGCATCCTTGCCCAGGCGGTGAATGCCGTCGCCGCCAGCGGCGCGGTTTATTTTTCCTCGGCCGGTAATGACGCGCGGCAGGGATGGGAGGAGCCGGGTGGTTACCGGGCGTCGGGCGTGTTGGACACGGATGTCAATTACGGCGGGCAGATGCATGAGTTTGTGGCCGGCGGGAATCACACGACGCTCTTGCCCGTAACCTTCGACCAGGGGCAGACGATCATCGTTTTCCAATGGGCGCAACCCTACGCGAGCACCGGCGCATCGAGTCCCGGCGCCAGTGGTGACCTGGACGTTTATCTCTGCGACCGTGACGGAAATTATTTGGTGGATGGCAAAGGCTTCCGGATCGGCAGCTACAGCAACAACCTTGGCGGTGATCCCACGGAAATCTTCGCTTACCAAGCGTCCGCCAACAACACTCAGCTCGCATTGCGCATCCAGTGGTTCAGCGGGACGGCTCCGGCGGCGATGATGAAGATCGTCTGGTCGGGCGCGATGAGAGTTGATGCTCCCTTCAATACCGACAGTGGCTCGCTGTTTGGCCATGCCAACGCCACGGGAGCGTCCGCCGTCGGCGCCGCCCGTTATTACCGAACGACCGTATATGGGATCGCGCCGCCGTTGTTGGAGAGCTTCTCCTCTGCGGGACCGATGGGCATCTTCTTCAATCCGGATGGAACGCCAGTAAACGCGGATGGGACACCGGAGATTCGCCTCAAACCTGAGTTTATCGCGCCCGATGGCGGGAACACCACCTTCTTTGCGGCGGGATTGGACCCGGAAGGCGATGGCTGGCCAAACTTCTTTGGCACGTCGGCAGCAGCACCCCACGCCGCGGCCGTGGCCGCGTTGATGTTGCAGCAGGCGGCATTGACGCCCACCACAGTCAAGACGGCTCTGGAAGCGTCGGCGATAGACATGGCGTCGGCCGGATTTGACTACGACACCGGCTATGGTTTGATCCAGGCTGATCGAGTGTTGGCCGCCGTTCTTCCGCCACCCATTCAGTCCGCCTTTGATTTGAACGTTGACGGCTGCGTGGATGCCAGTGACCTCGCAGAGCTTCTGGCCGCCATTCGCGCGGGTTCTTCCTTGTCGAAGTATGACGTGAACAACGACGGGTTTGTCACCATGGCGGACGCGCGCATTTTGACCCGGCACTTTACCAATCCGGGCGGCGCGCCGTGTCACTAACACTACCAAACGGCAACCAACCGATCCACCCAACCCAAACCAACGACTCTGATATGAATACCCAGTTAACCGCCACGACGATCGGCGCCGGCTGTTTCGCCTTCGCGATGAACGTTTCCGCCGACCTGATCGTCTCGGTGCTGCCGGACGCGCAAACGATTCAAGTGGGCGAGACCACCAGCATTGCACTGGTCATCTCCGGCCTGCCTACCACGCAAGTTCCGGTTCCTGCCGCGGTGACCGGCCTCGGCGCTTACAGCCTGACTTTGGGCTTCGATCCCAGTGTGATCTCCGCCACGGCGGTCACGTTCCTCCCGCCGCCGGAATCCAAGCTCGACCTGGGCGTATTCGGCAGCCTGGAGCATTCCGATCTGACCATGCCGGGCGCTGTGGAATTGGACGAGACTTCGTTGGAAGACACCGCTGCGCTCCGCCAAAGCCAGTATGTCAACGTGGATTCCACCACGTTGACCGCGAGCTTTACCCTGGCCTCCATTTCGTTCACCGGTTTGGCTGTGGGCAGCGCGCCGGTCTATTTTCTGGCGGGGGATCTGTCGGATGCCGCGGGGTGGCCGCTCACCGGCAACGTCTTTGGTCTCGGCGGGACGATTACGGTGGTGCCTGAGCCGGCAGCGTTTGCCGTCGTTGCCGGGCTGGGGTTGGTCGCGTTTGCCTGGGTGCGAAAGCTCGGCCGGCACCAGGCGCATCCGCCGACAAAGGATTACTCCACCCGCACGCGGTAGAAGCGCGGCGTGGCGGTCGCGTTCGTGTCGAGCAGTTGCATCTCGCCGCCGGTGCCGTTGGTGCTGACCAGCGTCTGCCACGGTGCGACCAGATTCGTGGTGAAGTCCACGTTATTGACGAAATTGCTCAGGCTGTTCCAGGAGAGCAGCCGCGTGCCGTCGGCGTTGAGATGCGCGGTCACTTGCGGCCACGCTGGTAGTGAGAAGTCGGTGTAAACCAGGTCGTTGAGTGTCGGAGCGCTGCTGAGCACCGGCAGCGTTGGCAGCGCGGTTCCCAGGTTGACATACCAGATGCCGTTGCTGGTGGACGTGTCATTGAACCGGTTCAGCAGATTCGTTCCCAGCAGGGTCGTGCCGAAGACCGTGAATCCGCCGTCCACGCCGTCGAGAAACGCGTTGTTCGTCAGGTTAATGAACCACTCTGAATTCGCCGAATTGGTCTGCCCGCCGACGCGCGCCATGGCGATCGTGCCGTAGGTGTTGCTGAACGTCCGGCCGACGTTGAACTCGTTGGTGATGTTTCCGAAAGTCACCACGGTGCTGAAGTCCGCGTTCGTCGTGTTGCGGTTGGTGATCCAATAGCCGCCTCCCTGGATGACGAAGCCCGGCTCCCAGCGCTGCACCATCGTGTCGCGGAACAGCCCGTTCGTGATGTAACGCTTGAAATTGCCCACCGTCGCCGGCTTGTCGGCGTCGTAAAGCTGAAGCAGCAGGTCGCCGAGCGGCGTGTGGATTTGCACGAGGCTGTCGGCGCGGATCAAGGGTGGCGCCGACATGATGATTGCAAACAAAACGTAGAAGAAACGTTTCACGCGGCGAAGCGTGCGGGAGTGGCGCGCTTTTTTGAAGCGGAATTTCGTCGCGGCAGGTGACGTTCCAGTTGCGGCCGCAAGCGGCCGTTGTTGGCGTTAATCTCGAAGACGTGCTCGCCCGTCACCTGGCGGCACCAGAATTCGCCGCCGGCGCACTCGACGATCAAGCCGCCGGCCGCGATGTCCCACAACCGCAGGCCCGGTTCGAGATACGCGTCAAACCGCCCGCTCGCCACGTAGGTCAGCGCCAGCGCCGCCGCGCCCATGATCCGCACCTTGCGGACGCGATGGGCGAGGGCGCCCAGCGCCGGCAGCATTCCCGCCAGCACCGCCGCTTCCTTCCCGAAGCCCAGCGAAATCACCGCCTCGCCAAGCTGGTTGCGGTTGCTGACGCGAATCACCCGACCGTTCAACCGCGCCGGCTGCCCGCGGATGGCTGTCCATAACTCGTCGCAAAACGGATCGTAAACGACGCCCACCATCGTGGTGAACGACGCGTCATCGTCGCTTGCGGCGTGCCGCAGTTGGAGCGCAATGGACACGCAGGCGTGCGGAATGCCGTAGGTGAAATTCACCGTGCCATCAATCGGGTCCACCACCCAGCGCAGCAGCGAATCCGGGTCGCCGGCCACACCTTCCTCGCCGAGCACCGCCGTCGCGGGAAACGCCGCCAGCAGCCGGCGCGCGATCAGTTTCTGGCAGCGCACGTCCAGTTCCAGCTTGATGTCGTGCCGCGTGGTCGAATTGATGGTTTTGGGCGACCGCAAATTCCGCCGCATCAATTGCCCGGCGGCCCGCGCCGCGGCAACCACCACGGTCAACGCGCGTTTTTGTTCGGTGAGTTTCATGATTCAGAATCCGGAACCGGCGCCGGGAAGTTGAACCGGCTGCCCGCCGCCGTCCAGATTTTCCGCGGCGGGCACGCGGCGTGGTTGACACAATCCGCCGGCGGCGCAAGCCTGCCATGGGGTTTCGGTGAACTGTCCACGGCATATCATGCAACCGCCCACGCCTCCATCGGCACGCGTCGCGTCGTTGCTGCGACGGCGTTGGCGGCGATTGCTGTTGCTCGCGCTGACGCCGCTGTTTCTTTTGGCGGGAGGCTGGCTGGCGTTGCCGCTGGTGCCGTTGCCGCCGGGTTTGTTCTCACCTCCCACCGCTTCTCCGGAGTTCGTGGACCGCCACGGCGCGCCGCTGCGCGTGTTGCCGCAGGGCGGCGCCTTTGCCCGGCGGGTCGCGTTCCACGACATTCCTGTCGCACTCGTGGACGCCACGCTTGCCGCCGAGGACCGCCGGTTCTGGCGCCATCCCGGCGTGGACTGGCTGGCAACGACGCGCGCTGCGTGGAACTGGCTGCGCCACGGCCGCGTAATCTCCGGCGGCTCCACCATCACGCAACAACTCATCAAGCTCGCCCGGCCGCGACTGCGGACGCTGCGGACAAAAGTGATCGAGGCCGCGCAGGCGCTCCGGCTGGAGCAAGTCTGGGACAAGCAGCGCATTTTCACCGAATATTTGAACCGCGTGGACTACGGCAACCTTTGCGTCGGTTGCGCGGAGGCGGCGCAATTTTATTTCGGCAAACCGCCTGCCGACCTCAGCGTTGCGGAAGCTGCGTTCCTCGCGGGGCTGCCACAGGCGCCGTCGCGACTGAACCCGCGCCGGCATTTTGCGCGGGCGCAAAAGCGGCAGCAGTGGATTCTCGGCCGGATGCGTGCGAACGGCTGGCTCACCGCGCGCGAGCTTGATCGCGCCTGCGCCGAACCGCTCCGGCTCCAGCCGCCACGGCGGGTGTTCCAAGCGCCGCATTTTGTGGACCTCATCCTGAGCCAGCGCCGCGGACTGTCGCCGTGCCGGATCGCGACCATGCTGGATCTGGAATTGAATCGTGTGGCCGAGACGATCCTGCGCGAGCAGCTCGGCCGGTTGCGCGGCGAACACGCCCAAGACGGCGCCGTCGTCATCCTCGACAACCGCACCGGCGGCGTGCTCGCGCTGGTGGGATCGGAGGATTATTTCGCGCCGGCCGCCGGCCAGGTGAACGGCGCGTGGGCACCGCGTTCCGCCGGTTCGACCCTGAAGCCGTTCACTTACCTGCTGGCCTTCGCCCTGGGCGCCACGCCCGCCAGCATCGTCGCCGACGTTCCGGCCGAATTCCCGACGCCGACGGGCATTTTCCGGCCGGTCAATTACGACCGCCGCACCTATGGTCCGATGCGCTACCGAATGGCGCTGGCGAATTCGCTCAACATTTCAGCGGTGAAAGTGCTCGCGTCGGTGGGTGGCGCACCGGCATTGCAGCGGTTGCTCCGCGAGTGCGGTCTGACGACGCTGGACAAACCGGCCGACTTCTACGGCCTCGGCCTGACCATCGGCAACGCGGACGTGCGCCTGCTCGAACTCGTCAACGCTTACGCGGTACTCGCCCGGCTCGGCGTGTTCCAGCCTTACCATTTGCTCGCGACGGAGGCGTCCACTGCGGCGCCGGAACGGCGCATGGCCGACGCCGCGGACGCGTGGTTGATCGCCGCCGTGCTCAGCGACAATGCCGCGCGGACGCTGGCTTTTGGCAGCGAATCGTTCCTTCGCTTCGACTTTCCCGTCGCGTGCAAAACCGGCACCAGCTCGGATTTTCGCGACAACTGGGCCGTCGGCTACACGCCCGAATTCACCGTCGGCGTGTGGGTGGGGAATTTCGACGGCACACCAATGGCGCGCGTATCCGGCGTCAGCGGCGCGGCACCGATCTTGCACGAACTTTTCGAGCACCTGCACCGGCGCTACGGCACGTCGTGGTTTGTCCGCCCGGCCAACATTGTTGAAGCGGCGATTCAGCCCATCACCGGTCATCGCTTGACCGAACAGTGGCCCGGCACCGTCACGGAAAAATTCCGCGCCGGCACGCTGCCGCCTTTGGAAACCGCCGCCGATTATGACGCCGAAGGCCGCGTGCGGCTGCCCGCTGAATACCGCGATTGGCTGGCCTCCGCCGACAACTGGCTCACCGGCCGGGCGGTGGTGGACACGGCGTCGGCCACGCCGCTGCGTCTGATTTCGCCGCTGCCGGGCACGACGTTTTTTCTCGATCCCGACCTGCCGGACGCGGGCCGCTGGCTCACGTTGAGGGCTGAAGGCGGAACGAACCTGGTTTGGACCAGCGACTCGCTCGCGATCAAACGCGCTGCCGGCGGTGTCTGCGCCCGGATGACCGAAGGCCGACACACGTTACGCGTCCACGATCCGGCCACCGGCGAACAGGCGGCGACGTGGATTCTCGTGAAACGGCGCTGAGCCGCGCCGTTTCGGCGCGTTGGCGAACGTTTGGTTCAGAGCGGCCGGACCCAAATGTCCCGGAAACGCACGGGACATTCGTGTCCGCCGAGAACCAGCGGCCCGCGGTTGATCTTGTGCTTGTATTCCGGTAGAATACGATGCCCGGTTTCACCGTGGATTTCCTGGTTCAATTGCACGAGCAAACCGTTGTGGAAAATGGTCACGCGCGCCGGGCTGACTAATTTATCGCCGTCGAACACCGGCGCGGTGAACACGATGTCGTAGGTCTGCCACTGGCCCGGCAGACGCGTGGCGTTGACCAGCGGCGGCGTCTGGCCGTAGATCGCCGCGGCCTCGCCGTCCGGGTAAATCTTCACGTTGAACGAGTCGAACACCTGGATTTCGTAAAGACCCATCAGGAACACACCGTTGTTGCCCTGGTTATACCACGGGCCCTGGAAATGCGCCGGCGCCATCCATTCGAGGTGAATCTGGCAGTTGCCGAAGCTTTGCTTGCTCGTGAAGTTGCCGTTGCCCGCCACGATGCAGCCGTCGTCCACCTTGTAGTCCGAGGGTTCCCATGCCGACAGGTCCTTGCCGTCGAAGAGCACGATGGCGTCCGCCGGCGCCGGCGCGGGCGGGCCGGCGGGGCCGGGGTCCACGCGTTTCGGCGCGGGGCGGTCGGGGTCGTGGACGAGCCACTGGCACCACGGCAGTTTGGGCGTGTCCTTGTAGCCGAAGACGCCGGAGCCGTCCTTGGCATAGACGAGATCGGCGGCGTGGGCGAGGGCGAGGGTGGTCAACGCGGCGCCGAGCACGGCGAGCGCAGTTCGCGGGAGGAGTAGCGACGTGTTCATGGTTTGTTCGCGGCGATCATGGCGGATTGGAGAACTCGTGCAAGCAGTTTGCACCGATCCGGCCCCGGTGTGCCGGCCCTGGCCGGGTGGTCGATGACGCGAAGTTGCCCGGCGAAAATTTCGTTCGTCGCGCTCCGGCGTTGCGCTATCGTTCCGACGATGAAGCAATGGTTTCGACCGGGCGGGTTTCTGCTGGCGATGTTGGTTTGTGGGGCAGGGGGCATCCGTGGGTTCGCCGCGCCGACAAATCTGCCGCCGGCACGGATTTTGTTCCTCGGCGACAGCATCACCTACAGCGGGCAATACGTGGAGTTCTTCGAGACGTTCGTCCGGCTGCAATTTCCGGCGTGGCGCGGTGAAATCCTCAATCTCGGCCTGCCCAGCGAAACGGTGTCCGGCCTGTCGGAGCCGGGGCACGCGGGCGGGGCGTTTCCGCGGCCGGACCTGCACGAGCGGCTGGACCGCGTGCTCGCCCAGACGAAACCGGACGTGGTCATCGCCTGCTACGGCATGAACGACGGCATCTACCTGCCGTTCGACGCGGGGCGATTTGAGCGGTTCCAGGACGGCATTCGCTGGCTGCGGGAGAAGGTCGCCGCCGCCGGCGCGCCGATCATTTTGCTCACGCCGCCCACGTTCGATCCCACGGCCGGGAATCCCAACCCACCGCCCGCGTTCAATTACAACGACGTGCTGGACCACTGCGCGGCATGGTTGCTCGCGCAGCGCGACCACGGCTGGACCGTGCTCGACGTCCACGGACCGATGAACCGTTTTCTCGCGGAGCGCCGCCGGCAGGACCCGGCTTATCATCTCGCCGGCGACGGCGTGCATCCGAATGACACCGGCCACTGGCTCATGGTGCGACCGTTGCTGCGGCACTTCGGCGCGCCGGCGGAGCTTGCGGAGACGGAATCCGTGGCGCCGATGCTGGCGCATTACCCGCACGCTGCCGAGGTGCTGAAGCTGGTCCAGGAGCGCCAGCGGATGTTGAAGGACGCCTGGCTCACGGCCACCGGCCACAAACGGCCCGGCATGGCGAAGGGCCTGCCGCTGGCCGAAGCGCAGCCACGCGCCACGGAACTGGACCGGCAAATCAACGCGTTGACCGCGACGCAGAGAACTGAATCGCCGGCGGGGCTGCCTCAGCCGAACCGGTAATGCTTGCGGACCGCCTCCTGCACCTGCCACACGCAGGAAAGCCCTTGGGGAAAGACCACGAGGTCGCCCTTGCCGAACGAAACGGACTCCGTGCCGGTGTTCACCGTGACGCGCCCTTCCAACAGGTAGCAGATTTCCGGTGCGTCGTAATCCCAGTCGAAGGTGGACACGCCGCATGTCCAGATTGGCCAGGCAAACACGCCCAGTTTCGCGATCTCCGCGTCGGTGGGCTGACGAACTTGGATTTGCATGGGCGCAGTATAGCCCACGTCGCATTGGTCGGGCCAGTCGGGGAATGCGGGAATTTAAGAACGGAGGCGACGTCACACGCCTTCAACACTGGGCTGCCTTGACCGCGCTGGCGGACGGGCCTCCTGGCGTCGGCAGCAGCCGTTCCGGTCGTCCGCACGATCACGCCCTCCGCCCGGAGACGCCGCTTGTCCGCGGCGTCTTCTGCCGCGCGCCGACAGACCGGCCATGCTGCGCTCCCGTGGCGGGCGAATTGAACCATCCTGGAATACATCACCCGCCCGGCGCGTCTGAGATATGACGGGCGCGACGGGCCTCGGGCAATTGCGTCGGCCAGCGGCCCGGCAGCACGTATTGGCACACGAAACATGATCACAACTCACGACACGGCGGATGGCATGGCGCGGCGGGACTTCATTCGGCGATGCGCGCTCGGCGGCGCGGCGCTCGCGTCCACACCGTTGCTGGGTTGCCGGAGTGTCGCCGGCGGGACCGGTGCGGCCGCCCGCACGTTGCGTTTGGATGGCGACTGGCGCTTCGGCGGCAGGTTCACCGAAGGCGCGCAGGTGCCCGATTTCAACGACGCTGCGTTCGCACGGATCACCTTGCCGCACTGCGTCGCCAGCCTTTCCTGGCAGAAATGGGAACCGGCGCAGTGGCAGGATCGCTGGATTTACCGGCGCCACTTCGTGCTGCCGGCGGAGTTCAAGCAACTCCGCGTTTTCGCGCAGTTTGACGGTGTGATGATCGGCGCGTCGCCGGTGCTTAACGGCCACGCGCTGCCCGAACATTTGGGCGGCTACCTGCCGTTCGACTACGAGGTCACCGACCGGGTTGCCGCCGGGGACAACGTGCTCGCCGTCATCGTGGATGCGCGCTGGCGCAACGTGCCGCCCGCCGGTTCGCCGCGCGGTCCGCGGGCCGTGGATTACCTGCTGCCCGGTGGCATCTGCCGCCCCGTCAGCCTGCGGGCCGTGCCGGCGGTTTTCATTCGTGACGCGTTTGCGAAACCGGTGCGCGTGCTCGAACCGGATCGGCGCGTCGAAGTCCGTTGCACGCTGGATGCCGCGGTGCTGCCGTCGTCGTCGCTCTGCCTGGAAGCCACGTTGATGGATGGTCCACGCCGGATCGCCCGGGCTGCGCAGCGGGTCTTTCTCCAGCGGACCGGCGAAACGGAAGTCACGCTCGCGTTGGAGCGGCTCGGCAACGTGGCCCTTTGGGACGTGGATGCGCCGCGCCTTTACGAGGTGGTGGTCACGCTGCGGGCGGGCGGGCGGGCGGTTCACGATTACCGGACGCGCATCGGTCTGCGCGAGGCGCGCTTCGAACCGGATGGTTTTTTCCTGAACGGGAAACGCCTTCAACTCTTCGGCCTGAACCGGCACGAGTTGTTCCCTTATGTTGGGCACGCCATGCCGGCGCGGGTGCAGCGCCGCGATGCTGAAATGTTGCGCCGCGAGTTCAACTGCAACATCGTCCGCTGCTCCCACTACCCGCAGGCGGAAGCTTTCCTCGACGCCTGCGACGAGCTGGGCCTGATGGTCTGGGAGGAACCTCCCGGCTGGCAATACATCGGCGACCAGGCCTGGCAGGACCTGGCCGTCCGCGATGTGCGGGACATGGTGCGCCGCGACCGCAATCATCCCGCCATCGTCATCTGGGGCGTGCGCATCAACGAATCCGCCAACGACGAGGCGCTTTACCGGCGCACGCGGGCACTGGCGAAGGAACTCGACGGCTCGCGCCCAACCTCCGGCTCGATGACGCCCGGCTCCCGCAAGAATTGGAAGCAGGAATGGCACGAGGACGTCTTCGCGTTCGACGACTACCACGCGGCGGCCGACGGCAGCGTGGGCGTCGAAGGTCCGACGGCGGGCGTGCCTTACTTGCTGGCCGAGGCGGTGGGGCAGTTCAACTACACCGCCCGCCGGGGTTTTGACAGCAAGTATCGGCGGGCCGGGGACGTCGCGCTCCAGGAGCAGCAGGCCCTGCGGCATGCCCAGGCGCACAACAAAGCCGCCGCGGACCCGCGCCTCTGCGGCGTGATCGCCTGGTGCGCGTTCGACTATGGCAGCCTGATGAATGCCTATGACGGGGTGAAATGTCCCGGCGTGGCGGACATTTTCCGCGTCCCGAAACTCGGCGCCTCGTTCTACCTGGCGCAGGCCGATCCGAAAACGCGGCCGGTCATCGAACCCAATTTCTACTGGGATTTTGGCCCGCAAACGCCCCGTGGCCCCGGCGAACACGCGGCGATTTTCTCCAACTGCGACCGGCTTGAACTCTGGATCGGCGACCGGCATCACGCGACGCTCCAGCCGGAGCGCGCCGGCTTTCCGCATCTCAAGCACCCGCCGTTTTTTGCGAACCTCGCGCTCGACGAAGCCGGTCGGCCGGAACTGCGCATTGACGGCTACCTCGGCAGCGAGCGGGTGTTATCGCGCTCCTTTTCCGCCGACCCCGGGCATGACCAGCTCTGGCTGCGTGCCGATGATACGGAGCTGGTCGGCGACGGCTCGGACGCGACGCGCCTGGTGTTCCGCGCGGCCGACCGCTTTGGCGCGCCGAGGGCGTTCGCCGGTGGCGAGGTCAGGCTGCGCCTCGAAGGACCGGGCGTCATCGTCGGCGACAATCCGTTTCCACTGGCCGACAGCGGCGGTGTGGGCGCGGTGTGGATCAAGACGCTGCCCGACGCCTCGGGCGTCATCAACGTCACTGCCACCCACTCGTCGCTGGGCGCAAAGTCCGTCAGAATTTCCGTGCGTTCGACGACTCCAGTCTGACTTGGATGCGATCCAGTGTGGCGCGGGGCCGGAGGCCGGCGGACGCAAGCAGTCCCATGGGCTGTCCGCGAGGTTTCGCCGCGGGGACAAAGCGGGCAAGCCGATGGCGGGCTGTGGCGTATGCGCGCTGCTGTTCCCGTTATTGCGGATGGTCGCACGAGCGTGAGCCAGCGGGGTGGCCCCGGGTCGAATGGCGTTGGCTCTCCAATGCGATCCCGTCTTGGGCTGCCTCAACGGTCGTTGCCAATGCGGGGTTTTGTGGGCCGATGGCCGGCGTTTGGTTGCCCACGTCCTTGTTTCACCCTCATCGTGACGATCTGATTGGCCACATTCCGAGGGTGAAATCACCTTTCCCTGCGCGCGATGGCTGGCTAGAGTTCACGCCAACATCATATTGAAATCATGACCATGAACACCATCTCTCTGCTGGCCGTCTGTCTGGTGGCGTCGGCCCTTGCACGCGCGGAAATGCAGCCGCCACTGCCGCTTTGGCCGGACGGCGCGCCGGGCGCGCTGGGCAAGGAAGACAAAGACATCCCTACGCTCACACCGTATCTGCCCGATCCAGGCGTCGCCACGGGCGCGGCGATCGTCATTTGCCCGGGCGGCGGCTACGCCGGGTTGGCACCTTACGAGGGTCACGACTATGCACTCTGGCTGAACCAGCACGGTGTCGCCGGGTTTGTCCTGAAATACCGGCTCGGTTCCGCCGGCTACCGGCACCCGATTATGCTGGAGGATGCCGCGCGCGCCGTGCGCCTGGTGCGGGCACGGGCCGCCGATTGGAAGGTTGATCCCAAGCGCGTCGGCATCATGGGATCCTCCGCCGGCGGGCATCTGGCCTCGACGCTGCTCACGCATTTCGACGCCGGCAAGCCGGATGCCGCCGACCCCATTGAGCGGGAGAGTTCGCGGCCGGACATCGGCATTCTGTGCTACGCCGTCATCACCATGGGCCAGTTTACCCACGAAGGTTCCAAGGAGAATCTCCTGGGCAAGCATCCCTCGCCGGAGCTGGTCCGGCTGCTTTCCAATGAGCTCCAGGTGACGCCGCAGACACCGCCGTGTTTCATCTGGCACACGTGGGAGGACAACGTCGTGCCCGTGGAAAACAGCCTTCAATTTGCCGTGGCTTTGCGGAAGGCCGGCGTGCCGTTTGCGCTGAACATCTACCAGAAGGGAGGGCATGGCATGGGTCTCGGTGACAAACCGCCGTTCGCACATCCGCATCCTTGGGCGAACGACTGCCTCTTCTGGCTCAAGGTGCAAGGCTTTGTGAAACCCTGAGCGGCAAAACCATTCCGCAACGATCCCCTCTGACGGTATTTGAAAGCGCCAGCTTGCCCGGACGGTTGCGCTTCTCGGTCATTGGCTCCGTGGAAATCGAGGGACCATCGGCGCTGACATCAAAAAGGCCGGCTCGCACCTGAGCCGGCCCGTGAAGACGGTCCAAACAACCGATTACGCGCGCAGCCGCCGGACGAGCGTGTATCCCGCCAATCCGAGTCCGAAGACGCCCGCATAGGTCGTAGGTTCCGGCACCGAGAAACCTTGATCAATCAGAGTGGCGGTGACCACGGTATTGGGAGAGAGTCCCGTCAGATTGATGTTTTTCTCGACCGTGAGCCATTGCTGATTGGGAAACACCAACTCGTCGAGCGCTTCGCCGGGAGGATCCTGAATATCGTGCGAGGCGATGCCGTTCAACACCAACTTGCCTACGCTGCTTTGACCGACCACCAAGCCACCCACGCCGTCGGCGTGAACGACTTCATCAATCGCGGCGAAACCATCACCGAACTGAACACCCGCGACCATGGCACTGTAGAGGTCTTCAATGATGGGTGCGTTAGCGGTGACTTTGTAGGTGAGACCGATGTCAATTCCGTTCATGCCCACCACGGAGATGGGACCTTGAAGTTGAATGCCAAACGTCGGATGCACACCATCCGGCCTGCCAAAGTCCATTGTGGATACCGTGATGAGGCTGGCCGTCGGCGCCCCTGGCGATGGCGTCCAAACGAAATCGCTGAACGTGAGACCATCAATCGTCAGGGTGTTTCCACCGGGCCCCAACGTGTCTAACAACATGCTTCCAGCCTGGCTTGTCACCATGCTGGTGGCTAGGCTGGAAACGACTGCTGCAATGAATAACTTTCGCATAGTTTTCCTTTTTTGTTACCCGCTGCGGACGAACTGAGTCTGACTGCATCTGTTACTACTCGGCGGTTTCATCGGTAGCCCGAGCATCGCCTGCACTGGCACGCCACGCTTGTTCCCGCTGCCCCGTTACCCGGAGTCGTGCTTGCTGGTTACTACGGGAATGCTCATCTGAGATTACAGGTATTTTAACGGCAGCAATCGCTACTCAAGTGAGCTCGCGGATCGCGTGTCGGAAACGTTGGCAACACTGGAATGTCACTGAAAACAAAGAGGCCGGCTCATACTTGAGCCGGCCTTTGAAGACGAAGTGAATAGCCTATTACGCGCGGACGCGCCGTAAGAATGTGTATCCGAGCAATCCGAGTCCGAAGAGGCCCGCGTAAGTCGCCGGTTCGGGCACCGAGAAGCCTTGGTCAACGATTGTCACCGTGGCCACGGTAGCCGGGTCCAGCCCCGTCAAGTTGATGTTCTTTTCAACCGTGAGCACTTGCTGGCTGGGAAAGATCAAATTATCAAGTGCCTCCGGCGGAGGATCTTGAGGATCATTCCACAGGACACCACCGAGGACCGACTTGGCAATGCTGCTCTGGCCAACCACAGCCCCACCCAAGCCACCCGCATGGACTACTTCATCAATTGCCGCGAAACCATCGCCAAACTGAACTCCAGCCACCATCGAATTGTAAATGTCTTCGATGATTGCGCTGCTCGCGGTAACTTTGTATATGAGGCCGATGTCAATCGCGTTCACACCCGCGATCGACATTGGTCCTTGGAGTTGAATTCCATAGGTTGGACGACCATCAATGATGCCGAAGTCCATCGTGGATACGTTAATCAGACTGGCCGCGGGTGCCCCTGGAGAAGGCGTCCAGACGAAGTCGCTGAACGTGAGTCCGTCAATACTCAGGGTTCCCATACCTGGTCCCAGAGTGTCCAACGTTGCCGCCTGACTCGGCGCGATGCTTGCGACCAAGCCGGCGGCCGCTAATGTAATAAGAAGTTTCCGCATAGGTTTTGTTTGTGTTTTGATTGCCTGAACCGACTTGGCAGCGCTTGCCTTTCTGTTCACTGCGTTGCTCTCGGTCTTTTTACGTCTGCCCTGCCACTGGCACGCCCAGATGGCAGCCGTTGTCCCGTTAATCCAAACCAGGCCCCACTGTTACTACGGGAATTCGCATTTAAGATTACAGGTATTCGCTTCGCTGCCGGTGTGGCCTGTGAAATACCAACAACCGTTGTGCATGAAATGCCGTGTCACCGATGGCTTTGGTGTCCGAGTCAGTGAGTATTTCCCCGGGCGTGGCACGGCCGCCTGGCGCAACGGGCTTTACGCCCTCCATTTTCGTCGTTACGCTCCGCCGTCAGCTCTGTCCAACTCAGCGCACGCAACGGTCTATGATCGAAGTTGAAGGACTCACCAAGCTCTTCGGCGATTTTGTCGCCGTGCGGGATCTTTCGTTCACCGTCAAGCCGGGCGAAGTCATGGGCCTGGTGGGGCCGAATGGCGCAGGCAAGACCACGACGCTGCGCTGTTTGTCCGGGATCATTCCGGCATCCCGCGGCAGCATCCGGCTGGCGGGCAGTGATCTCCGCGTGTCGGCGGTCGCCGCGAAACAGGAGCTGGCGTATTTCCCGGATGAACCGCGGCTGTTCGATTATCTCACCGTCCGGCAACACCTGAACTTCACGGCGCGGCTCTACCAGGTGCGGGATTACGAGCCGCGGGCAGCGCAGTTGCTGGCCGAACTGGAACTCACCGACAAAGCCGACAACCTGCCGCCCGAACTTTCGCGCGGCATGAAGCAAAAACTGGCCATTGCCTGCGGCCTGCTGCACTCGCCGAAGGTGATTTTCTTCGATGAACCCCTGACCGGGCTGGACCCCTACGGCATCCGCGGCATGAAGGACGCGATCCTGCGGCGCGCGCGGGACGGCATGGCGATCATCATCAGCTCACACCTGTTGCATCTGGTGGACGAGATTTGCTCGCACCTGCTGATCTTGAAACAGGGCGGGAAAGTGGCACATGGAACGATCGAGGACGTGCGGCGGCAGTTCGCGGAATCCGCACCGGACACGAGTCTGGAGGAAGTGTTCTTCCGCGCGACGGCCACGACGAAGCCGGCGGAACCAGAGGCGAGGTTGTGAACGGCGCGCTGGTTTACCTGGAGGCATGTTCGTGGGGCAATCGCCTGCGGATGCAGGCCCGGCGGCTGCGCAAACCGAAATACCTGCTCGGCGCCCTGGTTGGCGGCGCCTATTTCTTCTTCCTGTTTATCGGCCCGATGCTGGGCATGGGACCGCGCGGCGCGCGTCTGGCCGTCTCGCCGCTGGGGGACGGCGTGCGGCCGTTGGTGGAAATGCTCGGTGCCCTGGGAATGGCCGCGATGGTGCTGCTGACCTGGCTCCTGCCGTCGCGCCGGGCGGCGGTGAACTTCAGCGAGGCGGAAATCGCGTTCCTGTTTCCCGCGCCGCTTAGCCGGCGGACGCTGATACATTACCATATTCTGCGGGCACAAATTCCCATCCTGCTGAGTTCGCTGCTGATGATGGTGTTCACCGGGCGGTTTGCCAGCGGCGGTCACTGGTGGTGGCACTGGATCGGCTGGTGGCTGGTGGTCAGCGCGCTGGAAATGCACCGGCTGGGCGCGATGTTCGTGATGACGCGGCTGCTGGACGAGGGCATGACGCCGTCGCGGCGCCGGTGGCTGGTGTTTGGCGTCGCGGGCGTGGTGTTGATGGTGCTCGTGGCTTGGGTTCGTGCCACCGTGCCGGCACCCGCGTGGGACAAGCTCGGCGGTCTGACGCAGATTACGGACTATCTGAAACAAGTCGCGGTCAGCGGGCCAGCCTTCTGGCTGCTGTTGCCCTTCCGGCTGCTGCTGCGGCCGATGCTGGCGGCCGACGGGGTGGCGTTCGCGCTGGCGGTGTTGCCGGCGCTCGCGGTGGTGGCCGCGTTGTATGCCTGGGCGGTGCGGTCGGAGGCCTCATTTGAAGAAGCGACGCTGGAATTCGCCGAGCGGCGGGCGAAAGTTGTGGCGGCCATGCGCGCCGGCAACTGGCACCTGACGCGGAGCAAACGGCGGCGGATCGGCGCGCCTTTCCGGCTGCGGCCGACGGGTCCGCGCGCCGTGGCACTGCTTTGGAAGAACCTGATTTCCGCCGGCAACATCTTTACGATCCGGCTTTGGGCCGGCGTAGGCATCGGAGTCGTGACGATGGCGGCGATCTGCGCGACAACAACGCCGGGGGCCTTGGCGCCGAAAATTGTGACGGGAATGCTGATTGCCTGGACACCGCTGCTGTTCTGGCTGGGGCCGCAAATGATGGTGATGGATTTCCGCCAGGATCTGGCGGCGATGGAATTGCTGAAGACCTGGCCGCTGCCGGGCCGGCAGGTGGTGCTGGGCGAGGTGCTGGCGCCGGTCACGATTCTGACCGTGGTGCAATGGCTGTTTGTCACGCTGATCTTGGTGTCGTCCGGCGCGATCGGCGGAGTGCCGGTCACGCCCGCCACGCGGGTCGCCTGGGGGGCTGGCGTCATGATTCTGGCGCCGGGCATCAATTTGATTTCGCAGCTTTTGGTCAATGGCGTCGTGTTGCTGTTTCCGGCCTGGGTCAAGCTCGGCGGGTTGGGGCGGGGGCAGGGATTCGAGGCGATGGGACAGCAGATGTTGATGATGTTGGGGCAGATGCTGGCGCTGGGGCTGGCTTTGGTGGTGCCGGCCGGGCTGTTTGCACTGGTTTTTTTTGGCGGGCGCGCATGGTTGCCGGTGTGGCTGGTGGTGCCATCGGCCGCGCTCACGGCGTTGACGGCGCTGCTGGCAGAAGCGTATGCCGCGCTCTGCATGTTGGGGGATTGGTTCGAGCGGATGGACGTGTCCGACGAGCCGGCGGTGTAGAATTTGATTGAGCCGCGCCGGGAGGGTGGTGTCTGATGAACGCATTATGGATGGCTCCTCAGTCTCTGTGTCCACCGCCGGGCGAAGCGGTTGGGATCAGTTTCGCGAGGAATTCGGCGGCGTCTGGCGCCAGTTGCCCAACAAGGGGGTGTTTCTGGGTCTGCTGGCGGCGTGGCTCCTGCTTTTTCAGTTCGTGGGAAACTCGACGTTTGGCTACCTCGACACACCGTCGCTGCTGACCTGGCTGTATCGGACCTACACGGCACCCAACTCCCAGGATTCTCATGGTTTGCTGGTGCCATTTGTGGTTTTGGCGTTGTTTTGGTGGAAGCGCAAACAGTTGCTGGCCAAGGTGGGAGACCTCTGGATGGCGGGCCTGGCGCTGCTGGCTGGCGCCACGGTGTTGCATATCGTGGGCTATTTGATTCAGCAACCGCGGGTCTCGGCGGTGGCGCTGCTGGTCGGGATTTTTGCGCTGATGGCGACGGCCTGGGGTTGGCGGCTGGCCACGGCCAGTCTCTTTCCCTTCGCGCTCCTGGCGTTTTGCATTCCGATCGGCACCATATCCGACCCGATTACCGTGCCGCTGCGGCGCATCTCAACGGACATAGCGGTGGCCGTGGTGCGTCACGGGCTGAGTATTCAGGTGCTGCAAAACGGCACGCAAATCCTCGATCCGAAAGGGAACTATAGTTATGAGGTTGTGGCCGCGTGCAGTGGCATCCGGAGCCTGGTGACGCTGCTGGCGCTTACGACGATTTATGGATTCACCACGTTTCGGACCGGCTGGAAGCGGGCGTTGATGGTCGTTTTGGCCATGCCGCTGGCGGTGGCGGGCAACGTGGTGCGGCTGGTGGGAATCATCCTGGCGGCGGAGGCTTTTGGCCAGCGCGCCGGCGAGGTGGTGCATGAATGGTTTGGGTTTCTGACGTTTGCCATGGCCTTGCTGCTGTTGTTTGCCTTGGGACATTGGTTGCGGGATTCAGAAGAGGTGCCGCCAGCGGAAGTGAAACGGGAGGCCGCATGAGCCGACGGCAGTGGATAATCGCTCTGGCGGGGGTGTTGATCATCGCCAGCGGCGCGGCAACGTTGCTGCGGTTGAAGGCGATCCAGCGGCTGGGCGAGCCGGGCGTGAAGCTGGTGAAGGCCGGCGCCGAGGGCCGTTTGGAGGTGCCTTTGCCGGAACGTGTCCGGCAATATGCTTCGACCAACATCCCGATCACGGAGGTGGAACGGACCACGCTCCCGGCCGACACGACCTTTGACCGCCGGCTTTACACCGCGCCCAGCGGGGTGGAGGTGATGCTGATGGTCGTCTTGATGGGCTCGGATCGCACGAGCATTCACAAGCCGGAGTTCTGCCTCACGTCTCAAGGGTGGCAGATCATCCGCCAGGAAACCACCAGCATCCGGATGGACCAGCCGCATGGTTACAATCTGCCGGTGCGGAAGTTTGTCACCAGCCGGGCATGGCGCGATGAGGCGGGAGAAATACACCGGCTGAACGGCGTTTACACCTTCTGGTTCGTGTCCGCCCACCGCGTCACAGCGAGCCACCTGGCGCGAATCGGCTATCTGACGCTGGATTTGTTGCGCACCGGAGTGCTGCCGCGCTGGGCTTACATCAGTTGTTTCACGGTGTGTCCTCCGGGGGAGGAGGACGCCGCTTTCGAACGGGAAAAGCAATTCATCCAGGCCGCCGTGCCTGAATTTCAAACCGTCGCGCCGCCGGCGCCCCGGGCCTCGTCGGCCATGTCGCAGAGCGACCGGGAGGCGCGGCGGTGAATCTCCGGCGTTGCGAGTTGACGGACGATTTGTTTGAATTCCCTCCAGATTAGGTTGGAATTACTGCCAGTCACAAGATGTTGCGACGCCAAAAAGAGATTCGCACGCGAGTTCAGATGGTCCTGGACGCCCTGCTCTACGGGGTGGGGTTGTATCTCGCCCACGGAATACGCCGCCATTGGCATTTGCCCTTCTTGAGCGGTCAGCATGAAATCCAGCCGTTTGAACTCTATGCCTGGTTGCTGGTCATTGTCATTCCAAGTGCGCCGTTGTTGTTGCACCTGAGCGGTTTTTACGAACGTCCCCTGTTGCCATCGTTGCGCGAGACTTCGTGGCGTTTGTTCCGCGCCTGCGTGTGGGCGGTGGTGGGGGTGATTCTGGTTTTGTGGTTGTTCCGCGTAAGCTCCGTGATTGCCCGGTCGGTGATCATTTACTTCGGTCTCATGAGCTACGTGCTGATCCTCCTCAAGGAGGAGTTGTTGCTGCGTTGGCGGCAGAGCAGTCTGGGGCGGCTGCAAAGTCAGAAGCGGTTGCTGTTGGTGGGCACGCGCGAGGACACGGCACGGTTGCAGGAGGAGTTGCAGAACGCCCAGGGCGACGACCTCAAGGTGGTGGCGCAGGTGGCGCTCGACAAGGAGCCGATCGAGCGGCTGATTCAACTCATGCATGAGCACTCCGCCAACGGCGTGATCCTCATTCCTCAGCACATCTACTTTGGCCAGATCGAACAGGCGATCGAGGTCTGCGAGCGGGAGGGTGTGGACGTCTGGTTGATCGCCGATTTCTTCAAGACGCAGCTTTCACGCACGCGGGTGGACGAGTTTTACGGCCGGCCAATGCTGGTGTTCAGCACCGGCCCCGAGAAGTCGTGGTCCGCGTTGCTGAAGCAGGTATTCGACTTCGTCGGGGCCTCCATTTTGCTGTTTCTCCTTGCCGTTCCCATGGTGTTGATTGCGGTGGCGATCCGGCTGTCGTCACCCGGGCCGGTGTTTTTCCGCCAGCAGCGCAGTGGTTTGAACGGGCAGCCGTTCACGATGCTCAAGTTTCGCTCCATGATCACCAACGCCGAGCAGCTCAGGCACGAGTTGGAAGCGTTGAACGAAATGTCCGGGCCGGTCTTCAAGGTCACGAATGATCCCCGCATCACCGGATTCGGCCGGTTCATGCGCAAATACAGCATTGACGAGCTGCCCCAGCTCATCAACGTCTGGCGCGGTGAAATGAGCCTCGTCGGGCCGCGTCCGCTGCCGGTGGACGAGGTCAGGCGTTTCGATGATCCGGCCCACCGGCGGCGGTTGAGCGTCCGTCCCGGGCTGACGTGTCTCTGGCAGATCAGCGGCCGGAACAACGTCAGGGATTTTCAGGAATGGGTCCGGCTGGACTTGGAATATATTGATCATTGGTCGCTTTGGCTGGACTTCAAGATTCTTCTGCGCACAATTCCTGCTGTCTTTACCGGCGCGGGTGCGAAGTGAGTCGAATCGAAACTTCGGCATCCGGCGGAAAGCATTATGCTGACAAACCCGACGCTCATGTCATGAACCGGAAACGGACACGCGGCCCATCGCCAGCGAAACCGCCGGTTTCCGTCGTGACCGGTGGCGCTGGCTTTCTCGGCTCGCATCTGGTGGATCTCCTCCTGGCGCGCGGCCATCACGTCGTTGCCTTGGACAATCTGGTGACCGGCTCGGTGGACAACATTGCCCACCACGCCGGCGATCCGAACTTTCGGTTCGTAAAGCAGGATGTTACCGAGTTCCTTTTCCTGGCCGGACCGGTGGATTTCGTCTGGCACTTCGCCTCGCCGGCCAGTCCGATAGATTACCTGGAACTGCCCATCCAGACGCTCAAAGTAGGCTCGTTGGGCACGCACAAGGCACTGGGCCTGGCCAAGCACAAGGGCGCGCGGTTTTTGTTGGCATCCACCTCGGAGGTTTACGGCGACCCGCTGGTGCATCCCCAACGGGAGGATTACTGGGGCAACGTGAACCCGATCGGGCCGCGGGGCTGTTACGACGAGGCGAAACGCTTTGCCGAAGCGATGACGATGGCCTATCACAACGAGCACGGCCTGGAAACCCGCATCATCCGGATTTTCAACACCTACGGGCCCCGCATGCGGCTTAACGACGGCCGTGTCGTGCCGTCTTTCATCGGGTCCGCGCTTCGTCACCAGCCGGTGACGGTCTATGGCGATGGCAGCCAGACCCGCAGTTTTTGCTATTGCTCGGACCTGGTGGAAGGCGCGTATCGGTTGATGATGAGCGACGAGCATTTGCCGGTCAACATCGGCAACCCCACCGAGCTGACGGTGCTGGAATTTGCCCGGTCCGTCATCCGGGCCACCGGCTCGCGGAGCCGGATTGTCTTTCGTCCGCTGCCGCAGGACGATCCCAAACAACGCCGGCCGGATACCAGCCGGGCGGAACGACTTCTGGGATGGCGGCCGCAGGTGCCGCTGGAGCAGGGGTTGGAACGGACCATCGCCTGGTTTCGGCCCGCGGCACCGGCTTCCGGTCGGGCGACGAACAAGCGGAAGGCCGCAGCCGGCATGAGCAAGACTTAGACAACCGACATTGACGACTTGTGCATTTGAGGAACACAACGCAGGACGAAAATCGCGGAGAAACATTTTTCTGTTTGACCGCTCGATTTATTTCCAGTAACCACCATCGAACTTTCTCGATTTTGGCCCGGTTCTGGCTATATCGAAAGGCGTGAACTTTGCTGTAAACTCGAGAAGAACGCATGTTGGGTTCAAAGTCATTTTTGTGCATTGATTTCGGCGCGGGCAGCTTGAAGCTGGCCGAGTTCGACATCAACGAGGGCGGAACGCTGCGGCTCTTGAATTACGGCACCAAGGCCTTGGGATTGGCCGGCGCCCAGGATTCTGCCCGTGAAGGCGTCGTGTTGCGTGGTTTGCAGGAATTGATGGGGAGCAAGGCCTTCTCCGCCAAGACCTGCAATGTCTGCGCGCCCGGCTACCACGTCTTCTCGAAATTCATCAAGCTTCCTCCCGTTGACTCCTCCAAGATCACGCAGATCATCCAATACGAAGCGCAACAAAACGTTCCGTTTCCTTTGGAAGAGGTGGTGTGGGACTACCAGATTCTCGGCACGCTGCCATCGGGCGAACTGGAAGTGCTCCTGGTGGCAATCAAATCGGACATCGTCGAGGGATTGTTCCGGGCGGCGGAGAGCGTCGGCCTGCGGTTGGACCTGGTGGACGCCTCGCCGGCCGCATTGTGCAACGCCTTCCGCTACAACTACGGCGATCTGGACGGATGCTCCATGCTGCTGGACATCGGCGCCAAGACCAGCAACGTCCTGTTCTTCGAGAAGGACAAGGTGTTTTCGCGCAGCATCAACATCGGCGCCAACTCGATCACGCAGGACTTCGCCGCAGAGGCGAAAATGCCGTTTGTCGAGGCGGAGAAATTCAAGCTGAGCGACGGCTTTGTCAGCTTGGGCGGCGCCTACGAGGAGCCGGACAACCCGAAACAGGCGGCCATTTCCAAGATTGCGCGCCAGGTGCTCACGCGGCTGCACATCCAGGTCAACCAGACCATCCAGTTCTTCCGCAGCCAGCAGGGCGGCTCCGCGCCACAACGGTTGTTCCTGGCCGGCGGGGCTTCGATCATGCCCTACACCGCGCAGTTTTTTGCGGAAAAACTGAACGTGCCGGTGGAATACTTCAATCCGTTCCGCAACATCCAGATTGATCCCGCCGTCAACTTGGAGGAGCTGGCGAAGGTGGCGCACGCTTTCGGCGAGGTGGTCGGCGTGGGACTGCGGTCGCCGGCACAATGCCCGGTGGAGTTGAACTTGATGCCGAAGAGCATCCTCAATCGCCAGCAGTTCAACCAGAAAAAGCCTTACTTCGTTGCCACGCTCGTCAGTCTCATCATCGTGGTGTTTGCGATCGGCTGGTTTTTCGACAAGCTCCGCGCGGAAAAACAGTCGACGATTGACGAGCGCCAGCCCAAATTGGACGAGTTGAAACGCAAGGCGGACGATCTCACCGCCGCGCTCCACCGACGCGATGACACCCGCAAGACGGTGGATCAATACACGGATTGGATCGGTGCCCGTTTCCAATGGATCGATCTCATCGGCGAGCTGCGCCGGGTGCTCGAACGCACCGAGGCGAACACCAGCCGGACCGGCATCCGCAGCGGCCTGTGGATTGAGCGGATGGCGGCGCAGAGCAACGAAGGTTCGGAGGAAGCCAAGGAGGAAGAGGCCGAGGCGCCGCGCCCCATGATGGACATCCGCATGATGATCCGTTACGGACTTATCAAGCTGCCGCCCGGGGCTCAGGTTGGCGCGCCGGGGGCGGCGGACGCGACGGCGGCGGCCGATACCGCCGCGGCCAAGCCCGCGACCAGTCCAGCTTCCACCAACACCATCCAAGTCATCAACCTGACCTGCCGCGGGGTGAGTTGGAACAAGCTTGATCCTTCGGCGGATGACCGGCTGGCCATCGAACTCAAGAACCAACTGGACGCCAGCCCTTATTTTGAACACGGCACCAACGGCACGGAGCTGGCGGGCCAGATGGAACAGGACGAGAGCACCGGAACGTTCAAGTTTGACGTCAAGCTGAAGCTCGCGAAGCCCATCAAGCTCTAGTGATATGGCCTGGCTTAAAAAGAATCTCTATCTGGTGATCGTTGGCGCGGTCGCGCTGGGCTTGCTCGGTCTCGGCGGCTATTTCCTCTACGCCCAGATTGATCAGGAACACCAGATCACCGACGCGTTGAAAGCCCAAACCGAGCAAATGGAGACGCTGGACAAGAAGGAACCCCAGCCGGGCAACGCCAAGGTCAATAACATCGAGGCCGCCAAGGACCAGGAAAAGGATCTGGAAGCCTTTCTGGTCAAGGCGCGCAAAGCCTTTGTGCCGGTGCCTCGTCCCACGAACATTGACAGCGGGCAGTTCAAGATTCTTCTCGAGAACACGGTGGACGAGTTGCACCACTCCGCCGCCAGTGCCGGCGTGAAATTGCCGCAAGACTATGCGTTTACCTTCGCGGCTGAAAAACCGCTGATGTCGGTGGAGGCCAAAACCGTGCAGCCGCTCACGGACGCGCTGCTGACGATCCGGGCGATTTCCAAAGTTATTTTCAACGCCCGCGTGCTGGCGCTCGACAGCATCCGGCGTGTGTCCATCACGGCGCAGGACACCCCCAGCCCCACACCGGGCCAGTCGGACTATTGGAGCAAGAAGCCGGAAACCAACGAATTGGCCATCGTCACGCCCTACGAGTTTACCTTTCATTGCTTCACCGCGGAATTGGCTGCCGTGCTGCAGGAATTGGCCACCAACCGGTATTGTTTTGTCGTCAAGAATGTCACGGTGGATACCGCGCCCTCCAGTGTGCTGGACACTAATGTGACCGCCAATGGCGAGGCACCCGGCGCCACTCCGGCCATGGACTCGCGATATTTGATGATGATGCGCTATGGCCGGCGGTATTTCCCAAACATGCCAGCCACGCCGCCGCCCGAAGCAATGTCTCCCAGCGGTCGTCCGCCGATCAAGCGGGGGGGCATGACGGTGGTGCTCGACGAAAAGCCATTCCGTGTCGTTCTCCGGGTTGACGCCGTGCGATTGCTTGACAAGGACGGTGGCAGGGCGGGGGCGTCCGCGAAACCGGCTCGCGCGGCCCGAGGAGGGCCAGCGCCCGGTGATCCCGCCAATCAACAACCCACCGCAGGCGATTCCAGCAGGTAGCCCATGGAGTTTCTAAAAAAGCATTACGAGAAGGTCCTGCTGAGTGTCGTGCTCGTGGGATTGGCGGTGGCCGCGGCCTTGTTGCCGATCAAGGTGGCGTCGGTGCGCAACACGCTGGAACAGGCCACGCGGCGTTATGAAACACGGAACATCAAGCCGCTGAAGCCGCTCGATCTCAGCACGAACGAAGCGGAACTGGCCCGCTTGGAGACCGGTGTGCCCATGCCCTTGGAGACGCATGGCCACCATATTTTTAATCCCATCGAATGGGTGCAGAAGCCGGGGCCGGACAGGATTTTGATCCCGCGGGAAGACACGGGCACGAAAGCCCTCATCGTGACCAACATCGAGCCGCTGCATACGACGATCGAATTTGAAGGATTACGGGATGCGGGTCCCAATCCGCGTTATACTTTCCGGGTGAAACGGGAAGCCGCGACAAACAACATTTTCTGGCATCCGTATCAACGGATCGCCGGCGTGGGTGACAAGTCAGACGCCTTCACGCTGAAAGAAGTCAAGGGGCCGAAAGAAGACCCGACCGAGGTCGTTTTGGAACTGTCAGACTCGAAACAGACCGTTAGCGTGAGCAAGGACAAGCCTTACGATGAAGTGGCCGGTTATGCGGCTGACCTCCGTTATGGGGTTGACAACAAGCTATTTCCCCATGTGCGTCAGGGGCAGAAAATTACCGTTGGTGGCGTGGCATACAATATCGTTGCCATCAGCCAGAGTGACGTTACACTTGAAGACAGCCAGACGAGAAAGCGAACAACGATTCATTGGGCCGCCGCGCCGCAACCAGCCAAGTAGCGATTTTATGTCCTCCGTTTCAACCGTAGCCAAGACGATGAGTCGATCCGTCCTAATCACCTTCAGCATGGCGTTATTCCTGGCGGTGGCCGCAACCACCGCCCACGCCCAAACCACCTCCAGCCAGGCGGCCGAAGAGGAAAATGTCCGCCGACAGGAGCAATCCATCGTGCTCCGGCGCACGCTTCAGGAAGCTCAGGCCGATCAAAAGGCTGGTGACTTGGGCAGCGCCGCCAAATCATACGAGCAGGCGTGGGCGTTGGTGCAAAGCATCGGCGATGCCGGTATCGAAAAGGAGCGCCAGGAAACCGTGACCGGCTTCTGCGAGGTGTATCTGGCGCTGGCCAAGAAATCTTACGCCCGGCAGGAATACACCGAAGCCAAGGTTCAGTTGACCCGGGTTTTGAAAGTGGATCCGAAGAATCCCGAGGGTCAGAAAGAAATGGCCATGGTTGACAAGACGCTTGGCGATCTTCAAGGCCGGATGCCCGACAAGGAAACCCTTGCCCTCCTGCCAGATGTGCAGAAGCAACACATCGCCACCGGCACCTTGGTGCAGGATGGCAAGCTGCTCTATGAAATGGGCAAGCTGGACGAGGCCCAGGCCAAGCTCAAGCAAGCGGTGAAGCAGGAACCCAGCAACCAGGCAGCCTACTACTACCTGAAGCTGATTGAGGAAGCCCGGTACACGAAAGAGGCCAAAAAGCGGGAATACTTTGCCAAGGAAAAGCTGATCGAGGTGGAGAATTCTTGGAATCCGCCCGTCAGTTTCGGGAATGTGACCAACGCGGCCAACCCCTTCGCCCGGACGAACTCCGTTTACACCGGCGAGGGACGCCATGCCATCGAGGAGAAACTCAATCACATTATCCTTCAGGACGTGGAGTTCCCCGACATCGGGATGCCACTCAGCGAGGTGGTGAAGTTCTTGGACAAGGAAGTGCGCTTGCGTGACCCCTCGCGCCAGGGAATCAATTTTCTTATCGCGCCGTGGGTGGACATTCAAACGCAAGCGGCTGGCACGATGACGGTGGATCCAACGACGGGACAGCCGGTGAACACCCCGCCGCCGGAACCGTTTGACCTGCGCAACGACGTCCACATCCGGATCGAGCCGGCACTGCACAACATTCCGCTCAAGGATGTTCTCGATGCGATCACCAAGGTTGCGGACAAGCAGATCAAGTATTCGATCGAGGACTATGCGATCATTTTCTCCCGCAAGACGCCGGACCAGCCGCAGTTGTTCACCCGGACTTACAAGGTGAATCCCAACACCTTTATTCAAGGGTTGGAAGGCGTGTCAGGGTTTGATTTCGAAGCGGCGATTAACAGCGTAACCGGAATGGGCATGGGCGGCGGTGCCATGGGCGGCGGCGGCATGATGGGCGGCGGCATGGGCGGCGGCATGGGCGGCGGCATGGGCGGCATGGGCGGCATGAGTTCCGGTGGGGCCATTGTTCCCAAAGTCTATGCTGCCGGCGGTGGCATGATGGGTGGCATGATGGGTGGCATGGGCGGCGGCATGGGCGGCGGCATGGGCGGCGGCATGATGGGCGGCGGCATGGGCGGCGGCATGGGCGGCGGCATGGGCGGCGGCATGGGTGGCGGCATGGGTGGCTTCGGGACGGGCGGTTTGACTGGTGTAACGACTTATACACAGATGTCCTACGTCAATCAATTGGTGCGAGATTACTTCAGTGCCGCAGGGGTGGACTTGGGTGGCACTAACACGCTAGGCGGTGGCGGCTACGGTGCCGGTGGCATGGCAAGTCAGATGGGGGGCGGCGCAGGGTTTCAGAATGCGGCCGGCAAGGCGGTCTTCTGGAATGATCGCACGGGTATTTTGTTGGTTCGTGCCACGCTGGATGACTTGGATATCATTGACAAGGCAATCCAAGCCCTCAACCAGACGCCGGATCAGGTCAGCATTGAGGCGAAGTTCGTTGAAATCGGCCAGGACGACGCCAAAGCGCTCGGATTTAATTGGTTTTTGGGTAACATGAACATGTTCGGCGGCAACGTGGGCGCCCAGGGCGGCACGGCACCGTCCTTCTCAGGTAATTCCACAGCGGCCAATCCTTACGGAACGTTCCCCGGGACATTCGGGACTCCTTCCGTGGCGCCAAATCCGCAAACGGACCAACTCCTGACCAGCGGTTTGCGCCAAAGCCAGGCGGGCAGCACCAGTATCCCTGCGGTGGGGACCATCACGGGAATCATGACCGATCCTCAGTTCCGCGTGGTGATCAACGCGTTGGAACAGCGTAGTGGCACTGATGTGTTGTCTGCGCCGAAGGTTACGACCGTGAGCGGTCGGCAGGCTCAGATTCAAGTCCTCGAAATGCAGAACATTGTGGTCTATAACAACGCCGGCGCGGTTGGCGCTGGCGTCGGCACGGTGGGCACCGGGACGACAACGGGCGGCGCGGTTACCAGTGATCGCAACGTCAAGTCGGGATTCCAGTGGGTGGATTCGGAATCGGTTCTGGATAAAGTGGCGGGATTGCCGATCACCCGTTGGTATTACACGAACGACGTGGCCACGCCCCATATTGGTCCCATGGCGCAGGACTTCAAGGCGGCTTTCAACGTGGGCGACAGCGACAAGCACATTGCCATCGTGGACGAAGGCGGCGTGGCGCTGGCGGCCATTCAAGGTTTGAACCAGAAGCTCGAACAACAGATCAAGGCCAAGGATGTGGAAATTCAGGATCTCCAGCAAAGTGTGGCCGAGTTGAAGAAGCTGGTGCAATCACTTGCAGAGAAGAAATAGGGGAATGACGATACGACGGTTGTGATCCGAGTGGTTTCCGGCCGGCAAGCAAGACAAAACAAACCATTTGATATGAAACGATTAGCGTTCTTTGGAGTCCTCGTAGTGGTCTTAGGTCTGGCGGGATCCGCGTTCGCCCAGGTGGTCAACCAGGCGGCCAACACGCAGATCATCGCGCCAACAACTGCGATGATACCGCTGGGACCGGAACTGGACGTGATTCCCAACGTTTCGGCCGACGGTTATACGATTCAGATGAATCTGATTCCGACGTTGACCGAGTTCCTCGGCTATGACAATCCGGGGTCCTTTCAAACACAGGTTGGCCAGCTCCAAGCGCCGCTGCCGCTGCCACATTTTCGCGTCCGCCAGGTGACCACGAGCGCCATCGTGTGGGACGGCCAGACCGTCGTGCTGGGCGGCCTGATCTCGGAGGAGGTGCAAAAGACCAAGGACAAAGTGCCGATGCTCGGCGACCTTCCACTCGTCGGCCGCCTATTCCGCAGCGAAACCTCGTTCACTTCCAAAAAGAATTTGGTGATCTTTGTCACGCCGACGCTGATTGACCCCGCTGGCAACCGGATTCATACCGAGGACAATCTGCCTTACGACCCCAACAAGATTCCAGCGCAAACGCCGTTTGCGCCACAGTGATCCGGGTCCGTCGGGTGCAACATAACTGTCTGGACAAGGACGGGTTTCGGCCCGTCCTTTACGCTTTTTGCGGAAGGATTCCTGCGAGGTCGCCTTAAAGTTGAATGGCTGATGGAAACCAGCGAGAACAGATCAGAGACGCGCCCGCTCCTGACCACCGCAGGAGAGGCGCCGCAACTGTTGTTGGTGGACGGCCACGCCTACGCCTACCGGGCGTTTCACGCCATTCGCAGTTTGACCTCACCAACCGGCCAACCTACAAACGCCATCTTTGGGTTCGTGAAAACGATCTCCCGGCTTCGTGCTGATTTACAGCCAACCTATTGCGCGGTCGTCTGGGACGGTGGCCTGGCGGCGGAGCGGGTTGCCCTGTTGCCCGGCTACAAGGCCACCAGACCGCCGATGCCATCGGCGCTGGCGAGCCAGCTCGACGAGATCGTGGCCTGGGTCGAGGCGAGCGGCGTGGTTTCGCTGTGTCGCGAGGGGGTTGAGGCGGACGATTGGATTGCCACCCTGGCGATTAAAGCGGCCGAAACGGGCGCCAAAGCGGTGATCGCCAGCAGCGACAAGGATTTCATGCAGTTGGTTTCGCCGTCCGTGGGTCTGGTGAATCCAGCCGAGAAGCACAGCCGGCGCTGGACCGCTGCCGAGGTGCAGGAGAAGACCGGCGTGCTGCCGGAGCAGGTAGTGGACTGGCTGAGCATGGTTGGCGACAGCGTGGATGACATCCCGGGGGTGCCGGGAGTCGGATCGAAAACGGCGGCTGCATTGCTGCGCCAGTTTGGCTCTTGCGAGGCAGTGCTGGCGCGCGTGGACAAGGTGCAGCCAGAGAGGCTGCGGGCAGGACTGCGAGCTGCTGCCGACGCCCTGCACCGAAACCGGCAGTTGATCACGCTCCGAACCGATGTAGGCGGTGGAATCACGCTGGACGCCTTGCTAATCCGGCCGCCGGATACGCCCCGGTTGCGCGATTTGTTTACCCGCTGGGGGTTTCGTTCCCTGGTGAGCGAACTGGACCTGGCAGGGGCCACGCAAACGGACTTTTTTGAGGATCGGACCGGCCGGACCAAGTTATTTTCCAGCACTGATTGATATCAACCTCAAAACATGGCAAACGTATTGCTACAAACGCTTCAAGATTCCGTGCCGGTGACCGGTTGCGCAAGGCACCCAGGCGCCAGAGCCGGCTGGCCGGAGAACCGACGAATAAGTTGGCAATGCCGTCGAGCACGGCGCAATTTTTCGGAAGAAAACGTGGACAAAGAAAGGGTGCTTTGCTAGAAAGCCGCAATCTTATGTCATTCATGTTGAGCGCCGGTAGGCGGCTGGTTCTACTGGGCCTTGCCTCGCTTGCCCCGGCGGGTGCCTTGGCTCAATCTGCCTTTACGCCCCAAGGAGGCGAATACTCCCTGACGCTGGGTATGTTGGGAGATCAAACGCATCCTTACGTCGGCCTGAGCAGCAACGGCGGAGGCTACGTGGTCTGGCAGGACAACGCCACTGACGGCGGCGGCCTCGGCATCAGCGCCCGCGCCTTGAACAATTATCTTTCCCCCGTAGTTGCGCAGACCTTCCGGGTCAATCAACAAGGTGCCGGCGATCAGGAACAACCCGTGGTCCAGATGCTGCCTGACGGCAGCGCCGTGTTCGTGTGGCAGGGAGGGGCGCAAGGAAGTCAGCAGATTCTCGCCCGGTTCATTGGACCCGATGGCCAGTTCACCACGGGTGACATTCCGGTAAACACCACCACGACGGGGCAGCATATGAACCCGCAAGTGGCTGTGTTGAAAGACGGTTCGCTGATGATCGTTTGGGCGAGCGATCAACTCGATCGGCAGGTGACCGGGAGCGACCCGCTGGCGGGAGCGTTCGATCCGATTACACACGCACCCTTGGTGCATCACCTCGACCGGCCCTATTTCGATGTGTTTGGTCAACGGATGTCCGCCACCGGCCAGAAATTTGGCGGCGAATTTCGCGTCAACGAAACCACGCTTTTCAACCAGCGCACGCCGGCCGTGGCCGGCACGGATGACGGCGATTTCCTGATTCTGTGGGTGAGCGAGAATCAACGGTTCGACAATAGCGTGGACGTGTATGGCCGCCGTTATGGCTCCTCCGGAAATCCCCGCGCCGACGAGTTCCTCATCAACACCTCGTCGAATGTCTGCGCGAACCCGGCGGTGATTGGTGGACCGAGTGGCACTGCGTTGGTCGCTTGGGACGAGTTCAATCTGGGCAATACTTCGGACGGCTGGAACGTGCTCGCCTGCCAGGTCGGCACGGACGGAATCTTGCTCAGCCCACCGCAGGTGATCAACACGCGCAATCCCGGCAAACGCTTTGCTCCCCAACTGGCCCGCGCCGGCAACGATTTCCTTGCTGTCTGGACGAGTGACTGGCAGGACCTGTCGCGCGAAGGCGTCTATGGTCGTTTCCTGAAGCCGGACGGCTCACCCAACAGCGACGAATTCCGCGTGAACACCACCACCATCAGCCAGCAGATTCAGCCGGCGGTGGCCAGCAACGGTAGCAACGGGTTTTTGACGGTCTGGTCCACGTTTACGGGCTTGGACTATGGTTTCGAACTTGCGGGTCAGCGTTACAGTTCAGACAAAACGCTCGTTCCGCCGGCCGCACCTTTCGTCTCGGCACTCGATTCTTACTCCCTGCTCGTGGGTTGGTCCGCGCTTGCTGGTTACACCAACACCGTCACCTACCTGGTCTATCAGGATGGTTCAACCAGCGCCCTGCGGACCACGAACAACTACCAGATCGTTCGTGGACTGATGCCGGCCAGCAGCCACTCCTTCCAGTTGGCCTACGATTTGGGAAATGGCTCGGTGTCGCCGATTTCCACGGCCACCACCAACACGACTTGGGGTGCGGATTTGAACTACGACGGTCTGCCGGACGACTGGCAGGCGAAGTATTGGGGAACCGATTCCAGCAAATGGCCGGCGCCCACGGCGGACAGTGACGGCGACGGGGTTTCCAACCTGAGCGAGTTTCTGGCGGGCACCGATCCGACCGATCCGAACAGCGTGTTGAAGACCAGCATCACACCGACAAAACTGGGCTTGTTGGTGAGCTGGAATTCCGTGCCGGGGCAGGTGTATCAGGTTCAATCCTCACCTGATTTGAAGACGTGGACGAATCTGGGCAGCCCGCGATTTGCCCCTGACAGTTCGTTCTCGGTGCTGGTTCCGATGCCAGCGGCATCCTCGGCGACCGCCTTTTACTCGTATCGCGTCATCCGAATTCGTTGACCTATGCTGCGCTTGTTGAACAGAATTTGCCTCAGCCTGCTGATCATTGGAGCAGTTGAGAAAGCCTCGGCGTTTGCCTTGTTTGGTCCGCTTGACACTTGGCAGACGGCCAATCTTGGCTACGATGGCAACGGTGGTCCGCAGAACTTGGGCGAGGAGTACCGTATCAACACGCCGACCTTGACTTACGGTTTTGATTCGGCGTTTCTCAATTACTTCGGCACGAACGGGGTCGCGGATATTGACCAGGCGATGAAGTTGTTGAACGACCTGCCTTCATTCCGCAGCATGACGGCGGACCTGAACGAATACCCGAACGACACGCGCCGCATCAACTATCAGGCTAACGCGCTCCAGCTATACAGCTTGAAGAGCTATGCGTTGAGTGCGGTTCTTGGGGAAATGGGTCTGGCTGGTGCCGATCGTTACGTGTGGTGTATTCGCAATATCTACACGGACCCGGCCAACGTCCTCTGGTACACGATCATCAAGCGTAACTTCGATCCCGTGACTTGGGAATACAGTTCCTACGTCAATGGTGCCATGTACACCTACCAGATTGCGCCCTATGATGCTACACCCGATTGGGACGCGATGGAGTATGAAACAGACCCCAATATGCCGAGCGACACAGCGGTATCGTCGTTGGCTGATCCTCCGCCGAGGCCTGTCGCCACTGGTTCGTATATCACTTACTCCTACGGAATGTTCTATTCGGGATTGACCCGCGATGACGTGGGTGGTTTGCGCTATCTCTATGATTCGGCAAACTGGAACGTGGAAACCCTGCCCACGAATGCGGTTGCGGCTGGGTTGGGTTTGCAGACCGGCATCATCGGCGGCGGCACGACAGGTGGCAACCCGTGGGGACAGCCTCCGGGTGGCACTACGACAAACACCACGGGGACCAACACGGTGACCGTGACCAACGTCGTGGTGGGTACAGCCACGCGACCTGGCGTGGACCACATTACCTTTGTCCGGGTTAATTACGACTCCGCCTTTGGCGTGTGGGTGCCGCTGACGAATGTCTGGACGGATACCTATATCACGAACTATGCCAGCAAGACGCAAACCTTGCAGCGCACGCTGACGCAACCCGACATCCTGTTCACTGCGGCTGACATGGGCGTGGATCCAGTTGGACAGCCGATTCTATGGGGAATTACCGAGTCATTCATCAACAACAGTGCTTTGAATGCCGTTGGGACAACCGGTGGCACGCTCAATGGCCCCGGTCTGGTGGCCATGCCGGCGATAATCAGCTTCAACAAGGTCGGGCCATGGTGGTATCAGACGGCGGGCGGAAATGGTTTCGTGTTACAGGGCTTCTTGTGGGGGACTTTTGATGGCACCACCAACGCGCCAATCGTTTATCCGAGCGGAATCAGCATCAAGGCGCTGGAACAAGCCATTATTACCGGTCAAGCCGGGGCCGGACAGAATCCGTATTTGAACCCGGCGGGTTCAACCGCGAGTACCGGTCAAACCGGTCCGTAGGAAAGGGTTAGGGGGGACATTTGCCAACTTACGTTCGATTCCTTATGAAGATGAAGATGCTACGGGCGTTATTGCTCGTGATGCCAAGCCTTGGTTTGCTGGCCGGCCCGACCACGATTCCGCTTTACGAGAATTATGGCATTTTAACCAACACCCCCCAGGTGGATGCGGTTTCATTCGCCAACTACGGTCTGTTTGGCGTGGGTAGCGTGGCCCTTTACGATACGCAAAACACGCTGAATTTCACCAACACGGGAATCATGCAGGCGGCTCCCGGTTTCTACTTTGACACCGTGGATGACGCGGGCTACCGACACCGCGCAGCTAATTTTTACAATGGGCCTGGCGCCAGCATTACCGTCCAGAACAACGGTGCGCTCGCAGCCGGCTTCCGCGTGGACGCCACGAACATCGTCACCCGGAGCAGCAGCATTCATTCGGATATCACCGGCATCATCCAGATCTTGGGCCAGAATGTAGATTTGTCGCGCACGGTCGTTTCCATTGATCCGGTGACGCAATCGGGAGCGTTTCAATCCTATTACCCGAATTACATGTATAGCGACGATTATGGAATCGAGGATCTCTACTGGGGATTTGGCGAGGAACTTCCCCGCTTCCAGAGTTCGCAACTGGTCACTTCGTATCGCGGCGCGATCACGGCGCAGGCTCCCAATGCCTGCGTAACCAACAGCAGTCCGGGTTTCTGCATGGGTGGCGGGTTTTTTCTGAGCGCGCCGGCGACGTTTGTCTATACGAACTGGAATTCGGACGGAACCAATACCCAATTCACCGTTTCCGTGGGCATCATCGGAGTGCAGGACACCAATTTTAACGTGGGTGTGCATTTCTATCCCAGCGACCTGGCGTCCAATTATTACAACTCCATCGCCTTCCAGATGGGCGCCTATTTGACCAACACGGCGACGCAGAGCCGTGACCTTTACCAGCTCTTCCTCACCGACCGCCTGGCCGCAGAGCAAACGAATGTGATGGTGTTGCTGACCAACGCGGCCACGGGAGACATGCCTTATCGTCCTGGAGCCTATGAGCTTAGTCGCTCGCCCTCGCTGGAGTATGCCATGGGCCGGCCGGCCAACGCGACCAATGACTGGTTCAAGACCAATCTCGCGGGGGTCATCTACACGCCAATGCCGGGGCTACCGACAACCAATGTGGTGACCAACATTGTGATCATGCCCACGCCAGGCACAGGAACCAATTACGAAACGGACATCATCACCAACATCGTCACCACGTCGCCCTACTACTACAACTTGGTGACCAATTACTATGCCGGATACGGTGCGTTCGTCACCAACAACATCCCCATCGTTCCCGTTTCGCCGGTGGCGTCCATCACCAATGCGGAGGGCCGGATCGAAATCAATGCTGACGTGCTGAACCTGGAACGCACGCGAATGCGGGCCGAGGGCAACATCACGGTGGCTACGCGCCAACTGGTGAGCAGCACGAACGCGGGCATTGACGTTGCCAGCATCTACTACGACTTGGGGTCCACCAACGGACTGCTCAAACTCCAGAGCCTGACGATTCCAGTGGTGCAGCGGCTTTCGGGCAGTGTGTACGCATGGACCGGGATGTGGACCAATTATTACGACATCATTACCAATTCGATCACCAATGGTTTCGTTACCAACGTCATGGTGGATCCGACCCAGTCAACCAATTACACTTACAGCACGAACGGCTTCACCACGAACACGGTTCAAGTAAACCTCAATGTCAGTATGGTGGATGCCACCTCCCTGCAAAGCCGCTGGCCGACGTTCGTCAATGGCCTGGCCACCCGCAGCACGAATGTGTTCATGGATGACACAGTCCGGGTCATGAAACAGCTCTACGTGGATGGCACCACGCTTACGGTCAGCACCAACGGGCAGTTTTTGATTGGCGATTTGAACACGGCAGGCGCACTGACCGACTGGAACACCACGGAATTCCCGAATCTATTGTATTTGACCAACAATGGTCTGATCAGCGTGCCGAACGTTGCGGATTTTGGGACGCCGACTGCTCCCTACGAGCGGTTTGTCAACACGGGAACCAATGCCGCCTTTGCGCTGCATTACAACGTCAAGGACTTCCAAGCCAGCGGTTACATTGCCACCGAAGTCTTTCTTTACGCGCCCGATGGGACTCTCATTCCCTACCTGGCAGAAGGAGCCATTCATATTAATGCGAACACAGTGGAGATGCAGAACGGTGTCATGGACGCCTTCTACAGCGACATTGTGTTGAATGCGAATTCGGTCAAGTGGCGCAACTACACCAACGATGCGGCGGGTATGATTCAATTGAATGTTTCGGGCGATCTGAGTGACAGCGGTTGGGACGCCGGGGTGGTGTTGGATTGCAGTCAGGGCATTCAACTGACCACCAAGCCCGCCACAGGTTCCTTGTTGGGCACCACCATCAATGTGAATACGCTCGCCAATTCGGCGGTGGACTGCGTCTGGGCCGCGGAGGACCGGGGCGCCAGCAGCCGCGGGTTTACCAACAACGCGGCAATCGGTCACTTGTTCCTTAATCCCGCACTGAATGGGCAGATCACATTTGGGCCGGTGGGCACTGCGAACGCGCTCTATGTGGACTACCTTGAGTTTTCACCGACCGCGCAGACGGATCTGAAAGGCAGCTTGATTCTCGAACCGGGATTCAAGATCTATTACGCGTCAGCCAACCTCACTCCGGATCAAATCAGCGCGGCCTTTGGCAACCAAATCGTGCCGGTGACGGACTTCGTCGGACCGCACAGTTCAATGCCGGTGGTGGTGACGCTGGATCCGAACAGCAATCCGCCCAAACAGGTTTCGGTCCTGGTAAACACCTTGTTACGCAATAGCACGACCATAGATTCCGACGGCAACGGGACAGCCAACGCCTATGAACTGGATCCGTTCAAAGGACCAAAGATGAAAGTCTGGTTGACCAACCTGCCGCCCATGAGCGTGGCCATCAGTTGGAACGTTGCGGCGCAGACGGTTTACCATGTGGATTATGCCACGAATCTGGACAACACCGGCTGGCAGCCGTTGACGATTTACACCAATACACTGAATACGGCGACCAACGCCATATTCCTTGATCCGGCAGGGGTGACCAATGCGCCCCGTTACTACCGGGTGAGCTATTCGCCGGAAGGCACCGGGCTTTGATCGCGCGCGCGTGGCATCTGACACAGGAATTTACCGAGTATGTTGACATTCCGAGCTTACTGGTTGGCCTTGGCCTCTTGCCTGATGGCTGTGACCGTTGGGGCCCAAAATCCTGATCCGATTGACCTCGGCCATTACAAAGTTCATCCGACGCGAATTATTGCGCGATTCGCCGATCCTACGCAGGCCACCGAGCTTTCGACGTTGTCCACGCTCAAAGCCGCGGGACTGACCGTGCGGCGTCACTACCGGCTGGTGTCGGGAGGGGTGGTATTCGACCTGAAACCTACTGTTGCTTTGATGTCGAATCGAGCCGTCAGCCCGCAGGAACAGGCCCGCTCGCTCGCGGCCAAAATGACGGCGCTGCGGAATTCAGGTCTGTTCTCCTATGTTGGCCCAGACTATTGGGAGCATACGATGCTGACGGAACCGAACGATTCCCGGTATCAGGACGGCACGCTGTGGGGATTGAACAACTATGGACAGAATGGCGGCAAACCCGGCGCGGACATCATTCATGACCCGGATGGCAGCAACACCAATGCCTGGGATATCAGCACGGGTAGCACGAATGTCATTGTCGCTGTCATTGATACTGGCGTGCGTTACACGCACAAAGATCTGGCCAGCCAGATGTGGGTCAACCCGAATCCTGGCAGCAGCGGGTTCCCCAACGATATTCATGGCATCAACGCAATCACCGGGTCCGGCGATCCGATGGATGACGTCGGCCACGGGACTCATGTGTCCGGCACCATTGGCGCGGCCGCCAACAATGGTTTTCCGCATGTCGGGGTGGCTTGGAAGGTGCGCATCATGGGGTGCAAATTCCTCGGCCAGAATGGCGGATTTGATAGTGACGCGATTACTTGCATCGAATACGCCGTGGCCAACGGCGCGAAGGTGATGAACAACAGTTGGGGTGGTGGAGGTTTTGACCAGGTGATGTTGGACGCGATTGTGGCGGCCTCCACCAACAATGTCATGTTCATTGCTGCCGCCGGCAACAACGGCACGGACAACGACGTTTACGAGAATTATCCTTCCAATTACCAGGTGGACAATGTCATCGCGGTCGCGGCGCTGGACCGGAAAGACAATCTGGCATCGTTCTCCGATTATGGGCTTACCACCGTTCATATCGGCGCCCCGGGCGTGGATATTTTTTCCTGCTGGAACGGCTCGGATACCGATTACAACACGATTGACGGCACGAGCATGGCGACACCGCACGTGAGCGGTGTGGCGGCGTTGATTTACAGTATTGCGCCCAACGCCACGGTGGCGGAGGTGCGCGAACGCATTCTACAATCCGCTGTGCCGGTTGATGCCCTCAAGAACAAGTCGGTGACTGAAGGCCGCGTGAATGCCTATCGCGCTCTTACTGCCAAGGCCGAAGGCATCCTCCGGATGAACTTCAACCCGGTTACGAACTCGGTCGTGCTGTTGTCCACCAACTTGCCAATCTTCGTCAGCGTGAACGACCTGTTCCCGGTTACCAATGCAATTGTCACGGGCCAGATCGTAGGCACGACCAACACCATCAATTTCTACAATGATGGAAAGGTGCCGGATGTGCTTTCAAACGACAATGTTTACAGCAGTTATGTGGATGTCACTCCCTACACGAATGCGTCGTTTTCAAACATTGTCACAATCATTGTTTCCGCCCTGGCGACGAATGATTTTCCGAATTCGAATACCGTGGCGCATGGCACCAACACGGTGGTCTATCACATCGTTGGACCTCCGGAGAACGACAACTTTGCCAACGCCGACAAGGTGCCGGCGGCCGGCGCCTTTGACAGCGGCATCATCATTGCCACCAACACGTACGCCACGATCGAATCAGGCGAACCGGCGCACGCCGGGCTGATCCAGTCCTCCTATTCCCTCTGGTGGAATTGGTCGCCGGCGGCCAGCGGCCCGGCGCTCGTGGACACGGCGGGCAGCAGTTTCGACACTGTTGTCGCTGTTTACACCGGCAACAGCGTGGATCAGTTGACGCAGGTGGCCGCCAGTGCCAGCGGCGCGGTCAAGGCCAACGTCACTTTCAACGCCCAGCAGGGGGCCACCTACCGGATTGTCGTTGCCGGCTCTGACACGAATGAATTCGGTGGTATCCGGCTGCGCATTCAGCCGAACGGTCAACTTGACAGCACGCCGCCCATTGCCGCCGTTTCGGCTCCCTTAAACGGCGCCATTTTCACCTACAATAAGATCACCCTCAATGGTTCAGCATCGGACCCTGCGCCCAACGCGTCTGGCGTCAAGCAGGTCATGGTCAAGGTGAACAGCGGGCTGCCGGCCAGCGCCAGCGGCATCACCAACTGGACCAGCCCAGCTTCTCTGCAGAGCGGCGCCAATACGATTCAGGTTTACGCGCAGGACTTCGCCGACAATGTTTCGCAAACGGCAAGCATCACTGTTTACTATCAACCGGTGGCCTCGCCCAACGACATTTTTGGCTCCACAGTGGATCCGGGCAGTCCTTATTTCCTGCAGGCGACGTCCGGGTCCAGCACGGTGACTAACATTGCGGCCACCAAGGAGACCGGTGAACCCGACCATGCCGGCAACAACGGCGGCAAGTCTGTATGGTGGTCCTGGCAGGCCCCGACGGACGGTGTTTTGACCGTGGACACCCAAGGCTCGGACTTTGACACGCTTTTGGGCCTATACACCGGTGAGTATGTTTACGCGTTGACAGCGATTGCCAGCAATGACGACGCGCTGCCCAATTCGCACTGGAGCAAGGTCGCCGTGGGAGTGCAGGCGAATCAGATTTACCACATTGCGGTGGACGGCTTCGGAGGCGCCTCGGGCACGGTGGTAATGAACTATGCCTTCGCGCCAACCAACCTGGTGTTTGTGACGGTTGAGGCCCCCACGGGCGGCACCGTGACTCCCGCGCCGGGCACGACACCTGTGCCGGTCAATTCAGCGCAGACGTATCTGGCAACGCCGGCGGCCAACTATGATTTTGCCGGGTGGGAAGGCAGTGTCTCGACGATCGCCAATCCGCTATCCTTCACGGTCAGGTCGAACGTCACTCTCAATGCGGTATTTGTGCCGCACCAGTTCTCCGATGATTTCGAAACCGGGAGCTTCTCCACAAACCTGCCGTGGCAGTTCTTTGGCGACCAGCCCTGGTTCGTCACAAACCAGGTGGCGGCCACCGGTCACTATGCGGCGCGTTCTGGAGTCATCGGTGACAACCAGACAAGCTCGTTGCGGCTGACGGACAATTTCCGTGCCGGCACTGGAATGTTCGCTTACAAGGTCAGCTCCGAGGCTGGATGGGATTGGCTGCAGTTCTTCGTGGACAACCAGCAAATGGGACGGTGGTCGGGCGAGGTGAACTGGACGCAATTCAATTTCAATCTGTCAGCAGGCACGCACACGTTGGAGTGGCGTTACAGCAAAGATCCGGCCAACAGCCTCGGCTTGGATGCCGCCTTCCTTGACAACGTGGACCTGCCGCTTGCGGTGCCGACCGATTCGAGCAGCCCGGCGCGGTTGACCCTTCAGCCGGACATCAGCGGTCAGCTCCAATTGACACTGCAAGGCCAGACCAACCAGGTTTACATCATCCAGTCCGCCACGGATCTCGCCCACTGGCAGCCGTTCACCACCAATGTGGCCACCCACGGCCAGTTCCGGTTGCTCGTGCCGGCGGATGTCTCTCAACGCTACTACCGCGCGATTGTCGCGCCGTAAGCCCAGGCGGACGGGGAGGCCGTTCGCATGAAGTTGCTGGGCCTGACCGGTGGCGTCGGCATGGGTAAATCTACCGCCGCCGACTTTCTCCGTCAGCGTGGCTTGGAGGTGGTGGACACGGATGAAATCGCCCGCCGCGTTGTCACTCCCGGCCAGCCGGCCGTGCGCGAAATTGCCGCAACGTTCGGTGACCATGTCGTTGACTCCTCCGGCCAGCTTCGTCGTGAAACGCTTGCCCAAATCGTCTTCGCCGATGATATGGCCCGCCGCCGGCTCGAAGCCATCCTGCATCCGCGCATCCGTGAGCTCTGGCTGGCTGAAACGCGACGCTGGCGTGCCACTGGGGTGGCGCAAGGTGTGGTGGTGATTCCGCTGCTGTTCGAAACCGGAGCGGAGGCCGAGTTCGACGCCACGCTGTGTCTGGCCTGTTCCGCCGCCACCCAGCGCGAGCGACTGGTGGAGCGCGGCTGGTCCGAGGAGGAAGCCGCAAGGCGAAACCGGGCGCAATGGCCGGTGGAAAAGAAGATGGGCCGTTCCACTTATGTCGTTTGGAATGAGGCCGGCCTGGCGGTGCTGGCCGCTCAACTCGACCGTGTGTTGAAGCAAATCTGAGGTCGGAATCGAACGTCGGCCGGATGGAGGTCCGGCCTCTTTTTCTGTGGCAACCGCTGGCGGTCGTGTCACATTAGCCGCGCCATGATCCTTGCATCTGCCGAACTGGAAAGCCTCGTCAATGTCCGACACCGGGCGCCGCATGATTTGCTCGGGATGCATGTGTTTGGCGGTGGCTCCGGCGTGGTCGTGCGCGCCTTTCTGCCCGACGCCGCGAAGGTGGAGGCTGTCCCGACCGTCGAAAAGGACCAGCCGGTCATCGCGCTCAAGCGCGTTCACGACTCCGGCCTGTTCGAGGGAACCAGCAGGCAGGCGAAACGTGTGTTTGCCTACAAGCTGGTCATCTCTGATTTCGCCGGCCGTCAACGGATTGAGCGGGATCCTTACTCGTTTCTACCGACCCTCGGCGAGACCGACTTGTTCTTGTTCGGCCAGGGCAACGAAAGGCGGATTTACGACAAGCTCGGCGCGCACCAGCACGAATTTGACGGTGTGTCCGGCGTGAGTTTCGCCGTCTGGGCGCCCAATGCCCGGCGGGTAAGCGTCGTTGGGAGTTTCAACCAGTGGGACGGGCGGTATCATCCGATGCGCTCGCTCGGGCCGTCGGGAGTGTGGGAGTTGTTTGTGCCGGGTTTGGGCGAGGGGACACTCTACAAATTCGAGTTGTTGGACGCGCACGGCAACCTGGTGTTGAAAAGCGATCCCTACGCGGCGTTGTTCGAAGTGGCGCCGAAGAACGCCGCCGTTGTTTGGGACAACGCCAAGTTTCCCTGGACTGATGGCGGGTGGCTGGAACAGCGCCGCTGCCGGAATCCGCTCCGGGCACCGATGAGCATTTACGAAATTCACCCCGGCTCGTGGCGGAAGAAGTCCATGAACGAGTCCTTCGGCTATCGCGAGCTGGCCGGCCTGCTGGTGGAATACGTGCGGACAATGGGCTTCACGCACGTCGAGTTTCTGCCGGTGGCCGAGCACGCGTTCTATCCGAGCTGGGGTTATCAGGTCACCGGCTTTTACGCGCCCAGCAGCCGCTATGGCACGCCGGATGATTTTCAGTTTCTCGTCAACGCGCTTCACGCCGCCGGCATTGGCGTGATCGTGGACTGGGTGCCGGCACATTTCCCACGCGACGACTGGGCGCTGGCCCGCTTTGACGGCACGGCCCTCTACGAGCACGAGGATCCGCGCAAAGGCGCCCACCAGGACTGGGGTACGCTCATTTTCAACTACGGCCGGCACGAAGTTCGTAATTTCCTGACGGCGAATGCGCTGTTCTGGTGCGAGCGGTTTCATGTGGACGGCTTGCGTGTGGACGCCGTGGCCTCCATGCTTTACCTCGATTATTCTCGCAAGGAGGGCGAGTGGATTCCCAATCAATATGGTGGTCGCGAGAATCTGGAGGCGGTCGCCTTTCTGCGCGAGTTCAACCACCTTGTTCACACCGAGCATCCAGGCGTCGTCACGGTCGCGGAGGAGTCCACGGCCTGGCCGCAGGTCACGCGGCCGCCCTACCTCGGCGGCTTGGGCTTCAGCTTCAAATGGAACATGGGCTGGATGCATGACACGCTGGGCTACTTCCAGCGCGAGCCGGTCCATCGCAAATATCATCAAAACGATCTCACCTTTGCGATGCTCTACCATCACCACGAGAACTTCGTCCTCCCATTGTCGCATGATGAGGTGGTGCATGGCAAAGGCTCGCTGCGCGGCCGGATGCCGGGTGACGACTGGCAGGGATTCGCCAGCCTCCGTGCATTGCTGGCGTATCAGTGGTTTTTTCCGGGCAAACAGCTTCTCTTCATGGGCGGCGAGATTGGCCAGAAGAGCGAATGGAACGCCAATGGTGAACTGGATTGGTGGCTGCTCAACGCCGGTCCTTACCACGCGGGGATACAGCGCCTTGTCCGCGATCTGAACACACTTTACGCGGCGGAGCGCGCGTTCTGGGAGGGGGATTACGATCACGAAGGCTTCCAATGGGTTGATTGTGGCGACCACGAAAACTCCGTGCTTTCCTTCCTGCGCCGGCCGTTGGGGCGGGGGAGAGAGTGCGTCGTCATTTTCAACCTGACGCCGGTCGTGCGCGAACACTATCGCGTCGGGTTGCCCCGTGGCGGTGCCTGGTGCGAGGTGCTGAACACTGACGCCAGTCTCTACGGCGGCTCAAATGTCGGCAACAGCGGCGGGGTGATGGCCGGGGCGTATTCGGTCCACAACCAACCCTTCTCCGCCCCGTTCACCCTGCCTCCGCTGGGCGCGGTGGTGTTTCGGAGCGAGTGAGCCTAGAGTTTCCCTCGAACTGGCATCCTGCATTTTGGCTCAGGTGAACCGGTGCGCCTGCCGACCATTGCATGATCGTGACTTCAAAAGCGCGATTTGGCTGGCTTCCGGAAGGCGGCCAGCAGGGTGGTTTTGCGGCGTTGGACTTGACACACGCTGTGTGACTGATGGAAGCCGTACCCATTCCACGATTGCGGCTGCGCGTCACCGCGACCGCCGAAACCCTCATCCGCTCGGGGCATCCATGGCTGTTTGCCGACAGCATCCGCGAGGCCAACCGCGCCGGCGGACTCGGCGAGCTGGCGGTCATTTTTGATCGTCAGGACAGGTTTCTGGCCATCGGCTTGTTTGATCCCACGTCGCCCATCCGCGTCCGCGTGCTGCACACGGGCAAACCGGCGGCGATTGACGCAGCCTGGTGGCAGGAGCGGTTGAGGCAACCGCTGGTGCGGCGGGCGGAATGGTTTGACGCGCAAACCAACGGCTACCGCTGCGTAAATGGCGAAAGCGACGGCTGGCCCGGTTTCGTGCTCGACCGTTACGATCAGACGTTCGTGTTGAAGCTTTACACCGCCGCGTGGTTGCCGCGCCTGAACGAAGTCGTGGACTGCCTTCGGGCGGCGCTGCATCCGCGGCGGCTCGTGCTCCGTCTCAGCCGGAACATCCGGCCCCTCGCCAAAGAATATTGGCGCCGAGAGGACGGCCAGCCTCTGCTCGGTGAAACACCGGACGGCCCGGTGACGTTTCTCGAGTCCGGCCTGCGCTTCGAGGCCGACGTGCTGCGCGGACAGAAAACGGGCTTCTTCCTCGATCAGCGCGAGAACCGCCGGCAGGTCGAGTCGCTGGCGCGCGGCCGGAACGTGCTAAACGCTTTCAGCTATTCCGGTGGATTTTCGCTCTACGCGGCGCGCGGCGGGGCCAGATCCGTCACCGATCTCGATCTCAGCGAGCACGCCCTCGCCGGCGCGCGGCGCAATTCCGTGTTGAATCAGGCTGTTCCCGGCGTGGTGGCGTGTCGTCAAGAATGGATCCGGACGGACGCCACGGAATGGCTGGCGGCAAAGCCCACGCGGAAGTTTGATTTGATCGTGCTCGATCCTCCCTCACTTGCCAAACGTGAGGCCGAGCGCGCCCGTGCCATCGGCGCCTACCGGCGGCTCAACGCCGACGCGCTCCACTGGCTCGCCCCGGGCGGCGTGCTGGTGGCGGCGTCCTGTTCCGCCCATGTCTCGACGGAGGAATTCCTCGGCGCCGTGCGTCAGGCGGCGCGCGCCAGCGGACGGGGATTCACCGAATGCCAGACGACCGGGCATGCCCCGGATCACCCGGCCACGTTCCCGGAGGCCCGGTATTTGAAGGCCATCTATCTCCGGTTCCGATGAACGCGCGATTTGTCCATTTGGTGTCGGTTTCCTGATCGTCGCGCCCGCGGCGGCGGGTCGGCAGAGCGCCGTCAATCTGCCAGCACCGGCGAAGAACGCGACGTCTGCCAACCTCCGCTCCGCCGAGGTGCAGGGCCGACGGGTAGGGGTTGCGGACCCGCCGGCTAAACCGCCTGTCCCGCGGCATGACCGCTGGCCCAGGCCCACTGGAAGTTGTAGCCGCCGAGCCAGCCGGTCACGTCCACCACCTCCCCGACAAAGAACAGGCCGGGCACGTTCCGGCATTCGAGCGTCTTCGAGGACAGCTCGCGGGTGTCCACCCCGCCGACGGTCACCTCGGCCTTTGGATACCCTTCGTCGCCGGCTGGCGTGATCTCCCAGGCATGCAGGTTCCGCGACAGGCTCTCAAGCTCGGCTCGGGTGAGCTGCGCAACGGGTTTGACCGGCGCGTGCCGCGCGCACCACGCCTGCACAAGGCGTTCCGGCAGGACCTGGCGAAGGGCCGCTTTCACGTCGCGTCCGCCGGATCGGTTCGCGGCCAGCAAATCGGCCGCGGAATGGTCGGGCAGCAGGTTGAGGCGCACCGTCTCGCCCGCGCACCAGTGGTTGGAAATCTGGAGAATCGCCGGCCCGCTCAGGCCGCGGTGCGTGAAGAGCACCGCCTCGCGAAATGAAGGCACGCCCGGCCGGAGGCTGGTCACGCAGTCCAACGCGATGCCGCTGAGCGCGCCAAACTGTTCGCGATCCGCCGGGGACCACGTGAACGGCACCAGGCCGGGACGCACGGGAACGAGCTTCACGCCAAACTGCCGGGCCAGCTCGTAGCCGAACGGCGTCGCTCCGAGCTGGGGATAGGAAAGCCCGCCCGTGGCGACGACGAGCGAGCGGGCGGTGAACGTGCCGGCCGTGGTGGCAAGTTCATACTGGCTGGAAGCCGGGTTCGCGCTGTCCGCAATGCGTTGCACCCGCCACGACGGTCCCTCCTCTTGCCGCAACACCCGGCAGTTCAACCGCACTGTCACGCCCGCGTTGGCGCACTCGTCTTCGAGCAATTGGAGAATCTGCTTCGAGCTGTGGTCGCAGAAGAGCTGCCGGTGTTTCCGCTCATGCCACGCGACGCCGTGCCGCTCGACCAGCGCGAGGACATCGTGCGGCGTGCAGCGCGCGAGGGCGGACTTCTGGAAGTGAGGGCTGCCGCTGGTGACGTAGTTCGCGGCCGTGGCGTCGAGGTTGGTGAAGTTGCAGCGCCCGCCGCCCGAGATGAGGATCTTGTTTCCAAGCCGGGCCTGATGTTCGAGCAAGAGCACACGCCGTCCGCGCGAGCCGGCGACGCGGGCACAGAAAAGCCCGGCGACGCCTCCGCCGATGATGATGACATCGTAGTTCAACCAGCGCTACGCTTCCGCAAACGCCTCATAAAGGCCAGCCGCGAATCGGCGGATCTGGCCGCACCTGGTTTGGAAAACTGACTCCAAAAGCCGCAACGGAGTTGACCGGGTTCAACTTTCCGGTCCACATGGGGTGCTACTTTTGGGACTGAGCTTCCCCCGAAGATGTGGCCAGAGGCGGAGAACCTGAGAAAGGAAAACCACCCTGTCCACGAATCCGAAACCAAAACGAACGGTCCACGACTTGGAGTTCAAGAAACAAGCCGTGCAGTTGGTGATTGCCAGCGGCCGAAGGTTCGAACGCGTCGGCATGCATCTGGATTCCTGTCCCAATCCCCACGAACGCCGCCACGTTTTCGTTCGATTTCACCTTTAATGGCGACCCGGCGGATGATCTGGTTTCCACCGGCATCGCCGGCACAAACGTCTTTGCGCTGGAGGCGCGGTTCATGTCCACCAACACGCTGCTGAACAGCGGGCCGATTGATGTCTCGCCTTGGACCGGACAGACGGTGGAGTTGTTTTTCGGACTGCCGGGCGGAACGTCCGCGAATGCCAGCGTGAACCTGGGCGGAATGCGGTTCGACCGCGTCGAGGCAGCGTGCAAACCGCCGGTAAATCCGTGGTCATCACCCGGCCGTTCTCGGCCAGCGATCACCTCCTCGCAGCGAGTGACAATTTGGCGGCGATGAATTCGTGGGTGACCGTGACGGACACGCCAGTGATCGAAAAACGCCAGAACACGGTTGCAAATGATGTTTCACCGGGCGACCGCTTTTATCGGTTGAAAACCCCAAGCCGGCACTTTTTGCGCGTGACAGCGCGGCGACTGTCCGCATACTAGACTCAGTTGTTCGCGACCCTATGGTCTAGCGGTTAGGACACCACCCTTTCACGGTGGGAGCCCGGGTTCGAGTCCCGGTAGGGTCGCCATTTTGTTTCACCTTGTGAAGCGGAACACCGGGTTCCGGTGATGGTATTTCCCTTTGACTCACCCAACGGCTCGGTTATCCTTCCGGTTCAATTTTGGGAATGATGTTATGGCCAAGCTGACGATCAACGACGTGAATTTGCACGGCAAGCGCGTGTTTGTGCGGGTGGATTACAACGTTCCGATGGAGGAGAAGGACGGCCGGATGGTCATCAACGACGCCACCCGTATCAAGGAGACGCTGCCGACGCTGAATGAACTGATCCGCCAGGGTGCGCGCCTGGTTCTCGCCGCGCACCTCGGCCGGCCGAAGGGCAAGCGCGAGGCGTCCATGTCACTGGCGCCCGTTGCCACCAAACTAACCGAGATGCTTGGCAAGCCCGTTGCCTTCGTGGACGACTGCATCGGCATCAAGGTCGAGGCGGCGACCAGCGCGCTTAAGGATGGCGAACTGCTGTTGCTCGAAAACGTTCGTTATTACAACGAGGAAGAGGCCAACGATCCGGCGTTTGCCGCGAAACTGGCCCAGGTGGCCGAGGCCTATGTGAATGACGCGTTTGGCGCGGCCCACCGGGCGCACGCCTCGACGGAAGGCGTGGCGCGGGTGGTGGCCAAGCGCGGAGGCATTTGCGCGGCCGGCCTGCTGATGGAAAAGGAACTCAAGTTCCTCGGCGAGGAATTGGATAATCCCGCCCGCCCTTTCGTGGTGATTCTCGGCGGCGCGAAAGTGTCCGACAAGATCAGCGTGATTGACCGCTTGTTGGAGAAGGCCGACACCATCTTGATTGGCGGCGCAATGGCCTACACCTTCCGGCTCGCGGAAGGACACCAGACCGGCAAATCGCTGGTCGAAGCCGACAAGACGGACATTGCCAGGGCCGCCCTCGCCAAGGCTGCAGCCAAAAAGGTGCAGTTCCTCCTGCCGGTGGACGACGTGGTCGCCACGCCGATCAAGACCGACAAGCTGGACAAGAAGGGCAAACCGGTCATCGAATGGCAGAACCCCGCGCCCAACGCCAGCCTCGACTGTCCGGCCACGGCGGCCGGCCTCGACATCGGCCCCGCCACCGTGAAGGCTTATGCCGACGTCATCGCCGGCGCCAGAACCATTCTTTGGAACGGCCCGATGGGTTTGTTCGAAAACAAGCTGTTTGCCGCCGGCACCAACGCCGTCGCCCAAGCCGTGGCGCAGGCCACGCAGTGCGGCGCCAAGAGCATCATCGGCGGTGGCGACAGCGTCAAAGCGCTGAACAAGGCGGGCCTGGGCAGCAAGGTGACCTTTATGAGCACCGGTGGCGGCGCGAGCCTTGAGTTCCTGGAAGGCAAGGTGCTGCCCGGGGTTGCGGCGCTGGCTGACAAATAAGCGGCCGCTGGCTGCGTGGATTTCAATGCAAGAAGAGTCACCGATTCACATGAACAAAGACCGCAAGCTGATCATCGCTGGCAATTGGAAGATGAACAAAACCGTCGCCGAGGCGCTCGACCTCGTGAACGGTCTGAAACGGGAACTGGCCCCGATCAAAGAGGTGGACCTCGTCGTCTGCCCGCCGTTCACCGCGTTGAGCGAGGTGTCCAAGGTCATCCTCGACTCCAACCTGCGCCTGGGGGCGCAGAACATGAGCGAGCACAATTTCGGCGCGTTCACGGGCGAAATCGCTGCGGCGATGCTGAAGGAGTTTTCCGTCCGCTTCGTCATTCTGGGCCACTCCGAACGGCGCCAGTATCAAAAGGAGTCGGATGAGCTGATCGCCCGGAAGGCGCTCGCGGCCCACGCGGCGGCGCTCAAACCCATCGTCTGCATCGGGGAGACGCTCGCTGAACGCGAATCCGGGCGGACCGAAAAGGTCCTGGAAACCCAGGTGCGCGGCAGTCTCGCCGGCCTCAGCACGGCCCAGATGGAGGAAACCATCCTGGCTTACGAACCGGTCTGGGCCATCGGCACGGGCAAGACCGCCACGACCGAGCAGGCCCAGTCCGCGCACGCGTTCATCCGCAAGGTGCTCGCGACGATTTTCAACGAAACCGTGGCCAAACGCGTTCGCATCCAATACGGCGGCAGCGTCAAGGCCGCCAATGCCCGCGAACTGATGAGCCAGCCGGATGTGGATGGCGCGCTCGTCGGCGGCGCGTCGTTGGAACTCCGGAGCTTCTCGGACATCGTCAAAAACTCCATCTAGCCCGACCGCAAGGATTTTATGGCTCTGATTATTGGTTTGCTCACGTTGGTGCTGACGTTGACCAGCCTCGTGTTGATTCTCCTGGTCCTCATTCAATTGCCGAAAAAGGAGGCCGGGGCCGGCCTTGCCTTTGGCGGCGCGGCCTCCGATGCGCTGTTCGGCGCCGGTTCGGGCACCGTGCTCAGCCGCGCGACAAAATATGGCGCCGGGTTGTTTCTGGGGCTGTCGCTGTTGCTGGCGATCTTGATGAACCACCAGGCCAAATCCGGCGCCCGCGGCATCGAGCGCGAATTGCAGAAGCGTGCTGCTGCGGCGGCGGCCGCCGCCGCGAGCGCGCCGGCAGCGCCGAATCTGACAAATTTGAGTGACGCCCTGACCAAAGCGGCGGCGGCCACGACCACCAACGCCCGGATGATTGCGGTGACCAACGCGCCTGCGGGCGCCCCGGCCAAGCCCGGCAAGTAAGCGGTCACAACGAAGCTGTCCTCGCAGCCCCGGCCCGCGCCGGGGCTGTTTTTTGCCCGGAGATCGGAATCGGGGGCTTCTGTCCGGTGGTGGTTTTGGGCGGACGATTCGCAGCAGAAGCAGCCGTCGTCGCAACATGCCACCGGCCGTCGGGCAAAGACGAACGAGCACCACCGCCGGCAACCCGAGTCAGGCAGCCGGCTGTGCCGCTCCGCCAGATTGGAACACGATCTGCTTTCTGTTTGGCGGGCGCGGCGCAAAATGTTAAACCGGAGTGTCGCCTATGGACAACGAGCAGACAGGAACGGCAACGGGCGCGCGGGTTTGGCGTGACCTGATCGGCGTTCCCGGTGAAGTCGTGACGCCGGGTACGGCGCTCGACCGGTTGCTGGCCTGGTGCGCGGAGCAGGAGGCCAGCGATTTGCACGGGCAGGCCGGCAAGCCGTTGACAATCCGGGTTCACGGCCGGTTGCTTCGCGTGCCTGCCGACGTATGTGTCGCGCCGCGCGACGAACATGTGTTCCAATTCTTCCGGGAGTGTTTTTCGCCTTCGGTTTGCGCCCGCATCGAGCAGCAGCACGAGCTGGACTTGAGTTTCTACCACCGCGACCTGCGTTACCGGGCGAACTTCAGCAAGCAACTGGGCCGGCAGTCGTTCTCGTTTCGCGTGGTGCCGCAGCAGCGGATGACATTACGCGATCTTCAGTTGCCGGAGTCGCTGCTGGGCATCCTCGACGAACTGCGTGGACTGGTGCTCGTGACGGGGCCGACGGGGCAGGGGAAAAGCACCACCGTCCGGGCGTTGCTGCAGGAAATCAACGAAACCCGCGCGGTGCGCGTCGTCACCATCGAGGACCCGGTCGAATACGTCTTCCGCGACGAGCGGTCGCAGTTCGAACAACGCGAGGTGGACATTGACACCGCGTCGTTTGCCGATGGCATCCGCAACGCGATGCGCCAGGACCCGAACGTGATTTTCGTGGGGGAAATCCGCGACCGCGAAAGTATTTTCGCCGCGATGCAGGCGGCGGAAACCGGCCACCTGGTGTTGACCACGCTGCACGCGGACTCGGTGGCGCAGGCCATCGGCCGCATCCGGGAATACTACCCCAGCACGGAACAGGCGAACATCAGCAGCCTGCTGGCGCGGAACACCCGCGCGATTCTCACCCAGCGCCTGCTGCCGAATGTGCAAGGCACGCGCACGCCGTGTCTGGAAATCCTGCGGCGAAACCGCGGCGTCGAGGACGCCATCCGGTCGAACAACCTGGAGTTGCTCACCGGCATTGTCGAAACCGCCGTGAACGAAGGCATGCACACCTTTGACCAATACCTCACCGAACTGCTCGCCTCGGGCGTCATCAGCCGTGAAACCGCCATGCACCACGCCATCAATCGCCACCGGCTGGAGATGGCGCTCCGCGGCGTGATCACGATCGAGCCGATTCTCCGCCCGGACAAGGACCGCTGACCCATGGTTGCCCTTTTTCGTCTCCTGTTCACCGCCGGGTTGATTTACGGCATTTACGAAGCGTCGCAAAACGCCGATCGCGCCCCGGAGACGGGCGATCTCGCCAACGCCTTCTGGGTGGCGTGGTGCGTGATCATGGGGCTTTTCGCCGCCATCGCCTGGGCACCGCTCATCGGCAGCAAGGTGGCCGAACCGCTCACCGGCGTGATGACCGATGGCCATTACATCGAGCGGAAAAACTGGCTGATGCGCCTGGTGCGCTCGCTTGAGGGACGCCGCCGCCGGCGCCTGGTGCGGTGGCTGTGTTTCCTCGAAGGCGTCCGTCATCCGTGGCTGCCGGCCCAGTTCATCACCGGTTTGAACCATGCCCGGCCCGGCTCCTGGCTGGAGCGTGTGTTTGCCCGCGAGGTGTATCGCTTCAACAACATCAAGAACTGCCTGCAGGCTTACGAAGTGTTGCGCCGCCACGGCGTCAGTCCGCCCGCGCACGCCAACGCCGAGGTCAACGTGGTGCTGATGTCCCTCGACCGCGCTGTGAAGCCGGCGTCGCCGCCAATGCCGGTGCCCGCCGCCGCCGAGCCTCCGTTGAAACGCAACCCGCGCATCAAACTGTTCACGCCGCGGCCGGAGGCTGCCCCCGGCCGCCCAAAGAATGACGATCACACCGCCGGAGGCTGACATGTTCTGGTTTCTCCATCGCGCCTGTGTCGTCGTTTTCTGGTGTTTCTGGCTGGCGGCCGCGGTTTTTGTTTACGAGAAACGGGCCGCGTTGCAGCCGGCATTCGATTACGCCGAGTTGGTCTGGCAACACGACTTCCGCGCGGCTGGCGATCTGCCGCAACTCGACGGCAAGGTGACGGAGATTTTCGCCGGCGACAGCTTCCAGTTCGAGGACAAGAACGGTTACGCGTTCAACTACGGCCTCGCTGGCGTGGCGGCACCCCGTGCGAACCGTGGCGCTCCTGCGGAACTGCAACGGCTCGCTGGTGACAGCCGGACGAACCTTTCCCAGCTTCTCGCCGGCCGGCCCGTGACCGTGAGCGTGACGCTGGCCAATCCGCAAACCCGCACCGGTCTGGGGCTGGTTCACCATGGCGACACCAATGTGAACGTCGCCATGCTGGCGGCCGGCCAGGGGCGGCTGAACCTCGAGCAGATACGCACCCTGCCGCTGCGTGACGAATTCGAAATGCTCCGCGCCGAGCGGTCCGCCCGGCGCCAGCGCCTCGGCATTTGGGGCGAAACGTCGCTCACCAACGACGCGGCCCACGGCGAAATGACCGTCAACCCAGTGTCAACGTGGTTTCGTCAGGTTGCGTCTTTGGCTGACTTCACACGCGTCGGCGATTAGAACTGCGGCGTGCGGACGGCTGATTTTCATTATGACCTGCCGCCGGAACTCATCGCGCAGTCGCCGGCCCCGGAACGCGACCAGTCGCGGCTGCTGATCTTGCAGCGGCCCGGCGGGCAGGTGACGGACGGATGGTTTCGCGATTTTCCGCGCCATTTGCGGCCTGGCGACGTGCTGGTGTTGAACGACTCGCGCGTCGTGCCGGCGCGGTTGCGGGGACACAAGTCCGGCAGCGGCGGGCAGATCGAGGCGCTGCTCGTCGAGGAAAACGCCGCGAACGACTGGTGGGTGATGCTGCGGCCGGGCAAACGTGTCCGCACCGGCACGCGGCTCAACTTTCGCGGGGCGAAGGGCGACGTTCCCGCCGTCGCCGCCACCGTGCTCGCGAAAAACGCCGAGGGTCATTGCCGGCTGCAATTCGAGGGCGTGCCGGACGTGCGCGACGTGCTCGACGCGCTGGGCGAAGTGCCCCTGCCACCTTATATCGAACGAACAGGCGCACCGTCCGCCGAGGACCGGCAGCGTTACCAGACGATCTATGCGCGTCCGCCTGGCTCGGTGGCCGCGCCGACGGCCGGCCTGCATTTCACCGAGGCCATGCTGGCGCAAATCCGTGCCGCCGGCGTTGAGATGCGGTTTGTGACGTTGCACGTCGGCTTGGGCACGTTCGCGCCGGTCAAGGCGGCGCAGGTCGAGGAGCACGTCATGCATGCGGAGTGTTTCGCGTTGGACGCGGAAACCGCCGCGGCGATCAACACGGCCCGCCGCGAGGGCCGGCGCGTCATCGCCGTCGGTACCACCACCGTGCGTGTGCTTGAAAGCGTGGCGGCGGAAACCAATGGCGAGCTGCGCGCCACACGCGGCCGGACGCGGATTTTCATTTACCCACCGTTTCGGTTTCGCGTGGTGGACGCGCTCCTGACGAACTTTCATTTGCCTGAATCCACGCTGCTGATGTTGGTCAGCGCCTTCGCGGCGCCGGGCGAAACGCGCGGCCGGGAGATGGCGCTCGCGGCCTACGCCGAGGCGGTGCGCCAGCGGTATCGTTTCTTCAGCTTTGGCGACGCCATGTTCATCGCATGAACTCCCCGGCACCAAGCAACCAAGGCGCGGAAGGCGGCCGGCCGTTCGTGTTCATCAACATGGCGATGACGGCGGATGGAAAAATCGCGACAGCGAATCGCGCGGTGTCGGCGTTCGGCAGCCAGCGCGATCTGGCGCATCTCTACGCTTTGCGCGCCACGGCGGATGCGGTGATGTGCGGCGCGCGGACGGCGGAAATGGCGGGGCTGCACCTCGGCCCCGGCCCGATGCGGTACCGGCGGCAGCGATTGAAGCGCGGGCTGGCGGAATACAATCTGCGCGTGCTGGTGAGCGGCTCCGGTTCGTTGAATCCGTGTGCGCCGATCTTCGAAAAGCGGTTTTCCCCGATCATCGTTTTGACCACCCGGCGCGCGAGCCGGCGTCGGCTTGCGGCGTTGCGGCGGGTGGCCGACGACGTGTTCGTGGGCGGCGAAACGGAAGTCAGCTTTTCCGCGGCGCTGGTGTATTTGCGGTCGCGTTGGGGCGTGAAGCGACTGCTGTGCGAGGGCGGCGGCGAGCTGAATGCGGCGTTGTTCGCCGCCGGCGTCGTGGATGAACTGCACCTCACGATTTGTCCGTTGGTGGTGGGCGGACGCACGGCGCCGACCATCGCCGACGGTGTCGGCGCGGCGCGGCTGACGGACGCGGCGCAGCTCGAACTTGTGTCGTGGCGCCGTGTGGGTGCCGAGTGGTTCTGCGTCTTCTCCGCTGGTCCGCCGCCGCCGTAGCGTCTTGGGCGTTTCGCTTTGCCAGAATGCTCGCGGCTGGTGAACAGGAGCAACGCCGTGCGGTTCCTCAGTCGCACACTCAAGGGAAACGGTCCAGAGCCTTCGCCGCGGCACCGACGGCACCAGCAAATTCGCCCAGTTGAGTGGAACAAATCTTCGCGCGGTGCCCGCCAGGCCGCCATTCGAAGTGGTCCAGAAAATCCGCCAGTGGTTTGAACAGCGCCTCGCCTGCCCGGGCAATGCCCCCGCCAAGCAGGATGATTTCCGGATCGAGGACGTTGATGAGCGAGGCAACACCAGCGGCGAGCGCGCGGACGGACTTCAGCCAGACCGCGCTGGCCAGCGCGTCGCCGGTGAGATGGGCGCGGACGAGTTCCTCGGTGTTTGTGAAACGTCCGCCGCTGCGCTCCGCGAGGCTGTAATTGCCAAGATGGTATTCGAGGCTGCCCGGCGTGTTGCTAACGTCCGCGGGCGCGTCGAGCTCGAGGCAAATGTGGCCGAGGTGGCCGGCGCGTCCGATGGAGCCGTGGAGCAGGTGGCCGTCCACCATCGCCGCGCCGCCGACGCCGGTGCCGAGCGTCAGCAGGATCACGTTGCGCGAGCCAACGGCGGCGCCCTGCCAGGCTTCGCCGAGCAGTGCCGCCTGGGCGTCGTTCAACACGGGGACCAGTTCGGTGCGACCGAGGAACGCGCCCCAGTCCAGTCCTTCCAGCCCCGCCAGCCGGCCCGGCATGAAGGCGATCGAGCGACCGTCCGCCGCCGGCAATCCCGGCGCAGACAGGCCGATGTGTTGCGGCGGCCTGCCGCGTTCCGTTTCGATCCGGTGTGCCAGGGCACGTGTGACGTCGGCAAAATGCCGCGGTCGCGCCGGGTCAAATGGCTCCTGCCAGCGGCCGGGCCGGCTGCCGGTCGCCGTGACTGCGACGGCTTTGACGCTCGACCCGCCGAGGTCAAGGCCCAGGGCGTAATTTCCGGCGCTTTCGTCGTTGCCGAACTGGTTCATGCAGCAGGGTTGCCCCAAATCGCCGGCGAAATCCAGCCGGTTCGAGCCCCACGCTCGCGTTGACGTCCGGGCGCGGCTATCTTCCGCCCGTGAAATTGATTTCATGGAACGTCAACGGGCTGCGCGCCGTGCTGCGGAAGAACTTCCTGGAGTATCTCGCCGCCGAAAACCCGGACGTGCTGTGCCTTCAGGAGACGAAGTGCGGGCCGGACGACGTGGAGCAGCTCTGGCCGGCGGCTTACACCACGTTCTGGGACACGGCGCAGAAGAAAGGCTACGCGGGCACGGCGATGTTCACGAAGACGCGGCCGTTGAAGGTGTCCACCGGCATTGGCCTGGCCGAGCATGACCGCGAAGGCCGGGTGGTGACGGCCGAGTTCGGCGACTTTTTCCTGGTGAACGTCTATGTTCCCAATTCGCAACGGGAACTCACGCGCCTGGCCTACCGCCAGCAGTGGGACCGCGATTTTTTGGGCTACCTGAAGAAGCTGGAAAAGAAGAAGCCGGTGATTTTCTGTGGCGATCTGAACGTGGCGCACACGGAGATTGACCTCGCGAATCCCAAGGCCAACGTCCACAACCACGGCTTCACGCCCGAGGAGCGCGCGGGGTTCGACGCGCTGGTGGAAGCCGGTTTTCTGGACACGTTCCGGGAGTTTGAAACGGGCGGGGGGCATTATTCGTGGTGGAGTCCGATGGGCGGTGCCCGCCAGCGAAATGTCGGGTGGCGCATTGATTACTTCCTCATCTCCGCGAGCCTGCGGCCGCGCCTCAAACGCGCCTTCATCCAGAGCACAATGACCGGCTCCGACCATTGCCCGGTGGGAATTGAGCTTCAATAAGCGTCGCACGGTGCAGGCGTGGCAGGAGATCACGCCGAGGATGGAGCACCGCGCGGGGAAACCCCCTGTCACGGCTCAGCCGGTGCCGATGCCAGCGCCGCGCGGCACCAGTTTGGCTTTCCTCATCCAACGAATCGCTGAAATCGCCTCGTGGTTGCTGACAAACCGCGATCGGCTTCTGGCCAACTCATAGGTTACCGGTGGGGCGTGCGTTTGAAGTTCGTCTTGCATGCCTCGCGTCCCCCAAGCAGGCGACACCCCAACAGCCGACTATTCGATAGGATCACTGTTGTGCGAATCTTCACATGTTCACCAGCCTAATTGGATAATCGGGCGGTGAATTGATTCAAACAAACAACCAAACAAAAGGATGTTATGAAACTCAAATGGATTGCGGCATGTCTAGCAGCATGCTCGGCTCAGGCGGCCATTGTGGATATCACGCCTGGGGGAGACATTGCTTTCGGCGGCCACTTGTATGCGGTTTACACCGCCGACAGCATCTTGTGGCAGGATGCAAAAAACTACGTGAGCGCCAACCTGCCTGGCTGGTATTTGGCGACATCCACTTCGGCGACGGAAAACGCCTTCGTTTGGGGGATCATCAACGGCGCTTGGGCTGCTCAAGGCAATCCGCCACCGCCGGGCCAGTACTGGCTGGGCGGGTACCAGGATCCGCCGCAAACTTGGAACTGGGTGACGGGGGAGCCGTGGTCCTACACGAACTGGGCCCCGGGCGAGCCCAATGGTGATCTGGGTTGGACCGGCCACCTGACGATCGGGCGCTACGGCGACTGGGAATGGAACGACGAGGGATCCGGGCCAACTCTCATCACTGGCTTTGTGGTCGAGGCCGTCCCCGAGCCATCACATTATGCGTTGCTCGCGGGCATGGGTTTGATCGGGTTCGCCGGGTATCGTCGTTGGCGGGCAAGTTGAATTGACTTGGTCACCTGGATTTAGTCATCACGACGCGCAGCATGGCTGCGCGTCTTTTGTTGCCAACGTGGCCAGCCATCGAAATCAACATCCTTTGGTGGAAACAGCAGTTCGAGCTTGACGGGTATTGTGCCTGACGGTTATTGACGCACCATGTTCACGCGACGAGTTCAGTGCCGCTCGATGGTATTGTGTCGTCCGTTAGTGACCTTTTCTCCTCGCAAGTTAAACCTCGAATCCATGCCTTCTCATGACCATGCAACGACGCCAATTTCTTAGAACCGCCGCCTTCACCGGAGCCGCCGGTCTCATTCTGCCGCGCTTGAAACTACTTGGTGCCGACGCCCCGGGTAACAAACTCAACATCGCCCTGATCGGCACGTGGGGGCGAGGCGAGGCACACTTCGGTGCGCTGCAAAGCGAAAATGTGGCGGCGCTCTGCGACGTGAACGAGGAACACCTCGCCTACGGTGCGCAAAAGCTGAATGTCCCCAACGCCAGGCAATACGTGGACTGGCGAAAGTGCGTGGATCAAAAAGGGCTGGATGCCGTGGTCTGCTGCACCACGGATCAGACCCACGCCTTCGTTGCGAATTGGGCAATGAATCGTGGCCTGCATGTCTATTGTGAGAAGCCGTTGGCCAACAGTGTCGAGGAAGCCCGCGTCGTTCGCGCGAATTACTTGAAGTGCAAAGGCAAGCTGGCCACGCAGTGTGGCACCCAGCGTCACGAATTCGAAAACTTCAACCGCGTTCGCGAACTCATCCGTGACGGTGTGATCGGCACGCTGGAGTCGGTTTCCGCCTGGGGCAACCGCCAGATTCCGCGGCCCGGCTATCTGCTGGCGGAAGGCGAACCGCCGAAGTATCTGCACTACGATCTCTGGATCGGACCGGCCCCGTTCCATCCTTACAACCCGGGCTACTTCGCGGGCGGGCCGGGCATGAACTGCCTTTCCTGGAACATGTATTGGGACTTCGGCAGCGGCCAGGTCGGCGACATGGGAAGCCACACGATGGACCTGGCTTGGAACGCCATTGACGCCATGTTGCCCACTTCGGCGGAAGGCAAGGGCGATCCGTTCAATCCCGAGGTAACGCCGGTGAAGCTCGAAACCCACTTTGAGCATCCCGCGAACGATTGGCGGCCGGCCATTCAGGTCGCCTGGTATCAAGGCGGCGCGATGCCGGAGAACCCCCACCGCGCGGTGGACCTGAAGCAGATTGACCACGGCGCCATGTTCGAGGGCAGCAAGGGCACCCTCGTATCGGACTTCACGTCGCGACTCATCGTGCCGAACAGCGACAGTGCGGACATGACGTATTACCATCCACGCGCCAAGGACGAGTTGATCCCGAAGATGCATGGCTTTCAGCAGGAATGGCTGAACGCCTGCAAAGGCAGCCTGAAAACGTCGTGCGACTTCGAATACAGCGGCAATTTGATCGAACAAATGCTGCTGGGTTTGGTTGCCTACCGGGTCGGCCGAAAAATCAAATATGACGGTGCCGCAGGCAAGGTCATTGGGGATCCGGAGGCGGACGCGCTGCTGCGCCGCTCCTACCGGCAAGGCTGGACCTTGAACGGCTGAGGTTGCGCAGAACGGCTTCGCTTGGCGCACACAACCCGCGCGCGGTTTGGTTGAATCGCCGAGAGGCCAATCGGCCGCCATCTGTGTGGGGGCAACCGGCGGCTTTACGGCCGATGACACGCGCAAGGTTGAAACCTTTCAACCGCGCGCCGGCGGCTTCACGGCCTGCACCAGCCGGCGCAGCCGCAGCGCGCCGTCGAACCAGTAGAGCAGCAGTGCCGTCCAGATCATGGCAAAACCAGTCAGTTGCGCCCGGCTGAAGGGTTCGTGGTAAACCCAGACGCCGATGAAAAACTGGCACGTGGGCGCCAGGTATTGCAGGATGCCCATGGTGGAGAGGTTGACCCGCCGGGCGGCATGTGCGAACAGCAACAAAGGCAGGGTGGTAACCACGCCGGTGAACACCAGCAACAGGCTGGTCCGCCAGCCGGCGTGGCCAAAGTCGCCGGTGCCCTGCGCATTGGCGCCAACAAGGAAGGCGAGCGCCGGCAGCACCAGGACCGTCGTTTCCAACGCGAGTCCATGCAACGCGCCCAACGGCGACCGTTTCTTAAGCAGGCCGTAACAGCCGAAGGAAACCGCGAGCGCCAGCGCGATCCAGGGCACCCGGCCGTGCTGCCACGTCAGGTAGGCCACCCCCGCGGCCGCCACCCCCACGGCCATCCACTGAAGACGGCGCAGGCGTTCCCGGAGAAAGACCACGCTGAGCAGCACCGTCAGCAGCGGGTTGATGAAGTAGCCGAGGCTGGTTTCGACGATGTGGTCGGTGTTGACCGCCCAGATATAGATCAGCCAGTTCACGGCCAGCACGGCGGCGGCAACCGCATACACGCGCAGCGTTCGCCGGTGCGCGGCTGACGCCCACAATGCGGACCATTCCCTCCGCGCGAGGACGAGCACCAGCAGCAGCAGACAGGACCAAACCACCCGGTGCGCGAGAATCTGCACAGGCGGAACCGCGTGGAGCGCCTTCCAGTAAACAGGCAGGAGGCCCCAGAGGGCGTAGGCCCCCAAGGCAGAAGCAATTCCGGTTTTGGATTCGGTCATGCGAATTGGTCGTGGCGCGCCAGCGAAGCGCAAGCGGCAGTGAATCTCAAACTGCGGGGAAAGCAAGCGGCCGGTCACGGCGTGCGGTGAACGGCTCGGCGGCCGGCGACAGGTTGCTAGCAGAGCGGAACGGCCGCCGCGGCTTCCCGGTAAAAAGGCTTGTCAAGAACACATTCGCCTGCTAGCCCTTAGTACAGGTTTGTTAAGCGGCTTGAAGGACGCATTTATCAAATTGAATCCAACGACAAGTATGAACTCAAATCCCAAGGCTAAATCCACGCGTCGCGCGCTCGTCGCCGCCGTGGCCTGTTCCGTGGCAGGTGTGTTAACCAGTTCGGCCTCCATCACGGTGGATGCTTGGTACCGGCTCGGCGAAGACGGCGTGGGAGGAAGCAACCTGCCCAAGGACAGTTCGACGAACGGCTACGATTTCGTCAACACCGACTCCAATCCCGCCGGGGTCACGACCTCGACGACCGCGCCCGCGCCGGGCAGCACGGAGTTCTACAACTTCAGCGGGGAAATGACCGGGTTCGACACGGTTTCGAGCACCACCGTGTCCAACTGGCTTCCGCCGACGGACAATGTGGGCGTGGAATGCTGGGCGCAGAGCCATGACCTGACGTACGACAACCTGACCACCGTGGGCCGAGTGGTGTTTGGCACCGGCGACAACACTCACGGCCTTGGCATCCTTTATGACGACTTTGGCGCCGGCTTTGTGGGCGTGATCGGTAACATTAACTACGTGGGCCTTCCCTACCAGCCCAAGACGACGAGCGAATGGGTTCATCTGGCCGTCGTGCGGGACAACGGTGTGTCCACGTTCTACGTCAATGGCGTGGCGGTATCTCCAACCCGCACGGACAACCCGAATGCTTCTACGGGGGTTTACATGGCGCACGGTGGCAGCCTCACGAACTTCAATGGCGCGATTGACGAGGCCCGGATCTTTACGTTCAACGCCGGAGAGTTCTACCCGAACGATCTGGACTACTACCAGGCCACCAACACCATGCCCTATGTGACCACCTTGAAGGGCGCCCCGACTGGCTTTCTGGTGCGGTTGCAGGATAAAGCCACGACGGTCAACACGAACACGATCGCCGTGCAGCTTGACGGCAACTCCGTCACCGGCGCGGTGACCCAGGCCAGCGGCCTGACGACGATTGATTACACCGCCCCGGCCTTGCTGGATTCTGGCTCGACCCACAGCATCAATCTGGTTTTTGCCGATAGTGCCGGCGTGTATCAGACCAACGACCTGAGCTTCACGGTGACTACTTACACGGGCATTCCGGCGTCGCTGCTCGTGCCCGCGGCGTCCGTGGATACCTCCAAGCCTGGCTTCCGGATTCGGCCGTATCAAACCGACGGCTCGACTGATCCCAATGGCGTGCAGCCTAACACAATCGCTTGGACGGAAGACCAGCTCATTGGTCTGCATGGTCCGAACATCGCCAATCCGGTTGGCGCCGATGCCAACGGATTCGTGGCGGTGACCGGCATCATCAATTTCAGCATCGAGGCGGGCACCGGCACGGATCGTGGCGATTTCACGAACGACCAGCCGTTCCCGGGCATTCCGGGCATCTATGGTAGCACGGGCGATTCGAGCATTGAGGCTGTAACCTTCCTTCAATTCCCCGCAGCGGGCGTTTACACGATGGGCGTGAACAGCGACGACGGCTTCAAGGTCACCGTCGGCGCCAATCCGCGCGATCGGTTCTCGACCGTTCTGGGTGAGTTTGACGGCGGTCGCGGGGCGTCGGACACCATCTTCACCTTTGCCGTTCCGCAGGCAGGCTTCTATCCCTTCCGCCTCCTTTGGGAAAACGGTGACGGTGAACTCCCAGGCAATCAGGCCAACCTGGAGTGGTTCACGGTCCAAGCCGACGGCACCAAGGTGCTGATCAATGATTCCACCTCGCCGATCAAGGCTTACCGCCAAGGCCCGCTGCCGCCGTTTGTTTCGCGGGTCGTGCCGGCCATCAATGCGCTGGGCGTGCTGCCCGCCGCGACGATGGAAGTGGACATCACCGACGACGGCACGCAGGTCAAGTCTGGTTCCGTCCAGATCGGTCTTAACGGCAGCGCATTGGGCACTCCCACCACCGTGAACAAATCCGGCTCGGTGACGACCGCCACGTTCGCGCCGACCAACGCCTTTGTGGTTGGCTCCGTTAACACCGCGCAGGTTGCCTATGCCGACACCGGCAGCTTTGCCGTGACGAACACCTGGCAGTTCACCATCCTCAATGCCACCCTGCCAGCAAACCTCTGGAGTGCGCCGGGCTCTGGCGACGCGACCAAGCGCGGTTTCCGGACCCACACGTGGCAGATCAATCAATACACCGCCAACGGCGCGACGGGCCAAGACATTGCGACCGAAGTCCCGGTGGCCAACATGATGCTGCTCGGCCTTTGGGGCGCGAACATTGCCGACATGTCGCAGGCGGTGAACGGCGAGTTCATCACCACCAACGTCATCAACTGGAACTACCAGGCTGATTCCGGTGTGGATGCTGGTGTCTTCACGTCTGCGGACGGTCACACGGACAGCGAGATCCCCGGCATTCCAGGCACCGATGTGAACGGAAGTCCGTTCTACAATGACTATTCGACGGAAACCTACACCTACATCGAGTTCCCCAGCGCGGGCGTTTACACGATGGGCGTCAACAGCGACGACGGCTTCCGCGTGACCTGCGCCACGAACACGGGACCGGACATCGGTGCGGTGCGGGTGACTGCGCCGGCCAGCGTCGCGGGCAATTACACCTGCCTGGCAACCTACGCCGCGAATGGGGGTGCGTTCGGTGGGCCGCTGCCGTTCACGCCGATTGTCCGTCCGCTTGTGCTCACGGATGACGGCACCACGACCAACAACCTGGACACGGCCAACGCGGGCGACTCCTACACCTTCCTGACCGCACCGGCCGTCAACGCCGCGGATCTTAAGGGTAACATCGCGGTCGTTCGCCGTGGCGTGGTTGCGTTCGCGCAAAAGGCGAAATACGCCCAGGATGCCGGTGCTCTGGCCGTGATCATCGTAGATCGTTCTGATCTCGCGGGTCAGATGCCTTGGGGCATGGGCGGCAGCGATCCGAGTGTCACCATCCCATGCATCATGGTGAACTGGGATGTGTGGGCCAAACTGAAGCCCTATGTCACCACCAACGCTGCCACCACCCAGGTGACGGTGAGCCTGGGCGACGACAACAGCCCGATGCTGGGCCAGTATGACGGCGGTCGCGGCGCCAGCACGGATATTACCAGCCCGGGCACGCTGTTCAGCTTCTATGTGCCGAAGGCGGGCCTTTATCCGATGCGCCTGCTCTATTTCCAGGGCGGTGGCGCTGCGAGCTGCGAGTGGTTCTCGCTGGACAGCAGCGGAAATCCCGTTCTCGTCAACGATTCCGCCAACTCAACCTCGCTGAAAGCGTATCGTGCCCGGACGGAAACGGCCGTGCCGACGATCAGTATTGCGACGAGCGGCGGCAATGTGGTCATCACGTTCACGGGAACGCTGCAATCCGCGGATGATGTCACCGGAACCTGGTCTAATGTGACTGGCGCGACGAGTCCAATGACTGTGCCCGTGACGCAAGCGACGAAGAAATTCTATCGCGCAAGTCAATAGTTGACGGGCGCTCACGGAGGCCGGGTGCGAACCACCCGGCCTCTTTTGTTTTCCGCGCACGTTGCTTTCTGCCCGTGCGGAGGCTGCCTGGCCGCGAAAGTTCCGGGGTTGCGCCGGTTTTTTGTTGCCAGCGATGGCAAGGACCGTTATTCCTGCTGCCGACATCTAACCTATTGACTTATGGCTCAACCTGTTTTTCATCCAAGTGTCGAAGGCGCCCAGCACGGCGCGAAAACCCTGTCCCAGTTCCTCGATTACGCGAAAACCTCCGGCGCCACCGGTGCCCAGCCCTCCAACTACATGTTGCAGGGCGGCAAGCTGTTCAAGAGCGTCAGGGAAATCAAGGACTCCTTTGCCCAACGCGGCATGAGTCTGGACGGCATCTCCTGCCATTGCCCGTTTTGGGTGCATACCACCGCCTGGACCAGCAGCCCGACCATCCGGCCCTTCATCCCTGCCGACGTGGCCAAGCAGTCGCCGGACAAGATTGAAAAGTGGGCGGAAGATTACGTCCTGAAATTTTTTGATCTCGCCGCGGAACTCGGCGTCAAGATCATCCCGATGTTTTGGGGGGTGGCGTTCGGCTGGGAAATGGCCACCGGTTATCCGTGGGGCTTCTGGAAGGGCGGTGACTACGACCTGCTTGAAGAGGGCAAGGAACGATTCGTCAAGAAGACCGCGAAAATCCGCAAGAAGGCCAATGAACTTGGCCTTTATCTCGCCCATGAAATCCACCCCGGCACGGCTGCCATGTGCGCCGACGACTTTAATCTGCTCGTCGAAGCCTGCGACGGTGACAAATGCCTCACCGTGAATGCGGATCCGTCGCATTGTTGGGAAGGCGAAAGCTGGGAACCGCGCTTTCGCAAAGTCGGCAGCCGGGTTTACGCCTGCCATGTGAAGAACTTCGTCATCCGTCCGGGCCTCCCATTGCGGCGCATGGCCCCGAACTGGCCGGATCGCGCCATGCAGTTCGTGGACATCCCCTCCGGCGATCTGAACATGGTCCGCTACGCCGAGATGCTCATCAATGTCGGTTATCCGCAGCGTTACTGCCAGATCATGGGAACCAAGACGGCGCCGCTGATTGTCGAGGCCGAGAGCGCCTACCGCGACCTCGATTGCACGAGCGCCAATGGCATCACCTTCGTGCGCGACAACCTCTGCTTCCCGGTCGCCGCCGGCTCATTTGAAGACGGCATGGGCGCTTAATCCAGCCGCTCACGCAGATTTTCTGCCGCGGGGCACGGTTCGCCGTGTCCCGTTTTTGTTGCTCTTTCGGAAACTGTTTCGGTCAGTTCGCGCCGGCCGGTCGGCCAACATTCCGCCAACTTCACTTCCAGGAAGGATTGCTCCGTCGTTGCTCAGTGCATTTCCACCGCGCAGGTTCCCAGCCCGCCGCGGTAAAAGTTGAACTGCACGTTCGGGTGGTCCGCCAGCAATGACATCGGCACTGCCGGGTCCGCGATGTGCTTGGCGATCATCAAGGTCGTCAGGCGCTGGCCGAACGGATTGTCATGGTTGCCGGCGTGCCAGATGGAAACCTTCTCTGCCTGCCACGTCTCCACCGGCCCGACGCTGATTGCCTGCGTGGGCACGAGCGAGATGTTGCCGCCGCCGCTGGTGCGCGCGTTTTGTGCGATGGTCAGCGGATGCAGGTCCACGACCCGCGTGGCCAGTTGGCGGAACACGGCGGGCGACGGCGGTTCGTCCCTGAACTTGCCGCGGCGCCGGGGCGGGTCATTGAACGCCCAGTGTTTCACGTCGCCCTGGCCGCCTTGCATCACCGCACAGCGCACGCCGGCATGCCAACTGGCGCAGTAAACGCGCGTGTCGGCCTTGGGAAAATGCAGGTTCGTGTCCGGCATGACCAGCTTCCGGTCAATGCGGCTGAGGCAGAGTTCGCGGTCGGCCTTCTCGAACGACAGCGGATGCGTGACGGGCACTTCGCGCCCATTCATTACCCACTCATCCATGCCCCAGAAATGGGCGGAGTGAAGTTGCACACCGAGGGCGTTGACGATCCGTGCGACCAGCGGGAGCTGTTCCGTCGGGCCGATAGGACCGCAGATGCCGACCGGGTTGTCCGCGGTGGATTCGCGCCAGGCGCTGACGTATTCGAGCGCTTCGGCCAGATAAAAGTCTTCGAGCGTGTCGTAGAACACGACGCGAAAGCCCGGCCGCGAAAGGCGAAGCATGGCTTGCGGCGTCAAGGTCGCGGCATCGCGGATGATTTCGGCGTCGAGTGTGGTGTAATCCCACCAATCGGGGGCGATGGAACTGAGTTTGCGCATGGTGTGAACAGGGTTTGAGAGTGAACGGCTATCGTTTACGGGAAGCAGACCGGCGGCAGATGCATTGGGACAGCGCTTCAGCAAGCGGGTTGGCAGCTTCCGTGGCGAAACCCAGGTGGAAGTGCCGCCACCAGCCTTCGGCGTGCGTGAACTTGCGCGACATCCGCCCCACGGCGAGCGAGCATTCGTCCAGCAATTTCCCCATCGAGTCCAGACCCTGGCTCGACTCCAGCCAGTTGCGCTGACTTTCGTGGGCGGCGAGCGCCTGGTGTTTCAGGTCGTGGACCGCAGTCGTGTTGACGAACAATTCCGGGATCAACGGCCGGCCGAGCGGATCGTGCAGGCCGTGCGGCATGGCATGATAGACGACCGTTTCGCCGGCGAACGGCGGTCGCGGCGGCACCGTGCGGTAGTTCGGCATTTCACGGGCGAACGCGGCGGTAACGGCCAGCCGGCAGGTGTTCGTGTGGTCCTCCATGTAGTCCACCGGCGGATGCGTCAGCACAATGGCCGGCCGCACCTCGCGCATGACCGCGGCAAGCCGGCGCAGCAATTTGTCGCAATAAAAAATTTCCAGATCGCAGCACAGGCTGGGATGAAATTGTGCGCCGAGGATCGCCGCGGCCCGCTGCGACTCGCGGGCGCGCATCGGGCCGAGCGTTTTGGCGTCAAAGCGGGTGCTGCCGCAGCAGCCGTTGGCAACGGTCAGGTAATGCGTTTCCCAGCCGGCTTGTTTCAGCAACGCCAGCGTGCCCGACATGTGAAATTCGATGTCGTCCGGATGTGCGGCAATGGCGAGGGCGGCGGGCATGACAGTTCAACGGGGTTGCCAGGGAATGGACGCCAGCTTCACCGGCCGGCCGAGCGCCGCGGATTTGTCCGCCGCAAAAATAACGCGATGCGTGACGAGCGCGTCGGCCAGACTGGTCAACGCCATTTCGCGCCCCTCGGCCAGCGCCTGGAAAAACGCCGCGAACTGGGTTTGGTAGGGATGATCCGCCACGTCGCCCGAATCCACCGGCTGGACGCTGAGCCGGCTCCATTTCGATTTGTCCAGCGCGGCGATCTTGTTCGAATGAAACCGGCTGTCGAGCAGGCTCCCTTCGCTGCCAACCAGGTGCGCGTGGAAGTAATACGGCTGAAGGCAGTCAATGCATGACGCGCACTTGCCGACGCGCCCGTCGGCGAACCGCAGGATGGTGACGGACGTGGTCGGATATTCATAGCGGGCGAAGTCCGGATTCCGCGAACTGGCCGCGTAACTGGCCACGGACTCCACATCGGCGCCCAAGCAGAGGAGCAGGGCGTCCAGCGCGTGACAGCCGGCCGAGAGCAAACTGCTGCCGCCGCCGCCGCGTTTGATGTTCCAGCGATACTGGCCATACCACGGCCCGATGCCGTGATAATAATCCACTTCACCGTAATGAATGGCGCCCAGCAGTCCCTGGTCAATTACCGACTTGATCGTGCGAAACTGGCCGGAGTAACGGCACTCGAAGCCGACGCAAACCTTGACGCCGGCCTGGCGAACCGCCTGCTCGACCCGCCGGCAGTCGGGCCACGAAAGCGCGATCGGCTTTTCGAGAATCAAATGCTTGCCGGCGCGGGCCGCGGCGATGGCGTGGCGCGGATGGTCCCAAGGGTGGCTGGTGATGTCCACGACTTCGAGGCCGGGCTGCGCCAGGAAGTCGTCCAGGTTCGTGAAGCAGCGGATCGGGCCGCCGTGTTGCGCAGAGAGTTGGGCGGCGTCGAGTTGGCGCGAGGAAAGCACCGACGTGACCCGCGCCTGACCGGTGGCATTGATCGCGGGAATATGGGCGCTCGCGGCCCAACCGTATCCGATGACCCCGACGTTGAACGTTTTCATGCGATGATTTCCGGCTCTTGCCCAGCAAATGATTCACGACAAACTGGCTTGCTGTGCAAGAGATTAAGTCATCGTTCAACTTTCGCCCAGTCTGAATCCGCGGACTTGTTGGATCGAGTCTGTTGACCCGGAGTCCGGAAACGTCAACCAGTTTTCACAACAGTCCCACGGGTTTAGTAGTTGAGGTTTGAAAAATAGTTGGCTTGCGGGTTTGGACCCTGCCACAAGGCGGGGGATGAAAAAACAAACGCAACGCCAGCCAACGCCGGCCAAGTTCTCGCTCCTGCGGCAACTCTGCAATCTTATTCCCAATCATCTGGTGC
>JAJXZJ010000043.1 GCA_021780105.1 bacterium
TATTTTGGCGCGACAAGTTCCGCCTCGTTCAACCCACCGATGGGAAAGCATGGTCTGACACGCTTCTTGCAAAACCCATCCCGAAGCCGCGTGCGGGCATGCGACCGGCACGCATTGAGGCCAGCACCGGCGCCGGTAGGCCCGCTGCCCCTCAGCCGGCAGGGTTTGAAAGAACCGGTAACGTCTGTCTAATCCAGCCCGCTGGCCCGGCGCGCGCGCTTCAGCACTTCCTGCGCCTTGGCCCGTGCCTTCGTGGCGCCGTCCCGCAAAACCTGGTGGACAAAATCCCGATTGGCCGCCAGTTCAGCGCGCTGCTTTCGCGCGTCGGCAAAGCAGTTCCAATAGTGCTCGAAGAGCGCCTTCTTCAAGTCGCCGTAACCCAGGCCGCCGGCGCGCAGACGATCCTCGAAGTCCTGCGCCACGGCGGTCGGCGCCACAAGCTTGAGCAACTGGATGGCGTTGTTCTTGTCGGCGTCAGGCTTGGCTTCGGCCGGCGAACGGCTGTCCATGACGATGGACATGACTTTTTTTCGCAGCACCTTTTCCTCGCCGAAAATCTCGATGGCGTTGCCGTAGCTCTTGCTCATCTTCTCGCCGTCGGTGCCGGGCACCTTGGCGACGGACTCGCGGATTTCCGGCTCCGGAATGACGAAGGTTTGGCCGTATTGCTCGTTGAACTTGATGGCGATGTCGCGCGTGACCTCGACATGCTGTTTCTGGTCCTGGCCGACGGGGACGAGGTTCGAATCGTAAATCAAAATATCCGCCGCCATGAGCACCGGGTAGGCGAACAGGCCGTGGCTGGGCGCGAAGCCTTTGGCGAGTTTGTCCTTGTAGCTGTGGCAGCGCTCCAGCAGACCCATCGGCGTGACGGTCGAGAGCAGCCACGTCAACTCGGTGACCTCCGGCACGTCGGACTGTTTGAAGAACACGGCTTTCTGCGGATCGAGTCCGCAGGCGAGAAAATCCAGGGCCACGTCAAGGGTGTTTTGGCGCCGCTCGGCGGGATCGAACAACGAGGTCATCGAGTGATAATCCGCAATGAAATAGAACGCCTCGCCGCGGTCCTGCAATTCAATGGCCGGCTTCATCATGCCGAAGTAATTGCCAAGGTGCAGCGCACCCGAGGGTTGGATGCCAGACAAAATTCGCATCAGCGCAAGCTAGCAAGCCCGTCCGCGGTCAGCAACAGAAAGCCGGTTGCACAACCTTGGGTTGTGCGTATATTTGAGTTCGTGATCAGATTCAACGACTTGCCTTATAAACGGCCGGCATCAGCCGTTCACAGAATTGTCACCTGCGTCACCCCAACGTCGCTGGCGGATCCAGCAAGGATCCGCTAGCTTCAGCCCGTCATTGGGACACACAGGATGAATCCGAACCATCCACATCAACAGGAGCTCTTTGCATCGTTCGCCGCGGCGAACCATCAGGATCGGGCCGGCATTACGCTCATCGAATTGCTGGTGGTCGCCTCATCGCCTTTCTCGCCGGCAGGTTGCGGCCCGCGTTGGCGCGGGCGAAGGAGGAAGGCCGGCGCGCCCGCTGTGGCAGTAACCTGCATCCCGTTTCCATCGGCATCACGAAGAACACCTCAAGAAATCCTCAACCCAGTGTCAATGATTCCCCCGAACGGCAGGTTACGGGCAATTCCGGCCGGCGTGATCAGCAAGACGAAGGATCGGGCTTGGCCGATCTCCCTGTGCTGCCAGCCGGCAAAGCTTCGAGTGGAAGCTGCGAACCGCCGTGGGCGAAGCGTTGACGCTGTTCAGAAAAATCCACCGTGGTCCTCTAAACCTAGAATCGTATGAAAATAAAGCCCAGAACATCAATCGGACTCGTGGCCCTGTTGGCCGTGGCCGCGTTTACCGCAAGGAATGCGAGCGCCCAGACGCCCATTGCCATTCCGGCGTCGTATGCAATGCCGGCGGGATCGGTGAACACCAGTCAGCCGGGCTTTCGGGTCCGGGCCTATCAGACGGACGCTACTCATGGAGGCACTCTGGCCTGGTCGGAAGACCAGCTTGCAGGCATCGAGGGTCCGAATGTGGCCGACCTCACCTACGCCGACGCGAGCGGCTATTTTAACATCAATACGTCGTCGCCGGTGAATCCGACGGGATTGGTCAACTGGAACATTTCCCCCGGCTCCTCGGTGGATACCTTTATCGGCGCCGATCCGTTCCCAGGCATTCCGGGGGTGGGGGCCAACCCCACGGTGAATTTCACCGAAGAAGTTCTCACCTATATTCAGTTCCCCACGGCGGGCACCTACACCATGGGGGTGAACAGTGACGACGGTTTTGGCGTTGCGACTTCCGCGCTCAACCCGAAGGACCGGTTTTCGGCGATCGAGGTGGGGCAGTATAACAGCACTCGCGGATCGGGGGACACATTGTTCCAGGTTTCCGTGACGCAGGCCGGTATTTACCCGTTCCGGCTGGTTTATTTTCAGGTTGGCGGTGGGGCCAACCTCGCCTGGTTCAGCGTCATCACCAACAGCACCAGCACCAACTACGTGTTGCTCAACGATACGTCCACCCCCGGCGCACTGATGGCCTACCCCACGGCGAACATCGCGCCTCCCTACACTGGCAGCTTTAACCACAGTCCGGCGGGGTTCACGTTTACGATTAGTGACGATCTCACTGCGCTTGACCCGAATTCGCTTCAAGTCCAGCTAAATGGCGCCAACGTGACCGTTTCCACCAGCAAAACCGGTTCCGTCACGACGGTTTCCTATACGGCCCCGGTCCTCTTCTCCCCCGGCGTCACCAACACGGTCACGATTCAGTATGCGGACAATGCGCAACCGGCCCACCAAGGCTCAGCCGCGTTTTCGTTTGCGGAGGCTGGTTACACGGTCTTGCCGCCCGCCGCCGCGCTTCCAAGCAGTGCGGTGGACACGGCGCAGCCGGGTTTCCTCTATCGCGTCAGCCAGATTGACTCGACGACCTACAACGTACTCGCCGCGAACGTGGCCCACGCGGAGGCGCAACTGGCCGGCCTGCTGACTGACCCGGTGTCCGGGAGTCCGTATCCGAATATTGCCACGGCCGGAACCCAGCCTGACGGCAGCTATATCATCAACGGCACGATCAACTTCTCCTTTGACCTGACCGCCGAACAGGGCGCCTTCACGAGCGTCAACAACTATCCCGACGCCGCCTTTCCCGGCATCACCGGGCAGAACAGCGACAACATGGCCGGCGAAATCATCGGCTACCTCGATCTGAAGGCCGGCTTCTACACCTTTGCCGTGAACGCCACCGACGGTTTCCGGCTCACGGCCGCCGCCAATCCTTACGACGCCCTGGGCACCACGCTGGGGCTGTTTGATTATCGTGCCACCGCCACCACGGAGACGCAGTTTGGCGTGGCGGTGCAGCAGGCGGGCATTTACCCCGTGCGGTTGCTCTGGTATCGCATGACCGGTGGCTCCGCCGCGGGCCTGGAATTCTACACGATCAACGCCGACGGCACCAAGACGCTGGTCAATGACAGCAGCAGCCCGAACGCGGTGAAGGCCTACTGGAAGCGCACGGCGGGCTACGGCACCTTCGTCAAATACGCCGGTCCCTCGGCCTTCGCCTCGCCGTTCCTGGACAGCTCGGATGTCGGTTTCACCAACGTCGTGGTGAAGCTCAGCGACGGCACCACGAACCAGGTGAAAGCCTCCTCGGTGACACTGGCCGTGGACGGAACGACCATCTCGAATGCCACGGTGAACGCTGCCGGCGGCATCACGACGGTTTCCTATATCCCGAGCGGGTTGCAACTGCCACGGATGGTTCACGCCGCGGTGTTGAGTTACCAGGATCAGGACGGCACCAGCCACACCGATGCCTGGAACTTCCACCTGCTCCGCAACTACGTTCTGCCCTCGCCACTCTATTACGAGGACTTTGAGTCCACCGCCGCCGGTCCAAATCCGACCGTGCCGACGGGCTGGGTGGAGGAAAACCACACGGACAGCCAGACCGCCGGCATTGATCCCACGGATTTGAACTCCGACTTCTACCTGGGCTGGGTCGTGGTGGACAAGTCCTTCAACATCACCAAGGACTTCGGGGTCAGCGCCTACACGCCGCAAGTGCTCAATGGCGTGGCGTTCAGCGAAGACACAAATCCGCTCCTGGTCAACCACTACATTCGCGCCGAATCCGATGTGCGCGGCGGCAGCCAAATTCAGTATCTCACCACCAAGAGCTACGACCTGACCGGCAAGACGGGCATCGTGGTGGCGTTCGACAGTGCCTACGAGCAAAACCAGGACAACGTTAACTCCCTGGAATACACCGTGGACGGCACCAACTGGAATCCGATCCTCTACTGGATGCAAGGTGATTTCGACGGAGGCGGACCTTCGGACATCATCCGCGACGGCGTCGGCAACGTGGACGCCTATGCCACGATGATGACGAGCCATGGCGATGCGGCACACTACACCGACCCGAACACCGGCCAGGTCATCGGCTACAACTACGGCGCCTTCATCAAGGCCCCGATCACGCCGGCGCTGGCACCCTACATCGAGGGCCGCTTCAACGACGACAGCACGGAGTCGAAGCGCATTGAGGTTTACCGCGTGCCGCTGGCGGACAACCAGAAGAGCGTCCAGTTCCGGTTCATGCAGGCCGGCACGGGCAGTTGGTATTGGGCCGTTGACAACTGGGGTGTTTACTCGGTGCCGTCCATCGTCGTGACCCCGCCGACACCCGGCACGCTGAGCATCGCGCTCCAGGGGGGCAACGCGGTCATCACCTGGACCGGCAGTGGCGCCCTGCAATCGGCGGCCACCGTCACCGGCCCGTGGACCAACGTGTCCAGCGCGGCCAGTCCTTACACCGTCACGCCGACGACCGGCGGTGCGGCGTTCTATCGCCTTAGTCAGTAACACGCATACCGTGCCCGGCCTGGGTCGCTTCGGCGGCCGGGCCGGGCTACGGCGCTTGTTGGATTTAGCCTTCTGGGTGGAAGGCGGGCGGGCCTTGGCCGCGTGAACCGTGTGTCGCCGCCAGGGCCCGTCTTGATTT
>JAJXZJ010000065.1 GCA_021780105.1 bacterium
GTTGCGGCCGATACGTCCCGTCCCGCAGTTGTTCGTGCAGCCGCTGAAGCTCGGCCTCAGCGTGCCGCCCGTAATGCGCCACGGTTTGTTCGTCCGCTCCCGCGCTCCCGCCGTTGCGCCACACCTTGCCTAAGGCGGAACGATGCAGTAGAGAGTTGATTTTTCATGCGCTTTAACTGGTGAACGTCGGACGGTTTTCTACTGCATTGCAGTTGGGTAAAGGGCTCAGGATTTTCTCCCAGAGTCGGCGCCACCACGCTCGTTCCCGCTGCGAGACGGCCAGTTTGCTGGTGGTTTTGCCGCGGGGGTGACTCAATACACCGGCGGTCACGAAGAGCCAAAATCTCAGCGAGTGGATCGTCACCTTCTGTTGCCAGCCCAGATGTCGTTGAAACAGGACGCTCAGGTTGTAAGTCAGCGTGGCCAGACTCAAGGCCGCCTCGGTGGCCCAAAACTTTTCCAGACACAACGTCGGCAAGGCAAAACCCTCGCACAGTTCCTTGATCACGTTTTCGCAATCGGCCCGGCCAGTGTAGTAACGCCAGACCGCCAGCGGGCAATGCGTCGCCGATGACAGGCTTGTCACCAACGCTTGAAAACGGTAGCCAGGCACATCCCACAGGCGCTTGCCGGCTCGCGTGTCCTCCGGCGCGGATGCGGCCAATGCATCGAGTGATATTCCAACTCGGCCACTTCGGTGCCCGGCGCTTCGGTCGGCTGCCAGGGCAGATCGCTTTTGAGCAGCTTTTGAATCGGCTGACTTTAGTTCAGCACCGTGGCACCGGTTCCGCTTGTGATTTCCCCGATCAAGCAAGCCTGGTGGTCGCGCGCGTGAATCGTTTTAAGGACATCCTGTGTCAGATCGGCGGCAATGATCGCAACCATGCCAATGCCCATGTTGAATACCTGATAAAGCTCGGATGGGGGAAGCCCGCCGCATCCGGCAAGTAGCTGAAAAATGGGCAACGGCTTCCAGGCCGTGGTGTGTATCACCGCGTTACAGTTTTTCGGCAACACACGGGGAATATTATCGAGGAAGCCACCGCCGGTGATATGAGCCAGCGCCTTTAGCATTCGCGGCTTTCCGCGCAGGTTGAATTGCTGAATCAACTCCCGAACAAGTCCGCCATAGCTCAGATGCACTTTGAGCAGTTCGTCACCAACTGTCTCCTTCAAGCCGGCAACGCGACTGCGCGGTTTGAGTTTCATCTGTTCAAAAAGAATCCGGCGGGCGAGGGAATAGCCGTTGGTGTGCAGTCCGCTGGAAGCAATGCCGATGATCGCGTCACCGGGGCGAATTTCTTGGCCAGTTAGAATCCTTTCTTTTTCCACCACGCCGACGATGGTGCCGCTGACATCGTATTCGCCGGGTTGATAAAAGCCCGGCATTTGTGCTGTTTCACCGCCAATGAGAGCGCAGTGGTTCTCCACGCAAGCCTTGGCAAAACCACGAATGATGTCGGAGAAGACGCGCGGCTTCAGTTTGCCGGTTCCGATGTAGTCGAGGAAGAACAGCGGCTCCGCCCCCAAGACGGCGATGTCGTTGACACAGTGGTTGACCAGGTCCTGGCCGATCGTCTCGTGCCGGTTCATGGCAAACGCGATTTTGAGCTTGGTGCCAACCCCGTCCACGCTGGAAACCAGCACGGGTTGCCGGTATTTCCGGATGTCGAGCGCGAACAGCCCGCCGAACCCGCCGACCTTGCCCAGCACACCGCGACGGTGGGTGGCCGCCAGCAACTGGGGCAATTCGGCCTTCACCCGGTTGGCCAGGTCAATGTCAACGCCGGCTGCTGCGTAAGCCTTCTTCTTCATGGTCAATTCCAGTCCTCCCCGGCGTGATTCAGCGGCCGCAACATTGTTTGTATTTCTTGCCGCTGCCACAGGGACATGGGTCGTTGCGGCCGACCTTCGGTGCCGATCGCACGGGCTTGGCTTTGGTCATGGCTTCCGTCGCCTCGGTGACCATGTCGCTGCCTTTGCGGCCATCTCTGTCCGCCGGCTCGGAGGAACTGGTGGTGCTGGAGAAGGCGCTGGTCTCGGAATGGACCGTGTGTTGCGGTAGATTACGGAAAAATTGCTCGAAGGCCACCAGGCTGGAAGCGCTCAGGAAGATGTTCCGGCAGATCTCGGACTTGATGTTCACCATCAGTTCATCGAACATCTTGAAGGCTTCCACCTTGTATTCAATGAGCGGATCGCGCTGGCCATAGGCGCGCAGGCCGATGCTGTTCCGCAGGCTGTCCATGTGGTAGAGGTGCTCCTGCCACAGCCGGTCAATGGCGCTGAGGATGGTGTAGCGCTCGACGGACCGCAGATTGTCGGGATTCTCGAAGCTGACTTTGAGGTCGTATATGTCCCGCACACCTTTGCAGATGTGTTGCGCGACGGCGAACTGGGCGGCGCTCAAGCCGTCGAAGAGGGAACCGGCGACCGGTTCTTCGCGGCCCTGGTCGCCGATCTTGACGATGTCGTCCTCCGGCAGGCCAATTGGAAAGTTCAGGTTCACCCAGTCCGCCAGCGCACGCTTCTTCCACTCGTGCGTGTCGGCGTCCGCGGCGGTGAATTCCTTCACTTTCTCGATCACCACTTCTTCCATGATGTCCATGAGCCGGTCCCGGACATCGTCGGCGTGAATGATCTCGTTGCGGAAACCGTAAACGATTCCGCGCTGCGTGTTCATCACGTCGTCATACTCCAGCGTGCGTTTGCGGATTTGGAAATTGTGCTGTTCGACGCGTTTCTGGGCCTGTTCGATGGAGCGGTTGAGGAATGGGTGCTCCAGCTCCTGGCCCTCTTCAAGGCCGACCCGCTCCATGACCTTGACGATGCGATCCGAGCCGAAGAGGCGCATCAAATCGTCTTCAAGCGAGATGAAGAAGTGCGACGAGCCGGGATCGCCCTGGCGGGCGCACCGGCCGCGGAGCTGGCGGTCAATGCGCCGGGCCTCGTGCCGTTCGGTGGCCAGGACGTGCAGGCCGCCCAGGTCCGGGACGCCGCCGCCGAGTTTGATGTCCGTGCCGCGGCCGGCCATGTTCGTGGCGATGGTGACGACGCTGCGCTGACCGGCGCGGGCGACGATTTCTGCCTCTTGCTGGTGGTATTTGGCGTTGAGCACCGAATGCACGATGCCGGCCTTCTTCAGCATTTTGGACAGATGCTCGCTGACCTCGACGGAAATCGTGCCCACGAGGATGGGCCGGCCTTGAGCGTGGATTTCCTGAATTTCCTTGAGGACGGCGTTGAATTTCTCGCGCTTGGTCTTGTAAACCGAATCGTTCCCGTCCTTCCGAACGCACGGCTGGTTCGTGGGAATGACCAGCACGCCAAGCTTGTAAATGTCCATGAACTCCTGCGCCTCGGTTTCGGCGGTGCCGGTCATGCCGGCCAGCTTGAGGTAAAGGCGGAAGTAGTTCTGGATCGTGATCGTGGCCAGCGTCTGGGTTTCGCGTTCGATTTCGACGCCTTCCTTGGCTTCAACCGCCTGGTGCAGGCCGTCGCTCCACCGGCGCCCGCTCATCAAGCGGCCGGTGTTTTCGTCCACGATGATGACCTTGTTTTCCTGGATGACGTAGTGGACATCCTTGAAATAGAGGCAATATGCCTTGAGCAACTGTGAAATGACGTGGATGCGCTGGGCCTTCGCCTCGAACGCCGTCTGCACCTTGGCCTTGGCCTCCATGCGCTTGCGGAGGTCGGGTTCCGGGCCGGAGTCAATCTCGTGAAACGCCGTGATCAAATCCGGCAGCATGAAGGCGTCGGGATCCTCCGGGCTGAGGAAATTCCGCCCCTTCTCCGTCAGGTCGGACTCATGACCCTTCTCGTCAATGGCGTAGAACAGGAACTCCTTCTGCTCGTAAAGCAGCTTCTTGGACTGATCGGCATGGAGTTCGAGTTCCGCCGATTGCATCATCTGCGCGTTTTCCGGATTTTCCAGGAGCTTGTGCAGGTCCGGCGACTTCGGACTGCCCATTTTGACGCGGTAAAGCAGCAACCCGATTTCGTGTTGCAATTTGTCCGCTTCGAGGGGATTCGAGCCATCGGCCGGATGCAGCTTCTTGATGAGTTCCTCCGCCTCGACGAGGAACCGGCGGCAAAGCCGCTCCTGCGTATGCACCAAGCCGTCAACCTGCCCCTTGAATTCAGTGTAGAGCGTGTTGTCCGCGCTGATCACCGCCGGACCGCTGATGATGAGCGGCGTGCGCGCCTCATCAATCAGGATCGAGTCCACCTCGTCCACGATGGCGAAATAATGCCCGCGTTGAACCTGTTCCTCCTTGCGGATCGCCATGCCGTTGTCGCGCAAGTAATCGAACCCGAACTCCGCGTTCGTGCCGTAGGTGATGTCGCAGTAGTATTGGGCGCGCCGCACGGAAGGCGGTTGATCGTGCAAAATGCAACCGACCGTCAGGCCCAGGAACCGGTAGATCGCCCCCATCCATTCGCTGTCGCGCGCGGCCAGGTAATCGTTCACCGTGACCACATGGACGCCCCGGCCGGACAGGGCGTTGAGATACACCGGCATCGTGGCGACGAGGGTTTTGCCTTCGCCGGTCGCCATTTCCGCGATGCGTCCGTTGTGCAGCGACCAACCGCCGATGAGTTGCACGTCAAACGGCACCATGTCCCACTTCATCGAGTGCTCGCGGACGGTGATCTCCTGACCGAGCAACCGCCGGCAGGTGTTCTTCACCACGGCGAAGGCCTCCGGCAGAATCTCGTTCAGCCGGCGCGCCAGCTCCGCATCGTCTTGGATTTGAGAAAGTTCAGCCTTCCAATCGGCTGTTTTCTGACGCAGGGCGTCATCGGACAGCGACTGCAAGGTTTCTTCGATCGCGTTGATCTTCGGCACGATCGAGCGCCGGATGCGCTTGACCTCGCGGTCGTTCTTCGAACCGATGACTTTCTTGATGATAAAGCCGAACATGGCGAAAAACTCAGTTCGCCAACACTACGGAAACCGCCACGAGGCGTCAAAACAATCCGGGCGGCGCTTGACCGTGGGCCGGGCCGGGCGCTAAAACGGCGCGAGGAAATCCTATGCGCTTCTTGTCTTCATCCGCCGCATGGCTGTGCGCGTTCACGCTCGCCGGCCTGATTTTGTCCGCGCGAGCAGCCGCGCCGGATCAATTGACCGCCGCCGAGAAGGCGGCCGGCTGGCGGCGGTTGTTCGATGGCCAGTCCACCGCCGGCTGGCGCGGCTACAAAAAAACGGCTTTCCCGGCCAAGGGCTGGGTGATCGAGGAGGGCTGTCTTTACTGCCAGCCCCACGGCGGCGGTGGCGACATCATCACGGACGAGGAGTTCGGCGACTTCGAGTTTGCCTTCGAGTGGAAAATCGCGCCAGCCGCGAACAGTGGCGTGAAATACTTCGTCTCCGAGCAATACCGCAACGCCATCGGTCACGAGTTCCAGCTTCTGGACGACACGTCGAACGAGGATGCGAAGGTCGGCCGCAGCCACCAGACCGCCAGTTTTTACGACGTGCTGCCGCCGTCGTTGGAGGCCAAAACCAAGCCGGTCGGCAAGTTCAACGAATCCCGCATCCTGGTCCGGGGCAACCACGTCGAACACTGGTTGAATGGCCAAAAGGTTCTGGAATACGAGCTGGGCAGTGACGCGGTGCGGGCTGCGGTGGCAAAGAGCAAGTTCAAGAACATCCCCGGTTTTGCCATGAAGAGCGGCGGCCACATTCTGCTGCAAGACCACGGCGGCGGCATCTGGTTCCGCAACTTGAAACTGCGCGTCCCCGCCGGCAAATGAACGTCCGCCGCCTGACACAATCCGGGGCGTTGCGGGGCGTTGCGGCCTGAAATCCCGATTCCTCCCGCGCCAACATGAGCCGATGAAACGACTGACCACGGGCCTGGTTTGGTGTGTGGTGGTGCTGGCCGGCGCAGGCGCTTACGCGACGCTGGCCTTTCGACGGGCGGAACCGATCAACTCCGCCTATCTCCTGATCGCCGCGCTCTGTTCCTACGCCATCGGCTACCGGTTTTACTCGAAGTGGATCGCCACGCGGGTGCTGGCGCTGAACGAGCGTCGCGCGACGCCGTGCGAAGTCCACGACGACAGCCGCGACTTCGTGAAGACGAATCCGTGGATTGTTTTCGGCCACCACTTCGCCGCCATTTCCGGTCCCGGTCCGCTGGTGGGCCCGGTGCTGGCGGCGCAATTCGGTTATCTGCCGGGGACGCTCTGGATTCTCATCGGCTGCGTGCTTGGCGGGGCGGTGCAGGATTTCGTGGTGTTGTTCTGCTCGATCCGCCGCGACGGCAAGTCGCTGGGGCAAATGGTGAAGGAGGAGTTGAACGCGTCGGCGGGTTTCGCCGCGCTGATCGCCATCCTCGCCATCATGGTGATTCTGCTGGCGGTGCTGGCGCTGGTGGTGGTGAAGGCGCTGGCGGACAGCCCATGGGGCGTGTTTACCGTCGGCACGACGATTCCCATCGCGCTGTTCATGGGCGGCTACCTGCGGTTCTGGCGGGTGGGCAAGGTGCTGGAAGCCTCGGCCATCGGCGTGACGTTGCTGCTGCTCGCGGTGTGGGGTGGACAATTCGTTCACAGCCACGCGGAGCTGCGCCACCTGTTCAAACTCAAGGACGAAACGGTCGCTTGGGCCATCATCGTTTACGGTCTGGCCGCGAGCGTGCTGCCAGTCTGGCTCCTGCTCGCGCCGCGGGATTACCTGAGCACGTTCATGAAGCTCGGCACGATTTTCGCCCTGGCCTGCGGCTGTTTCTTTGTCCTGCCGCACCTGCAAATGCCGGCGTTGACGACGTTCGCGGGCGGCGCCGGCCTGGTCGTCGCCGGCAAGTTGTTTCCGTTTTGTTTCATCACCATTGCCTGCGGCGCGATCTCGGGGTTCCACAGCCTCATCGCCAGCGGCACGACACCCAAGCTGGTGACGCGCGAGTCGTTCGTCCGGCCCATCGGTTACGGCGCCATGTGCCTCGAATCGCTCGTCGCGATCATGGCGATGATCGCCGCCTGCACGCTCGAACCGGGCGTTTACCTGAGCATGAACGTCAAAGGCGCCGGCGTCACGGTCGAGGCACGCGCGGCCGACACCGTGCGACAGGTCAACGCCACCGGCTTCGCGCACGTCACCGCGGACGAGATGGACCGGCTGGCGCACGAAATGGGCGAGGACACGCTGTTCGGCCGCACCGGCGGCGCGGCCACGCTGGCGGTAGGCATGGCGCACATTTTCGCAAAGGCAGTGAACGGCCGCTGGCTCGACCTCTGGTATCACTTCGCAATCATGTTCGAGGCGCTGTTCATTCTGACCACGATTGACGCCGGCACGCGCGTCGGCCGCTACATCCTGCAGGATTTCCTCGGCAACCTCTGGCCGTCGCTGGGGAACACGCGGGCGCTCGGCCCGAACCTGCTCGCCAGCGGATTGATGGTGTGCGCCTGGGGCTGCTTCCTGGTGCAGGGGGTACGCGATCCGCTTGGCGGCGTGAACTCGCTCTGGCCACTGTTCGGCATCGCCAACCAGATGCTCGCCGCCATCGCACTGTGTCTGGCGACGACGGTGATTTTGAAAATGCAACTCCGCCCCGGTGCCGCGGCCATTGCCCCGGCAAAATCCGGTCGGCCGTGGCTGGCGCTGGTGACGTTGATTCCGCTGGTCTGGCTGGTCGCGGTGACGTTCACGGCGGGCGTGGAGAAAATCTGGAGTCCGGACCCGCGCATCGGCTTCCTGGCCGCGGCAGACATCAACGCAAGGAAAGCTGCCGAAGCGGCTTCCGCGGCAAGCGCAGCCAAAGACGCGAGCGTGTTGGCCGCCGCGCAAGCCGCCCTCCTCACGAACAAACGGCTGCAGTTCAACAACCTTCTGGACGCCGTCATGGCCGGATTCTTCCTCTTGTTGGCTGGCGTGATCCTGTTGCTAAGCATCCGCGAATGGATCCTGTTGCTTGCACGGAAGAAGCTGTCCGAACTGCGCGAAACGCCGCCGGTCTGGCTGCCGGATTACGCGCTCGCCGCCGGCCGGCCGCTGCGGCTGTTCAGCCTCCTCGCGCTGGCCTTCGCGCTGGCGAAGGAATTGTCCGGCGAAGCCGAAATGGACCGCGCACGGCAGGCGGCCGCCGTCTGCGAATGCACCGGTGAACGTTGCGGCTCAGAAATGGCTCGCGCGACGAAGGCCGAGCAGCGACGCTACCTGGAAATGACGGAGCACCGGTTCCGTGGCATTCGACGCTGCTGTTGACACGGTTTCGGCGTGCGGAAACCGGCGACGACAACGCTCCAACCAGGCAATTCGTCCCATGAAACTCGGCTTGTTCGGCGGTTCGTTTGACCCGGTCCATCTCGGCCACCTGCTGGTCGCGCAGGCGGCGGTCGAGGAACTTGGGCTGGACCGGCTGTTCTTCATTCCGGCGGCGCAATCGCCCTTCAAGCCGGATCGTGAGCCGACGCCTGCGGCGCTGCGCGTGCAAATGCTCCGGCTCGCGCTGGCGGGCCAGACCGCGTGGGATGTGGACGAGCAGGAGCTGACCCGCGGCGGCGTTTCCTACACAATTGACACGGTGTGCGACTACGCCCGGCGCTTTCCGGACGCGGCGTTGTTCTATCTCATCGGCGCGGACCACGTGGGTAAACTGCCGCAATGGCGCGAGGCGGCGGAGCTGGCGCGGCGGGCAACGTTCGTCGTCATTCCGCGGCCGGGCGAGCCGGAGATCGCGGCGCCGGAACCTTTTCGGTTGCAGGTGCTGCGGGGTTTTCCGCTGGGCGTGTCGGCGTCGCAAGTCCGCGCGCGGGCCAGGGCGGGACTGCCCCTGGCACCGCTGGTGCCCGTTGCCGTGGCGGAAGCCATCCGCAACAATCGGCTTTATCTTTGAAGCATCGGGCGTATTGTCCCGTCAGCTTACTTTCAGAGATGGATTCCAAGAAACTTGCCCAGCGCTGCCGCGAGCTGGCGGACGACAAAAAGGCGGAGAACATTGTTATCCTCGACGTGCGCAAGTTGTCCTCGGTCACGGATTACTTCGTCATCGCCACCGGCTCCAGCGAGCCGCACGTGCGGGCCATCGTGGAGGAGATCACCGAGAAACTGGCGGACGAATTCAGCCTCCGGCCGCGAGCCACCGACGGCGCGCTCACCACCAACTGGGTGGTCCTCGACTACTTCGACGTAATCGTCCACATCATGCGCGCCGAGGCACGGGAGCATTACGGTCTGGAAAGTCTCTGGAGCGACGCCAAACGCCTTCGTGCGCGCCGGACCGCACCGCGGCGGGCGCGCGCTGCCGTGGGCGCGGCCTAGGCCGCCGGCGGGTTCGTCGTCGCGGTTGGTGGCGGAGGCGGCAGTTCACCCGCCAGTTGGGCCATTTCGGCCACGGCGCGGGTGAATTCACCCAGACCGGTGGAGGGAATGATGATGCTCTCGTGCTTGTCCCGAAAATCTTCCGTGATGCGCAGAAAACGTCCCCGCGGATTTTCCTTCAGCGCGAGGACGAACACCTTTCGCTCGATCCGCACATGCGCAATTTTGAGCGAGCGCTCGATGGCGGCCGGCCGGGGTTCCACCGTTCCGTCCGGGCGCGGGTCGCCAGGTTGAGAGGGTTGATTTGCGATCATATTTGCGCGGCGCGCGGGCGCCGATCAGTTAGGGCAACGTCCAACCGCTCCGCCAACTCCCGCCGTTTGTCAAACGCGGAATTTATCCAGTCCGCCAAACCGCGCCGTGCCCGCCGGCCGGGTCAGTTTCCACAAATAATAGCCGAGTGCCAGGATCGCCAGCAGGTTCACCACCTGGGAAAAGCCGTGCCACACGTTGAACGTCCCGGCCGCCGCCGCCACCTGGGTCGCCGTGCTGAGCGGCGAGTAGCGGATCCGCTCCAGTTCGTGCATCCGCGGCAGCAACCAGTAACCGCCGAGCAGGTTCACGAACAGCAGCCCGGTCAGCAGCGTGGCCCGCCGGCCTTCTCCCCGCCGGCCGAAGTAAAGATATTCCACCAGCAGGTGCAGCAGGCCGATCACCGCGCACCACTGTTGCATCAGAAACAGCCGGCCGATGATGACCTCCGCCACGCGGCCGCGGTATGCCAGGGGCAGGAAGCCCTGCATCTCCGTCGAAAAAATGGCCGGTCCGCCCACCAGCGTAAAAAACACCACCGCCCCGAACCAGACGGCGGCGTTCAGCACGCCAACGAAGCGAATGAATGCCTGCATAGGCGGAGACTAGTTCCGTGCCGCAGGCGTGCCAAGCGTGGAATCCACCGCCGGCGCGGTTTTCACACGCCATCGGCGCGAAACACCCGCTGTGGCATCGCTTCCTCCTGGTCCGGTGCCGGGATTTGGCCGGTCGGTCCCACCGACCAGAGGCGCCAGCCGGCGCCCTCGCGCTGGTAGCCGAACGGCCGTCCGCCAAACGGGTCCGCCGGCACGGCGGGCAGCCATTCCGGCACGAGTTCCTCCAGCCGGTCGGGCCAGCGGCCGTGTGCCTCGCGGAAGCCGCGCAGCGCCAGTGTCAGCCGGCAGGATTCCAAATAAACCAACCACTGCTGTTGGGACGTCCGCAGCGGTTCCGCCGGCGGCAGGACTTCGATCGAACGCCAGACGGCCGGGCGGTCGAACCACTCACGGAACCAGCCGCGTCGCATCGTGGGCGCCGGTTCGTCCCGTCGCAAGGCATCGAGCGTGCGGCTCAACCACGCCCCGCGAACTTGCGCGAAATCGTCCGGCCGTGCCGCCGCGCGCTGCCACGCCTCGATCAGCAGGCCCAAGGGCCGGCCCAGCCGCCGCGCACCCTCCACCGGCGTCACCTCCGGCCGCGTGTCGAGCAACCTGCCCCACGCCACCTGCACCAGCCGCAGAAGGTCGGACGACATCATCATCGCCGCCTGTCGGAACGCCGCCCGCACCCGCCGCCAGTCCGTCTGCCACGGTTCGCGATCCTTGACGAGGACGACCGTCGCCGCCCGCGCGTAGGCTGCGTCCAGAGCCGGCAACGCGTTCGTCACCGCCGCCAGCTCGGTCAGCAGGCGTCTGATCGTTTCCGGCGGCTGGGCCGGACCACGCAACGCCAGCCGGCGCCACGGCCGGGCGACGATCTGGTTCACCTGCTCCACGCCGCGTTCGTCGTAAAAGGCGGCGAAACTGGCCGGCGGCATCAACCGCGCCTGAAACCGCCACGCCTCGACGAGGCGACCCAGCGCGCCGGCGGTTTCTCCGTGTTGCTCGCGGTCCACCGCCCGGAGCAGCGCGTGGGTGATCAGCACGTAGCCCGCGCGCATTTCCCCGGACGTAAACGCCGCCGGCGGCAGCGTGTTCGTGGCCGCCAGAAAGCCATCGAAGCAGCGGCTGATCTCCGGATCCTCGCGCAGCCAGAGAATGAGCGCGGCCTGGCTGGCGGACGGCTGCGTGCCGGAGCGCGCCCAGGCGTCAAGCGTGGAAAAAAAGACCTCGTCCGCGCGCCGGCCCTGCGGGTCCACCCGCATCCGCCGCTCCAGTTCCCGCAACCAGAACCAGCAGTTGTCCGGCGCGAACGCCGTGCGGGCCAGCGGCGGTTCCTCGGTGAAGGTGATTTCCGGCGCCGGCGCCGGCAGCGGGCTGAAGCCATAGCGCCAGCCAAACCAGGCGAAGAGGGCGAGAATGAACCCCGCCACACCCAGCGCGATCAGTCCGCGGAACAGGCGTCTGCGATTCGATGGTGACACCGCGTGGCCGACTTTCCGCACCGGCGCGCCAACTTGCAAGCGCCGCGATGTTCCACTCACGCGGACACGGCCGGCGCGGAACCGTGTCCGAACCGGGCGCCGGCATCGCCAGAAAAATGCGCTCTTTACCGCAAAATGGTTGCCCGGAGCCGTGGGTGATTACGCCGATCGCGCACGAACTCGCGGGCAATTCAAGCCCCGTCAACCACTGTTGAGCAGGCAAGGAAACGGCCGGCGCAGTTGCCCGTACCGGCCGTCATTCGATTCCAATCTGCTGCTGGTGCCGCTATGCTGCCGCACAAATCCTGCGGCAGACACGGAAGCCGGCAAAGCCCAGCAGCAATACCACGCCGGACACCGTCGTCGGTTCCGGGATGACGTAGCCGGGGTTGATCACCGGCGCCAAGGCGGCTCCGTTGTTGTCGAACATCCCATCAACTCCAGCGACGAAGAAGCCCGGGGTAACATCAGCCAGGCCATCGTCCGCGACCCCGACGACGTTGAAGTTGATGGTCCCAATCACGAAGGGAAGCCCGTTCACGGGCCCGTTGGCCAGGGTTGCGGCCTCGAAGGTTTTCACTTCATCCACTCCCGGCGCGACGTTCTTCACCAATCCCCCGCTGCCCGGGCTGAAGTTGAATTGGAAACCCGCAGGCAGAAGCTCCACATCACCCAGGTAACCAAGCTCGGTGTTGTCGAACTGGACGGACACGCCATAGGATGAAATCCCGGTTCCGCCCGCCTGCAGGAGAATATCCACGTTGATGTTTTGGCCGACAGTTGCGGTCAGCGTGTTTTGGATGCCCGCCGTCAGCGGGTCCATGTCAATGCTGAGGATTTGGGCTTGAGCCACCGATCCGAACAGCAGGGTTGCCGCCGCGCCAACAAGACGCCAGCGCACGATTCGGTTTGCGTTGTTCATAGGTTGTTTGCTGTTTACGAGACTGCGTATTCCGCGTCTGGCCGGGCGTGTCCTGCGGTGTTGAGACCGTGACACGCCCGGCCCGTTTAGTCATTTTGAGACTGGATTGTTCTGTTTGCCGTCAACTCACGGGCTTTCGTCCGGGCTGGATTGGCCAAACTGTGTTCGGAGGACGTTGAAGTCGGGCAACCCAACCACGCCATCCCCGTTGAGGTCCCCTTCCAGTTCGACTGCAGCCCGATCTGTGACCACCGCCAGCGGCGGAGGGACAGCCGAACTGGGTGAATTGCCAGTGCCCTGCCCCATCTCGTCCAATTGGATTTGGAAGACTGGCGGAGGGGGGGCTGGTATTTGGATCGGCGTAAACGCCGGGTAAGGAATCTTAAATGTCACCACCATGTCAGGCTCAAGCTCGAGGGTGGTCGGATAGAGGTTTCCGTCTTGCAGGACCGTCCAGTCATCGGTCCCAAACTGCTTGGGATCGATGCCGCTCACCAGGTCCTCCAAACGGGGCAGGCTTGATGCGGCCGGCGTGAAGAACCGGGCGTCGTGGATGATCAGCGGCTTGTCCGGAAAATCCGGATCCCAAACCCGCGGATTGGACACCCGCACGAGCCAGCCGACCGGTGTCTGGATTTTGTAAATGTGGCAGAGCCACGCCCGGGCCACGCGCTGTCCGTTGAACGTCCACCATGCTTCCATGTGAACGTGCAGCCGGCACGGCCGCAGATGGATTCCGAAGTGCATCGGCGAGCCGGGCGGAGCCGCCGGCACAGTCGGGTTGTTGGTCCACCAGCCGTAACGGATTGTGAGTTGGTCGAAGCCATAACCGGGATGCTGGGGATTGCCCTTCCACCCGGGGACGTAATCCACCTTGGGCAAACCCCACAGAGGATTCGGGAACGTGCTTACAACATCAGCCACTCCCCCGGGGAAAATCCCGTAGATGACGATCTCCAGGTCGTTGATTGGTCCGGGAAAGTTGGGAACACGCAGATCGAAATTACACAGATCTGTGTGAATCCGTTTGAACGATAACGGCGCCTGCGCCGTCGCCGGGGACGACGAGATCCCCACCAAAAGGAGGCTGCCCAATAGCAGGATCACTCCCTGCAAGAACAGCCGCCTTCGCGTCGAGATGTATCTCATAAGGATGCCTCTCCTTTCTAGGGTCTTTTGTTGTGGTTGCTTGGAACCATGGTTAGGTTCTGCCATTGCCGTCCGTCCCCGGCCGTTTCGCGCCACGGCAAAACACCCGTTGGCGCGTTGCGCAACGGGGGCAGTTGGCGATTATTAGCTAATACTTAGCATCCTCAGTGCGGTGCCGAAAGTCGGCTGTTAAGCCTACACGCCTCGCGCACGGGCACGCACGTTGCGACATCAAGGGGAGGAATAAGAAGCGCGGCGGATCGTGGAGGTGGAATCTCAAATACTGGCACGAGAACCGGCAGTTGCCCGGCCCGACCGCAAGGCGGGTCAGCGGCGGTTCCCCCGTGAAGATGATTTCCGGCGCCGGCAGGCGACTGAAACGGCTGCCGCCAGCCGAACTAGCACGGCTTCGCTCTGTCGTCGGCCGGCTCAGTCCGGCGCCGCCGAGGTGGCGTCGTGCGCGATCAGTTCAGCGCCATGCATGTCCAGGCCGGCCGGACCAGACCCGGCCGGACCAGGGCACGAACGCCTCAACGTCCTCTTCGCCGAAGCCCAGATGCTGGCGGTGGACATCTGCGACACGCGGAATCCGTTCATCGCAAGAATCCAAATCCCGCCTGCCGCCAAGCCAGATGCGCCCGCCTGGGCATGGTCTATGTCTATGACGCCAACGAATTCGCTCCCACGCCGGAGCCAATCCCACACAACCCCGCCAGCGGACAAAAGCAAGGCGAACACCTGTGCGGCTGCACCAGTACGCTGAGCGTCGAATACGAAGGCCAGGGGCGGACCAATGATCAACAATCCATGGCCTGGCTGCGCAGCACGTTGAAGGAATCGGGAATTCCCGAAACGTGGCCGGGGCGTTCGACCGCTGGCCGAATATCGGAGCCTGCCAGCGAGCGTCACGCGGCGCGCCACCAACGACGACCGAACTGGCTTTCGTGGTCGAGTTTGACAGCTTCATCCCCAGCCCCACGGGATACCCTTTTGGCCACGACGCCCCTTGCCTTGGCGCGCGGGGAGCCTCGGTCGGCACTCCAACAGCCGCCATCGAGGCTGGCAAGTCACCCCATTTCGTTTCTGCTAACGCTCCTTTCCCCAGCCATTTGCGCCAGACTCGTTGGCGAAATGAGTGCTCAACCTTTCCCAAGGCGGGCGCACTCGGAAGACATGCCCGCAGAGTGACGGCATGCGCCTCACGGTAGGCGATGGCGGATCTCCCAACGGTGTTGGAAGACGCTGAGATGACGCCTGATCAGCACTTCGGTGTGATCGTTAGCAAAACCCCGACCTCCGTTCTGGGCGACAACGAGTATGCTCCCGCAGCCGCGCTGTCTCCCCGATCTCCAGATAAACCGTGCCACTGGCTTGGTCGAAACGGCTCTCGGCCACTTCCCAGTTCGAACCCAAAACCAGCAATTTTTGCAATAGGTTTTCGGGCGTCACGCCCTCGGGCTGGCGGTCCGTTCCGCTGGAAACAGCGGAAAACCTGCAATGAGACGAGTCATTGCCATGACCGACGGGCAGAAATATAGACTGTAAGTAGTAGGAAAATACTCCGTATGTAACTGATACATAGGCCATCGCCTCCGCACCTTTCGGAAGGGCAACCGAAGCGTGGACACCGACCTGTCAGGCCGGAGCACGCCAACGGCTGGGAGTCGGTGGTTGAAACAACCACACCGACCAAAAGACACACCATGAATCACCTTAAACCGATGGCCACGCTGGCTGGTTTGGCCAGCTTAATTGGCATCAACCAAGCCGGCGCGGGCATCTTCATAGACACCTCGCCTGGGACGGCCGCGCCACCGGCCACGCTGGGCGGCTACAGCATGATTGGCTTTCCCGCCGATCTCTCGGCGGAAGGCTCCCTGACCACCTCCCTGACCCCGCCGGCCAGCGCCCCGGTGACCGGCAACCTGACCTTCGGCACCGCCGTCGAGCACGACCAGATCGGCTCGCTCTGGAGCACCTGGAGCCACGGTTACGCCGGCGCCGTGTATTACACCGACAGTTACAAGCTCAACCTGACGCTGCCGGGCGGCACGCTGGCCTTCTACCTCTACCTTCAGCCCAACATCTACGACGACTTCACCTTCGACGTGACCACCGAGTCGGCCGTGGAAACCTCCATCACCATCAACGGCAACGGCGGAGCGCGCTATATCGGGGTTTACTCCGACGATCCGCTGGACCCGGTCACCTTCGTGTTCATCAAGAACCCCGCCCAGGACGCCGACGGCTTCGCCGTCGGTGAGTTCGGCATCAATGTGCCCGAGCCGGGTGCGTTCGCCTGGGTAACGGCGCTCGGATTGGCTGGACTGGTCTTTGCGCGGCGTGCCCAAACACGTTGAAACAAGCAGTGGTTTCATACACTCAGTGCATACATCCAACATCAAATCATATGAAAAAGACAATTTGCATTAAAGTGGCTGCGTTAGTGGCATTGGTTGCCTCAGCCGCGCTGGGCCAGGCCGCGCCATGCCCAGGTCAAACCTCGGTGAACGTGGCGTTCATCGGCAGTCCCAGCGTAATCAACGGCGGCAGTTACGGCACGAGCGGATCGGATTTTGCCGTGTTTAACTTCCAAAACCTGGCGCCGGCCAATGTTGATGCAGCCCATCTGGCGGCATTCGACACCATCGTGCTCAACGTGGCCAGTTGGGAGTTGTATTGTAACATCAACAACCTCTCTGCTGCCTCCAAGGCAGCTTTGATTGCCTGGGTCGGCGAGGGACACAAGTTGATCATCGGCGATAGCGAGTGCTCGTCGCAGGACTACAGTTGGCTGCCGTTTCCATTCACCACCAGCAATCCGGGCGCAATGGGAGCTAGTGGCCAGGCCGTGATCGTTGAGGAGAATACGCTCTCCAGCACCGACCCGATGAGTCCCTACTACGTGGACATGAACGCGTTGTCCTGGAGCACGGATGCCGTGGGCGACGCCAATGTGATGGTCACTTTGGACCCAAATTGGAACATCGACATGACGGCGGTGAACTACTTGGGCGCCACCGGACCTGTTCACACATACGCCGAGTATTCATCGGATGGCGTCAATAAGGGGCTGATCATCTACAACGGTTTCGACAAGGACTACCAACCATGGGATCCAGCAAACACGCTCACGAAGATGTTTCTGCTGGAACTAAAGCAGCCATTCAATCCTTCGTGCCTGGGTGGAACGGTGACCGTGGTGGGGATTTCGCTAAACCCGTACACTGCGGATAATCCCATAGGGACGACGCATACCGTCACCGCTCGCGTGGCCAACCAGCTCGGCAACGGCATTGCGGGCGTCACCGTGAACTTCGCGGTGACTTCTGGCCCCAATGCAGGCACCACCGGAACGGGCACAACCGATGCTGACGGCAATGTGAGTTTCACTTACACCAGCAATGGAACGTCCGGAACCGACACCATTGTCGCCTCGTTCACGGACACCTCCGGAGCGCTGGTCAAATCGCGGGAGGTCACGAAGAACTGGGTCGGCTGCGCGCCGCCGGAGGCTTCATGCACACCGTCGCAGAAGGTAGCGAACAATCCGCGCTACTATCGCGAGCTCACTGCCAAGAGCGACTGCTATGCGGCGGCGGAACTGCAACTCTTCGTCGGCGACACGGCGACACCGGCCTTCAAGGCCGGGCCGTTTGCCAGCGGGGATGTGATCCGCATCAGCCAAGGCGCCAAGGCCACCACCAAACCCGGCAGCTACGGCGTCGCAGCCATCATCACCGTCAAGGGACAGGGACAAGTCTGGGCGGTTGATCCGCTCGGCGCTGTGTCAGCCATTGTGATCTGTCCATAACCCGAGTTGGGAGTCCAGGGTTGTTGCCGCCTGAACCGCGGCAACAACCGATGCCATGCCCCGGCAGTAAAATGCCGGGGTCTTTTGTTTGCCGCCACGTCGGCGAACCAGTCGTCCCCCCCCCTCTGCGAATTCGGCCTCATGACCAGGCTTGCGTTGACCGGCCACTCCGGGTTCAAAATCAGTGCCGGATGTTCACAACCGTCAAAACGTGGGCGGGATTCGTCAAACTCTCCCACACCGTCTTTGCACTGCCGTTCGCCCTGGCTTCCATGGTCGTGGCGGCGCGGGACCAGCGTGGCTGGCCGGGTTGGCGCACGTTTGGCCTCATCCTCGCCGCCATGATTTGTGCCCGCAGTTGCGCGATGGCCTTCAACCGCATCATGGACCGCCGCTTTGACGCGCTGAATCCACGAACTGCGGCGCGCCACCTGCCGGCGGGCCGGGTTTCGCTGGCCGGCGCCTGGACGTTCTGGGTGTTGAGCGCGGCGGGTCTGGTGTTCGTGACCTGGCACATCAACCGCGTCTGCTTCTACCTGTCACCGGTGGCGTTGTTCGTCGTGTGTTTTTACTCGCTGACGAAGCGGTTCACGGATTTCACCCATGTCTTCCTGGGCGTGGCGCTGGCGCTGGCACCCATCGGCGCATGGCTGGCAGTGCGCGGCAACTTCGATTTGTTCCCGGTCAGTCATGGCATGATCCAGCTCTCGCACAGCGCGATTCTCGCACTCTTGCTGGCCGTGGCCGTGGTGTTCTGGTTGATCGGCTTCGACATCATTTACGCGCTGCAAGACTACGAGTTCGACCGCGTTCACGGGCTGCATTCGCTGGTGGTGCGCTGGGGCGTGGCCAACGCGCTGAAGGCCTCGTTCCTGGCGCATCTGATCATGTGGGTGACGCTCGGCGTGTTCGGCCTGCTGGCGCGGTTCTGGATCGCGTATCTCGTCGGGCTGGTGCTCATCATCGCCTGCCTGGTGATGGAGCACTGGCTGGCGCGGCGGCGCAGCCTGAAGTGGATTGACACCGCGTTCTTCCGCTTGAACGCGCTGATCAGTGTCATCTTCCTGGTGGTGATCGTGGCCGAGGTGGCCTTCCCGCGGTTCCGCTTGTTTGCGCAATAAAGCGCCGGACAACCGGCGCGTCAGCCGACACGGAAGGAGAGGCGGGTGATCATTTCCCGGCCGAAGGCGGCCTGCAGACGGCTCAGGATTTCCTTGCGGTGGTAGCGGACGATTTCATCCAGCCACACGCTATTGTCCACGGCCACAAACAGCGTGCCGCGGTGGACGCCGGCGGGTTGCGCATGGGCGACGAGCTTCGGGTCCAGCAACTCGCCCCACACCTTCACGATCTCCGCCTCGGCGCGCCGGCGGTCCAGACCCAGCCGGCCCACCACGGCGGGCAGAACCTCGGCGGCGGGTTTCGCGGGCGTGCGGTCGCGTTCGAGCGACGCCAGATCCACGCCGCGCCATTCGGCGAGCACGGTTTCGCGGGCGCTGCGGGCGGCGGGCCGCCGGGACGCGCGCCAGATGGGATGAGGCAACGACACAGCGGCTCAAGCTACCCCGTGGGCAATCTTTTCGTCCAGCACCAGGACGCCGTGCGGCGGCAGGTCGTAGTTGCCGGAAAACGTGTTCGCCGTGAGGTAATCGTGCATCGGCTTGTAAAACGTGATGCGAACCGGCGTGTTCTGGTGGTTGAGGAGGAAGTAGATTTTCGTGTCGTCCTTCTGGCGCATGCTGACCTCGACGGTGTCCGGCACCTTGAGCAACGGGTAGAGGTTGCACAATTGGCGCAGCCAGGTGACGAGGTCGTAATAGAACGACTGCTGGCACATCGTGCCGATGTAAATGGCACGGCCGAGGCCGTAGCTGTTGACGGTGATCGCCGGCCGGCCCGCGTAGAAGTCTTTGGAATACGTGGCGATGACGTCGCATTCCTTCGGTTCGATGATGTCGCACCAAAGCCGGGCGCTGTGGAGATGGGTGGCAGGGAAGGAGCCTTTGAACGAGAGGTGGTTTTCCTCCTCCGGCGGGAGGGGGTCAAACTCCAGCACCTCCATGCCGAACAGATCGGTCAGGTCTTGCGGGTAGCCGGTGTCCGGGGCGATGTCGTGCTCGTCCACCAGGCCGGTGTTGAAGGTGGCCACGAGCGTGCCGCCGTTCTGAACGTAGAGTTTGAGCAAATCGGCCTCGCCGCCCGCCAGCAGGTGAAGCGACGGTGCAAAGACGATCTTGTATTTCGACAAATCCTCGCTGGGTCGCGCGAAATCCACCGGGATGTTCCGGTCGTGCAGCGCATTGTAAAAAAGCATCGCGTGCTCGCGCTGCTTGAAATGCTTGTTCGGCTGCATCGGCTGCTTGAGCGTCCACTCGTTCGGATGGCTGTGGAGGAGGCAGCACTCGGCGACAACCTTGGTACCCTTGAGCACCGGCGCGAGAAGTTTCATTTCCTCGCCGATCTGGCTGATCTCACGATAGACGCGGTTGTCGCCGCGGCCGTCGTGGGTGAGCACACCGCCGTAGAATTTCTCCGAGCCGATGCGCGGCGAGCGCCAGAAGAAGTAGAGCACGCCGGTCGCGCCGCGGGAAATGAGCTGGAATGTAAACAGCCGCACGACGCCCGGCCGCAGCAGCGAGTTGACGTCCTGCCAGTTCACGTTGCCGGCCTTTTGTTCGATGACCCAGAAGCCTTCCTCGCCGTCGGGCGTCTTGACGGCCGTCTTCTTCAGTGAACGCATGATGTCCAGTTCGACGGCGTTGTCCGATGGCCGGGACTTGAGGGTGGCGTAGGAGTCGAGCGACACGAAGTCGAGGTTTTCGGCCATGTCGAAATGGTCGTAGTGACGGGTTAGCGAACGGAGGTTGGTGGTGACCGGCAGACCGGGCGTCAGTTCGTGGAGCAGGTCAGCCTGCATTTTCACGTAGGCGACGCAGGTGTCGCTGGCGAAGCGCATCCAGTCGAGCACCAGCGCGGGGTTATGCACGGTAGGCGCGTTCATGGGCATGGGCACCTGGTCCCAATCCGTCACGACCTGGCTCCAGAACCGGTTGCCCATGAGGTCGTTGAGCTGCCCGATGGTTTCATATTTCGCCTTCAGCCACGCGTGCCAGTCGTGCCGCGACTGCTCGTTGAAGGAAAATTCCGTGCGATGACCGCCGATGCCGTTGTCAATCTGCCAGCCGATCAACTGCGGGTGCTTGCCCAGCGCCTTGGCCAGCTCGGTCACGATGCGGCGCGAATAATCCCAATAAACATCGCTGTTCATGCAGTAGGCATGGCGCGTGCCCTCGTGCAACGCGAGGCCGCGCTCGTCCAGCGGCAGGATTTCCGGATGCTTCTTCGCCAGCCAGATCGGCGGCGCGGCGGTCGGCGTGCCCAGCACCACCTGAATGCCGGCGATTTTCATGATGTCCATGGCCCGCCACATCCAGTCGAAGTCGAACTTTCCCTCCGCGCGCTCGTAGAGACCCCAGCAGAACTCGCCCATTCGCACCACGTTGACGCCCGCGGCGACCATGAGCTGCGCGTCGCGCTCCCAACGGCCTTCGGGTATGTCCGGGCTTCCTGAATACGGATAAACCCAATGCTCTGGATGATAATCAACGCCGAAATACATAAGGTTACAGGTGGTTTGCGCTTCGCTCCAATATTAAGCGGTCGGCGAACCAGCGCAACCGAAAACCCTTGCCCCGCTCCCAATCTGGCAATTTGCCTGGTGAAAGCCGCCCCGGCCGGCGGGCGGGCCGCACTTTGAACATTGCCGGCCCGGCCCGCGTCGCTATAACTGACTCGCATGTTGCCCGAATTGCTCAAGCACGGCGGGGTGATGATGTGGCTGCTCCTGGTGACCGGCGGCGTGGGCGTCGCGGTCTTCGTGGAACGGCTGCTGCATTATCACCGCGAGCAGATCAACTCCATCGAGTTCATCAACGGCGTGCGCAACGTCCTGCGCCGCGACAATCTGGTCGAGGCGTTGTCCATCTGCGACGCCACGCCGGGACCGGTGGCGCGCCTGGTCAAAACCGCGATTCTCAACCGGGAACGCGGCCGCGACGGTGTGCGCGAGTCGCTTGAGGAGGCCGGTCTGCTGGAGGTGCCGCGGCTGGAGGAGAAGCTGAACCTGCTGGCCACGATCGCACAGATCGCGCCGATCATGGGTCTGCTCGGCACCGTGCTCGGCTTCGTGAGCGTCTTCCGCGTGCTGCAGACGCTGGGCGTGTCGGCCCCGGCCGGCTACCTGGCGGGCGGCGTCTGGCAGGCGCTCGTCTGCACCGGCGCGGGCCTCGCCGTGTCCATCCCCGCCTACGCCGGTTACAATTACCTCGTCAGCCGCGTGAACAGCATCGTGCTGGACATGGAAAAGGCCTCCGCCGAAATCCTGAACCTCCTCTCCGAACCGCGGAAGTAGCGCATGAAATTCCCCCGCAACGCGAAGCCGTTCACCGGCCAGCTCGACGTGGCGCCGTTCGCCGGGGTGTTTTTCCTGCTTGTGCTCTTCCTGCTGCTGAACTCCTCGCTGGCGCCGCCGCCCGGAATCCGCATCCAGTTGCCCACGGCCGACGTGCCGGAGCTGCCCGGCGTCCGCCGGCCCGCGCTCACCGTCACCGTGGACCGCGCGGAGGTGCTTTACTTCGACCACCAGGTCGTGAGCGAGGCCGACCTGCTCCGACATTTGCGGGAGCGCGCCCGCCAAAGCAAGGAACCGCTCACGCTGATCGTGCAGGCCGATGAAGCCGTGAAATACCCGGCTGTCGTCCGCCTGGCCGCGCTCGCCCGGCAGGCCGGCATTTACGACGTGCTCATCGCCACCCGGCCGCCGTTGCTGCCGGCCAAACCCTGAGCTGCGCGCCACATGAACGCCGCCGTCGTCCCACATCCTGTCCCGGCGTGGAGCCGCCGCCGCTGGCTGGTCACCACCGGCGTCATCTGCGCCATTCAACTCGTGCTGCTTTTTCTGCTTTCCCGGCGTCCGGTGGCCAGTGTGGCCAAACCCGCGCCGGCCGGGTCGTTCCGCCTGGCGATCGGCTCCAGCGAGGCCAGCCGTCTGGGTGAACTGCCGTGGCTGGCCGACGCAGCGGAATTCGCCCTCGCCAGTGCGCACGGTTTTTCCGGCCCGCTCTGGCGTCATCTGCCGGAACTGGCGCCGCGCACGCTGGAATGGGATGAGCCGCCGCGCTGGCTGACCCACGCCGAAGCTGGCTGGCCGGAGTTCACCGGGTCGGCGTCCTTCGCGTCTCCCGCCGCCGTTCCCGTGGCGGAACCGCCCGCCGCCGCGCCTTACGCGCCGCCGCTGGCCCAGCCGGCGGCGCCCGACTATCCGTCCCTGCTGCTGATCGAAGGCGGTCTGCATGGTCGGGAACTGGCCGGCAAACTCGACCTGCCCACGTGGGCGAACGCGGATGAATTGCAGGCCAGCACCGTGGAGGTGCTCGTGAACCGGAACGGCGCCGTGCTGGCGGCCACCCTCCTGACCAGCAGCGGACTGGAGGCCGCCGACCAGAGCGCGCTGCAACTTGCGCGGACGGCAAAGTTTGTCCCCGTGGACGCAGCCGCGGGCAATGCACGCCTGACCTGGGGCCGGCTGATTTTCTTCTGGCAAACCCGGCCGCCGGGCGCTGCGGCGCCGGCCAAACCCGCCAAGCCATGACCGAGGACGGACTGCTGTTTGCCTATGTGCTGACGCTGCTCGGCGCGCTCACCGTCGTGGCCGTTTACGACGAACTGCGCCGCCGGCGGTTTGGTCCCAGTGCGGCACCGGACAACGTGTTTCGCTGCGAGCAGTGCAGCTACGTTTACACCGACGATCCGGACGTGGATCTTTCGCGCTGCCCGCAATGCGGCACCATGAACAACATTTTCCGCTTCTGAGCCGGGCGGCCGCCGGGTTCAGTTTGCCGTCTTGATTTCCACCACATCGTGTGTGCCGGCCTCGCGCATGCCCGCCGGGCTGACGCGGACATACCGCGCCCGGCGGCGCAGTTCGGCGAGGTTGGGCGCGCCAAGGTAACCCATGCCGGACTGGATGCCGCCGATGAGCTGCGCGAGCACGGTGTCCACGGTGGACGTGGCTTCCTTGAGCGCCTCGACGCCCTCGGCGGCGAGCTTGCGCGTGGGATCGGTGGTGTGGCCGTAGCGGGCGGCCGAACCGGCCTTCATCGCCGCCAGGCTGCCCATGCCACGATACTGTTTGTAGAGTTTGCCGTTGATTTCGATGACTTGTCCCGGCGACTCCGGGCAGCCGGCGAGCAACCCGCCGCAGAGAACCGCGTGCGCCAGCGTCAGCGCCTTCACAATGTCGCCGGACTTCGCGATGCCGCCATCCGCAATGATGGTGACGCCGCACGCCGCCGCCGCGCGGGAGGCGACGTAGAGCGCGGTAAGTTGCGGAATGCCGACACCCGCCACGAGGCGTGTCGTGCAAATCGAACCCGGTCCCTGCCCCACTTTGACGACGTTCGCACCGCGGCTGGCCAGGAACTCCACGCCGGCGGCGCTGGTCACGTTGCCGGCGATGATCGGCAGCTTGGGAAAAGCTTCGCGGATGAGCCGCACGGTTTCGCCGACGCCCTTGGTGTGGCCGTGCGCCGTGGAAACGGCGACCACATCCACGCCGCGTTCCACCATGGCGCTGACGTGGTTGAGGATGCGGCTGCGGTCCAGCTCGCCGGTGGCGTTGCGCGGAGCGGAAACGGCCGCGCCGCAGATCAACCGCAGGTGCGCGTCGCGGGCCGGTTTGAACTGCGCTTTGCGCTCCTGCATGATCCGCTCCACGTCGCTGAGCGTGAAGAGACCATGCAAATGATCCTCGTCGTCCACCACGAGCAGTTTGTGGAAACCGGGATGGTCCGTGAAGAACTGGTCGGCCTGCGTGATCGGATCGTTGCCGAGTTCGCGCCGGTGGATGGTTTGCACCTGGGCGCGCGGCGTCAGGACATCGGCCACGCGCCGGTTGGCGTAGCGTTGTTTCACCACGTGGCCCGGAAGCAAGCCGACCAGCCGACCCGCGGCATCCACCGCCGGGAACGTGCTGAACGAGAAATTCTTCGCTTCGACCATCGCCAGCACCTCGCCGATCAACTCTTCCGGCGCGACCTTGATCGGTTCCTGGATCAGGCCGTGGACGTGGTTCTTGACGCGGCTCAGTTCGGAGAGTTGCTGCTTTTCGGGCATGTTGTAGTGCAGCAGTCCCAGGCCGCCGTTGAGCGCCATGGCGATGGCCATCCGCGATTCGGTGACCGTGTCCATGTCGGCGGAAATGATCGGAATGTGCAGGCGCAACCCTTCGCAGAGCTGGGTGTCGAGCTGGGTGTCGCGGGGCAGCACCTCGGAATAGAGCGTTCCGAGGGAGACATCGTCATAGGTCAACGCGAGTTGACCGGACGCAGTGAAAAACGTATCCGCCGGCTGGTAGAACCCGGCGTCAATCGCAGCGGATGGTTGTGATGCAGCCATGTCAATTGATGCCTGAAGAAACCCCGCGCTGGCAAGTCCGAACTGCGTTTCGCGGCGATGGACGCAACCTGGCACCGCTGGCCGCGCAATGCCGGAAAACGGCGCGCCAGCCCGCAGGCAGCGGCGTCCACGGCCATTTTGAAGGGCAGCGTGATCTGCCGCAAATTGCTCAGGCATTGGATGTTTTGGGCCTTGGCCTTGGCCGTAGCCAGCGCCGGCAGCAGCAGCGAAGGCAAAATGCCAATGATCGCAATGACCACCGCAGTTCGATCAAGGTGAACCCAACATCTGCGTCGCTTCGTTGCGACGGCTTCGGAAATCGGTAAGCCGGCTTCATGGCCCTGGCCTTTGGTGTTGACGAAAGAACCATTACGCCTGCGGCACCGGCCTGGCAAGGTCATGCGGCGGACGGTGGTGTCCCATTCTCAGGAGCGCGGCATTTATGCCGTTTCGATAAACCCAAACCTACATGGCGTTGAAGCGGGCTGAAGCCCGCGCTCCATGAAAAATGAGGACACTACCCGACGGACGTGGCGCTGCGAGGTTGACGATCCAAAAGACTATGCCCACGCTGGTCGCCTCGACTCGACCACCACGAAATGCGAATGAATCAGGCCATGAACTTGACCAAAACTGCGGCGCAGCCGTTCCGTCGCGCCCGCCGGCTGAAGTGGGTTCGCCGCGTTTTTGCCTGTGCCGGTGGCTTCGGCCTCGGCGTCAGTGTTGTTGCGCAACCGCTGAAACCGGTCGTTCCCATCGCGGCGCGACCGCTTCCGCTGTCCTCAGTGCGGCTCACCGGCGGTCCGCTCCAGCACGCGCAGGAATTGGACGCCGAATATCTGCTGAAGCTGGAGCCTGACCGGATGCTGGCCTATTTCCGCAAGCGCGCCGGCCTGCCGCCAAAGGCCAAAGGCTACGGCGGCTGGGACGGCGACGGCAAAAACCTCACCGGCCACATTCTCGGCCATTATCTTTCCGCCGTCAGCCAGATGTGGGCGGCAACCGGCGACACGCGTTTCAAGGAGCGGGCGGATTACATCGTCGCCGAGTTGAAGCTCGTGCAGGACGCCAACGGCGATGGTTATCTTGGCGCGCTCGAAGGCGGGCGGGAGCGGTTCACCGAGGTCGCCCGCGGCGACATCCGTTCCGGCGGCTTCGACCTCAATGGCCTGTGGTCACCGTGGTATGTCCTGCACAAGGATTTCGCCGGGCTGCGGGACGCGTATCGCTTCACCGGCAACCAAGCGGCGCTCGCGATCGAAATCAAATTCGCTGCGTGGGCCGAGGGCATTCTCTCCAAACTCAGCGGTGCCCAGGTGCAACGCATGTTGAACACCGAGTTCGGCGGCATGAACGAGGTGCTCGCCGACCTTTACGCAGACACCGGCGACGCCCGCTGGCTGGCGCTGTCGCGGCGCTTCGAGCACCACGCGGTGACCGATCCGCTCAAGCGCGGCCAGGACCGGCTTGCCGGCCTGCACGGCAACACGCAGGTGCCGAAGCTGCTTGGGTCGCTGGCGCGTTACGTTGACACCGGCGACCCCGGCGACTATTTCGCGGCGGCCTTCTTTTGGGACACGGTCGTGCAGCATCACTCGTTCGCCACCGGCGGTCACGGCAAGGACGAATACTTTGGTCCGCCGGATCAGTTGAGCGATCGCGTGGACGGCCGCACCGCGGAATCCTGCAACGTCTATAACATGCTCAAGCTGACGCGCGGGCTGTTCGCGCTCCGGCCGGACGCCGACTACGCCGGGTTCGAGGAACGGGCGCTGTTCAACCACGTCCTCGCCTCGATGGATCCCACGGACGGTCGCACCTGCTACATGGTGCCGGTGGGGCGCGGCGTGCAACACGAGTATCAGGATATGTTCGAGAGTTTCACCTGCTGCGTCGGCACCGGCATGGAAAACCACGCGCTGCTCGGCGACGGCATTTATTACGAGTCCGGCGACCGGTTGTGGGTGAACCTCTACACGCCCTCGACCGCGAACTGGCAGGCCACCGGCGTGCGCCTGGCCGTGGAGACCAGCTTCCCCGAGGGCGACTCGGCGACGTTGAAGCTCACGCTCGCGGCACCGCGGGAATTCACGCTTGCACTGCGTCGGCCGGCGTGGGCGGGTGACGGTTTCGCGGTCAAGGTCAACGGCCACGACGTCGCTGACCTCCTGCCGCCGGGCAACTACGTCGAACTGAAGCGGCGCTGGCAAAGCGGCGACGCCGTGGAATTGACCCTGCCCAAGCAGCTCCATCTGGAGCCGCTGCCCGATAACCCGCGTCGCGTCGCCATCCTGTGGGGACCGCTCGTCCTCGCCGGCGATCTCGGCCCGGAGGAGAATCGCAACCAACACCACGAGGACGTGCCCGTGTTCGTCGCGGCCGAACGGCCGGTGGCGGACTGGTTGAAGCCGATTGCCGGCCGGCCGGGCTGTTTCCGCAGCGACGGCGTCGGCCGCGACCGCGACGTGGACTTCGTGCCGTTTTACCGCCTGCACCGGCGCACTTATGCCGCGTATTGCGATTTGTTCACGCCGGCGGAATGGACGAAACGCGCCGCCGAACTGGCCGCCGAGCGCGAACGGCAGCGCAAGTTGGAACTCGCCACCGTGGCGTTCGTCCAACCCGGCGAGATGCAGCCCGAACGCGATTTCAACATGCAGGGCGAGGATACCACGCCGGATCGCGTCATGGGCCGGCCGGGACGGCGTGCCCGAAAGTGGTTCGCGTTTGACCTGCCGGTGGACGCGGCGCATCCGCTGGCACTGGTGGCGACGTATTGCAGCGACGAGTGGCGCCCGCGGGAATTCGTGATCAAGATTGGCGACCAGCAGCTCGCCCGGCAGACGGTGTCGAAGGGCGGACCGCCGCGTTTCTTTGACGTGGAATACGCGATCCCGCCCGCGCTGGTGCGGGGCAAATCGAAGGTGACGGTGCGGTTTGAGGCAGCGCCGGGCAGCGAGGTGGCCGCCGTCTTCGGCCTGCGTCTGATCCGCGCCGACGCGACGCGTTAAACGGCGGGTTGTCTTGCTGGCGTCAGTTTGTAAGGCGGTTATGCGTGGCGGACGCGTCTCGCCGCAACTTGCGGCAACGCCCGCCGGGGTGTTAACTGAGGTCCATGAGCGAACCGATCGTCTTCCAGAAATCTCCCCTCGTGCAGAAGGTCGCCCCCGGCACCTACTATTGGTGTGCCTGTGGACGGTCGGCGGGCCAGCCGTTTTGCGATGGCTCGCACGGTGAAACCGGTTTCGCCCCGCTGCCGGTCGAAATCACCGAGGCGAAGACGGTCGCCTGGTGCGCCTGCAAGCACACGAAGACGCCGCCGTTTTGCGACGGCAGCCACGCGCATTTGAAGTAGTTCGCCGCCCCGCCGTGGCTTGACCTTCTTGGGGGCGGAGTTCAGAGTGACCCCATGAAAACCCAACCGCAATCTCCCGCACGATCCAGCGAATCCATCGGCCCGGCCACCTCGCTTTCACGCCGACATTTTCTCTGGACCGCCGCCGGCGTCCTCGGTGCGGCCGGCCTGGCCCGCGCGGATGAACCCGCTGCGCCCGCCGCCGCCGCGCCCGCCGCCAAGCGTTCTGCCGTGGCGATTGCCGCTGGTCAGAGCCGTCGTGAAAATGTCTGCCAGTCACTGGTGGCGATCGAAGACCGGATCATGCCGGTGCTGCGGACCAAGCAGCACGTCGTCATCAAGCCGAACATCGTGAACACGGGCAACCAGCTTGCCTCGACGCACGTGGACGCGCTGCACGGCATCCTTGATTTTCTGGCCCCGCGCTTCAAGGGACCGGTGGTGATCGCGGAGTCTTCCGCCGGCTACAGCACCGAGGGCTACGATCATTTTCACTACCGCGACGTCGTCGCGGAGCACAAGCCGCTGGCGGTCAGCTTGGTGGACTTGAACGAGGAGGGCAACTACGTCACCCACACAATTCTGGATGGTGACCTCCACGCCGTGCCGGTGCGGCTGGCGGCGCGGCTGCTCGATCCCGACGCGTTCGTGATGTGTTCCGCCATCCTCAAAACCCACAACACCGTGGTGGCGACGCTTTCGATCAAGAACATGTGCCTCGGCGCGCCATTGCACAGCCCGCGCGGGGAAACGCGTCGGTGGAACGACAAGCGCCTTTACCACGGCGGCGTGCGCCAGACCCACCTGGACATCTGGCTCACCGCCCAGCGCCTGCAGCCGTTCTGGGGCGCCACCGTGATTGACGGCTACGAAGGCATGCAAGGCGACGGCCCCAACGATGGGACGCCCGTGGCCTCGCGAATTGCCGTCGCCTCGACCGACTTTGTCGCAGCGGATCGCGTTGGCATGGAGGCGATGGGCGTGGATGCGTCGTGGGTGGGCTACCTGCAGTTCTGTGCCCAGTCTGCGTTGGGCGAAGCGGACTTGTCCCGAATCGAATTGCGCGGCGCCAAGCTGGCCGAGGTCGCGAAGAAATACCAGATGCACCCCAACCTCGAACACGAGTTGAAGTGGATGGGGCCGATGAAGGAAGTGCCGGAAAAGCTCGGGTGAGCGATAACTGGGAGCATTATCTTGCTGGAACAAATGCGAGTGTTGATCCGCGGCTGAACGCGCTGTTGCCGCAAGCACTCGATTTGCCAGGCGACCAGTTCATCTGGCTGCGCAACGCCGGCAACATCGTCACCGGGCCGCTCTCCAGCACGATGCGCTCACTTGCGCTGGCGTGCGCCGTCAAGGGCGGCCGGGAGATTGTCATCCTCGGCCACACGGATTGCTGGGTCTGCAAGACCACCACCATGCTCCTGCTTGAGAAACTGAAGGAGCTGGGCGTGGAGCGGCATTGGCTGCCGGAGAACCTCAACGAGTTCTTCGGCATGTTCGCCAGCGAACGGCAGAACGTCATCAATGCCTGCGAGATCGTCCGCCACAGCCCGTTGATCGGCGCCAACATTCCGGTGCAGGGGTTTGTCATGGACATCGCAACCGGCAAGCTGGAATGGATCGTTAACAGCTATCAGTCGTTGGAAACTACCGCCGGCCGATTGAGTGAGCGAGATGAAATTCCCGGACATGAAAATCGGCGACGTGGTGACGAAGCCGCGAAAATGTGGTGCAGGAAGCGGCGAAGCGTGAAGCCAAGCCGCCCCAGCCTCCGCCTCCCATCGTCCAAGCGACGCACAAAGCTTCGCCGGCGCGACCATGATAGCTCGCTACGCTGCTTGGTGGTTTCTGGTGGCTGAAGACCCTCCCGACCGAGCAAAGAACAGCGAAAACGCTCAGAGGACACCTGACTGAATCTGTTTCGGGCTGTTCTCCGCTTGCCAGCAGGGATCAAAATCTACTGCGGCATGACATTTGCCGCCCCATACGCTCTGCTGGCCAACGTGCTGCACCAGCGATGGCACATGATAATACAATGGCCTCTGTAACCGGGCCGCCAGCCGGGAAATTCGAATGTCAAGCGGGGCTGGCGCTTCGCCCCAATGCGTCAGAATGAACTCGGCGGTGCAACGTGCCAGCAATAAGGCATGGCTGCCATAGATATAATGCGGATGCGCTTCGAAGCAGCCGTTACGAGGATCTGTGAAGACGCTACGCACGCCTGGGTTGTAGAGACTGACAAGGGTAATGCGACCGCTTTGAAACGGCCACCACGCCGCGATGTTGTGCCAGAGATGAATGTCAAAATCGAGGTCGTCCTCCAAAAAAAGGAGCCATGCCGCCTCCGTTTGAAGTCCGTGCGCCAGCGCAAGGTAGCCGGTGTCCAGGATGTTTTGTAACCGATCGGCGCTCGTCTTTCGATCCAGTTGGATATGCACCGGCCGCCTACCCCAGTCCGTGCGTGCCAAGTTTTCGAGTGTTTGCCGGCACATCTCCGTCCGCTCCGCGCAGGAGATTAGCACGCAGGCCAATAACAAATCGGGTTCACTCACTTTCTTTGCCCCAGGAACAGTCGCCGTCGAAATCAGGAGTGAGTTCAATGGGCATCTGTTCAAACCGTAACCAGCGCCCTCGCCAGACTCCGTCATAGCTCTGACACAGGCGGCAGATGGTGCCTTCTTCCCCGGCAATCTCTAAAATGACATGGCCGTCTTCCCATTTTACTCCCCATAACCGCTCGCACGCGGCGGCGCCTACACCAATGGTGCCGTCCGCCAGGAAACTCATGGGCCTTTGATCGTAGCCGAGGCGATGATAGTTGAATGAATTCTTCGTTAACCGCTGAATGGCCTTCAGTTCGTCCGATGATCTCCCGGCCGGGCGGGGCCGCTCATCGCCGATCCGGCCGTCCCAGAGTCGCCGCAATTCTTGCAGATACGTTCGACATTCATTTTCATTCCAGAAATCGCCAATGGCTTTGTTCGGCTCAAACAGGTTCCACTTGTCGAGGTTCCGGTGCTGAAAAACCAGCCGCCCGTTGAAATCATGCTGGCACATCGTGTCATCCGGCGGGTAAATGGGCGTGGTGGGCATGGAATAAGGTTGGCCGAGTTTCCGGAACGCCAGATGGAATGTCTCCTTGTCCCCATGCACATACTGATAGTAGAAATCGGAGTGCTCGTTGAACCACATTGTCAGTTGCAGCGCCCGCCAGCAGCGTTCCGTGTCCACCACCACTTGGCCGGTTTCAAACTCGGGCTCGTCGCGATAGGTGACCCCGCAGATTTGCCAGATGGGCCGATGCGGTTCCAACCGGCCAAAATCAGGCCAGAAGATTGCCCCGGTTTGGCGGAATTCCGGCGTTTCAAACAGGAAGTCCGGGTTGACCACCGGCATATTGTCGGCGTCCAGCAGCAGGACCCCCTTGAATGGGCAGTGGAGGATCGCGAACGGCTTGAGTTCCCAGCCGTTTAGAATGCACGCCGGGTGTTGCTCGCGGACTGTGGTCGCGTCAACGCATTTTACGTTGAAAGGTTGAACCAGCTCCGCCATGCGGCCATCAAGTTCGCCCTTGCCCAGATGCCAGATTTGCACCGGCAGGCGGCACCCCAGCCGCCGCAGCATTTGGAGGCAGACCCAGGCACCAGTGAAATAACGGATTCCCCCGCCACAGATCACAATCCCCCGACCGACATGGCCGCCGGGATAAACCGGCAGGGAACCAATGAACCGCTTACTAAGCTCAAGCGCTGTCTCCGGAGTCAGAACGATGTCCAAGTCGTTTGGCGTTGTCATGCCAGAATTCCTCCATCGCTGCTGCCCGGCTTGGATTCTCGCGTAAGAGGATGTTCAAGTGTCCTGGGCCACCGACACTTGCTTCAGCATCCATCGCATTCAGGAATCGCACGTGGGCTTGACCCGGTTTGATGGACACCTTGGAGGCGGTGCGCATGGGTTGTTTGGTTGACTTGGTTCTCGAAGTCCACAGGTGACTTGTAGCCGAGTGCGCTGTGGCGCCGCACACGGTTATCATATTTTTCGGCGTAGTCGAACAAGTCCAGGGTTGCTTCAGCCCGCGTCGCGTAGCCGCCCGCCGCTTCCGCCAGACCCACGCATTCCCGTTTGTAGGTGGCGTTGAAGCTTTCCATCGTCGCGTTATCGTAGGGATTGCCCTTGGCACTCATGCCCGGCTCCATCCGCGCCGCCCGCAGCAGGCTCCGGTATTCCTGGCAGGCGTATTGCCCCCCGCGATCACTGTGGTGCCGCAGGCCCGGAGGCGGGCAGCGGTGTTTGATCGCCATCTGCAAGGCCAGCATGGCCAGTTGCGCGTGCAACGTCGGGGCCGTGGCCCAGCCCACGACCCGGCGGCTCCACAAATCCAGGATCACCGCCACGTAAAGCCAGCCTTCGTCCGTCCACACAGAGGTGAGATCCGTAACATACGTCTGGTTCGGACCGGTGGGCGCGGGCGCCTTGGCCAGCCGGTCCGGCGCGATGGGCTGGTCATGGTCGCTGTGCGTGGTGCGCGGCACGAACCGCCGGGAGCCGCAGCCCCGCAGCCCCTCCGCCTGCATCAGCCGGGCGATGCGTTTGCAGCCGTGCCGCTCGCCTTGCCCGGCCAGTTCTTCCTGGATGCGCGGCGCTCCGTAACGGCCCTTGTGCTGCTCAAACACGGTGCGGATCTTCGGCCGCAACTGCGCATCGGTGCGTTCGCGTTCGCCGGCCTCGGCCTTGACCCAGGCATGATAGCCCGAACGCTTCACGGCGAAGGCGGCGCAGAGCTGGGCCAGGGAATGAGACTCGGTGCTCATGCGTTCGATGGTTGGGTAGCGTTCCGGGATGGTTCGGTAAAGATGCCCAGCGTTTTTTTCAGAATGTCGCGCTGCTCCCGCACGCGGGCCAGCTCGGCCTTGAGGGCGCGGTTCTCCGCCGCCAAGTCGTCCCGCTGGGGCGTGGCGTCGCCGTAGTAGCGGCACTTCCAGTCCTTCAGGCTCGGGTGGCTGATGCCCAGTTCGGCGGCGATCTGCGTGCCGGGTTTGCCGGTCTTGATCCAGTTCTCCACGGCCTGCCCCTCGAACGCGTCGTCGTAGCGTTTGGTTTGCGGGGCCGCCGTGGCGACGGTTGTTTCGCCACGTTCGTTCAGTCCGGTCTTGTTGCTTTTGTTCATGTGCGCTTTCGTCCTAGCGCACCGCCTCCAAGGTGTCCATCAAACCGGGTCAAGCCCATGGGCGGCTGCGCGAGGCCGTTTAACGCTGGTGGTAAGGCATTTAAGGATTATCCGAATGGGTTTAACCATGGTGCGCGCTCATTGGGCGTCTGCTTGTTGCTATTTAACCAATGTTCGAGTGGATTTAACGGATGTTGACGGCCTGCCATCGGTGGTCGAAGCGGCTCGAACTAGTGTCGGCGCGCAGCCCAGCGGGGTACACCTGTCTTTGCTGTCGGCAGCAGTGGTTGACCAGACGGGTTCTTGGAACTGACCAGGCAATGGCTACGGAAGAGGAAGCTCGCGAACAGAGCCTTGTCGTTCTTGTTCTCGATCCAGCGATTGCTGGCCGGCTGTGCGGCCTTGCTCCTGGCAGCCACTGGCACCGCGATTCATTGGCTTGCCCTGCGAGCCGATGGATGCCACGCTGTCCGCCATGAAATTGGCCCGTCGTTCCTTCTTCGCCACGGCCGGTCTGGCGGCCGCGACCGCCGTGGTTGCACAAGCCGCGCCCCTAACGGAGATTCCTCTCAAACGCCGCATCAAACTTGGTCTCTCCACCTACTCCTACTGGCATTTCCGGCCGCCGAAATTCACCATCGAAACCGTCATGGACAAGGCGGCCGCGCTGGGCGTCGAAGGCGTGGACATCCTGCATCGGCAGATGGACATTCCGGAAAAGGAGCCGCTGACCGCCGAACACCGCGCCTACCTGCGCCGGCTCAAGCGCCACGCATTCGTCAACGGCCTCGACGTGATCTGCGTTTCCACGCACCAGAATTTTGTCAGCCCGAATGCCGATGAGGTGACGAAGAACGTGGAGCATACGCAGAAGTGCATTGAGATCGCCTACGAACTGGGCGCGCCGTGCATCCGCATCAACACCGGCCGCTGGAACCGCGTGGATTTCGACACGCTGATGGCGCAGCGCGGCATCGAGGATCCCCTGCCCGGCTACACGGAAGATGACGGTTTCAAGTGGTGCATTGACGCCATCGCGCGCTGCCTGCCCAAGGCCGAGGAGTGCGGCGTGATTCTGGCGCTCGAAAACCACTGGGGCCTGGCCCGCACACCCGAAGGCTTGCTGCGCATTTTGAACAGCCTGTCCTCGCCGTGGCTCGGCGCGTTGATGGACACCGGCAACTTCCTCGAAAATCCCTACGACAAGCTGCGCGCCATCGCGCCCAAGGCGGTGTTCGTCCAGGCCAAGACCTACGACGGCGGCGGCGAGTGGTACACGTTCGATCTCGATTACGACCGCATCGGCCGCATCCTGGCCGAGGCCCACTACACCGGCTACGTGTCGCTGGAGATGGAAGGCAAGGAGCACCCGGACAGCGCGGTGCCGAAAAGCATCGCCCTGCTCCGAAAAACGCTGGATGCCTGACCCGGCGTCAGGGTAGTGTCCTATTTTCGAGGGTAGGGCCGAGCTGCGGCTCGGCCTGGCGGCGCAGCAGCGCCGCCCTACCATTAAAATTCCGTAAATCAGGACACTACCGGCGTCAGCGGAAGCTTGCTTGTTGCCACCATGCGCTCAATGCTTCAGCCATGACCGTCAACGTTCCGCGCCATCTCGCCGTTTGCAGTTGGTCACTCCAGCCGGTTTCGGCGGACGACCTGTTCCGTAAACTCGACGAAACCGGCATCCACCGCGTGCAAATCGCGCTGGATCCGATCCGCGAAAACGCCGGCGGCGCGTGGAACGATTTTCCCGACCGCTGCGCCCAGCACGGCCTCACCTGCGTCTCGGGCATGTTCACCACCATCGGCGAGGATTACACGACGCCCGAGACGATCCGCCGCACCGGCGGCGTGGTGCCGGACGAAACCTGGGAGGCCAACTGGCGGCGCATCCAGCGGGATGCTGACCTCGCCCAGTGGCTGGGGTTGAAACTGGTCACCTTCCACGCGGGCTTTTTGCCACACGAGCAAAGCGATCCGAATTTCGCCCGGCTGCTGGAGCGCATCCAGCGCATCGCCAATCTCTGCATCTCCCGCGATTTGACCCTCGGCCTCGAAACCGGCCAGGAAACCGCCGCCACGCTCAAGGCGTTCATCTCCAAACTCCAGTGCGCCAACGTCGGCGTGAACTTCGACCCGGCGAACATGCTCCTGTATGACAAGGGCGATCCGGTCGCCGCGCTGCGCTCGCTGGGGCCGTGGCTGCGCCAGTGCCACCTCAAGGACGCCCGCCGCCCGCAAACCCCCGGCGCGTGGGGCGAGGAGGTCGCCGTCGGCACCGGCGAGGTGGACTGGCAGGCCTTCTTCCACACGCTCGCGGCGCTGCACTTCAGCGGCCATTGCTGCATCGAACGCGAGGCCGGCAACCAGCGCGTGGCGGACATCCGCACGGCCTGGCGGCACGTTGAAAAATTCCTCGCCTGAGCGCGCTCCTGAACTGGCACCATTCGTCTCCAAGCATTCCAAAACTATGGTCAACATTGGCATCATCGGCCTCGGCTTCATGGGCCTCACCCACATCAAAGCCTACCGGCAAATCCCCCAGGCGCGCATCACCGCCATTTGCGATGCCGTGCGGCTGCCCGCCGACGGCAATTTGTCCGGCATCGCCGGCAACATCGCCAACACCGACGCCATCCATTTCGACCTCTCCGTGGTCAAGGGCTACCGCGATTACCAGCAGTTGCTCGCGAATCCCGACGTGGATCTGGTGGACATCTGCCTGCCCACGCCACTCCACGCGGAGGTTTCGATCGCCGCCTTGCAGGCCGGCAAGCACGTCCTCTGCGAGAAACCGCTGGCCCGCCACACCGACACCTGCCGGATGATTCTCGTCGCCGCCGCGGCAGCGAAGGGCTTCTTCATGCCGGCGCACTGCCTGCGGTTCTGGCCGGAATGGGCGTGGCTGAAAGAAGTGATCGCCGACGGCCGCCACGGGCGGACGCTCGCGGCGCATTTCACCCGCTACTCCGAACCACCGGGCTGGAGCCAGGGCAGCTATTTCAAGGGCGACGACTCCGGCGGCGCGTTGCTCGACCTGCACATTCACGACGCCGACTTCGTCCAGTTCTGCTTCGGCCGGCCGCGGAGCGTGTTCACCAGCGCGCAGACCCGGTTCAGCGGCGCGTTTGACCACGTCCTCACGCAATACGCGGTGGCCGGCGGCGCCAGCGTCAGCGCCGAGGGAAGCTGGCTGCCGATGAAAGGTTACGGTTTCAAAATGGCCTACACGGTGATGTTCGAGAACGCCACCGCGGACTACGACAGCACCCGTGGCGCGGGCGCGCTGAAGCTTTATGAAAACGGGCAGCCGGCCAAAACAATCCGCTGCGAGGACGGTGACGGCTACGTCGGCGAACTGCGCCACCTGATCGAAAGCATCGAAGCCGGCCGGCCGCCGTCCATCGTCACCGCGGCGGACGGCTTGAGCGCGGTGGAGATTTGCGAAGCGGAGGAGCGCTCGGCCCAGACCGGCCAGGTTGTGACGCTCGGCTGACCGGCCGGCGCGGCGGTTTTTTCGCGCAACGGCAAGGCCGGTTCAAACCGGGATCGCTTCCCGCGAGCCAGGGCGTAACAGTTGTAACAATCCCGGCATTGCCGCGGCCGTGGTTTCGACGCAACTTCTTCGCGGTTCGACCACGGTTCCCACCACCATGAAACCGGATCGCTTCTTCCGCCGCTGGCAGCGTCGCAAGACCCGGCTGCTCGCCGAGTCGCAGGCGCTGATCCGCCAGTGCCGCGCGGGCGGCGACGCCGAGCAGGTTCACCAACTCCGCGTGGTGCTGCGGCGGCTGCGGCTCTTTGTGCGCCTTGGCCGGCCGTTGCTCGACCCCGCGGCCGTCAGCGCATTCCGCCGCTGGGCGCGCGGCATTTCCAAGGCACTCAGCAGCGTGCGCGACCTTGACGTGGCGCTCGAATGGTTGACGGCCGTTCCCGGCGTGGACGCGGCGCTCGTGGCGGCCTGCTTGCAACGACGCGAACGGTGCTGGCGGACAGCCCGCGACAAACTAAGCCCGTTGCCCGTCGGCGTGCTGGCCGCATTAAGCGAAGTGCGTGGCGGGCAAAAACACGCCACGGCTCTCGCGGAGCGCGCGGAACGCGTGGAAGCCAAACTGCGGGCCACCGTGAAGGCCGCGCTGCCGCACTTCCTTCGGCTGCCGCCGGAGGAGCAGCACACGTTCCGGCGCACAGTTCGTTGGTGGCGTTACCGGCGGGAACTGGCGTTGCCGCGGCGCAAACTGACGAAGGACCGTTTGCTCACGCTGCTGACCGCCGTGCAGGAGGCCACCGGCAACGAGCAAAACCGCGCGCTGGCCGTCCACGCATTGAGCGAAACCAAGTCGCCGGCGGCAGCGCCCTTGCTGGCCGTGCTTGAACGCGAGACGACCGCGCGCCGCGCCGCCATCACCGCCGCGTTGCGGTCGCTGGCGCAATCGCAAGGCGGGCGGGTTTGCCCGCCAAAATCTGTTCGACAAGCTTCCGCGCCGCAGGAATGACTTCCTGTTCCAGCCAGGGGTTCACGCGAAACCACCGCTGATTCCGTGGACTCGGATGCGGCAGCGGGAAGAGCGCCGGCAGGTATTCCCGCCACGCGTGGACGGTTTCGCCCAGCGTGGCCTTCTGCCGGCCGGCGAGGTAATAGGCCTGGGCGTATTTCCCGACGAGGAGCGTGAGCCGGATGTCCGGCATGGCGGCGCGCAACCGCGGATGCCAGAGCGGCGCGCATTCGGGCCGCGGTGGCAAATCGCCGCCCTTCCCGGTGCCGGGGTAGCAAAATCCCGTGGGCACGATGGCGACCTGCGTTTCGTCGTAAAACTGGTCACGCGTCAGGTTCAGCCACAGGCGGAGCCGGTCGCCGGAGGGATCGTTCCACGGAACGCCGGTTTCGTGGACGCGCCGGCCGGGAGCCTGGCCGACGATCAACAGCCGGGCGGTGGCCGCCGCGCGCAACACCGGCCGGGGGCCGAGCGGCAGGTGGGCGGCGCAAACGGTGCAGGCGCGGACTTCCCGCAACAGGCGTTCCATGCCATCAGCGTTTTTCATAGGTAACATGGTAACGCGTGATCCCCAAGTGGGCCACGGTTACTTGACGCGGGCGCGGTAGAATCGCTGCAGCGTGTTGGTCACCGAGGTGTCGAACCAGAAGAAGCTGCCGTTGGTGCTGGCATTGGTCAGGACCGGCGTCCAGGCGCTGAAGTCCGGCGTCGTTTCGACGACGTAGGCGCGGTTTGGCTGGCCCAGCAACTGGAGCTGCACCTGGTTCGTGGGGCCGGGCACCGGCAGCATGAAGAGGTCGGGATTGAGCGGACTGGTCACGAGCGGCAGGTAAAGATTGTCCACGAAGGCGGCGTCCTGACCGGCGCTGAAATTCGCGTCCTTCACATAACGCCACTCCAGCACGTTCACGCCATCTGCCAGCGTGAAGAGGTAGGTCTGCCAGCCCACGTCGCCGCTCCACTTCTTGAGCAACTGGCCGTTCAGGAAAAACTCCAGGAAGTCGCGGCCGGCCTCGGAGCTGACCTTCACGTCAAACGACCCGGTGCCCGGCAGGCAGTTGGCCGTGGCCGTGAGCCAGCTTGCCTGGCTGTCCACGACCAGCCCGGAGCGGATGGCTTCACGGCCGGCCGCAACGACATTGGTCTGGATGAACCACGCGGAATCACCGCCGGTCTTCCAAAGCACGTTGGTGCCGAGATGGCCGGACTCGAAGTTCTCGGTGTAATTGGTGCCGTTGAAAAGGAAGTTTGCGGTGACGTTGACACTCTGGTTCAACACGAGCGCCAGCGGGTTGTTGCTCGAAATCACGTCGCCCTGCCACCCGGCAAAATGATAATTCTGCCCCGGCAACGCGGTCACCACCAGCGGCGTGCCCACCGCATAGAGTCCGGACGGCGGCGACACCGTGCCGCCGAGCGTGGGCTGCACATTGAAGCTCACGTAGTCCACGTGCGACGTATAGCTGTAGGTCAGGACGGCGTTTCCGCTGGCGCCCCCGAAGCCGTCCACGGCGATGTAGTAAGCCTGGTTCGTCGTAAGCTCCGCGGTCAACGCGCTGTAGCCGCTGCCGGGCGTGGCGTCGTCGTTGGCGGCGACCAGCGTCAGGTTCGTCACGCTGTCGCCGGTGTAAACGGCCAGCAAGGTGTCAAAGCTGGAGCCTTGCGTCGTGAGGGACAGCGTACCCGGAACCGCGTTGGTCGTGAAGGAATACCACACCGAATGCCCGCCGTCGTTGTTGGCGTGGTTCGGTTCACCCGGCTCCTTCGTTGCGCGCACGGTGCCGCACGTGACCGTGCCGGCAGCGTTGGTCAACGCGATGGCGTCGGCAAAATTGTCGTTCGCCGGATCCACGTAAGTGACAATCACGCTGACCGGCGCGCTGGTGTTGCCGGCCAGGTCCTGCGCGAAGGCCTGGATCAGGTTCGTGCCGTAGGCCAGCGTCACCGCGGCGCTCCAGTTCGTCGTGCCTCCGGCCGCCACCGGCGGGTTGTCGTTGACCTGCACCTGCACGGCCACGACGCCCGTGCCGTTGGGCTGCGGGTCAAACGCCGTGCCGGCGACGGTGAGATTGCTGGAGACGACGACGGAAACCGCGTTGCTCGGCGAAGTGAAACTCAACGTCGGCGGCTGCGTGTCCGGCAGGCCGTTGGGCAGCACCGTCAGGCGGATGTTGCCGGCGTTGTTGGTGTCGGGCGTGTAACCCGCGACGGCGATGTGGTAGGTGGCGCCGGCCTGGGCGTCGAACACCACGTTCGCCTTCAAATTGTGCGTCGTGTCGTTCGTGGACCACGCGACAAAATCCAGCGTGTCGAGCGTGGGGCCGGAGTAAACGGCGAGCACCGGCGCAAACGCGCTGCCCACGGTGTCAATCAGCACACTCGTGTTCGTGGGCGTGGACCATTCCCACCAGACCGACGCGGCCACATACGGATCGCCGCCGTGGAACGGCTCGGCCGGCTCGATCGTCGCAAACTGGTTGTTGCCGCTGAAAATGCCGCCGGCGGCGGCGAGGCGCACCGCGTCGGCAAAATTGTCGTTCGCCGGACGGACCACGGCCTGGTACGCGATCGTAAAGTTCGTGGTCACGGTGACAGGATTGCCCATGTCGTTCGTGACGGATGGGTCCTGCCCGCTGACAATGAACTTCACGTTGAAGCTGCGCGCCGTGGGAAACGACGGCACCGTGAGGTTGGCGCTGTAGGTGCCGTCCGCCGCCGTGGCATCCGGCGCATTGCCGTCATCGAGCATGGGCGTAGTGGCGCTGCCATTCTGCATCGTCACCGTGACGTTGGTGAAAACGTTGAAGACGTTGGTCGCAAGCGTCAGGAAAACCGCGTTGACGCTCTGCGTCGCCATCAGCGTGCCGGCCGGCGGCTGGATGTCCACGGTGCCAAACATGTTGGTGGAGGTCTGCGCACGCAGCCCGACCGCGGCCAGGGCCAGACTCAGGCCGAGCAACGCCCGGCCGACGGTGGTTCGCGCCCGGCGCGCGAGGTTGCGGGGCCGCACTCTGAAGGGGATGCCGGCGGGGTCGCCCGCCGGGCAGGCCGAAGCATTCATGGGGAGGTCGCAGCGCAATCGGTTTTTCATGCTGGGCAGGGGGAATCGCTCGGAAAGTGTCATGGCGGTTCCGTTCGGTCACCACGGGCCGTAACTGGCGCGGTAGAACCGGTAATCAAAGTTCGTGGATTCCAGGTCGAGGAACACGTTCGTCCCGTTCGGCACCGCCACGTTGCCCACGGGAATCCAGTCCACCAGGTTGGTCGAGGCCTCGACGATGACGTTGCCACCGTTCTGGCCCACCACCGGCAGTTCAAACTGCCCGGACCCGGTCAACGCCGGCGAGCCGAGTTGCACCGGCGCCGGCTCGCTGACCGTGATGGTGACCGGCGCGGTGGTCGTGGTCGCGCCCAGGTTGTCCGTGGCTTTGGCTGTGAGCGTGTAACTGCCCGGCGGCGGATTGGTCCACACGACACCGAACGGCGCGTTCGTGAGGGCGCCGAGCAGGTTGGTGCCGGCGTAAACATCCACTTCGGCCACGGCGCCGTCGAGGTCGAAGGCACTGGCGCTCACGGTGAGGTTGAACGGCTCGAAGAACGCCGCGCCGTTCGTGGGCGTGAGCAGGCTGATCACCGGCGGCCGGTTGGTCGTGACGACCACCACCACGGGGCTGGATACGGTTGTCGCGCCGTCGTTGTCCGTCGCCTGCGCGCTCAGCGAATACACACCCACCGGCACGTTCGTCCACGTCAACGCAAACGGCCCGTTCGTCAGGGTGCCGAGTTTGGTCGTGCCGGAGTAAAAGACGACTTGCGTCACGGCGCCGTCGAAGTCCTGCGCGCCGGCCTGCACCACCAGATTCGTGGGCACAATGAACGTCTGCCCCACGCCGGGCGTGACGAGGCTGATGCTCGGCGCGACGTTTGAATAACTCCACCGGCCGAAGTGCCACGAAACCGACCGGCCGGCCGCGGTGAACGGACCGCCGACGAACACCTCGCGCCCGCGGACGGCGATTGCCGTGGCGGTGTCGTTCAACCCGTTGCCCAGGACATACCAGCGCGCGCCATCCCACGCGGCGACGTGATTGGCCGTGAGGCCGCCGGCCAAGGTGAATGGTCCGGAGACGAACACCGTGCCGCTGCTGTTCACCGCCAGCGCGTCCACGCCGGCCGCCGTGCCGCCCAGCCCGCCGCCCAGCGCCCACCAACGCGTGCCGTCCCAATGGGCGCAATTCTGAATGTCCGCGCTGCCGCCGGCCGCGGCGAAGCTGCCGCCGACAAACACATCAGTGCCGTTGACGCCCAGCGCGGTCACCAAGCCGCTGACGCCGCCGCCGAGCGTGGTCCAGTTCGTCCCGTCCCACACGGCGACGTGACTGGCCGCGTTGCCGCCGGCCGTCGTGAAATCGCCCCCGACGTAAACGCGTCCGTCCGGCGCGACGGCGACCGCGTAAACCTGGCCGTTGACGCCGGTGCCGAGGCGGAACCAGTTGGTGCCGTCCCACCGCGCCACGCCGTTCGCGCTGAAGCCGCCGGCACGCGTGAAATCGCCGCCGGCATACAACGAGTTTCCCGCCGGCGCCAGCGCGCGGACGTTGCCGTCCAGGCCCAGTCCAAGGTTCGACCAGCGGGTGCCGTCCCACCGCGCCACGTGCAGCGCCTGCAAACCGCCGGCGGCCGTGAAGGCGCCACCGGCAAAGACATCGCCGCCGGGACTCACGGCGAGAGCGTTCACGTTGCTGTTGAGGCCGGAGCCGAGCGCCGACCACGCGCTGCCGTCCCACTTCGCGATGTTGGACACGGTGACGCCGCCCGCCGACGCCAGCGCGCCGCCGACGTAGGCGGCCTGGCCCGTAGTGACGAGGGCGGCCACCACGCCGCTGTTGCCAGTGACGCCGTTGCCGAGCGCCGCCCAGCCGCTGAAGGTGTAGCTGGCGAGGTTGATCGCCGGATTGCCGCCGCCGGACGGAGTGAAAATGCCCGCGACGCAAACCGAACTCGGTCCATTCACCAGGGCAAAAATGTTGCCCGTCACGCCGTTGTTGCTGGTGCCATCGCCGAGCGAGGCCCAACTGCCCACCGAGTCCTCCCAGCGGGCGAAGTTCATCACCAGCGCGTCCCCGGCCTGGGTGAACGAGCCACCGGCATAGAGCGCGTTGCCCCGCACCAGCAGTGCCCGCACCGTGCCGTTCACACCCGCGCCCAGCACCGTCCAGTGCGCGCCGTCCCATTTCGCCACGTTGTTGGCGCCGTCAATCACGCCCGCGTTGCCCGACTCGCCGCCCACGAACAGGCTGCCGTCGGCCGCGGTCGCGATCGCATACACCGTGCTGCCCACGCCGCCGGCCAGGGGCGACCACGCCTTGCCGCTCCACGCGGCGATGTTCAACGCAGCCACCGTGCCCGCGTTCGTGAAGGCGCCGCCCGCCACGATCTGGGAGCCGTTTTGCGCCAGCGCATACACCGGCCCGCCGAGGCCGCTGCCGACGGCATTCCACTGGGCGCCGTCCCAGCGGGCAAGGTTGACCGCCGCCACGCCGCCCGCGTGGGTGAACGCGCCGCCGACGTATAAATCCGTTCCGCTGACGAGCAGCGCATAGACCGGGCCGTCCACGCCGCCGCCAAGATCGAACCAGTTGGTGCCGTCCCAGCGGGCGAGCGAGCGCACGCCCACGGCACCGGCATTGGCGAAACTGCCGCCCGCGTAAACCGAGCCGCCGGCCACCGCCAGGGCCGCCACCGGGCCGTCCACGCCGCCACCCACGGCGAACCAGTTGGTGCCGTCCCAACGCGCCAGGTTGGACGCCTTGGTCGCGCCGGCCTGGGTGAAACTGCCGCCGACAAAGACGTTGCCCTGCTGATCGAGGGCGGCCGCGGTCGCGTAACCGGTCAGGCCGGTGCCCAGTCCGCGCCAGCGGTTGCCCAGATTCCAGGCGGCGATGTTCGGCGCGGCAACGTCGCCGGCAGTGTCAAATTGCCCGCCGACAATGACCTGGGTGGGGCTGACGCCGATGGCCTTGACCAGGCTGTTCGTGCCGCCGGTCACGCCGCTGCTCATCACCTGCCAGCCGTTGCCGTCGAATCGGGCGATGTTGTTCATCGGCTTGTCCGCCATCGTCGGGAACTGGCCGCCGGCGAAGAGCGAGTTGCCGCTCGCGGCCAGCGCGTTGATCACCGGCGCGGTGTCGCTGTTGTCGGTGGTCAGCGGATTCCAGGTCTGGCTGTTCCACGCGGCGATGCCGTGGGTGTCCGTGCCGCCGGCGTAGCGGAACGCGCCGCCGGCGACGATGTTCGAGCCGTAAACAGCCAGCGCGTTCACCGGGCCGTCAAAGCCCGTGCCCACGGCCGTCCAGTTCGTGCCGACGTATTGCGCCACGTAACTGGCGTCGGTGCCGCCGGCCTGGGTGAACTGGCCGCCGATGAGGATGTTCGTGGAGTTGATGACGATGGCGTTGACCTGGCCGTTCGCGCCGTCGCCCATCGCCGTCCAGTTGGTGCCGGTCCATTGCGCCACGTTGGCCACGGAGGAGCCGCTGGCGTTGGCAAAGGCGCCGCCCGCGATGAGGTTGGTGCCGGCCACCGCGACGGCATACACCGGGCCGTCGAAACCTGTGTCAAAGCCGGACCATGTTTTGCCGTCCCACTTGGCAATGTTCGTCGCTGCCACCGTGTCGGCCATGCCGAACTGGCCGCCGACGTAAATGTTGGTGCCATCCGAGGCCAGCGCATAGACCGGGCCGTCAAAGCCGTCGCCAAGATTGGTCCACGAACCGCCGTCCCAGCGGGCGATGTTCGTCGCCGCGACGCCGCCCATGTTCGTGAACACGCCGCCGACATAAATACTGTTGCCCGCGACGGCAATGGCGTTGATGGTGACCGGCCCGGACACGGCAAAGCTGCCGAAGCGGGCGTCCCACACGCCCGGCAACATGTTGGCGCTGAGCAGGGAGGTCATGGCCGCCGGCGCCGACGCCCAGGCCAGGCCGCCACCCAGGGCGCTCAGCATCAGCACCGCGGCCACGCTGAGGTGGCGACGCACGGTTGAAGAAACCTTCCCATTCGTGAACCCGCTCTTTGGCCGGGCGAAGATGAATTGCAATCGCGGATGGATGTGCATGTCCTTAACAACTGACCAAACAGCAAGAAACATTCCTACTTTGCATGTCTGACCACATTTAATAGTTTCCGTCACCAAGCGGCCGGTTCTTTCTCCCTCATGACTTGCCCCCATGCCAGACTCCGTGATCGGCTAAGACGCAAGCGAGTTTCAAAGCAACCCGCCGCCGCAGCAAGCCTTAAAGAATGACAAAGCCGTCATGATTTCCCGCGTCGCGTGAGGCCGGCGGTCCGCGTCGGCACCGGCGTGATCGCGGGAGAAATTGACTTGGGTCACGGTCACGGCCGGCGGGACATGCTTGGCTGGGCGCGACCCTATGAACATAGGATTTCATACTGACGCGTTTAACTCGGCTTACTGGTCTTTCGAGAAATGTCTGCAATGGGCGCAACGCCACGATGTCCGCTGGATCGAGTGCGGCCTGATTGACGGCGTGAGCTGGATTCACGGCCTCGGCTATCAGCCGCACGTTGCGCTCTACGAGGATCCGCTTCTGCTCCGGCGCAAGCTGGACCAATACGGCGTGCGCTTCTCGCAGGTGGACGCCGCGTTTCCCCTGAGCGGCGAGGACGGTCCGCTGCGCGGCGTGCCCTACGTGATGAAGGCCATCGCCTGGGCCGCACAAATCGGCTGCCCGTGCGTGGACACCACCGACGGTTTGCACGCGCCGGAAGGGCTGTCGGATCGCGAGGCGCTGGCACTGATGCAACGTAGTTACCGGCAAATCCTCCGCGTCGCCGAGGCGCACCAAATCTTCGTGAACGTCGAGCCGCACGGCTATTTCACCACCAACCCGGACACGATGGCGGAGATGCTCGCGTTCAGCGACAGCCCGTTTCTGCGCATGAACATGGACACCGGCAACACGTTCATCGCCGGCCGCGATCCCGTGCAATTCCTGACGCAATTCCTGCCGCGCGTCAGCCACGTCCACGTGAAGGACGTTTCCGAATCGCTCGCCCGCGCGGTGCGCGGCGGGCAGACCGGCATCGCTGTCAGCCACTGCCCGCTCGGCGGCGGCGTCAACGCGGACAACATCCGGCAGTGCTTGGGTCTCCTCCGCGACGCCAGCTACGCCGGCACGCTCAGCATCGAATGCGAAGGCCAGGGCGGGCCGATGATCGAACAATCGCTGGCCTGGCTCCGCGCCACGTTGAAGGAACTGGGCATTTCCGAAACGACGTGAAGTCAACGCCGCGGGCCAGCGGTCGAAGCGGGACGCAAGCGAGCCGTTCCGCGAACTGGTTGCGAATATTGCCAGGGACTGCTGGAGCACCGTCGCCGCGGCTCAAAACAATTCGCTTTGCCCGCGTGTTGAACGAGGAGGTTCCGTCCCCAACAGCTTCCAGAAATCGCCTTCGCTGAGAACTTGGATTCCCAGTTCCCGTGCCTTGTCGAGCTTGGAGCCAGCGCTTTCGCCCGCCAATACGTAATCAGTGTTCTTGCTCACGGAACCGGTCACGTTGCCGCCGGCCGCGCGGATAAGGGCCGCGGCTTCGTCGCGGGAAAGCGTCGGCAGCGTGCCCGTGAGCACAAACGTTTTACCGGCCAGCGCACCGACGGCGGCCGGCAACGAGGCGGACGTCACCGTGCCCGCCGGTTCGATGTGAAGCTCGTGGAGGCGTTGGAGCACTTTCTTGCCGCTGGCTGACGCGAAGTAATCCAGCGCGGCGGCGGCGGCGACCGGACCGACTTCGGCGAGGTTCGTCTTGGCACCGCTTGTTTCGAGTCGCGCCTCGAGGTCGGCAATCTCAGCGGTGAGTTCGGCGTGGCGTTGCTTGCGCGCTTCCAGTTCAGCGACGTTTTTCGGCGGATTCTTGCGGGACTTCGGCGAAATGGCCGCCCGCTCGATCTCCATTTCGCCAAGATCCCGGATGTCACGGAGGATCGGCGAGGCGGCCAGTTCGTCTAGCGAGCCGTGAACCTGCGCCAGTTGCCACGCGGTTTGTTCGCCCACTTCCGGAATCGCCAGGGCGTGAATCCAGCGCGATAATGGCGCCTGCTTCGCGCGGTTCAGCGCCTCGATCACCTTCGCCGCGTTTTTCTCGCCGAAGACGCGCGGCTCGTCGGCGGTGCCGAGATTCAAGGTCGCGAGCTGGTCCGGTTTCAAATCGAACAAGTCCAGCGGTTCGCTGACCAGGCCGGATTCAACGAGTTTTTCGGCCACGATGCCGCCCAGCGCCTCGATGTCGAGGGCCTTGCGCTGGGCGAAGTATTCCACGCGCCGGGTCTTCTGCGCCGGGCAGCCGGCGACGTTTTGGCAGCGCCAGGCGACTTCCTCATCTTCGGTGGGGACGCGCTGCTGCGCGTCCCGGCCGGGCGGCAGCTCGGTCCTACCAGATTTGATTTTATCCTTCGCGATCGGTCCACCGCACGCGGGGCATTTGCCGCCGACATGCCGGACAAGATCGAATTCCTTCGCGTCCGGCGGCCGTTTCGATTTCACGACTTCGACCACTTCCGGAATCACCATGCCGGCCTTGCGGATGACGACGGTGTCGCCGATGCGGATGTCCTTGCGCCGGATTTCGTCCTCGTTGTGCAGCGTGGCGCGCGCAATCGTCGAGCCTTGGACGAACACCGGCTCCAGTTCCGCCACGGGCGTCAGCACGCCGGTGCGGCCGACCTGCACGGTGATTGCCTTCAAAATGGTCTCGGCCGGCGTGATCCACGGAACCGGTTTATGAACGATGGCGTCGCCGGGTGCGCGGGTTTTCGGCGGGATGCGCCGGGCGTCAGCGAGGTGGTTCACCTTGAGCACCACGCCGTCAATGTCGTAAGGCACGCGCACCCGCAGGTCGCGGTTTTCGTCGTAGTGGCAAACCACCTCGTCGGCGTAAACGCGCAGCACCTCCTCGATGTCGCGGCAGACCCACCAGACCGGCTGGATCGGGAAACCCATGTCCCGCAGCGCCGCGAGCATTTCCGCATGCGTGGCGAACTCGATTCCCTCGCTCGCGCCGATGGCATAGAACACGGCGCTGAGCGGACGCCGGGCGACGAGCCGCGGATCGAGCTGTTTCAACGTGCCGGCCGTGGCGTTGCGGGCGTTGGGAAACGGTTCCTCACCGGCGGCGGCGAGTTGGGCGTTGAGTTTTTCAAAATCCTTCGTGGCGATGTAAGCCTCGCCGCGCACTTCGAGCAGCGCCGGTGGCTTCAATGTCCGCAACCGCAGCGGGACGGCGCGCACGGTGCGGAGGTTGGCCGTGATGTCGTCGCCAAACTGGCCGTCGCCGCGCGTCACGCCGAGCACGAACTGGCCGTCGCGGTAGTGAACGCCAATCGAAACGCCGTCCACTTTGGGTTCGAGGACATACTCGACGCGGTCGCGGCCGAGCTGTTTGCGCACGTTGGCGTCGAACTCGCGGAACCGTTGCAGCGTGTGCTCGTCCTGACGCCGGCTGCGTCGCTCGCGGTCGGGTTCCTCGTCGCTGCCGGGGCTGGCGGACGCCTCGATCTTCTCCAGTGAGCGCATTGGTTGCCGGTGCTTCACGCGCTGGAAACCCTCGGTGGGCGCGCCGCCGACGCGCTGGCTGGGTGAATCGGGCGTGGCGAGTTCGGGAACTTGTTTCTCCAGATCGAGGACCTCCTGGAACAGCCGGTCGTATTCGTGGTCGCTGATTTCCGGCTTCGCCAGCACGTAGTAGGCGTGGTCGTGCCGGCGGATTTCCTCGGCCAGTTGGGCATGGCGAGCCTGGGCTTCGGCGCGGTTCATGGTCAAAGGCGGGCGCGGTCGAACTGCCGTTCCCAGGCCGCCGGCCACGCGTAACTGATCACCGAGCGCAGCACCAGGCGCCGCACCTCGGCGCGGCTGATCTTGATGCGGCGGCTGGCGTCGAGCACGTTGCCGGTGCGGAGCCGGGCGAGGGTTTTCGCGCCGATCAAAATCGGCCATGCGCAGGCGAGACGCACCCGCACCTGCCGGCGCGGCAGCGAATTCGTGTAATCCCAACCGGCGGCCAGATGCTGGCGCGCGGTGGCGAGGTAAACGTCGTAAACATTGCGGAACCGGCCGATCGCCGTGGCATCGAGCAGCGCGGCGGGGCTTAGCCCGTGGCGGGCCAGCGCGCCCGCCGGCAGGTAGCAACGGCCCTGGCGCAAATCGCGCGGCAGGTCGCGGAGGATGTTCACGAGCTGCAATCCCTTCCCGAAGCGGACGCCGCGGGCGAGCAGCCCGGCGTCGTCGAGCAGCGCGTCCGGAAACAACCGGCGGCGGCAGATTCGCGTCCAGAATTCGCCCACGCAGCCGGCCACGCGGTAGGTGTAATCGTCCAGTTCGGCGTCGGATTCGAGCGCGACAATCTGCCGCGCCGACGCCGCGCCAAACCGGCGAAGATCGAGTTCCTGGCCGCTGGTGATCGTGCCCAGCACTTCGCGGATCAACAGGCGGTCGGCCTCGTCGAGCTCGTTGAGCACCGCGAGCGCTTCCTCGATCCGCCCCAGCAGGACGCGCTCGGCAGCCGTGCCGGCTTCCGGCGCGGTGTCGGCCGGCGCTTCCGTGAACGGACGAAAGTCCAGCGGCGAACCGGTCTCGCCGAGGACGCGGGCACGCAACAGCTCCAACGCCGCCAGCCGGCCGGCCACCGGCACCAGCGCGGTATCGGCAATCGTGTCCGTCGCCCGCGCCAGCAGGTAGGCCAGGCCGATCGGCCGGCGAATGGGCGACGGCAGCACGCGCAACGTGAGATGGAACGAGCGCGAAACGTCGCGCAGCAGGTGCGTCAGCAAATCAGCCTGAACCGCCGTGCCTGGCGACGGCGCGGAGGCGGCGGCAGGTGCGGACGCAAACGGACTCGATGACGTGTTCACACTCACAACGATTGCACGGCCGGAACGTGGGCCAAGGACCGGTTCACCGGCGGATGGCCGGCGTTGTCGTGCGTGACCATGCGCCGCCGAGTATCCGACCGGCGGGCCGGGCTTTCAAGAACGTCCGCCACGTCGGCGCGCAAACTCAACCGCGGCCGAGACCGGCGAGCAGGTAATCCCGAAACGCTGCGTAATCCACCGGCAGGCGGTCGTAGTCTTCGGCGAGTTGATCCAGCGCCGCGAGCGCAGGCGGCACGGCCGGCGCGAAGCCGAGCGCGGCTTCAATTTCTTCGGGAAATTTCGCCGGATGCGCCGTCTCCAGCACGACCGCCGGCGCGCCGTTCAGCGGTTCCGTGCCGACGTAGTCAAGAAAGCCGCGCCAGCCGACGGCGCCGTGCGGTTCGAGAAGCAGTTGGTGCCCGGTCCACGCCTGCCGGATCGTGACGCGGGTCTGGTCGTCGGAAACGCTGGTCGAGAACAGATCGCGGCGCAGCGCGGCCAGGTCCGGCGCGCGATGAATGGCGCCGGTTTCGTCCATCTGGCCGCCATAAACCGCGACGAGCCGCGCCAGATTGCTGGGATGGCCGACATTCATGGCGTTGGAAAGGCAGGCGCGCGACGGCTCGATCTTCGCGTAGGCGCCGGTGGCGAGGAAGCGCGGGAACTCGTCGTTGCCGTTGACGGGGACGACGAGGCGTTTGATCCGCAGCCCCATCCGGCCGGCGAACACCGCGCCCATCATGTCGCCAAAGTTGCCGCTGGGCACGGCGAAGACGGTCGGCTCGCCGGGCCGGGCGAGGCGCGAGGCGGCGTAGAAATAATACACGCTCTGCGGCAGCAACCGGCCGACGTTGATCGAGTTCGCGGAGGAAAGCGGAATGGACTTCAGCGCGGGATCGGCGAACGCGCGTTTCACCAGCGCCTGGCAGTCGTCGAATTTGCCATCCACAGCGATGGTGCGGATGTTGCCGCGCAGCGTCGTCATCTGCTTGCGCTGCCGGTCGCTGACCTCGCTGATCGGGAACAAGACGATGACGCGGATGCTTTCCACACCGTGAAACGCGCTGGCCACGGCGGAACCGGTGTCGCCGCTGGTGGCGGTGAGAATGGCGAGCCGCCGGCCGGTTTCGCGGACGAAGCGGCCGAGCAGCCGGGCCATCATCCGGGCGGCGAAATCCTTGAACGAGCAGGTCGGCCCCTGGTCGAGCCGCATGACCGCAGCGCGTTCGAGGCCGCGCACAGATTCGAGCGGCACATCGAAGTTGTAGGCATCGCGGCAGAGTTCGGCCAGCGACGGCTCATCTACCACGCCTTCCGCATAACGTCGGAGCACCTCGAAGGCGATGTCGTGGTAAGGCAGCCCGGCGAAGCCGGCGATTTCCGCCGGCGTGAGCCGCGGGAATTCACGCGGCAAATACAACCCGCGGTCCGGCGCCTGGCCGGTCAACAGCGCGTCACGCAGGTTGACGGGCGGCGACTGTCCGTTGGTGCTGTGGAACAAAAGGCTCATGAGGCCGAAGGTTTTTCAGGGTCGCGTGAAGACCGCCAAGGCAGCGAAGTGCTTCATTTGGTTTTGACTCCGTCTTCTTCGCGTCCGACGCGCGACTCATTCAAAATTCTCCACCCGGATCATCACCGGCGGCGCCTTCACCGCCGGCAGCCGGCCGATGTGCGCCAGCGCCCGGCTCATGGCCCGGTTCGGCGCGTCGTGAATCATCAGGATCAGCGGGACGCTCGCGCCTTCGTGGCCCTCGGGCTGGATGACCGAGGAGATGCCGATTTTGTTCCGTGCCAGCGCGGCGGCAACCTTCGCCAGCACGCCGGGGCGGTCCGCGACGCTGAGCCGCAGGTAGAACCGCGACACGGCGTCGGCCATCGGCAGCACGCGGCCGTTGCGCTCGTGCGGGACGAACGGCGGCAGGCGGTTCCGCGTGCCCAGTTTCAAGTCGAGCGCGGCGTCCGCCAGATCGCTCAACACGGCGCTCGCGGTCGGGTCCTGGCCCGCGCCGCGGCCGTAGAACACCGTGTCGCCCACCACGTCGCCGCGGACGAACACCGCGTTGAACGTGTCGTTCACGCTGGCGAGCACGTGCGTGTGCGGAATCAGCGCCGGATGCACGGCCACTTGCACGGGACCGCCGTTGGCCGGCGCGGTTCGCCGCGTGCCGGCGGGCATCTTCTTCACGACCCCGAGGAGCTTGATCGCGTAACCAAGCCGGCCGGCGAACTGAATGTCCATCTTGGAGATGTTCCGGATGCCCTCGACGTGAATCTGCCCCGGCTTGACCCAGAACCCGTGCGCCAGCGAGGCGAGAATGCCGATCTTGTGCAGCGAGTCGTGGCCGTCAATGTCGAGGTCCGGCGGCGTTTCCGCATAGCCCTGCCGCTGCGCGTCGGCGAGCACGTCCGCGAACTCCGCGCCTTCGAGCTGCATCCGCGTCAGGATGTAGTTGCAGGTGCCGTTGACGATGCCGTAGATGCGCAGAATGCGGTTGCCGATGAATCCCTCGCGCAGCGACTTGATGATCGGGATGCCGCCGGCGACGCTCGCCTCGTAATACAAATTCGTGCCGTGCTCGCGCGCCGCGGCGAACAGTTCCTCGCCGCAGGCCGAGAGCAGGGCCTTGTTCGCCGTGACCACCGGCTTGCCCAGTTTCAACGCGGTGAGGATCATCTCACGGGCGATGCCGGTGCCTCCGGCCAGCTCGGCGACAATGTGAACCTGCGGGTCGGCCACCACGCTGCGCCAGTCGGTCGTCAGCAACGCAGGAGGAATTTCGACCTTGCGCGGCTCGTCGAGCGCCTTGACGGCGATCCGCTGCAGCCGCACGCCGACGCCGGCGCGCGCGGCCAGGAGGTCGCCGTTGCGTTGGAGCGCCTGAAAAACGCCGCCGCCCACGGTGCCGCCGCCAATCATGCCCAAATTGACTTGCTGCATAAGGCCGGAAATAGTGGCCATCCGCCGGGCCGGGAACAATCTTAATCTGGCGGCGGTGACGGACCGCTTGCGCGGCCCGACGGTTTCCAGTAGCAACGAACCGACATGAGCCGATTCACCCGTTTCGTTGCGGACCATTCCGGCCGGCTGGCAATGCCGATTCTCACCTTTCCCGGCGCCGCGCTGGCCGGCGCCACCGTGCGGCAAATGGTCACTGATCCCGCCGCGCAGGTCGCCGCGCAGTTGGCGTTGCGCGAGCGGTTCGCGACGCCGGCGCTGCTCTCGTGCATGGACCTGAGTGTCGAGGCGGAGGCGTTTGGAGCGAAGGTATCAACGGCAGAAGATGAAGTGCCAACCGTCATCGGCCGGCTCGTGACGAACGCGGTCGAAGCCGCGGCGCTGCGCGTGCCCGCCATCGGAGCCGGCCGGACCGGAGTCTATCTCGAAACCGTTCGCCGGTTGGCGGCGTTGCCCGCCCGCCCGCCGGTGCTCGCCGGCATGATCGGGCCGTTTTCGCTGGCGGGCCGCCTTTTCGGCGTCAGCGAGACGCTCGGTCTCAGCCTGGAAGACCCGGAGTTGACCCATGTGCTGCTGGGCAGGACGACGGCGTTTCTGACGGCTTACGCTCGCGCGTTCAAGGCCGCGGGCGCCGCCGGCGTCATCATGGCCGAACCCACCGCCGGTCTGCTGTCGCCGCGGGCGATGGCGACGTTCTCCTCCGCCTACGTGAACCAGATCGTCACCGCCGTGGACGACCACCAGTTCACGCTCATCCTGCACAATTGCGCCGCGAAACCGGTGCATTTGCCGGCGATCTTCCGCGCGGGCGTGAAGGCAGTTCACTTCGGCGCGCCGATGGATTTGCCCACCGCGCTCGCGCAGACGCCCGCGGACGTGATCGTGTGCGGCAATCTGGACCCGGCGGCGGTCTTCGTGCAGTCGTCACCGGGAGAAGTGCGGGCGGCCGTCCACCGGCTGTTGGGCGCGACGCAGGCGCACCGAAATTTCGTGCTGTCGTCGGGCTGCGACGTGCCGCCGAAGACGCCGATGGCAAATCTGGACGCGTTTTTCGCCGCGCTGGCCGACGGGTGGCCCGGCCAAACCGGGTGACCACACCAGGCTTGCCACGGTTTGGCCGGTCATTACTGTCGCCGCATGAAGGTTCTGTTTATCGGCGATGTGGTCGGCGAGCCGGGCCGCCGCGCGGTGCGGCACCTGGTGCCCCAACTGCGGCAGCAGCACGCGGTTGACCTCGTCATCGCCAACGGGGAAAACGCGGCCGGCGGCTCCGGCGTCACACTGGCCACCGCCGCGGAACTTTTTGCCGGCACGGTGGACATCATCACCAGTGGCGATCATCTCTGGGACCAGAAGGAAGTGGTGACGCTGCTCCACAACGAGCCGCGTTTCGTCCGCCCGCTGAATTATCCGCCCGGCGTGCCCGGCCAGGGCAGCACGATTTTCCGCAAGGAACACCTGCCGCCGGTTGCCATCATCAACATCCAGGGCCGCGTGTTCATGCCGGAACTGGAAAACCCGTTCCTCGCGTTGCGGGCCGAGGTGGCGCGACTTCAGGCCACGACGCGGATCATTTTCGTGGACGTTCACGCCGAGGCGACCTCGGAAAAAATCGCGCTGGCGCGCATGGTGGACGGCGAGGTCAGCGCCGTCGTCGGCACGCACACGCACGTCCAGACCGCCGACGAGCAAATCTTCCCCGGCGGCACCGCCTACCTGACGGACGCCGGCTTCACTGGTCCGCACGAGAGCGTCCTCGGCCGGAAAATCGAGCCGGTGCTGAAGCGGTTTCTGACCAACACGCCGCAACGCTTCGAGGTCGCGAGCAACCACGTCCGGCTGCAGGGCGTGCTGGTCGAAATTGACGCCGCCAGCGGCAAGGCCACCGGCATCCGGCGTCTTTCCGAGCCGATGCCGGCGATGTGACCGCCATGCCCCGCCCGGCCAAATCGCAGTGGGATTTCGGCGAACTTTTTCCCGCCGCGGAAACGCGCCGCGTGCTCAGCGTCGCCGAGTTGACCGTGCAGGTGAAACGCCTGCTCGAAACGCAAATCGGCCGCGTCTGGGTTTCCGGCGAGGTCACCAACCTGCGCGTCCAGGCCTCCGGTCACGCCTACTTCACGCTGAAGGACGCCGTCGCCCAGCTCAGTTGCGTGTTGTTCCGTGGCGACGCCCGCGGCAGCCGGGAGCTGCTCGCCGACGGCCGGAAGGTTTTGCTGGAGGGCGAACTCACCGTTTACGAGCCGCGCGGCCAATACCAGCTCCGCGTCACCGCCGTCGAACTCCAGGGCGTTGGCGCGCTGCAACTCGCGTTCGAGCGGCTCAAGCAAAAGCTCAATGCCGAGGGCCTGTTTGCGTCGGAACGCAAACGGCCGCTGCCGCGCTTCCCGCGGCGGATCGGCATCGTCACCTCGCCCACCGGCGCCGCCTTGCGCGACGTGTTGCACGTCGTCCAGCGCCGCGATCCCGCGCTGGAACTCGTCCTTGCGCCGTGCCGTGTGCAAGGCGAGGGCGCGGCGGCGGAAATTGCCGAAGCTGTTAAATTGTTAAACTGTTCCAGCGTAAAATGGGAAAACGATTCAGCCCTTCAACCATTCAATCATTCAACCCAACTCGATCTGATTCTCGTCACCCGCGGCGGCGGTTCGCTTGAGGATTTATGGGCGTTCAACGAGGAAGCCGTGGCGCGCGCGATTTTCGAGTCGGCGCTGCCGGTGGTGTCGGCGGTCGGGCACGAAATTGATTTCACCATCAGCGATTTCGTGGCGGACGTGCGGGCGGCGACGCCCAGCGCCGCCGCGGAGATCATCACGGAAGGCGTGTTCGCCAGCCGGCAATTCCTCGCCGGGGCGACGGGCCGCCTGCGGCAGCTTGCCGGCCGGCGATGGGAGCAGGCGCAAGGCGATTTCGCCAGGCTCGCGCAACGCCTTGGCCGGGCGCATCCGCGCCGGCGGTTGAACGAGCAATGGCAGCGGCTGGACGATTTGCGGGGCGCGCTGGACCGCGCGGCGAAGTTCCGCGTGCGCGAATCCCGCACCCGTTGGCAGTCGCTGCTGGCCGCGTGGCGACGGCTGCATCCGGCGGAAACGCTGGCGCGGCGGCGCGAGCTGTTGGGGCAACTGGAGCGGCAACTGGGCGAGCGGGCACGCTGGCGCTGGTCGGAGCAGCAGAACCGCGCGCACAGTTTGTTTGACCGCCTGAGGTTGCTCTCACCGGAGCAGGTGCTGGCGCGCGGCTACTCGATCACCTTCGATGCTACGAGCGGAAAGATCATTCGTGCCGCCATCGAAACCCGCGTCGGCCAGGCGCTGAAAACCCGCGTCCAACGCGGCGAGATTCGCAGCGTGGTGGAGTGATGCCGCGCTGGAAATTTGAAACCTGGGTGCCCATGCGCCCATCGTTGGTTAGGAGCGGTCGGCCTCAAGCCGCGAACGACCGCGATTTCATTTCGGGCATCGGAATGCCGCTGACCCGCGGCAAGGGGAAGGCAAAAAGCGGTTGAAGGTCGCCAAAATAAGTTCTGGATATTTTCAACGGCTTAGAGTTTAACTCGGTTGAGTCAATCAGGGTGTGGTATGAGCCGGCGCAGAACAGCTCGCAGTGCGAGGGTGGGTCGGAATCCTTCCGATACCGACCCCAAGCGCCACGGTCTGTCTCTGGGCGCAGGCGGGTGGTCCGCCTTCTCAACTCGATCCACCGTTTTTGCCGTCTTTCCAAAAATCAACCGTTAACCACAAACAAACAAATCATTCCTATGCGTCACATAACTCTATCAGTCATAATCGCCGTGCTGGGCTTGGCCCACTACACGTCACAAGCAGTGGAACCGTCTATTGCGATAAACCTCAACACTGCGACCGGAGAAATCGAGCCACCTGTGTACGGAAGCTCAGACGCTGAATTTAACGCAGGCAACTTCTATATAAATCCGTATTATTTATAAGCGGGAAAATTCAGCACAGTTATCGTGTACACGAATGGCTGGGATCACTACTATTACACCTTCACAAATTCCATTCACGATATCTTCGCTACTGCGCCGGGAGCGAATCCACCGCAAATCATTAAGTTGAACGCTAACGCATGGAACAACGGGGATGGGGCAACGGGCGGCTCGGTGAAGGCCCTCGCTTATGATCCTGCGCTCATGGTTTTATATCTGGGCGGTACGTTTACCACCGTGGGCGGCAACCCCAATATGCAAGCCTTTGGCATTTACGAGTCGGGCGTGGGTTGGATTCAAAATTACACTCTGCAGGTGGAATACGGCGTTACCGGGATGTCCCTTAACAACGGGGTGATTTCGTTTATGGGCACTTATCCTTACGCTTACACCGGCAATTGGGATTTTCCTGGCAATGACAGCTTCGCCGGCCGATACTTCAACCCGCCGGGAGAAGGCTTGGGCTGGCAAGTCTGGCCAGGCTATCCCATTACCTATGGTGGCTATTTTACCGGCGGTTCGGGAAGCTTGGGACCAGTGCAAGAATTGCCTGCGTATGTCATTGAGCGCTTCGGTCCGCCGTCCGTTGATGTGACGGCATCAGTGCCAGGAGCACCGTTCGTACTGCAACCGATTCAGCCATGAACTCAGCAAGCGTCAATCGGCCAGCGAGAAAGCGGGGGCCAGCGTGGCGGTGGACTGGCTTTACGCTCATCGAACTGCTGGTGGTCATCGCGATCATCGGCATTCTGGCCTCGCTGCTGTTGGCGGCGCTGGCTGCGGCCAAGGCCAAGGCGCAAAGCGTCGTGTGCCTGAACAACCTGCGGCAAATCACACTGCCCTTCAAAATGGCCGTGGACGACGACTCCGGCCGGCTGGGAGCCGACCGCTTCGACACAAATACTGAGGGAGGGCCTCGTGATCTTCACGCGACAGCCGAGTTGGATTGGGCCATCAACCATTGGGGAAAGGCCAACGAGGGCTGGATCTGTCCGGCTGCCCCCGCCGGGGGGCAGCATTCCACAGCATGGCTGGCGGCGTTGAATGATGGTAAGGGGAACGGACCCCTGTTGTCCAGCGGAGCGGTCCACTTGGCTTGGGAATGGGCGCTGGGGGGGGACAACCGGCGCCGTCGCAACCCGTGCCGCCGGCGCCTTCCTCGAGCGGGGGATTCCAGCTTGGTCCGCCTATTACGTCAGGTCTCCCTGCCCAATTTGGCAGTTACACTTACAACAACTGGCTTGGCACCTGGTGGTGGAATGCCGATAGTGATGGCGAGGGTTTTAGGCCGGATGGACCTGACCACACGTTTGAGGTCGAGGGCGAAATGGATCACCCATCGCAAACGCCGGTCTTTGCCGATGGCCTCACTCCCTGTTTTGCTTGGCCCCAAGCCACGGACCTGCCGGCAGCAAATCTGGAAACCGGCCAAAACCAAGATGGAACCTTCAGTTTGGGCATGAACCAGCTCACGATTCCCCGCCATGGTTCGGGCGTCGGTCACGCCTCGACGAATTACCCGTCCTCAGTGCCCTTGCCCGGAGCGATCAACGTTTCGTTTTACGACGGCCATGTCGAGCAGGTCCGGCTGGAGCGGCTCTGGTCGCTCTATTGGCACAAGGACTACGTGCCGCCGGTGAAGCGGCCGGGATTGAAATGAAAGTGAAACCGGACCGAAATGAGGTTGGAACGCTCCCCTAAAATTGAGCCAGGAGTTATGAGCGTTGCCGGCGGTGTTCGCCGCGCGCTGGCGCGCTCCGGTCGGGGCTGCGCCCCTCCCTGCGCACGCCAGCGCGGAACAACCAAAACCATGAACCAAAACTCTCATAGCAACTGGATCAACAAACGGGGGCTTGCCAGTCGGCAGGCACCCAGTCCCGCAGGTTCGGGGGCAGCAGCAAGGGGGTGTCACGGTCAACGTTCACGAAGCGCGGGCCCATAGATATCGGCTGGACTCTGCTACCCGCTCCCGTGTTCAAAACCTCAGCAAAAATGTTGGGGGAAAGTCCGACAGGCTGCTAGCGTTCCGGCCGCATGTCGCCGCGCGCGGCGCTCCAGATCGCGCCGCACATTTGCAACGCCCAGTGCCGCAGTGGAGATCATCACCGAAGGCGTGTTTGCCAGCCGGCAATTCCTCGCCGAGGCGCCGGGCCGCCTGCGGCACTTGGTCGGCAGCAGTCGGAACGGGCGCAAAACGCGTTTGGGGCGTCGCCCAACGCCTCGCCCGCGCGCACCCGCACCGGCCAGACGCTAAAGACCCGCGTCAAACGCTGCGAAATTCGCAGCGCCGTAGAGTAGCTGGCGGCTGCGCTGGTGCGTCGTGTCAATTCCGCGAGGCGTGGACTCCGCCAGCGGTGCTACTGCGCAAAGAATTTCTGAATTTCGCGGAGGACGGCGACGAATTGGTCCACCTCGGCGCGGGTGTTGTAAAAATAGAAGCTCGCGCGCGCCGTGGACATGACGCCCAGTTTTTTCATGAGCGGCTGGTTGCAGTGGTGGCCACCGCGCAGCGCCACGCCGAACTGATCGGCCACCGTCACGAGATCGTGGGCGTGGACCTCGTTCAGCAGGAAGCTGACGACGCCCGCGCGGCCGGTGCGCGGGCCGAACAGGCGCAGGCCGTTGACGCGTGACAACTGCTCCACCGCGTGCGCGACCAGCTCGCGATCGTGCTGGGCAATGCGCTCGCGGCCGACGGCGTCGAGGTAATCCATGGCCGCGGCCAGGCCGATGGCGCCGGCGATGTCCGGCGTGCCGGCCTCGAACTTGTGCGGCACGGTATTCCACCGGCTTTCAAAGAAATCCACGCTGGCAATCATGTCGCCACCGCCCTGCCACGGCGGCATGGCTTCGAGCCGCTCCTTGCGTCCGTAAAGCGCACCGATGCCGGTCGGCCCGCAGAGCTTGTGACCGGACAGCGCGAGGAAATCGCAGCCGATGGCCTGCACGTCGAGCGGCAGATGACCGGCGCTTTGCGCGGCGTCCACCAGTGTCACGATACCAAGCTGGCGCGCCCGCTCGCAAAGCTCGGCCACCGGATTGATCGTGCCGAGCGTGTTCGACACGTGCGTGAAGGCAAACAGCTTGACGCCGGGCACGAGCAATTCATCGAGCCGGCCCAGATCGAGCAGGCCGTCGTCACCGGTGACCGGCAGATAGACCAGTTGCGCGCCGGTGCGCTGCGCGAGCAACTGCCACGGCACGATGTTGCTGTGGTGCTCCATCTCGGTGAGCAAAATACGGTCGCCGGCCTTGAGCTGGGCGTTGCCCCAGGTGTTCGCGACGAGGTTGATCGCCTCGGTCGTGCCGCGCGTGAAGACGATCTCCTCCGTCGAGCGGGCGTTGAGAAAGGCGGCGGTCCGGGCGCGCGCCGCTTCGTAGGCGGCGGTGGCGCGGTTGCTCAGCTCGTGAATGCCTCGGTGGACGTTGGCGTTGTCGCGGCGGTAGTAATGGTCGAGCGCCGCGAGCACCGCCAGCGGCTTCTGCGTGGTGGCGGCGTTGTCGAAGTAAATCAGCGGCCGGCCGTTGACGGTTTGATCGAGGACGGGAAAATCGGCGCGCAACGACTCCAAGGCGGCCGGCGGGCGTTGGGGGGAAACAGGATTCGCGGTCATGCGGAACAGCAGCCCGAAGGGGCTAATACAAGCCAAGCTGGAGCCGGGCGGCCTCGGTCATCATGCCTTGATTCCACGGTGGATCCCACACCAGCTCGACGTTCACCTCGTCCACTTCTTCGAGCGAGATGATCCGGTTTTGCACGTCTTGCTGGAGCACCGGCCCCATGCCGCAGCCGGGCGCCGTGAGCGTCATTTTCACATCCACGCGAAACAGGCCGCCGGCACCAGCCGGTTCGACGCGGCAGTCATAGACCAGGCCGAGGTCCACGATATTGACCGGGATTTCCGGATCATAACAGGTTTTGAGCGTGTCCCAGACGAGCTTTTCGATGTCCTCGCGCGAGCGGGGCACGCCGCGCAGGGTGGTCGCCGGAGCGGCGGTCGGCGCGAGGCCGAGCGCGTCGGCATCGCGGCCCTCGATGCGGAACATGTTGCCGTTGACCACCACGGTGTAACTGCCGCCGAGCGACTGCGTGAGGCGCGCCTGTTCGCCGGCCAGCAGCGTGACTTTTGTCCCGACGGGGACGATCGAGGCGGGCACGTCGCGGGTCAGGGTGACGAGTTCGTTGACGACGGCGGTGGCGTTCATGGCGTCATTCGGTGGAAACGGGCTGGTCCTTGCCCTCCACGGCCGCCATCGCGGCGTGCCAGGGCAGGATGGCGCACTTCACACGCGCCGGAAATTTGTGGACGCCGGCGAACACGGCCAGCTTGCCCAGGTCGGCGCCGGCGGTTTCGCCCGTGGTGACCAGTTCGTGAATCCGGGCAAACAATGCCTTCGCCTCGGCGCGGGTGCGGCCTTTCAACGCTTCGGTGAGAATCGAAGCCGAAGCCTTCGAGATGGCACAGCCCGAACCCTGGAAGCTGATGTCCTTGATCACGTCGCCGGCCATTTCGAGGTAAAGCGTGACGTTGTCGCCGCAGAGTGGATTCTGCCCCTGCGCCGTGCGGTTCGCGCTGGCGAGCGGCCGGAAATTCCGCGGCGACCGGCTGTGATCCAGGATCACCTGCTGGTAAAGGTCATTCAGTTCGTCCAACATGGTCGTGTTTTCGGCACGCCGGCGTCCGTCAAACGGCCGACGTCTCGAGTTTCGCCTGCTTGTGCTCCGCCAGCCGCCGGCGGACAAGCCGGTCCAGTTCCTCGCGCGCCGGCACGCAGCGAACGCGCTCGATAATCTCACCGCCGAAGGCGTGAATCAACATGCGTCGCGCAAGGTCGCGCGGGATGCCACGGGAGCGCAGGTAGAAAATGGACTCCGGGTTGAGCTGGCCGACGGTGGCGCCGTGCGTGCATTTCACATCGTCGGCGTAAATCTCCAGTTGCGGCTTGGTGTCCACGGTCGCCTCGTCGGACAGCAGCAGGTTTTTGTTGGTCTGCTTGGCGTCCGTCTTCTGCGCCGGCTGACGGACGAGGATGCGGCCGTGAAAGACGCCTTTCGCCCGGCCGTCGAGAATGCCGTTGAAATACTCGTGGCTCGCGCAATGCGGCCGCGCGTGGTCCACGATCATGTGGTGGTCCAGCAACTGATCGTCGCCGGCGAGGTAAAGCCCGTTGAGGACGCACTCGATGCCCTCGCCATCCAGCACCGTGCGGATGTTCTGGCGCGCCAGCCGGCTTCCCAGCGCGAAGGAGTGCGCGACGAGGTTCACGCCGCGGCCCAGATGCGCGTGCAGCACGGCGAAATGAAACGCCTTCCGGCTTTCGTCCTGCAGCTTCACAAGTTCCACCACCGCGCCGTCGCCCACGGCCAGCTCGGTGACGGCGTTCGTGAACGTCGCGCCGTCGGCCAGGCCCACGTGGGTTTCAACGATCGTGACCTGGCTTTCGCGGCCGGCGACGATGAGATTGCGCGGCTGCGCGGCGACGCCGGCTGCGCGGCCCGTGCTGAGAAAAAGGAGCTGAACCGGCTCCTCGATCGTCTTGCCGGCCGGCACATGAATGAACGCGCCGTCGCGGAAGAACGCCTCGTTCAGCGCGATGAACGGATTCGCTTCCGTCCGCGTCCAGCGGGTCAAATACGGTTCCACCAAGGCCACGTCGTTCCGCAGTGCCGCGGCGAGGCTGCCGATGCGGACGCCGTCCGGATGCCGGCCGGTGCGCGACAGCTCCGGCGCGAAATGGCCGTCCACGAACACGAGCCGGTCGCCGGGCAGTTGGGCGAACGGCAGGCCGGCCAGGGCGTCGGCGGTCAGGTCGTTACGGGCGGATTCCGGCGCGGGCTGGAACGGCAGTTCCGTGAGCGGCGCGACGTTGGTAAAGCGCCAGTCCTCCTGTTTCAGCGTCGGCAGGCCCAGTTCCGAGAAACGCGCAAACCCGGCCCGCCGGATCGGGGCCAGCCAGGCGGGCTGGACGGAGTCGCCGTCCGCGGGAGCAAACCCGGCCACGCGTTTTATGAATGTTGCGGCTTCCTTCATTAGTTCATCCTTGGAAACGCGGTTGGCATGTTCATGCCGCCGCGGCGGCCGGCGTCAGCCAGTCGTAGCCACGCGCCTCCAGTTCGAGCGCTAGCTCCTTGCCACCGGAGCGGACGATGCGGCCGTCCATCAGGACGTGAACGAAGTCCGGCACGATGTAATTCAGCAGGCGCTGGTAGTGGGTGATGACCAGTTGGGCGTTGTCCGGACGGCGCAGTTTGTTGACGCCGGTGGCCACCACGCGCAACGCGTCAATATCGAGGCCGGAATCGGTTTCGTCGAGGATGGCAAGCTTCGGTTCCAGCACGGCCATCTGGAAGATTTCGTTCCTTTTCTTTTCACCGCCGGAAAAGCCGACGTTCACCGCGCGTTTCAACAGATCGGCGTCGAGATCGAGCAGCTTGATCTTGTCCTTGACCAGGCTGAGGAATTCCATCGCGTCCAGCTCCGGCAGGCCACGATGCCTGCGGATTTCGTTCAGCGCGGCCTTCAGAAAATAGGTGGAATTCACGCCCGGAATTTCGACCGGGTATTGAAAGCCGAGGAACACGCCGGCGCGGGCGCGCTCCTCCGGAGCCAGTTCCAGCAGGTCCTCGCCCAGGTAATGCACCGAGCCGCCGGTGACGTCGTAGCCATCGCGGCCGGCCAGCACGGCGGCGAGCGTGCTCTTGCCGCTGCCGTTCGGTCCCATGATGGCGTGGGTTTCGCCGGCTCGGATCGTCAGGCTGATGCCGTTGAGGATCGGCTTGCCGACCACGCCGGCGTTGAGGTCTTTGATTTCAAGAATCGGTTTGCTCATTTTGGAAATTCATTCCAGCCACAGATTGAACACGGATAAACACAGATTCAAAACACCATTCTTTTGAATTCAGCTCTAGTCCGACCAAAGTTGATCAACAAACCAACCTTGATTCCTGTTGCTTTCAATTTGTTTAATAACTGTGGCTCATCTTCCGTGTTGTAATTCTTTGCCACTTTCAGTTCGACAATCACAAATTCGTTCACGAACAGGTCCGCGCGGAATTCACCAACGACGACATTTCGATATTTGACTTTGATCGGGCTTTCGATTTCCACCTTGAGTCCCAACCGCAATGCAATTCCACCTGCATTGCCTTCTGATAAACGCTCTCAAGGAAGCCATAGCCAAGTTCACTATAAACTCCAAAAGCGGCTCCGATAATTTTCTCCGTGACATCCGCGTGCAGGAGTTTTGATTCCATTTCCGTGTTCAATCGGTGGCCAAATTTAGCCGACGCTGCCTTCCAGGCTCACGCCGAGCAGTTTTTGCGCCTCAACGGCGAACTCCATCGGCAGCTCCTTGAAGACCTCCTTGCAAAAGCCGTTCACGATCATGTTCACGGCGTCCTGCGTGGCCAGGCCGCGCTGGTTGCAATAGAAAATCTGGTCTTCGCCGATCTTCGAGGTCGTCGCCTCGTGCTCCACCTGGGCGGAAGTGTTCTTGACCTCGATGTAAGGGAACGTGTGCGCGCCGCACTGGTTGCCGAGCAGCAGTGAATCGCACTGCGAAAAATTGCGGGCGTTCTCGGCGCTTTTGCGGATTTGCACCAGGCCGCGGTAGCTGTTCTGGCCGTGGCCGGCGGAAATGCCTTTCGAGACGATCGTGCTGCGCGTGTTCTTGCCGACGTGGACCATTTTGGTGCCGGTGTCGGCCTGCTGGTAGTTGTTGGTCAATGCCACCGAGTAGAACTCGCCGACCGAGTTCTCGCCCAGCAGCACGCAGCTCGGATATTTCCAGGTGATCGCGGAACCGGTTTCGACCTGCGTCCATGAAATCTTCGAGTCCCGGCCTTTGCAAAGGCCCCGTTTGGTGACGAAGTTGTAAATGCCGCCTTTGCCTTCCTTGTCGCCGGGATACCAGTTTTGCACGGTGGAGTATTTGATCTGGGCGCTGTCGGCGGCGACGAGTTCCACGACCGCCGCGTGCAGTTGGTTTTCGTCGCGCATCGGCGCCGTGCAGCCTTCCAGATAACTCACGTAGCTGCCTTCGTCGGCGACGATCAGCGTGCGCTCGAACTGGCCCGTGCCGGCGGTGTTGATGCGGAAATAGGTGGAAAGCTCCATCGGGCAGCGGACGCCTTTGGGGATGTAGCAAAAGGAGCCGTCACTGAACACGGCGGAGTTCAGCGCCGCGTAGAAGTTGTCCGTGTAGGGCACCACCGAACCGAGATACTTCTCGATGAGGTCGGGGTGATTGCGCACGGCCTCGGAAAACGAGCTGAAGATGATCCCGTGCTTGGCCAGCTCGTGTTTGAAGGTCGTGGCCACGGACACGCTGTCCATCACAGCGTCCACCGCCACGCCGGCCAGGCGCTTCTGTTCCTCGATCGCGATGCCGAGCTTCTCAAACGTGCGCACCAGCTCCGGATCGGCCTCGTCGAGGCTCTTGAGCTGTTTCTTGGGTTTCGGCGCCGCGAAATAAATGATCGCGTTGTAGTCAATCGGCGGATATTGGACCTTCGGCCAGCGCGGCTCAGCCATGGTCAGCCAATGGCGGTAGGCCCGGAGGCGCCAGTTCAGCAGAAACTCAGGCTCCTGCTTTTTCGCCGAGATGGCGCGGATCACGTCCTCGTTCAGGCCCGGCGGCAGGGTCTCGGTCGCGATGTCGCTGACGAAACCGTATTTGTATTCCGTGTTGACGAACTGCTCGATGGTGGAGGTCGCGGTGCTCATGGGGCGGAGGAGGAAACGCTGCGGCGGACGCCGGTCTGCTTGGCGGCGCATTCGGGACAAAGCCCGCGGAGAGTGATTTCAAAATGGTTCATGACAAAGCCCGGCGGCATGTGAATTTCCGGCTGGCCGCTGCCCGGCTCGGCGTCAATGTCAAACGCGCCGCCGCACTCGTCGCAATAAAAATGGTGATGTTCCGCCATGTTGGAACAATACCGCGTCGCGCCACGCTCGTGATTCACCTGCCGCACCAGGCCGCACTGCACCAGCGTGTCCAGGCAATTGTAAACGGTCGCCATGGAGATGTCCGGCATTTTTTCCTTGGCGCGGATGAACACCTCCTCGGCGCTGGGATGGTCCCGCTTGGCCAGCAGCACACTGTAAACATGGCGGCGCTGCACGGTGAAGCGCAGGCCGGTCTTCGCCAGTTGCTGGTTCAACCGTTCATCCAGAAAATCAATTGGCAGTTTTTTGCTCATGCCAAAGCCAAAATAGCGTCAGCCTTCCCCTTGTCAATACTTGTAATTATTCCAATTACAATCCAAGTGCCGCCGCGCGCGTCATTGCGCCCGTGGGACGACCGTGTTACCAATCTGCCATGAAGTTCATCTTCCGCTGGCTCTTCCGCCTGCTGGTGCTCGGCGTTGTGCTGGTGGTGGCCTTGATGCTGAGCAAGGACGTGCTCGGTCGCGAGCTCCTGGAAAACCGCCTCCGCGCCGTCACAGGCCTGGAAACCCGGATCGGACGCTGCGAAATCGGGCTGTTTTCGCCCTGCCTCACGCTGGAAGACCTGCGCTTCTACAACCCGCCGGCGTTCGGCGGCGCGCCGTTTCTGGAAATTCCCGAGCTGCACGTCGAATACGACCGCCCCGCGCTGGCGCAAGGCCGGCTGCACCTGACGTTGCTGCGGCTCGACGTGGCAGTGATGACAATCGTGGATGGTCCCGGCGGCCAATCGAACCTGCAGGCCGTCTGGGCGGCGTTGCCATCCCCGTCCGCGACCGAACCGCGGCTCGAATTCGCGGGCATTGACACGCTCAACCTGTCGTTCGGCGCGCTGAAACGTTACGCGCTCGCCACGCCGGCGCGCGTGCAGACCGTGGACCTGGGCATTCGCAACGCCGTCTTCACAAATCTTCGCACCGGGAACGACTTTACCCCGCTGGTGGCGCAACTGGCGCTGCGGTTCGGCCTGGGCAGCCTGCACGTTCCCGTCCGCCCCGCCCCGCCGGCGGCACGTTGAGGACGCCGCCGGCGCGCTTCGCTTTGATTTGCCTTCCGTCCGCCGGGCGATAACATCCGGCCATGCAATTCACGCCACTCCAACCTGTCTCCCTTGCCGCAACCCTCGTCTGCTGGCTGCTGGCTGGCGCTGCAACCCTGCTTGTCCCGCCGACGCGCGCCGCGGACGCCACGCCGCTCTGGCAAATTGGGCTGCCGGACAGCAACGACGCCGAATTCGCCCTCGCCCCGGACGGCTACCATCAGTTCCGCGACGATGCGTTTTTTGTGGTCGGCGCGTCCGAGGCCAAGCGGGACTGGCCCTACGTGCAACCCGGTCCTGGCGACGCGTGGGCCGGGGGACGGCCGCACACCTTCACCGTCCTCTTCAGCCTCCGAAGCGTCCCGTCGCCCGGCACGTGCCGCTTGGCGTTCAAGTTGCTCGACACGCATTACGGCGCGCCGCCGAAGCTGCAAATCCAGGTCAACGGGCACCGCTTCGAAAAGAACCTGCCGGCCGGCACCGGCGACGAGTCCATCAATGGCCAGCCCGCCAAGGGCCGGCCGTGTCTGTTTGACATCACCTTTCCCTCCGATCTGCTGCACGCCGGCGACAATGACATCCAGATCACGACCGTCAGCGGCAGTTGGCTGCTTTACGACTGGCTCGGCCTGGAAACGCCGGCCGGCGCGGAGCTCGGCACGGTGGCCTCGCGCACCGTCGTGGCGAACGTCCAGGCCGTGCGCGCCATCCAGGAAAAAGACGGCCCGGCCACACAGCCAGTGCTGGTGACGCTGCGTCATTTCGGCGATCCGCAGGCCATCACGGTTCGCGCCGAAAACGCGGCGCCCGTGGCGTTGACACTCGCCAGCGGCGAGCAGACGGTGGAAATCGCGTTGCCCGCGGTGCGCCAGGAAACCTCCCGCCAGGTCACCGTCGAGGCCGGCGGCCAGCCGATGGCCGTCCGCACCGTGACGTTGAAGCCGGTGCGCCCGCTGACGATCTACGTGCTGCCCCACTCGCACACGGACATCGGCTACACCGAAATCCAGACCAACATCGAGAAAAAGCAGGTGAACAACCTCGTCGAGGGCATCGCCGCCGCGAAGCGCACCGCGGATTACCCGGCAGGCGCGCGGTTCGTCTGGAACGTCGAGGTGCTGTGGGCGGCGGACCTTTACCTGCACCGGCTCGACGAGCAGCAGCGGGCGGATTTTTTGGCCGCCGTGAAGAACGGTCAGGTGGGCTTGAACGGCATGTATTTGAACGAGCTGACCGGCCTGTGCCGGCCCGAGGAATTGCTCCAGCTCTTCCGTTACGCCACCGAGCTGTCCGCGCTTACGGGCGTGCCGGTGGACTCAGCGATGATCAGCGACGTGCCGGGTTACACCTGGGGCGTTGTCCCCGCGATGGCGCAGGCGGGCATCAAATACTTTTCGGTCGCGCCCAACTACTTTGACCGCATCGGTGACATCCTCGTCCAATGGGAGAACAAGCCGTTCTGGTGGACCTCGCCGTCGGGCCGCGAGCGGGTGCTCGTGTGGATTCCCTACATGGGCTACGCGATGTCCCATGTGATCAACCATTTCTCGCCCCAATTCGTGGACGACTACCAGGACGTGCTGGAGAAGGCCCACTTCAACTACGACATCACCTACGTCCGTTGGAGCGGCCACGGCGACAACGCGGTGCCGGACCCGGCAATCTGCGATTTCATCAAGGATTGGAACACGAAATACACCTGGCCGAAGTTCGTCATTGCGCGGACGACCGACGCCTTCCGCGCCTTCGAGCAACGCTACGGCGACAAACTGCCTGTGATGCACGGCGACTGGACGCCATACTGGGAAGACGGCGCCGGCTCCTCCGCGTTGGAGACGGCAATGAACCGTAACAGCTCCGACCGGCTCGTGCAGGCGGACGCGCTGTTCGCGATGCTCAACCCGCCGGCATTCCCCGCCACCGATTTTCAGACCGCCTGGCGCAACACCCTCCTCTACTCCGAACACACCTGGGGCGCCGATTGCAGTGTCAGCGATCCCGAAAGCCAGAAGACGAAGGAACAATGGGCGATCAAGAAATCCTACGCCGACCGCGCGGACCAACAGTCGCGTGAACTGGTGCAAACGGCGCTGGCGAGCGCGCCCGCCGCGAACGTGAAAGCCCCGGCGGGTGCCGTGGATATTTTCAACACCACCTCGTGGCCGCGCACCGAGCTGGTGACGCTGCCGAAGGAACTTTCCGCCGCCGGCGACCGCGTCACCGACGACGCCGGCAGGCCCGTGCCCTCGCAACGCCTGACCAGCGGCGAGCTGGTCTTTGTGGCGCGCAACGTGCCGCCTTTCGCCGCGCGGCGGTTCACCGTGTCCGCCGGCGCCGCGTTCGTTGCCGGCCGGGCCGCAACGGCCGGCGCGGATTCGCTCGACAGCGGCCGCGTGCATCTGCGGCTTGACCCCCTGACCGGCGGCATTGTGGAACTCGTTGCCAGGGGCATTCAAGGCAACCTCGCCGACACCACGGACGGCGAAGCGCTCAACGATTTTCTCTACCTGCCGGGCGAGGATTTGAAAAGCCTCCAGCGCAACAGCCAGGTCACCATCACCGTGAAGGACCGCGGTCCGCTGGTGGCGTCGCTGCTCGTGGAGTCGGCCGCCCCGGCCTGCAACCAGCTCGTGCGCGAGTTGCGCGTCGTGGCCGGCGGCGACTACGTGGAGCTGCTGGACACGGTGGACAAACAACGCGCCGAGATTTCGTCCCGGCCGGGCGACTGGGATTTTGCGCAAAAGGGCGGCAAGGAAAGCATCAACTTCGCCTTCCCGTTCCGCGTGCCGGACGGCGCCGTCTCGCTCGATATTCCGCTCGGCTGGATGCGGCCCGAATTGGACCAGATTCCCGGCGCGTGCAAGAACTGGCTCACGGTGGGCCGGTGGGCGGACGTGTCGAACCGCGACCACGGCGTCACGCTGGTCATGCTGGACACGCCGCTGATCCAGGTCGGCGGCATCACGGCCCACCTGACCGGCTCCCAGCATAATCCCGATCTCTGGCGCAAGCACATTGGCCGCACGCAGCGACTCTACGTCTGGGCCATGAACAACCACTGGGAAACCAACTACCGCGCCTACCAGGACGGGCGGGTGACCTTCCGTTTCGTGCTGCGGCCGCACCGGAAATTCCTGCCCACCGACGCCACCCGCTTCAGCACGGCGTTCAGCCAGCCGTTGATCGCCGCGGCGGCGCACGGAGCGCCAGTGCGGAAGTCTTTGTTGCGCGTTGAGCCGGCTGATGTCGTCGTTTCCACATTGAAGCCGAGCGACGACGGCCAGGCGTGGATTGTCCGCCTAGTTGGCGCCTCGGGCCGGGACGCGAAGGCCAGGCTCATCTGGACGGGTGCCGCGCCAAAGCAGGTTTGGTTCAGCAACACGGGCGAGACGGCGCTCTCGCCCGCCGGCCACAAAGTGACGGTGCCGGGGTGGGACGTCGTCACGCTGCGCGCCGAGCGCTAGCGCGCCGGCGTTTTCGCGCGAAAGACATTGTTTTCGCAGGGTGCGGCGTGTTAACTTCCGTCGTCGCCCGCATGAAGACTCTTTCAACCCGAACACAGCAATGGCGACGCCCCGGCGGGCCGGGCAGCGCCAAGGGAAAGGAAGTCTGCCATGATTGAACTTGCTGGATTGGACAAGTGCTTCACCTTCATTAACAACCAGATCAAACCCTCGGAAACGTCGTGGTACGTCAAGGAACAGCGACATGCCGTCACCATTTCGCGCGCCGCCGGCTCCGGCGGCCACGCAGTCGCCTCGTTGCTGGCCGAGGAATTGCAGGCGCGATCACATGCCGAAACGCCGTGGACTGTGTTTGACAAAAACCTCGTCGCGAAAGTCCTGGACGACCACAACCTGCCGACACTCCTGGCGAAGTTCATTCCCGAGAACCGCGTATCCGCGTTGGAAGACATCTTGCAAGAGTTGCTCGGAACGGAACCTTCCTCCTGGCGAATCGTGCCGCAGGTCAGCGAAACCATCCTCCAGCTCGCCGAGTTGGGCAACGTCGTCATCGTTGGCCGCGGCGGCAACATCATCACCGCCAAACTGGATCACGTCTTCCACGTCCGTCTGGTCGGCTCGTTGGAACGACGGGTGGAACGGATCATGGAGCACGAACACCTCGGTCGAAAGGCCGCCCTCGCGTTTGTGCAAAGCGAAGACCGCGGCCGGCAACGCTACCTGCGAAAGCACTTTCACGCGGACATTGACGATCCACAGCTCTACCACCTGATCATCAATACGGATCGCTTTCCCGAGGCCGAGGTCGTCCGGATGGTCGCCGACGCGGTGCTGCCGGCCCCGGTGAAAAGCCGGCGTTGAAGGAAGTGGGGCAATCAGCCAGCCCACGCCAGCGGAACGCTCCTCGCAACGGTGGCCGGAATCTTCGTGGCTTGACCGTTGCGAACCGAGAGGCATAGTGCGCCTATGCATGCGACAGAAAAGAATCCCGGCCTGCCTGCGGTCGGGCATTCCGCCACAATGCTCCCCAAGAACCCGATTTTTTTCCCTGGTCGTCCACGCCGCTGTTGGCCGAGGTGGCGGGCGTTCACTTTGATCGAATTGCTCGTGGTGATTGCCATTATTGCCATCCTGGCCTCGCTGCTATTGCCGGCCCTCTCACGCGCGAAAGCCAAGGGCCAGCGAACCGTCTGCATGAACAACCTGAAGCAGATCAACCTGTTCATGCAGTTATACACCGACGACAACAACGACACGTTCCCCGCCCACCGGAATCAGAACCTCACCACGGCCGATGCCGGGCCGTCGCTGACCAACTGGTGGGGAACCACGATCGTCACCTACGGCGGCGGCCGCAGCAACCTCTTCCACGACCCCAGCATCAATGGCAAGCGCCTGGACGACGGCACGACGTGGCATTGGAACTTCGACTGCAACCTCGTGGGCTACGGCTACAACGGCTGGTTCCTCGGCCATCATCCCTACGGCCCGGACGATCTCACCGTCGGCGGAATCCGGTTCCATGTGGAGGACCAATTCAAGCGGACCGCGATCCTCAGCCCGTCGCAGAACCTCGTTGTGGGCGACAAGGAGCCCTACGGGACCCCCCCGTCCTGGAGCAGCAGTCTTTGGTGGGAGTCGGCCTGCATGGACCCTGCGGTCGTGCGGTCCAGTTCCTTCCCCACTTATGAGGGCGTGGAACCCAAGCGCCACCTGGGCACGGCGGTGGTGGCGTTCAACGACGGCCATGCGGAAGCCCGCAAGAGCGACAAGATCAATCCGCCGGCGAACCCGGCGGACGGGACGAAAAAGGCGTTGATCAACTCGCAATGGTGGGACCCACTCCAGCGCGCCGGCGCGCAATGAACTTCGTCGTGTTGGGGCGCAACATTGCGAATGTCGCATTGCAACCTCAGTCGCGACTCGTCGGACATTGGTTTCCAGCACGCGGCGGCCACATACCCCGCAGAAGGTCGCAAGCTCAACGGTGCTCCCGCCTTATTCGTAGCGCTACAGGATCCCGTTCCTGCACCGGCACTGGGACGGCTTTCATGCCCACCTTTCACATCCTTCCACAAACGGCAAAGCCGCATTCCAAAACCTCTGAAAAACATGGCTGTGACGGTCTGATTTAACGTCTGGGTGGTTCACCAAGGTAAAATTGCCCGGCCGCTTCCGCAGCGAGCGGTTGACCGCTCTGGTTGGGCCCGGTTTCAGCCCGTGGGCAAGTGTTCCGAGAGTGGCCTTTCATGCGGCTCTCCAATGGGCCAGCGGTTCAGATTCCAACCGATGCTCTTGAACACCAGTTCCAGCCGGTCGCGTTCCTGTCCCGCATAACGTCACCCGGCGGCGCCCGTGCGGCGTTTCCACCAGCCAAGCGCCCTCTCGATCTGGCCGCGGATCGCGCTGAACAGCCGGTTGGCCCTGTTGCCGGCCGCAGTTTCTCGCCGCAGTTCGGTTTGCGTAAAATCACATTGGGGATGTTCAGTTCACCACACCCTGGGCTGCGTGCCCGAGGGTGTTCAGGTCTGGGCTGGCCAACTACGGGCGCAGAGGCTGGTTATCCGCTGGCCGACGCTGCGGCGACTGGCTACGGTTGCGCCATGAAACCCTCAGTCCTGGTGGCCTTGCTGCTGGCCGTGGCAGGCGGTCACGCCGAGCCGACGAACCTCGTGGCCAACGGAGATTTCGCCAGCGATCAACTTCACCCCGGCGTTCCCGATTTCTGGCAGGCCGCGGGTAATCCTGCCATTCACCAGCGGTTGAGCCGCGACACCGGCCGGGCGGGCGGCTACAGCGCGCGACTGGATTGCACGGAGTTCTCCGGTGCCGGCGGCGATTATCACGCCATGCTCTGCCAGGTGGGCAAGGTGAGCGTGCGCCGCGGCCAGTGGTATCGGCTCAGCTTCTGGGCCAGGGCGGCGAAGCTCAAGGCAGGCGCGATCGAGCTGGGCCTGTCCAACACGCGGGCCTGGCAGTCGGTGGGCCTGGCTGAAGCGTTCTCGCCGGGCAATCGCTGGGAACGGTTCGCGTTCCACTTCCAAGCCCAGCGCGACCTCCCGGCCGCGGACAGCCGGCTGCAATTCTACCATCGCAACACAGGCACGTTCTGGCTGGCGGATGTATCGCTGGAGAAAACTGCCGAAGGCCGCGAGTGGTTCCCCCAGATTGCGACCGACGGCGTGACGAATTGCATTCCGAACAGCAGCTTCGAATGCGGCGGCGCGAACTGGGGCAGCTACACCTATGGTCTTCCCGGCTGGGCGGGCAACCTCTACCAGCTCGAAGGCGTCGTGGATGACGCCATCGCCGAACACGGCCGGCACAGTTTGAAGATCGCGCTGAATCCGCGCACGGAACCCGTGTTTTACTTCGATTATTACGAGCCGGTGCGGCAGCCCGTGCGGCGCGTGCTGGCGGCCAACCGCGGCTGGTTCCGCATCCAGCCCGGCGAACCGCTGACGCTCTCGGCTTACCTTCGTGGCGACGCCAACGGCCTCGTCGGGCAACTCGCATTCATCGAGGCGCCGGAGCATCGGCAAACCCACGCGGTCACGGTCAGCACCAACTGGCAGCGTTTCGAGTTCAGCTTCACGCCGACGCAGCGGTTCGTGTTCATCGCCGTTGGCCTCGATCTCGAGGCGTCCCGGCGCGACGCCGGCACGCTGTGGGTGGACGCCGTGCAACTGGAGCGCGGCGCGCGCGCCACCGCCTATGCGCCGCGGCGGCCGGTCGAGGCGTTCCTCGAACCGACGCAACCGGGCAACCTGTTCACGAACGTCAGCGCCGGGCCGGAGTTTCAACTTCGCGCGTTCAACGCTTCAGACCAGCCGCAGCCGCTCGCTGGGAAACTGACCGTGACGGATTTCTTCGATCGCACGGTTGGCGAGCGCGAGCCGAAGCTCACGCTGCCGCCGCGTGGCGATGCGACCCTGCCGCTGACGAACCTGGTTCCCGGCCGGCGCGGCTTCTTCCGCGTGAACTGGACAAACGCGGACGAAACGCAAGCGCTGCGCTGCGCGGTGGTCGCGCCTCAACGGCTGGAATCGCCATTCGGTTTCAATCACATGTTTCCTTGGGATTTCCTGATGGAACGCGCGGAACGGGCCGGCATTCACTGGTGGCGCGACTGGTCGGCGCAGTGGCAGATCGTGGAACCGGAACCGGGGAAATTTGATTTCCGCCGGAGCGACGAGCAGATCCTGCGGGCGCGGTCCGACCGGCACGGCAAGATGGACATTCTGCTGCCGTTTCCGTCGGCGGCATGGTCCACCTCCGCGCGGCCGGACGAGGTGGCGAAGGCAGCCGGCAACAACCGCGGCCTGCTCGCGCGCCTGCCGGTGGCCTATGCGCCCAAGAACCTCGACGACTTCGGACGCTACGCCGCGGCGGTCGTCCGGCATTACCCCGGCAACCACGCGTTCCAGGTGCTGAACGAACCGGTCTATACCGACTACGCGCTGCCGCGCGAATTCGGCTACACGGTGGACGACTACCTCCGCCTGCTGAAGGTCGCGACCAGCGCCATGAAAGCGGTGCGGCCGGACTGCCGGATCGTCGGCGGCTTGAGCGCGGGCACGCAGGCCGCGTGGACGCGCGACTTCGTGACGAAAGGCGGCCTGCGGTATTTGGACGTGTTCGACCTCCACATCTACGACCCGGAGCATCCCACCGCCGTGGATGAAGCGTCGTTCGGCGAACTCGAAAACCTGATGAGCGCCCACGGCGGGTCCAAGCCGTTCTGGGTCACCGAATGGGGCTGCTATGCCGACGACGACCCCGCCTGCGTGCCGCAAACCACCGGCGACGAGACGATGAACCGCTGCCGGTGGAAGAGCGAACGCGCCGCCGCCGAGCATGTCATCAAGTTCGCCACCGTGGCCGCCGCCCACGGCGGGCAGAAGTTCTTCTTCCATGCCGGCACCTGCGGCACGATCAACGAACCCGACAGCGCCAGCGTGTTGTTTGCCTACGGCGGTGTCCCGCGGAAAACGTTCGCGGCGGTGGCGGCCTTCGCCCGGTTCGGCAGGCCGGCGGAGCACGTAAAGCCACTCGCCGTGCCGGACCTGAGCGCATTCGTCCTGCGAGACAACAGCCGCAATCCCAACGGCGCCGTCGTCGCGATTGCGTGGGACGAACTCGAGGCGGCGCGCACCATCACGTTGGGCGCGGGTGTCACCGGCTGCGATTTCATGGGCAACGCGCTGCCGGCGGGGAAAATGCCGTTGGACGAAACGCCGGTTTACCTCGTCGCGCATAGCACGGAGGCGATCATGGCGGCACTGAAAAACCGGTGATGGGTGCGGACGGACAATCGAGAGCAGCTTCATTTTCCCATCCAATTCGGATCACGCCGCGGGGTTGATGATCTTGGCGAGGTTCGTGCCGCCCACACGGCCACCGAGCGGATCGCTGACGCTGATGCGGCTTCAGGAATCCGCCCCTTTCCCGCCATCGCCACCGCTCTTCCGGCCGGTCTGCGGCTTCTCTCCCGCCGGTCCGGCTCCCCTTCCCGCGAACTTGGCGCCGATTCCCACCAAACCGGAGCCTGTTCCCGCGGGGTGGGCCGATCGGGCCGCGAAGTGGGGAAGCGTTCCCGTCAACTGGAAAATCACTCCCGCGAAGTCGGGAGCCTTTCCCACTGTCTGACGGGCTGCTCCCGCGGAGTTGGACCCGGCTCCGACCAAATTGGGACTTTCTCCCGGTAAGGCATTTACACGGCGAAGTCTTCCGCAGGTGCGCGAAGGACGCCGGCACGGGATTCGCGGGCGTTTCCCACAGCCGCCGTGCCAACCAAAAGACGTAAGGCAACGGCAGGGCGCGGTCTCCGGATCGCGCCGCAACCGGCTCGCCCGGTGAGGCCACCGGGCCTACAAAGCGATTGCCTGACTGTTGCTGTTGGCCGCGTGCCCCCACGCGGCGGCGGCGGCTTGGTTTGGCGGTCAATCATCGCCATCGCGCCGAAACACCCGAAGGCCTTCAACCGCAGAGGCACGGAGG
>JAJXZJ010000010.1 GCA_021780105.1 bacterium
GACTGGTGATCCAGTGAATCAACTCCATGCGCTCCATTTTGCCATGGAGCGCGCCACCCCGCGAACAATGCTCAGCCCGGAATCTCAGGCTTGGCCAGCACCAGGGTCTGGCGCGGAATCCGCACGATGCGTTCGTCCGGACCGCAACAACTACGGCATTTCGCGTCGCGTCTTGCCTCCCACCCGCGCTGTCTGCATCTTCACGCCCATGCAGCAGTCTGACCTTCCTGGATCCCGTGACGCGGCCGCGCCGGAACTGGTCAAAGCCATGGGCCTGACCAGCGCCACCACGCTGGTCATGGGTTCCATGATCGGTTCGGGGATATTCATCGTCTCGGCCGAGATTGCCCGTGAGGTTGGCTCGCCCGCGCTGCTCGTCGCCGCCTGGCTGGTCACCGGGTTCATGACCATCACCGGCGCTTTGGCCTATGGTGAGTTGGCCGCCATGATGCCCCATGCCGGCGGCCAATACGTCTTCCTGCGCGAATCGCTGGGGCCGCTCTGGGCTTTCCTCTATGGCTGGACTTTGTTTCTCGTCATCCAGACCGGCACCATCGCCGCCGTGGGCGTGGCCTTCGGTAAATTCCTGGGCTTCTTCTTTCCGTCCATTGCCTCCACCCACTGGCTCATCCACTGTTGGAAGGTGCCCCCCATCCACATCGGTTCCATGGTGCTGGGCAACATGGAGGTGGGGCTGAACACCCAGAATCTGGCCGCCATCCTGGTTGTGATTTTCCTTTCAGGGCTGAACGTCTTCGGGATCAAGACGGGGGCGCTGGTGCAGAACGTCTTTACCACCGCCAAGGTGGCGGCGCTTTTGGGATTGGTGGTGCTGGGCTTTGCCCTTGGCCGTAATCCGCAGGCGATGGCCGCCAACTTCGGCGCTTTCTGGCACAACGCCGGCTTGAGCGCCCGGCATCTCGTCCAGGTGGGCACCGGTGGGCCGATGGTCCTGGTGGGGACAATGGCCATCATCGCCGTGGCCCAGACCGGTTCCCTGTTCTCGGCCGACGCCTGGAACAATGTCACGTTTACTGCGGCTGAGGTGCGCAATCCCCGACGCAACCTGCCGCTGGCGCTGGCCTTGGGCACGGGTCTTGTCATCCTGCTCTATCTTTTGACCAACATGGTGTATCTGAGCGTGCTGCCGTTGGCCGGCAATCCCCACGGTTCGACGGCGCTGGCCCGGGGCATCCAATATGCCACCGAGGACCGCGTAGGTACCGCGGCCATGCAGGTCATGTTCCACAACGTCGGCGGAGCGCTGATGGCGGTGGCCGTCCTGATCTCCACCTTTGGTTGCAACAACGGACTGATTCTGGCGGGGGCGCGCGTTTATTTCGCGATGGCCAGGGATGGACTGTTCTTCCGTTCCGTGGGCCGGGTTCATTCCCGCTACCGCACGCCGGCGGTCTCGCTGATGGTGCAGATGGTCTGGACGTGTGTCCTGTGTCTGTCCGGCAGCTACAGTCAGTTGCTGGACTACATCATCTTTGCGGTGCTCGTGTTTTACATCCTCACCATCTCCGGCCTGTTCGTATTGCGCCGCACCCGGCCGGATGCCGACCGTCCCTACAAGGCTTTTGGGTATCCCGTGCTGCCGGCCATTTACGTCGTCCTGGCGGTTGGCATTGATCTGGTGCTGCTGCGTTACAAACCGCAGTACACCTGGCCGGGCTTGATCATCGTGCTGCTGGGCATTCCGGTCTATTTCGTATGGACCCGCTGGGTCGGGAAAGGCAGCGCGTCCTCACCGGAAACGGAAATCCTGGCGCTGGGAATGGATGGTTAGCCTGCACATCTGATCGTCGGGTACTTGGCGCTCGCAAAAAATACCAGCAGCCAGAAATTCAGCACCCGAAGGGTGACCCCAAGCGAACACACCTCCACCTGTGTCGAAAAACAAACCGGTTCGGAGTGTTTCCTCAACGTGGACTGGCTCCACTTGAAATTCTTGTCCTTTCTGGTTTGGCCAGGTAGTCCCGACAGGCAGCCTCGTCGCGAGGCTGATCGCGCAGTTCCAGCACCGTGCGCGGATACTCGTCCATTTGTCTGCATACTACCACTTGGGGGGCACTTGAGAACAGTGCATATCCCTATTCCACAATTGGCCCGCGGCGGTTTTGGCTATGACTTGATGTCACGCATCTGAAACACCGTCAGGCCGACCGTCAAAAAGGTGACGTTGAAGCCGACCAGCAGGCAAAGCGACTGGCCCACGCGCCACCAGGGAATCCGCTCGGCGAACATGAGCTGCCACAGGTGCAGGTGGTAGGTGAAGAACCAGTTTTCGTAGTCCTTGAAATAAGGAATGTGTTCCAGGATGAAGCTCACAAACACCAGCGACAGGCCGAGAATCGTCGCCGCGGCGGGCTTCACGTTGAAACAGGAAAACATGAAGGCCAGGCCCATGATCGAGCACGCCTCGGTGATCAGCATGACGTGCGCCACCGCGTAACGTTCCAGCCCGGTGCCGGCCGGAAACAGGCTCAGAATCTCCTGTTCCGGCATCCAGATGAACAGCCCGCCCCACGGAAAATAAAGCCGGGCGAAGAGCAGCCCGAACAGGCCCAGCGCCAGCGACAAGGCCACGGCGAAAATGCAGCCGGCCAGCCACTTCACCAGCAGCAGCCGGCTGCGCGCGATCGGCCGGCAGAGAATCATCCGCAGCGTGCCGTCCTCCGCCTCCTTCGCCACCAGATCGCCGCCGATCAGCGACACGTAAAGCGGCAACAAAAACGCGGCCAGCGGCATCAACATGATCGAGGCGATCGTCAGCGCGGAAAGATAATCGGCCACCACGTGGCCACCGCTTTCCAACAACCGCTGCAACGGCCGCGTCGCATGGGTGAAGCGGAAGACCACGGCAATAAGGTTCTGCGCCAGCAGAAACATCGCAAAGCCGATGTAGGTCCGTTTCTTGCCAAACAGCTTGACGAGTTCGTTGCGAAGTTGAAGGAGGAACATGCGCAGAGCCGGCTGAACGTGGTCACGTGGCCGCCGCCGGCGGCTCAGGTTTCCGCACCAGCGACAGATAAAATTCTTCCAGGGTCGGCTGCTCGCGCGACACCGCGAACACGGCGGCGCCGTGTTCCACCAGGCAGCGCACAACCCGGTCCACGCCGACGCCAGTCGCCAGCGCCAGCCAGCGGCCGTCGCGGGCGCCGGTGATCAGTCCCGCCTGGGTCAACAGCGTGACGGCCGCAGGAAAATCGCCGACCTCCACGCGCAGCCAGTTGCCGTTCGACTTCGCCTCGGCGAGCGGCCCTTCGAATATCTTCCGGCCTTCCTGCAACACGGCGATGCGCGTGCAAAGTTGTTCCACTTCCGTGAGCAGATGCGAGGAAAGCAGGATGGTGAGGCCCAATTCGCGGTGCAGCCGGAGGATGGTGTGGCGCATTTCCGCGATGCCCTCGGGGTCGAGCCCCTCGCCGGGCTCGTCCAGGATCAGCAGCTCTGGACCGGGCAGCAGCGCCTGGGCCAGCGCCAGCCGGGCGCGCATTCCGTGCGAATAGGTGCGCACCGGTGATGTTTCCCGGCCGGTCAGTCCCACCCAGTCCACCACCTCGCGGAGACGCGCGGCGGGCGTCGGCGCGCTGTATTGGGTGAAAATGCGCAGGTTGTCCCAGCCGCTGAGGTAGTCGTAAAACGCCGGCGTCTCGAAGATGGCGCCGACCTTGCTCAAGGCGCGCCGACGTTCGCGGCCGACCTCCGCACCGCCAATGAACACCTCGCCGGCCGTGGGCCACACCTGGCCAAGCATCATGCCGATGGCCGTGCTTTTGCCGGCGCCGTTGTGGCCCAGCAGCCCGAACACCTCGCCGGCGGGCACGCGCAGCGAAAGTTCGTTGACGGCCAGGCGTTGGCCGAAGCGCTTGCTGACCTGGCGAAGCTCGATCACGGTGATTTCCCGGCGACACCCTCGATCGTGAGGAGGTTCTTGATGTGCCCGTCGGCGTAAAGGTAGTTGACCCCCTTCTTCGGGCCGCGCACCTGGTGGAACGCCTCCTTGTCGAACATGACGGGAATCTGGTGCGGGTCAAAATCCAGCCCGAACACCCGCAGGTGGTCGGCGTCCTGGCCGTTGAGCAGGCTGTTCCAGGAATAGCTGGAGCGCGTCTGCTCGAAGATGCCCTTTTTGTCCGAGGGGCAGCGGAGCACATTCACGTTGCCCAAATAATTGGAGAGCACCACGTCCATGGTGGGCAGCGCCGCGCCGGCGGGTGGCGGGTTGGTGTCAAACGCCGCGTCGCGCATGAACGGCAGCCGGTTGTTGTTGTCCTGCACGTAAAGTTGCAGCGCCAGGCCGCACTGATGCAGGTTGCCAAGGCAGGCCGTGGAACGGCCGGCTTCCACGGCGCGTCCCAGCGCGGGCAGCAGCAGTCCGGCCAGAATCCCGATGACGGCGATGACCACCAGCAGCTCGACCAGCGTGAACGCGGGAAACCGGCCGGCCGCGGCAGCGCGTGAGTTGTCCTCCACCGGCTTCATTGCGTGCGCAAAAACACGCCGCGTTCCATCATCCGCTGCATCTCTTCCAGCAACGGCGCCAGTTCCGCCTTCATCTGGGCCGAGCTTTGGCTGTAATACGCGTTCAGCCCCACAGCGGTTATCTTTTGCCGGAGCTCGTCGGACAATACCGGCGGGCCGTTGGTGCCCAGGTCGGCCGGATCGTCCGCCCCGCTCTCGGCCCGCTCGCGCGCCTCCTTCAGCCGCTTCAGGGCGTCATCAATGGTTTTCCGCCGCTGCGCTTCCGGCATCTGCTCGAAGCTGGCGAGCATTTGTTTGATGCCCGTCGGCATGGTGGCGGCGATGAACTGCCCCTTTTCGTCGTCGGTCATTTCCGCAAACCAGCGCGACCATGCGTCATCGAGGCGCACGGCGCGTCGCTCGTCCAGGGAAAGCGCGTTCAGCTCGCGCACCAGTTCGCGGAGGGCGCGCTCCCGCTCCGGCCCGCTGAGCCTGGCGAGGTCCACCGAGTGCAGGTAGGCACGGACCTTCTCCGCCGTGACGCGTGAGTTTTGGACGAGGAAATAACCGCCGACCGCCAGCGCCCAGGCGAGAACGAGACAGCCCAGCGCGATGAACACCGGTTTGAACCTTGGCACGGCCACGTTTCCAGCCTAAACCCGTCCGCACGGTTCTGCCCAGCAAAAAGCCGCGTCGGATTTGGCGCCTCCGCCGATCTCCGCCGGCCTGCCGGCAGCCGGTCATTCCTGCGGGTAAAGCAGAATGCGGTCGTGGACCAGCACCACCAGGTCGTTGCGGCCGTCGCCGGTGAAGTCGCCGATCAATGCCTCGCGCGGTTCCGGGATGTCCGACCGCCGGCCGCGGAACGTGCGTTCCTCGAACACCTGCCAGCGGGTGACCGGCACCAGCCGGTGCGGCGGGTCGAACGTCACAAGGTCGAGGTAATTCCGGCCGGTTTCCAGGAAGACCAGCGTCTTGCGGTTTCCCTTTTCCAGGTTCCCGGAAATGACATCGTGCAGGAAGCCGTCCCTGATCGGCGTTTCGTATTCGTCCAGCTCCTGCAAATCCCAGACCTGTCCGCCCAGCGGCAGCCAGGCAACGCTGTTCAGGCCCAGGAGGGCGACGGCGTTTGCGCCCGGGCCGCCGAGACTAACCGCCTGCAACGCGTTGAAGTCGGACACCGGCAGTTTCACCGTGCGGGCAATCTGCCACACGCCCGCGGCGTCGCGGCGGCAAAGCGTCACGCCCTTCCGCTCGGCGTCGAGCAGGAACAGGCTGGGGATGGCGTTGGTGCCATCCTTCACCGCGGCGGCGCCGACGATGCGTGAACTGCTGGAGACGCCGTTGATCTGCTCCTTCACCTTGAAGGTCCAGCTCAGCTTGTTCGTGGAACCGGCGACCGCGACCTCCGGCGCCAGCACGGCGGCACGCACGAAATTTTTCTGCGCCAGCAGCAGCTCCGGCTTGCCGTCGCCATCCACATCTGCCGCGCTTACCCACGGCTGCTCGGCGTTGCCGCCGGGCGGCGATACGTCCTCCTCGTCGAACGGCTTGTCGTTCACCTGCAGCAGCACCTTGAGTTTTTCATACGGGATCAGGACGACGAGATCGGCCAGGCCGTCCTGATTGGCGTCGTGCATCACCATGCCGCTGGGATTGCCCTTGAACGACTCGCTCAACTTCTGGCGCGTGGTCTTGCCGTCGGCCGTGCGGAGCAGCAACTCGCGCTTGCCGTCCTGGTCGGTGATGACCGCCAGCGTGGGCCGGGCGTTCGCGCGCAGCGGGCCGACGGCCATCGTCAGCGGCCGTCCGTCCGTGGGTAAAATCGTCGGGAACGCGATGCGGCCGTTCGCGTCCAGCCGCGTCACGCCAATCTGCCGTTCGTCCTGGCTCAGCGCGAAAATCTCCGGCTTGCCGTCGCCGTCCCAGTCCGCCGCCGCCAGCTCCGCGACGCCGGTGAACGTGGGGAATGTCTTTGGCGCGCCGAGCGAGCCGTCTGCCTGCTGGAGATACAGCGTCAATTGGCCGCTGTCCGGCTCCGCGACGAGCAGGTCCGGCCGGCCGTCGCCGTTCAAATCGCTCCACGCGATGCCGCGCCGGCTCTTGGTGGTTTTGTTCAACGGCAACACCTGGAACTGCCCCTGCTGGAATCCGCCCGCCAGCGGCTCGGCCGGTTTCTGAATGAAGTCCCATACCTGGGCGCGGCCGGACTTCTGCGCGATGGTCACGACCTCGGCCTTCTTGTCCCCGTCCAGATCGTCGGCCAGATACGAGCGGATCGCGGGCAGTTCGAAGTGGATTTCCGGCCCGAGCTGGCCGCTGGCGCTCTGTAGCCGGAAGCGGAAGGGATTTGTGTCCTCCCAGTTCACCAGCAGCAGGTCCTGCCGGCCGTCGCCGTCAATGTCCAGGATTTGCACGGCCTTCACCACGCCGCTGTAGGGAATGCGCTCCGGTTCGGCGAGCGTGTGATCGGGCTTCTGCGCAAGGAAATACACCGCCTTCTCGCCGAGCAACGCCAGATCTTGGCGGCCGTCGCCGTTGAGGTCGCCGCTGGTCAGCGCGTTGGGATCGAGCAGGCCGTCGTCCAGCGGCCAGCGCCTGGGCGCGCTCCAGCCATTGGTACCCTGATTGTACTGCACCACCAGTTCCTTCGGCTCGCCGAAGTAGGCAAGGTCCGGCCGGCCGTCGCCGTTGAGGTCGGCCACGACGAGCGCGGAAATGCGCTTCTCCGAGGCGATGGACTCGATGCGGAAGCGCGCGTCCGGCGGCAGCTCATTCACGTCGCGCTCCACCGGCCGGGCCGCCGGGCTGTTCGTTTTGCCGGTCTGGTTGTAAAGCAGGTTCAGCTTGGACCGTGCGTTGTTCACGACGACCAAGTCCAGCTTGCCGTCGCCGTCGAAATCGGCCGCGTGCAGATCGCTGATGTAATAATCAATCGGGAAGATTTCCGGGCCGGTGAAGCCGAGGCGGTTGGTGGTGTCGGCGCCCTGGAGCGGGAGCATGGCGGTGAACGCGAGGCCCCCCACGGCGGCGGCGACGCGAAGCGAGGAAGTGATGTCGTGCATGTTGGCGCGATGTGACGCGGAACCCGGCGCTGAACTTGCCAGCGGCACGGCCACTTGGCCAGCCGATTTCCGCCGGTGTCCAGTCGCGATGATGGCGCCCGCCCTGTTTGGGTTCGTTTGGCAAAAGGTCCGTTCTCACTCAACCCCGCTCCGCCACGTCCATCGTCAGCGGCGCCGGCACGGCCTCGTCCTGTCAGTTGCCCAGCACATCGCCTCCCGGCACCGATTCCTTCATCGCCGTCGTCGCGTCGCCAGCCACTTCCGATTTTGACCACAGTCCCACCGCGGACTCGGCCCGCGCAAAGCAGAATCCACCACGTTGCAGCGCCACTGCTTGGGGGTAAACCTCACCGCCGGCCGGCAAAGCCGGGGCGGGCCGGGCATGAAACCAGCCTCAGCGGAGGTTCAGGTGCGGCGGAACACGCGGACTGCGGCCGGGCTGCCGAGCAGTACCAAACCCGCCAAGACAAACCAACCCGCCGGTTCCGGCACGGGAGTTATTTCTCCGTCAATAATGAGGTTATCAATGCGCAAGGTGCCGGTTCCCAAGGTCCCGCTTGCGCCATAACCGTACATGCGGAATGTGACGGCCGAATCCAGGTTGGCGTAGGCCTTGGGAATGCTTAACTGCTGGGCGGGGTAGAAATCGCTCGAAATTGGTAATGTCTCACTCCCCAAAACTGTTCCAAAACCATCCACGCTCGACCTGAGTTCCCAGGTTTGCGGACCCGTGTCCGAACGACGGGCATCCACTTGAAAATTACTGAGCGTCAACTGATAACCAGTCGCAGGCGTCAGCGTGACTTCGAAATAATCGTTGGGGTCGTAGGTTGCGCTGGTGGTCCACTTGGTGGCGGATAGGGCCAGCCCGGTATCGGGATTGCCTGGCTTGTAAGCGAAAACGGAAATTCCACTACCACCAGTGATACCACTGGCCGTCAGATGTGCAGCGACCGCGCTGGCCGATGGCGTGCTGTCATCAAAGTCGTAATCCACGAGCTGGGCGGCAGGCAGAGGAGCAGACAGGCTGAAAACAAGGACGGAATCAGCGATAAACAATTGGGTCTTCATGGTAATAAACGGCATAGTTCATTTACGACAACGAAGCGGCTGACCGAGTTGATTGCGGCACACTCTAAAGCCGAGTCACCGTGAAAGGTCAAGTTTTTTTTGATTTTCACTGGCCGCTGGGGCGGCTGCCAACGCGTCTGGCCAAAACTTGATCCTACCGCCAGAACGCCGGTTTGGGACCGGATCGCGAACACCCGTTCCGATGAACCAAGCCCCGCACAAGCCGGCCGCAGACCGGCGCTCAGTGTTCCGGCATGGCGTTGGCGGTAGTGTCAGATGACGTCCAACGCGTCTAGCCGCGAAAATTATTTATTGACTTGGTCCAAGATTTTGCTTGCTGGCGCAACCCGGTGGGGTGTATAAGGCCGCCAATATCCAACGGGGAATTGTAAGCAAGCGAACCGAACGATCAAGTTTATGAATAGAACGCGAACTTTTCTTTGCACGCTTGGGCTGGCCGGCCTGGCCAGCGTCGCGATCCAGGCGGCGAGCGTTGAAACCCAGGGCTTCCTCAAATACGAAGTCTGGTTTCCCGGACTTCGGGGTGTGACCACGGACGCGACCCTGGCCACCTTGCAGGGGGATCCGAACTATTGGGCGAACACCCCGGACGCCACCAGCTATGTGGCCGGCTGGAACAGCCGGTTTGTCTTTCCAGACGATTCGCACCAAGGATACGGCGACCGGATCACCGGATGGATCACTCCCGCGGTGACCGGCGACTATGACTTCTTCATCAGCAGCGACGACGCCTCCGAACTGTGGATCAGCACGGATTCGACCGCCGCCAACCTCACGCTGGTCGCGCAGGAGACCGGCTGCTGCAACGCGTTCCTGGAGCCGGGTGCAACCCAGACCACGGCGACCCCGTTGCACCTGGTCGCCGGCCAGAAATACTACGTCCAGTCCCTGCACGAGGAGGGCACGGGCAATGATTATGTGGAAGTGGCGTGGCGGGCGACGACGGACACGACGCCGGCGGCCTCGCTCAGCCCGGTCGTCGGCGTGATGTTGAGTTCGATGGCGGATAACACCGGCGCGTCGGTGACGATCGTCCAGCAACCGCAGGCAGTTACCGTGTCCGAGAACACGCCGGTGACGTTCACCGTCGCCGCGACGACGACGACGCCCTTCGACCAATACACGGGCACCGGTTCGGATTCCAATCCCGCGGCTGTGCAAGGTGGCACGCCCCCGTTGGGCACCACGAACGCGCTGCCGGCGTTCTACCAATGGTTTACCAATGGCGTGGCCGTGGCCGGCGCCAACGGGACGAACCTGACGATTGCCTGGCCAAAGAAGGCCGCTGACGGCAACAAGATGGTCAAATGCTACGTGGCCGTGCCGGGCGCCTCCACCTACAGCAGCGAAGTGAAACTCACGCTCACGGATGACACCACGCCGCCCACGGTGACGAAAACGTCCACGGACATTACCTTCACCAACGTGTTCGTGACCTTCTCCGAGCCGGTGACCGACACTGCCCTAGCAGTCGCGAACTACTCGATGGACCAGGGAGTGACCGTTTCCTCCGTTTCCCGCGTAGATCTCCAGACGGTGCAACTGGCCGTGAGCAAGATGACCGAGAGCATGACCTACAACCTGACGATCAACAATGTCCAGGATACCGCCACGCCGGCCAACACCATCGCCGCGGGCACCAAGGCGCAGGTCCGGTCCTTCGTGTTCATGTCCGGCACGATTCTCCACAAGAAATATGACAACTGTAACGACGCTTACACGCTCGCCAATTTCTTTGCCGATCCACGGTATCCGAACGATCCGGATCGTCAGGATCTGGAGACGATGTGGGAGTACCCGCCGGGCGCCGTGGGCCGCGTGGCCGCCGATCCGGTGCGGAACTACGACGACACCTTGGAAGGTTATTTCATCCCGCCGAAGAGCGGCAACTATGTGTTCTTCACCTGCGGCGACGATGAGTTTTATCTGTATTTGAGCACGGACGACAATCCGGTGAACCTGTATCAAATCTGCGCCGAGCCGGGCGGCTGGACCGACAACCGTTCCTGGATGACGTTGCACAGCGGCGATCTTACCGCGATGCGTTCCGACCAATATACCGGCACCCAATGGCCGAATCTCAACACCATCACCCTGACGCAGGGCCAGCGGTATTACATGCTCGCCCTGCACCACGATCACAGTTGGTCCGGTGGTGACTATTTCGGTGTGACCTACAAGATGGACACGGACCCGGATCCGAACAATGGCGATGCGCCCAAGCTGACCGGCAGTGTCGTTGGCTACTACTTCGATCCCACCGGCGCCAGCGTCAATTTCACGCAGCAGCCGCAAAGCACGAACGCCATCGTCGGTAACACGGCTTCATTCTCGGCCGCGGCCGCCGGCATGTCGGTTTACGGCACGGCCGTCTTCTATCAATGGCAGTCCGCCCCCAAGGGCGGCTCCACGTGGACCGACATTGCCAATGCCATGAGCGCGACCTACACGACGCCGCTGCTGGCACTGAGTGATGATGGCACGCAGTTCCGCGTCATTGCCTCCGTGCCACCGGTCAGCGCCACAAGCATCGTGGCCACCCTCACTGTCACCACGGATACCACTCCGCCGGTCGCCACCGTCGGCGCGATGATGGACCCGGACACCGCAGGCACGGTGGATGTCGGCGTGGCCTTCAACAAGCCGGTGACCGACGCCTCGGCCGGCGCGCTGGCCAACTACTCCATCTCGTCCGGCACCATCACCGGCCTGACCGTTTACACCAACCGCTTCACGGCCAACTCCCAGAATCCGCTGGTCAAGATCGAGAAGCAGAGTGTGCTGTTGAAAGTCACCGGCCTCTCGGGCAGCGGCACGCTGACCGTCAAGAACATCACGGACACCCTGGGCAACACGCTGACCTCCACCAACGTGGCCTTTACGGTGGACACGAACATGAGCTGGGGCGTCGTGGGCGCCAACGAATTCGGCGGGGCCAACGCCGTCGTCCCGGTGGCCGCCAATGGTTTCGATGTTTACAGCGATGGCGTGGGTGAATGGGGCACTTACGACGAAGCCACCTTCGTTTATCAGAAGGTCACGGGTGACTTCGACAAGAAATTGCGCGTGGAATACCAGGACGGCTCCAGCGAATGGGCCAGAGCGGGTCTCGTCGTCCGTGACGTGACCAACTTCGGCGTGGATCGGGCCACGCAAACGGGCAGCGCCGCGACCGCGCCGCCTTATGATGGCCAGGCCGGCCGTTACCAGAAATGCCATGTCAACCCCGTCGGACCCACGCTCACCGGGCCGGGCACCCTCGGCAACGCCCTTTGGGAAGGCAACCGGCGGTTGGACACGGGCAGCGCCACGACGACCGCGCTGACGGGCGTCAACGCCACCCCGCAGTATCCGAGCGCCTGGTGCCGCATCCAGCGCGTCGGACAGACGTTTACCATCTACCGGAGCGACGACGGCGTGAACTGGATCAATCTCGGAGCGACGACGTGGGGTGTTGACGATGCAACCAAGACGCCGATGCCGGCCACGGTCTATGTCGGGCCGGAGTTCTCGCCGGAAAACGGGAACGTCACCCAGGTGTCCGATCAGGGCACATTCCTGGCACGGTTCCGCGATTACGGCGATTACGTGGCGGTGGTGAATCCCAACCTCACGGTTTCGATGGATGCGAGTGGCAAGGTCACGATCACGTGGGCTGCCGGCACACTGGTGTCCTCGCCCACAGTGAAGGGGACCTACACGCCGGTCAACGGCGCGACCAGTCCGTATGTTGTCACGCCGGCCGCGGGCACGACGGTGTTCTACCAGGTCCAGCAATAAATCGCCTGGCTGGTAAAGCGATTGAACAAACGAGGGACCGGGCGAACGCCTGGTCCCTTTTTTTGGCGACTCCGGCGAGTTGATTCAGCGCCGAATCGCCACCCCGTCATTTTCCGCAGGGCAAGGCTGTCTGGTGTGGGGTGATTAGTAATAAAAATTGACAATCTTGAATATTTACTGTTTGTTCACGGTATGGCTGAAACGAAACCGTGGTATGAAGGCATCGTGATGCCGGCGCTGCTCCGGCACGCCCGTTACACGTATGGGACGGCGATGCGCCGAGCCTTGGTTGAAGCCGGATACGACGACATCCCGAAGAACGGCCTTTATGTCATCGGGGGCCTGGCACTGGGCGCAGGTGGCGTTCCTCTCGGCCAGCTCATCAAGGAATTGCGAGTCTCCAAACAGGCGGCGGGCCAGCTTGTCGACCTGCTGGTGTTGCGCGGCTACCTGGAACGCAAGGTGGACATCGGGGATCGTCGCAAACTCACCGTTACCCTTACCGAACGCGGCCGAGATGCCGCCGCAACACAGGCCATGGTCCGGGAAAAAATTGATGCTGAACTGATCGCGCGTGTAGGCCAGGCGGATGTCAACTGTACCCGCCGGACTCTCGCGGCACTGGTTGATTTGGGTCGCCAGGGTGGGGCAGAGCAGGAGGACGATCCCTGAGCCGCGCATTCACCGGGCAGCGAGCGGCCGTGGCAGGCTTCGCGCATCGAGGAACGCCGGATCCGGTTTGACCGCCTTCGTGCCTGCTTTCACTGAGAATCGAAAACGGGATTGGCTTGACAGGCGGACACGGCGGAAACGAAGGTGTCGGCAGTTTTGCAGTCAACGAAATTCAAATTGAAAGGCATTCTGATGAGCACATTGGTTCAACCTGATGATTCCCAAAGTTCCGCGAAGGTTTTTACGGCGATGACGAAGCGTCAAGCGTTCAAGGCCATGGCGGCGCTGGGCGCGGGATTGCTTTGTGGGGTGACGGGGCAGGCCGAGCCAGTCGCCCCGCCGGACACCACCGGCTGGGACGACCTTTTCGCGCCTGATCTGTCGAATGCGGACATGCCGCCGGGCGGTTGGGTGATGCAGGATGGCGTGCTGGTGGCCAAGACCGAGGAGACGATCTGGACGAAAAAGTCCTACCACAATTTCATCCTGGACCTGGAATTCAAGGTGGCGCCGGATGCCAACAGCGGCGTGTTTCTGCGCTCGGGTAACACGAAGGACGTGCTGGCGGCGCTGGAAGTGCAGGTCCACGCGAACACGGACGGCGCACACTATGGGATGGTCGGCGCGATTTACAACGCGCAGCCGCCGTCCAAGCCAATGCAGAAGCCGGTCGGCGAGTGGAACCGGTTCACGATCACCGCCAAGGAGAGCCATGTGTCGCTGGTCTTCAACGGCGAGGAGGTCTGGAACGTTGATCTGAACGACTGGAAGGAACCGCACAAGAACCCCGACGGCACGCGCAACAAATTCGCCAAGGCGCTGAAGGATTTCGCGCGCACGGGTCCGATCGGCCTGCAGGGTCTCCACGGCAGCGCACAGGCGCCGGTGTGGTATCGGAACCTGAAGATCAAGGTGCTGGATTAGGCCGGCGCGGTTTTCAAAGTCCGCCCGCGCCGCAGCGCGCGGCGCGGCAGGGTGTTCTATCGTTGGCAACAATCGCGTGCGGTTGTTGCCAATTTGATTTTCTGCCCTGCGTCGAGGACTGGCGGCATTAAACAGAAAACCGTAGTCAACTCGGGAGCGCACGCACTCCGCCGAAAACCAACTAGCAACCCAAAACCTCGGCCACGGTCCAAGCGACGGGGTGCCCAGTGCTGGACGCGAGGCGCGTCCAGCTACATCCGAGGGCGAATGTGCTACCCGACTTTGGAAATCCGGTGGCTTTAAAAAGACCTGTGATTATGGCGGGTCAGACCTGAGCGAATCCGTACGTCAGGTGGTGTGGAAGCCGGGCCGGCAATCCTCCCAGCCACCCGATTGGGGTCTTTCATGAAAGATGGGTAAGCAAGAATTGCTCAGTGAATCCAATGACGCTGGCGACATCAGGCTCTGAGAGCTTCTTCCAATCGGCATGCATTGCCGCATTGCGGATCCGCGGCATCGCTTCCAATAACCCTTTCTGTGCTCCCGAAACAAGCCCAGCACTCTTCAGTGTGCCTACAACCGCATCCATGGTCTTACCGTCCACGCCGATTCCATTCAGAGAAGCGAACTTCTTCAGAGTATCCTCCAACGCTGCACACGCGAGTACTGCAGCTACCTCTTTTTGGCCTTCGGAAAGCGCAGCTTTCGCTGAAACAATCAGATCTGCGAACAGCTCGGCTGCGACTCGCTGCTCGACCGTACCTACAACTCCAGCATCTGCGTCGCACTTCGCCGCTTCAAGAACACCAACTGCACTAAGCGCAGTCGAGTGGTAATCGTCAAATTTGTCCGAAACCTCGGAAAGCTGGCGAAAGTGGACGGAATTCTCGCCGAAAGCATGACTTAGCAGGTTCAAGGCACTCGTTATCCAGGGCTTCCAAGCAGTTGGCTCCACAATTTTGGCCACTGGACCCTGCCTAGCAGGAAGCTGTTTGCCCTGCGCAAGTAGATCTTCGAATCGCTTCTGAATATTAGGTGTGAGTTTCATGCTCTTGCCGAAAAGCAAAGTGAGCGACGCCAATTGGGCTGTTTTGTCGCCATGCTCTTGTTTTTGCTGAGCTTGCTCTTTCGCAAGCTCCTTTCAAGCATGAATGTGCCAGTCCCCACTCGCCCGCGTGGCATTCGTAAAAGCGACGGCCGTCACAGTCAAGCTCGATGCCAGAGGCTTGTGCGGATTCCAGGTCAGGATCGGGCAACATAGCCACTCTGGCCAAATCCAACGCCGTAGGCGCGGCATCTTTGTAGCCAGCACAACCAAATCAATCCCCAGCCCCGTCGGGGCGGTATCTGGTAGGGCGAGCCTCCCGGCGAGCCGGGCATAAACCCGAAACGGCTCACGAGGACGTTCGCCCCACCGGCATATTCCGCTCCTGACGGAGCTTGGCGGGTTCCCGTCCGTTTTCTACAACGATGCCAGCCCTGACGGGCTTCTGCCTGGGCGCGGTTCGCGTGGGTAGGCGTCGTGCTGCGCCGCCCCAATTTTGGACGGCAGCTCCGCATGGGTTGTTTGACAAGGGACGGAGCCCAAGAGTCAAAAGTGAGCCAAAGCACCGCCGTTTGTCGCTCGCTGCGAATCGCTTCTTGAGATCGTGAGGCAAACCTGTCAGAAACCTGCCCGACGCCCCGATTGAATGTCGGAGTTTCGCGGTCGGTTTCGTTGGCGGTCGGTTGAATGATCGAACGTGGCGCGATGCGATGGCTGCCTTGTCTCTGCCATTGCGGGTGAGCGGCTGGCTTGGCCCGCTGGTGTTCTTGCTGGTGTGGTTCGCGCAGGGCGAGCCGTGGCAGGCAGGACCGGGCCATCGTTTTCGCCTCCTGTCCGTTCCGGCCGATGGCCACACTGGCTTCACCGAATTGGCGCCGGCGCAAACCGGCGTCACCTTCACCAACACGCTTCCGGAAGCGCGGCTGCTCACCAACCAGATTCTGCCCAACGGTTCCGGCGTGGCCGCGGGCGACGTGGACGGCGACGGCTGGTGCGACCTCTTCTTCTGTGGCCTCGGCGGCGGCAGCCGGCTGTTCCGCAACCTGGGCAACTGGCGTTTCGAGGACATCACCGAGCGCGCCGGCGTCGCCTGTCCGGACCTCGACGCCACCGGCGCGGTGCTGGCGGACATTGACGGCGACGGCAGTCTGGACCTGATCATCAATTCCATCGGCGGCGGCACGCGGATTTTTTTCAACGACGGCAAGGGGCATTTCACGCGAAGTGAACCGTTGCTGAACGTCGGTCGCGGCGGCACGTCGCTCACGCTGGCGGACGTCACCGGCAACGGCCGGCTCGACCTTTACCTCGCGAATTACCGCGTGTCCTCGGTGATGGACCAGCCGGGCACGCGGTTCAGCGTGCGGGTCGTGAACGGCCAGCCGATGGTCGTCAGCATCAACGGCCAGCCGTTGACCGATCCGGAGTGGACCAACCGCTTCCGGTTCACGATCGAAATGGGTGCCGGCGGTCGCGGCAGGTTCGCCTCGGAAGAACTCGGCGAGCCGGACGTTTTCCTGCGGAACTTGGGCGGCGGAATATTCGCGCCGGTGTCGTGGACCGACGGCACGTTTCTCGACGAGGACGGCAAACCACTCGCCGCGCCATTGCTCGACTGGGGGCTGTCGGTCGTGTTTCGCGACTTCAATGGCGACGGCTGGCCCGATCTTTATGAGTGCAACGATTTCTGGAGTCCGGACCGGTTTTGGCTGAACGACGGCCACGGGCACTTTCGCGCCGCGCCGCGCCTGGCGTTGCGGCAGAGTTGTTACTCGGCGATGTCCGTGGACGTGGCGGATTTGAACCGCAACGGTCTGGACGATTTTCTCGTGGTCGAAATGCTGAGCCGCGACCACGTGCGGCGCCTGACGCAGCGCAACCTCATGCACGCGGAAACCGAGTCGGCGGGCGAGATCACCGGCCGCCCGCAATACCCGCGGAACATGCTCTTCCTGAATCGCGGCGATGGCACCTACGCCGAGATCGCGCAATACGCCGGCATCGAGGCCTCGGAATGGTCCTGGGGACCGCTGTTCCTCGACGTGGACCTCGACGGCTTCGAGGATTTGCTCGTCCCAAACGGTTTTGCCCGCGACAACATGAACGCCGACGTGCAGGACCAAATCAACCAGCTCAAGGCCGGCCGGAGGATTTTGAGCGTTGAGGAACTTCAATTGCGCCGCCTGTTCCCGCCGCTGGCCACCGGCTGCCTGGCCTTCCGGAATCTCGGCAACCTGCGGTTCCAGGAAATCAGCCACGCGTGGGGCTTCGACACCAAGGTTATTTCGCAAGGCGCCTGTCTCGCGGACCTGGACAACGACGGCGACCTGGACGTGATCGTGAACCGGATGAACGCCGGCGCCGGCCTTTACCGCAACGAAACCGCGGCGCCGCGGCTCGCCGTGCGCCTGAACGGTCTGCCGCCGAACACGCGTGGCATCGGCGCGCGGATCAGCGTCACCGGCGGCCCTATCACCCAAAGCCAGCAAATCGTCAGCGGCGGGCGGTATCTGTCGGGTGATGACGCCATGCGCGTGTTCGCGGCTGGCTCATTGACCAACCGGCTGCGGATTGAAGTTACCTGGCGCAGCGGCAAACGCAGCATGGTCACGAATGCCCTGCCGAATTGCCTTTACGAAATTGCTGAAGCGGGCGCCACAGCGGCCGCACCTGCGCTGACGAACGCACCGCCGCCGCCGGTGTTTGAGGATGTCAGCGACCGCGTGCCTTACGTTCACCACGACGAACCGTTTGACGATTTTGCCCGGCAACCGCTGTTGCCCCGACGGCTCAGCGAACTGGGGCCGGGCATTGGCTGGTGGGACGTGGACGGCGACGGCTGGGACGACCTGGTGATTGCCAGCGGCAGCGGGGGCACACCGGCGTGGTTTCGCAATAACCAACACGGCGGTTTCCAACCAATGAACCAACCGCCGTGGACCTACGTCGTCGCTCGTGACCAGACCGCCGTCGTTGGCTGGACGGCGGGCGCATTGCTGATCGGCGGCGCGAATTACGAGGATGGCCTGACCAACGGCGGCGCCGTGCAGATTTATCAATCGGAACAGCCGCAGCCTGCCGAAGTCGTGCCCGCCTGGGATGCGAGCGTCGGGCCGCTGGCCGTGGCGGATTATGCCGGCGACGGCACACTGGGCTTGTTCGTCGGTGGTCGCGTGAAGCCGGGTCAATATCCAGTGGCCGCGAGTTCGCGGTTGTATCGCCAGCAGGGCGGGAAGCTGGTGTTGGACGCGGCGAACACGGCGCGTCTGGCGGACGCGGGTTTGGTCAGCGGCGCGGTCTGGGGCGACCTTGACGGCGACGGCTGGCCGGAGTTGGTGCTGGCCTGCGAATGGGGGCCGATCCGGGTCTTTCACAACGACCACGGGCAGTTGCGCGAAATCACCGCCGAACTTGGCCTCGCGGACAAGACGGGCTGGTGGACCGGCGTGACCACGGGCGATTTGGATGGTGACGGCCGGCTCGACATCATCGCGGCGAATTGGGGTGAGAACACGAAATACGAAAGCCACCGGTCGAAGCCGCTGCGGCTTTACTACGGCGATCCCGACGGTGACGGCTCGTGGCCGATGCTCGAAGCGCATTTCGAGCCGGCGATGCACGACTACGTGCCGGATCGCATGCTCGACACCGTGGCCAAAGCCATGCCGTTTCTGCTCGGCGAATTTCCGACGCACCAGGCTTGGGCCGAGGCGGGCGTCGAGGCCGCGCTCGGCGACCGGCTTAGCCGGATGCGATTTCTGGAGGCAAGCTGGCTGGAATCCACGGCGTTCCTGAATCGCGGCGATCACTGCGAGGCGCGTATCCTGCCGCCCGAAGCGCAATTCGCACCCGCGTTTGCCGCGTGTGTCGCGGACTACGACGGCGACGGCCGCGAAGATGTGTTTCTCAGCCAGAATTTCTTCGGCGTGGACAACGAAACGTCGCGCTACGACGCCGGCCGCGGGCTGTGGCTGCAAGGCGACGGGCAGGGCGGTTTTCGCGCGGTGCCGGGTCAGGAAAGCGGCGTGAAGGTTTACGGCGAACAGCGCGGCGCGGCGGTGGCGGATTTCGACGGCGACGGTCGCGTGGACCTGGTGGTCACGCAACATCGCGCCGCGACGAAACTCTTCCGCAACGTCACCGGCCGGCCGGGTTTGCGCGTGCGGCTGGAAGGCCCGCCCGGAAATCCGCACGGCATCGGCGTGGTGCTGCGGCTCAAGTTCGACGAACGCCTCGGCCCCGCGCGGGAAATCCACGCCGGTTCGGGCTACTGGTCGCAGGACAGCGTGGTGCCGGTGTTGGCCGCGCCCACGCCGCCGAGCCAGGTATGGGTCCGCTGGCCGGGCGGGCGCATTACGACGGCGGATTTGCCAGCCGGCGCGCGTGGCGTGGCGGTCAGCGTGGGCGGCGGCATCCGGTTAATCCGATGAATCAAATGGTTTCATGGTGCAAACTGCGTTGCCGGTGGCGGATTTCGCTGGCGGCAGCGTGGACAATCTTTCTCAGCGGGGCCGCTCTGGCGGCGGATGCCGGTTATCGCTGCGTCCAGCTCAACGTGCCAACCAACGGGCACGCCGGCTTCACGTTGCTGCCGCCGGAGCAGACCGGCCTCGCATTCACCAATACGCTGAACGACGAGAATGCCGCGCAGAATCAAATCCGGCTGAACGGCTCCGGCGTCGCGCTTGGCGACGTGGACGGCGACGGCTGGTGCGACATTTTCGTGTGCGCGCTGGAAGGCCACTGCGCGCTGTTCCGCAATCTCGGCAACTGGCATTTCACCAACATCACGGCCGCGGCGGGGCTGGATTTTCCCAGCCACGATGTCACCGGCGCCACGTTCGCCGACGTGGACGGCGACGGCGACCTAGATCTGCTGGTCAACGGCATTGGGACCGGCACGCGGTTGTTGGTGAACGACGGTCACGGGCATTTCACGGAGGCGACGGAGGTGGGCCTGGTCCATCGTTTTGCTGCCACGACCTGCGCGCTGGGTGACATTGACGGCGACGGCGCGCTCGATCTTTACGTGGCGAACTACCGCACGACCACGGTGCGCACGACCGGCTTTTCCCTGCTCAATGTCGAGGGGCGCCGCATGATCCTGCCGCAGGACCGCGGCCATCTCGAAATGACGCCCGAAGGCCGCGTGCTCGAAAACGGCGAGCCGCACTTTCTTTATCGCAACGATGGCCACGGCCATTTCCACCTGGTGTCGTGGACCGGCGGCGCGTTCCTTGACGAGGACGGCCGGCCGCTGAAGGCTGCGCCGTGGGACTGGGGTCTGACGTGCGCCTTCCGTGACTTGAACGGCGACGGCCTGCCCGACCTATACGTTTGCAACGACTTTCAGTCGCCTGACCGCATCTGGATTAACGACGGCCGCGGCCATTTCCGCGCGCTGCCGCGGCTGGCTCTGCGCCACACCGCCACGTTTTCGATGGCCGTGGATTTTGCGGACGTGGACCGCGACGGCCGCGACGACATCCTCGTGTCCGACATGATGAGCCGGCAGCACGGGCGGCGGCTGATGCAGATCGCGGCGATGGAGCCTTACACGATCAACATCGGCGTCTTCGACGACCGCCCGCAACTGGATCGCACCGTCCTGCAATGGAACCGCGGCGACGGCACCTACGCCGACGTGGCGGCCTACGCCGGGCTGGACAACTGCGAATGGAACTGGTCGGTCATCTTCCTCGACGTGGACCTGGACGGCTTCGAGGACGTGCTCGCCGCGACCGGCCACATGTTTGACACGCAGGACAGCGACGCGCAGGCGCGGATCGCCGCCAACGGCCCCTACACACCGGAGCGCACGCCGGGAAAACTGCTCATGCTGCCGCCGCTCAAGCAGGCGAACCTCGCCTTCCGCAATCGCGGCGACCTGACGTTTGCGGACGCCAGCGCCGCGTGGGGCTTCGACCAGGTCGGCGTGTCGCAAGGCATGGCGCTGGCGGACCTCGACAACGACGGCGACCTCGATCTCGTCGTCAACAACCTCAACGGCGCGCTGGGCGTTTACCGGAATGAAAGCTCGGCGCCGCGCGTGGCCGTGCGTTTGAAAGGCCAACCGCCAAACACCGCCGGCATCGGCGCGCGCCTCACCGTCACCGGCGGCCCGGTCACGCAAAGCCAGGAAATGATGTGCGGCGGGCGCTACCTGTCCTGCGACGAGGCGCTGCGCGTTTTCGCGGCGGGCAGTATGACCAACCGCCTGCGCATTGACGTGGTCTGGCGCAGCGGGCGTCGCAGTGAGGTGGCCGATGCCCGGCCGAATTGCCTTTATGAAATTGAGGAACCGACGAACGCGCCCGTCTCCGTGCCGCCGCTGCCGCCAAGCCAGCCGCCGGCGCAACCGCTTTTCGAGGATGCTAGTGATCGGTTGCAGCACACGCACCACGAGGACGCGTTTGACGATTTTGCGCGCCAGCCGCTGTTGCCGCGCCGGTTGAGTCAGCTCGGCCCTGGCGTGAGCTGGTTCGACGTGGACGGCGACGGCTGCGACGATCTCGTGATCGCCAGCGGCCAGGGCGGCGAACTGGCGGTGTTTCACAACGATGGTCAGGGCCATTTTCAGCGGCTGGAACCAGCGCCGTGGAAACTTGCGGTGACACGCGATCAAACCACCGTGCTCGGCTGGAGCAACGCCGCTGGCGTCCGCGGTCTGCTGGTCGGCTGCGCCAATTATGAGGATGGTCAGGCGACCGGCGCGGCGGTGCAGCAATTGACTGCCGGCGAAAGTTCTGTCACGGATGCCATTCCGGCCACGGCATCGAGCGTCGGTCCGCTGGCCATGGCGGATTATGATGGCGACGGCCAGCTTGACTTGTTTGTGGGCGGACGGTGTGTGCCGGGCCGTTATCCAGAGCCTCCGACGTCGCAGTTGTGGCGTCAGCGCGAGGGCCGTTGGGCGTTGGATGACGACAACACCGCCCGCCTGGCAAGCGTGGGCATGGTCAGCGGCGCGGTGTGGAGCGACCTCGACGGCGATGGCTGGCCGGAGCTGGTGCTGGCGTGCGAATGGGGGCCGGTGCGGATCTTCCGCAACGACCACGGCCGGCTGACCGAGTGGAAAGCGCCGGTTCGCTGGGCCGGACCGGCGGGCGGCTACGAGCAGTTTACTTTGCTCGATCAACTGACCGGCTGGTGGAACGGCGTGACCACCGGCGATTTCGATGGCGACGGCAACCAGGACATTCTCGTGACCAACTGGGGTCTGAACACGGTTCAGCACGCCAGCCCGGAGTCGCCTTATTCGCTTTACGCCGGCGATTTCGACGACAGCGGCACGCTCAACCTCATCGAGGCCACGCGCGACCTGTCGAGCGGCCGCGACGTACCGGAGCGCGACCTCGACGCTGTGGCCGCGGCGCTGCCGTTCCTGCGGGCGCGCATCCCCACGTATGCCGCCTATGCGCGGGCCACCGTGGCGGACCTGCTCGGTCCGGCTCTGGCTAAAGCCCGGCGAATGGAAGTCAACAGGCTTGCTTCTACGCTTTTTCTCAACCGGACCAATTACTTTCTTGCGGTTTCGCTGCCGCGCGAAGCGCAGTTCACCCCGGCGTTTGCCGCCTGCGTGGCGGATTTTGACGGCGATGGCCGCGAAGACGTATTCCTCAGCCAGAACTTCTTCGCCACGCAGGACAAGCTGCCCCGCTGCGATGCCGGGCGCGGCTTGTGGCTGCGGGGCGACGGGCGGGGCGGCTTTCGCGCCATGACGGGATCGGAAAGCGGCATTGCGGTTTACGGCGAACAACGCGGCGCCGCGGTGGCTGACTTCGACGGCGATGGCCGGCCAGACCTCGTGGTGACGCAAAACGGTGCAGCCACCCGGCTGTTCCACAACGTGCGCGGTCAGCCCGGCCTGCGCGTGCGGTTGCAAGGCGCGCCGGGAAATCCGCAGGGGATCGGCGCGGTCGTCCGCCTCAAGTTCGGCGGCCGCCTCGGACCGGCGCGAGAAATCCACGCGGGCGCGGGTTACTGGTCGCAGGACAGCACCACGCCGGTGCTGGCCCGGCCCGAAGCGCCGGACGCCGTCTGGGTCCGCTGGCCGGGCGGGCGGGTGACGACCACGGCACTGCCGCCAGGCGTCCGCGAAGCGACGGTGGAGTTGCCGGACCGGCTCAAATCGGGGCGCTGACGGAGTGGCCGGAGACAGTTGGTGCAGACTTGGCCGCAAGCGGTTTCGCAGAGTCTTTGTTGCCGGTCTGTCGCCGAAAAATCATCAATAATTTTCTTGCTATCCCGCCGCAACCTTCTTACAAAGAACCCAACAGCCAACTATGTGGATTTCCACAACCAAATACGTGAAGTCTATGAATAGAACTCGAAACCTCCTCTATGCGCTTGGGCTGGCTGGTCTTGCCAGTATCCCGACCCACGCGGCCTCCGTGGAAACTCAAGGTTTCCTCAAATACGAATGCTGGTTCCCGCCCCTCCGGGATTCCACGCTCACCGGCACCGCCGTGTCCGTGCTCACGTCCGACCCGAACTATCCCGCCACGCCTGATATGACCAGCTATGTCGCGGGATGGAACAGCCGGTTCGTCTTCCCTGACGACACCCACGAGCAATACGGCGCCCGCATCACCGGCTGGATCACCCCCACGGTCACCGGTGACTACAACTTTTTCACCAGCAGTGACGATGCCTCCGAACTGTGGATCAGCACGGATTCCACCGAGGCGAACCTGGCTTTGGTCGCCGCCGAAACCGGCTGCTGCAATGCGTTTCAGGAACCCGGTGCCGCCCAGACCACGGCGACACCATTGCACATGGTGGCAGGCCAGAAATATTACATCCAATCCCTGCACAAGGAAGGCACGGGCGGCGACTACGTTCAGGTCGCCTGGCGGGCCTCCACCGACACCACCCCGGCGGCCTCGCTCAGCCCGGTCGTGGGCATGGTGCTCAGTTCGATGGCGGACAACACCGGCGCCTCGGTGACGATCAACCAGCAACCGCAGGCCGTGTCCACGCCGGAAAACACGGCGGCGACGTTCACGATCGATGCCACGGGCGTAACGCCTTACAAGCAATACACCAGCGGCGGCACGCCGGCGCAGGGTGGCGCGGTTCCGTTGGGCACTACAAACAACCTGCCGCCATTCTATCAATGGTTCACGAACGGCGTGCCGGTGCCAGGCGCCAACGCGACCAACTTCACGATTCCCTGGCCCAAGAAGGCTTTGGACGGTGGCAAGAAAGTGAAGTGCTACGTGGCGGTGCCCGGTGTGCCGACCTACAGCAGTGAAGTCACCCTGACCGTGACCGATGACACCACGCCGCCGACGATCGCCAACGTGACCTCGGACATGACCTTCACGCATGTGCTGGTGAAGTTCTCCGAGCCGGTGAGCGACACGGCGCTGACGGCGTCGAATTACACGATGGACGGGGGCATCACGGTTTCCTCGGTGAGCCGCATAGATCTGCTGACGGTGCAGTTGACGACCAGCAAACTGACCGACAGCACGACCTACAACCTGACGGTGAACAACGTGCAGGACACGGCCACCCCGGCGAACACGATCGCGGCGAACAGCAAGTTCACGTTCCGCTCGTTTGTCTTCATGCAAGGCGCCATTCTGCACAAGTTCTGGTCGGGCATCTCCGGCGGTGGAACAAACGATTTGTTCAACAACAGCCGGTATCCGAACAACCCGAGCTTTGCGACCGTGGAACCGCGGTTTGAATATCCGCCCAACGGTGGCAATGAGGCGGGCGATAACTACGACAATACGCTGGAAACCTTCTTCGTTGCGCCGGCGAACGGAAATTATGTGTTCTTCACGTCGAGCGACGATTACTCCTGGCTGTATCTGAGCACGGATGACAATCCGGCGAACAAGCATCTCATCGCCCAGGAAACCGGCTGGAGTAATCCGCGTCAGTGGGTGGCGGTGGGGAGTGGTGATGTAACCGCAAAACGCTCCGATACGTTTGCCAACATTGACTGGCCGACTTACAACACCATCACCCTTCAGGCGAACAAGCGTTATTACCTGCTGGACGTTCACCACGAAGGTGGCGGCGGCGATAATGTGAGTGCCACCTACAAGATGGAAACCGATGCCGATCCAGCCAATGGTGACGTGACCAAGTTAACCGGCAGCGTGGTCGGTTACTTCTTCGACCCGAACGGCGCCAGCGTGAGCTTCACGCAGCAGCCTTCGGATGCGGCAGTGCTGCAAAACACCACGGCGACCTTCAGCGGCCTCGCCACGGGCACCTCGACCTACGGCACGAATGTAAGCTACCAGTGGCAGGCAATGCCCAGCGGTAGCAGCACATGGACCAACATCACGGCGGCTGGCGGCACCACGACCAGTTACACGACCCCCCTGTTGGGCCTGTCGGATAATGGCACCAAGTATCAGTTGATCGCCACGGTGCCGACCCTCTCGCAGACCAGCCAGGTGGCTACCCTGACGGTGAATGTTGATCCCAATCCGCCAACGGTGATCTCCGCGGGCGTCATCAAGGGCAGCACCTATGTGGGTGTCGCCTTCAACAAGCTGATGGACCCAACCACCGCGGCCACCGCGGCCAATTACACCGTCAACGGTGCGACTCCGACCGCAGCCAGTCTGCACACCGTGCTCGTTCCGGGCGGCAGTGGCGGCTGGGTGGTTCAATTGACGGTGGCGAGCGCCATCAATTCGGCACCGACCGTCACGGTCAAGAACGTTAAGGATCTAGCGGGCAACGCCGTTGTCGGAACGGCGACGGTGACGGCGGCTTTAAGCACCATGCAGGATCAGGACGTGGGCACGGTGGGCACCGATCCGCTCCTGCCAGGTTATGCCTTTGCTTATGGAACCAACGCCTTCGTGGTGGCGGGCGGGGGCAGTGACATCTGGAACAACGCCGATGCCTGCCACTTCGTCTATCAGTCCTTCACCGGGCCGTTCGACATCAGGATGCGCGTCCAAGGAATGAACGCACGCTGGACCGATCCCGACCCGACGGCCACCGACTCGGATGACACATGGGCCAAGACCGAGTTGATGGTGCGCGAAACCACGGACGCCGGCAGCCGCCACAACTCGCTGTGCGTGACGCGGACCACGGGTGAGAACGCCATCGAAGAGCAGTGGCGCGATATCAGCAACAATGGTTGCGGCAACCTCCGCGTGCTGACCCCGGTGCCGTATCCGAATGCCTGGGTGCGCCTGACCCGCACCAATGATACGAGCGGCCAACTCACCAGCACGGTTACCATCTATTGCAGCAAGGATGGGGTGAATTGGAACCTGATCACGCCCGCCTCGCACACGACACCGGTGGCCGACCAGATCAACGACACGGTGAACTTCCCGTCCACCGTGCTGGTGGGCATCGCGGTGACGCGGCATAACAACATCGCGCTCGGTAATCTCGCCGAAGGCCTTGTGGACAACTTCTCGGTGCAGACGTATGTGCCGGTGGTTGATCCGCAACTCAAAGTGGCCACCGACTCGACCGGCAAGGTCACCATCACGTGGGCGGCGGGCACGTTGGTGGCCTCCCCGACGGTGAAGGGCGCTTACACGCCGGTCACCGGCGCCACCAGTCCGTACGTCGTCACGCCGACAGCGGGCACGACGATGTTCTACCAGGTGACGCAGTAAACGCTTGCTCTAGCTAGCGACGTTAAACACAGGACCGGGCTTCGGCCCGGTCCTTCTTTTTTGCGCGGGTGCGGAACCGGCTGATCACTTGCGTCACGCGTGTTCCGATGGCGCTGAAAGGTTCTTGCTGGTGATCGCACGAAGGGGCATCGCCTTTTGGCCTTTCACCCCGCGGCCCCGTCGGCCATGCTGCGGCCATGTCAGGTTTGATCGCCATTGTCGGCCGGCCGAATGTCGGCAAGTCCGCCCTGTTTAACCGGATTGTCGGCCGGCGGATCGCGATTGTGCATGATCAGCCGGGCGTGACCCGCGACCGGATCAGCGCCGAGGCCGAGTGGCGCGGGCGGACCTTCACCTTGGTGGACACCGGCGGCATTGGATTGCTGCGCGGCGAGAAGGCGGACGATGCCATCGTGCAGGCGGCCGTTGAACAGGTGCAACTGGCGGTGGACGCGGCGCAGGTCATTTTGTTTGTCGTCAACGTCCAGGAGGGTGTGATGCCTCTGGATCGCGAGGTCGCCCAGCAGCTCCGTCGTGCGGGCAAACCCGTGCTGGTGGTGGCCAACAAGGCGGACAATCCGGAGGCCGAGGCGGGCCTGGCGGATTTTTCCCAGCTTGGGTTTGAGCCGGCCTTCCCCGTTTCCGCCATCCACGGCAAGGGCGTGGAACCGCTGATGCGGGCGGCGCTCGCCCGCTTGCCGTCCGCGCCGGCGGCAGCAGGGGGAGAACCCGCCACTGCGTTGGCGAATCCGGATTCGGAGCCACCGTTGAAACTGGCGATTGTCGGCCGGCCGAACGTGGGCAAATCGTCGTTGCTGAATGCGCTGACGCGGTCGGCGCGGGTGATTGTCAGTCCGGTGCCCGGCACCACGCGCGACGCCGTGGATGTGCCCTTTGAAACGGAAGCCGATGGCGTGCGCCGGCGTTATGTGCTGATTGACACGGCCGGCCTGCGCAAGACGCGCAGCGTGTCCGACTCCATTGAATTCTTCAGTGTCAAACGGGCCGAGGCGTCCATCGAACGCTGCGATCTGGTGCTGTTCGTGCTCGATGCCGAGAGCGGCATCCTGGAGCAGGACAAGAAGATTGCCGACCGGATTGTCGCTGCGAGAAAGAGCTGCCTCATCATTGTCAACAAATGGGATTTGTTCGCGGAAGCGATCAAACCGCAGAGCGAAGCGCAACAAGCGCGGCTGGCGCGCCGGCAGCGGCGTGACGGCGGCATGCCTGCGCCCGGCACCCTGGCCGGCTTCGGACGTTGGATTCAGGAGAAGTTGTTCTTCCTGGACTACGCGCCGGTCATCTTCACGTCGGCGAAATCGGGCTTTCACCTCGACCGTCTGCTGGAAGTCGTGCGTTATGTGACGGCCCAGATGCAGCAGCGGGTGCCTACGGCATTGCTCAATCGCGCGCTGCGGGACGCCATCGAACGCCGGCAACCTGCCAGCGCCGCCGGCACGCGCCTCAAGTTCTTTTACGCAACCCAGGTCAAAACGGCGCCGCCGACCTTCCTGTTGTTTGTGAACCGGAAGGATCTGTTTTCGACGGCCTACGCGAAGTACCTCGCGGACGAATTGCGCCGCGCCTTCGGTTATGAGGGCTGCCCGCTGGTGCTGGTGGCGAGACCGCGGCCCAAAACGGTGGAACCGGTGCGCGCGAAGGGCCGGTCCGGCGGGCGAAGCCGTTAAGCGAATTGAATGCGAGGGTGCAAGGCAATTTATTTCCATTCTTTCATTGACTCTGCTCCGGAGTCGGTTAGTATTCTGCCGCCCAAAGAACCGGTAGTGTCATGAGACAGATGTCCGTAATCAAACAGCCGGCTTCGGTGATCCTGCGTGTGCAGTTCTCCCTCGGGATTCTTTGAGCATTTGCAGCCAGACAGTATGAGTAACGCAAGCAGATTGTTCGTCGGTAATCTCTCCTACCGCACGCTGGAAAATGACCTGCAGGACTACTTCTCCCAAGCGGGGGTGGTGACCTCCTGCAATCTGATGCTCGATAAGTTCACCGGTAAGTCCCGTGGATTTGCCTTTGTGGAATACGGTTCCGCCGAGGAAGCGAACAAGGCCGTGGAAATGTTCCATAACAAGGAATTTCAGGGCCGGCAGTTGACGGTGAACATCGCCCGGCCGCGAGAAGACCGCCCGCCGCGTCCCGCTGGCGGTGATCGTCGAGCGGCGGCAGAGTAAGGGCGGGTTCCCGGCCGGTCATGCGCCAGGTGCGCGCCGATTTTCCGAGCGGTCACCCTGGCATCCCAATCACCTTTGAGACCCGGTGGCGTTGAGAGGGAACTGGTGGTTTGTTGTTGATCGCCTGCCATCGCTCGTTTCAACACCTCACGTTGAGGTCGCGCCAACGCGACGTCATCTAGAATTTCCGACTTCCCTTCCGAACCGCCGATCCAAGGCCGTTGTGGCGTTTTGCTTCGCCCGTCACACCGGCAGAAATGGCGGTGGAAGTCTTCCGGGGTGGAACGGTTGCGCCGCCGGTTTACGCGTCCGCACGCTCGCGTTTTTTGATTTCCCTGATCGCCCACTCCGCGTGCTCGGCGATCAGCGGTTCAGAACTGCGGGCCGCGCGTTCCAAAGCGGGCAGGGCGGTGGCATGGCCGACGTTGCCCAGGGCGACGCAGACGTTCCGCAGCAAGCCGCGGCGTTTGGCGCGGAGCAGCGGCGTGCCGGTGAAACGCGCTTGAAAGCCGGCATCATCCAGGGCGAGGAGTTCGAGCAAATCCGGCTGGGCCAGATCGTGACGCGCGTGCGATCGCATCATCCTGCCTTCCTGGGCGAACCGGTTCCACGGACAGACCGCCAGACAATCGTCACAGCCAAAAATCCGGTTGCCGACGGCCCTGCGCAACTCCAGCGGCATGGACCCTTTCAGTTCGATGGTCAGATAGGAGATGCAGCGCCGCGCATCGAGTTGAAACGGCGCGGTGATCGCGCGCGTGGGACACGCCGCCAGGCAGCGCAGACAGGTGCCGCAGTGATTGCGCTCAGGCGGGTCGGGTTCCAGTTCCAGCGTGGTAAGGATTTCCGCCAGAAAGAACCAATTACCCAGCCGGCGGTGAATGAGGTTGGTGTGTTTGCCGATAAAGCCCAGCCCGGCGCGTTGTGCAAGGTCGCGCTCCAGCACGGGGCCAGTGTCCGCATACCAAAGCGAGCGCGTGCCGGCGCCGCCAAGCTGGTTGACGAAGCTGGTCAGCGTGGCCAGCGGTTCCGCGAGGACGTTGTGGTAATCGGCGAACTGGGCGTAGTGGGCAATGACGCCGGAAGGTTGAGACGGGCTTCCGCCGTCCTGATCCTCCACGGTCTGGCTGGGCGCCGCCGCGGCGTAGCTCGCCGCCAGCGTGATGAGGCTGTGCGCGCCAAGAAGAACCCATTGCGGATCGGCGCGCTTGTCGGCATTGCGCGCGAGATAGCCCATTTCGCCGTGGCATCCCGCGGCCAGCCAGGCGAGGAACCGGCTCGCGTTGTCCGGCGGGTTGGCCGTGGTGACGCGGCAGGCATCGAAGCCGAGTTCGCGTGCCCGTTGCTGAATGGCTGCCTTCATTGCCGCGCCGCCTGTCGGGCGTACTGAAACTGACAATTCACCTGCCGGGCAACTTCGCGCAGTTGCCGCAAACCCGAATAAACCAGCACGTCCGCCTGGCGATACGCCGCCGCCCGCTCGGCGAGCAACTCCCGGATGCGCGCCAGTGGATCGGGCACCTGCAACAGCGGCCGGTGTGTCTGGCGTCGGACCCGGCGCCAGATGACTTCCGGCGTGGCCCAAAGGCAGATGACCAGCGCGTGCGTTTTGAGTTGGGCGAGATTCTGGGCATTGGCGCCAAGGCCGCCGCCGGTGGCGATGACGGCGCCGTCCAGCCGCGACAAATCAGTGACGACACGACGTTCGAGATCGCGGAACGCAGCCTCCCCGTCTTCGGTGAAAATGCGGGCGATGGGCTTGCCGGCCAATGCTTCGATCCGCTCGTCGGTGTCCAGAAAGGCGAAGCCAAGTTGCCGGGCCACGAGCCGGCCGACCGTGGACTTGCCGGTGCCCATGAAGCCGATGAGCGCAAGGTTGCGGAACTGGCGGTTGGCGCTCACAGGTCAGACGGTGGTGGCGGGTGCGGCCGGCCCGCGGGCCTGCCAGAAGAGCCGTAGTCCTTCGAGAGTCAACAACGGCCGGACGGCGGTGATGTCCGGCAGGCGGGCGGCGATGAGTTTGGCGTAGCCGCCGGTGGCGATGACCGGCAGGCGCGGTCGGGCCAGCGCGCGGCGGAGTTCGCCGAGCAACTCGCGAATCAATCCGCGATAGCCATGCACCGCGCCGATGAGCATGGCCTGTTCGGTGTTGCGTCCGATGACCGCGCGGGTGTCGCGAATCCGGATGCGCGGCAGCAGTGCCGTTTTTTCGTGGAGATAATCGGTCATGGCCGAAAGTCCGGGCGTAATGATGCCGCCGACGTAGTCGCCGCGCGCGTCCACGATGTCAAAGGTCACGGCGGTGCCGAAATCAATGACGATGGCCGGCGCGCCGAAAAAGTGGCGGGCTGCCGCGGCGTTCGCCAGACGGTCGGGGCCGATGGTTTCGGGGTGCGGATAGTTGATGCCGAGGCCGGCGATGCTGGCATGATTCAGCTCCAGCACGGGGAGGCCCCAGCGGCGTTGGACCGCCGCGCAGACCAACGGCGTGACCTGCGGCACCACGCTGCACAGGGCCGCGCCGGTCAAACGGTGCCGGCCGGCGAACCGGGCGAGGGTATTCGCCCCGGCGCTGGATTGCCAGGCCGCCGTGGGCACGTCGGCATGGCGCAGCACGCGGCGGGCATTAGCCAGGCCGAGGTGCGTGTGGGTGTTGCCGATGTCGAAAAGCAGGTTCATTTTTCCAGACGGATGTCGCCGCCGATGACGCGTTCGAGATGGCCATGTTCGGTGCGGACCAGCAAGGCGCCGTCAGTGTCCAGCGCCTCGGCGCGGCCGCGGATGCGGCGTTCGCCCACGGTGATGGCCACCGGCTGTCCCAGCGTCGTGCAACGCGCCGCCCATTCGTCCGCGATTTCATCGAACCGGCCGTCGGTCACCCGCTGGTAATCGTGGTCCAGCGCACGCAACACCGCCACCGCCAGCTCGGCGCGGTCCAGGGGCCGACCGGCCTCGGCCGCGAGCGACGTGGCGTGACGGCGAAGGTCTGGAGAAAACTCCTGCGCGCCGACGTTCACGTCCACGCCAACGCCGACGATGAGGTATTTGATGCGATCCAGTTCCGCGCTCAATTCGGTGAGGATGCCGGCCACCTTCCGTCCACGAAGCAGGAGATCATTCGGCCATTTGATCGCGACGGTTAATCCGGCCTGGGCCTGGATGCCGCGGGCCAGCGCCGTGGCCGTGGCGATCGTCAGGCGGGTTGCCTCCGCGGGGCGCAGACGCGGCCGCAACAGGACGGAGAACCAGAGTCCCTTGCCGGCGGGCGAGTGCCAATGGCGGCCCAGCCGGCCGCGGCCCCTGGTCTGCGCCTCGGCGAATACCACTACGCCCTCGGGGACGTTGGCCTGCGCAAGGCGCTCCACAATGTCGCTGGTGGAGGTGGTTTCCCGAAACACACGGAGATCACGGCCGACAACGCGAACCGGGCCCAGGCGCGACGCAATGTCGTCGGCCAGCAGCAAGTCCGGTGCGCTGACGAGCCGGTAGCCGTCGTGCGGGTTGGCTGCGATGTCGTAGCCGAGCTGGCGGAGTTCCTGAATCCGTGCCCAGACGGCGGCACGGGTGACGCGCAGGCGTTGCGCCAGTTCGGCGCCGGAAACGCCGCCGGAACCCGCGGCGCGGAGTGCGACGAGGATTTCCGTGTCGGCGGTCAACGCACCCGCCGGCCGGGATGAAGGGTGCTGGCTCACAACGGCTCGAAATCCAGGGCAATGTCCACTGCGCGGGCCGAGTGCGTGAGCGCGCCGACCGAGATACAATCCACGCCGGCTCTTGCGATCGCGGCGACAGTCCGGAGGTTGACGCCGCCGCTGGCCTCCGTGAGGCAGCGGCCAGCAACCAGCTTGACCGCCCGACGAAGGTGCGCCGGTGGCATGTTGTCGAGGAGGATGATGTCGGCGCGAGCTTCGGCAGCTTGGGCGACCTGCTCCAGGGTGTCGGCCTCGACTTCAACGCGCAGCCGGGGATAGGCGGCGCGGGCGCGTTGCACGGCGGCGGCGATGGGATTCGGCCGGGCACCGCGCAGCGCAACAAGATGGTTGTCCTTGATGAGAATCAGGTCGAACAGGCCCAGACGGTGGTTCTGGCCGCCGCCGCAGGCCACGGCGTATTTTTCGAAGCGGCGCCAGCCGGGGGTTGTTTTGCGGGTGTCGAGAATGCGGGCGTGGGTGCCGGCCACGGCGGCGACGTAATCGGCGGTGAGCGTGGCGATGCCGGACAGTCGCTGGATAAAGTTCAACGCCACCCGTTCCGCAGTCAGCAAGGCGGGCGCCGGTCCGGTGGCGCGCAGCAAGACTTGTCCGCAGCGAACCGACTCGCCGTCCTTCGCCATGCGTTCGATCACCGCCTGGCGCGAACGCTGGCGAAAAGCCTCGGCGGCAAAGTCCATCCCGGCCACCACCAGAGGCTCGCGGGCGACCATGACGGCGCGCGCCTGGGCGGTCACCGGCACCGTGGCCGAAGTGGTGGCGTCGCCGGCGCCGAGGTCTTCCGCCAGGGCGCCACGGACGGCGGCGCGGATTTCGGAAGTGGACAACGTAACCATGCGGCCAGCATGGCCGAGAAAACGGGCAGGATGAAGCCAAAACGGTGAACCGGCCTTGGAGAATTCGCCTTTCCTCGCGGCAGGTTGGCAGGCAAACTGTTGGCATGTTTGGAGCAAAGGCAACGTCCCGCGGGTATCGCGGGGCATTTCGGTGGCGGTGGGCCGGGCTGTTGCCCGGTCTGATGCTGGTGTTGCACGCCGCGCCGGCGCAGTGGGAAAAGGACATTCGGGCATTTGAAGCCGCGGACCGGACGAACCCGCCGCCAAAGGGAGCCATCGTATTCGTCGGGAGTTCGAGCATCCGGATGTGGCACACGCTGGCGCAGGACTTCCCGGGATTCACGGTGATCAACCGCGGCTTTGGCGGATCGGAGCTGGCAGACAGCGTGGCGTTTGCCAACCGGATCATTTTGCCCTACCGGCCGCGGCAGGTCGTCGTTTATGCCGGCGACAACGACATCGCTGCGGGCAAATCGCCGGCCAGAGTGTTGGCAGATTTTCAGGCATTCGAGCATAAAATCCATACCGCGTTGCCGAAATGCCGCGTGACGTTCATCGCGATCAAGCCATGCCCGTCGCGCTGGCAGTTCGTAAAACAGATTCGCGAGGCGAACGACCTGGTTAAAGCCGCCGCGCAACAGGCCCGGGAAACGGAGTTCGTGGATGTGTTCACGCCGATGCTGGGGGTGGATGGCCGGCCGCGCGGCGAATTGTTTGCCAACGATCAGTTGCACCTGAACCGTAGCGGCTATGCCTTGTGGGTGCGGTTGCTTCGTCCTTATCTGCTCCGGCAGTGAAGCCGGCGGCCCCGTGTCGCAGTTTCGCATTGGCATCAGGCCTGGTGCGTGCTAGAAAGGGCGCAACAAGTTAACACGACACGACCATGCTCATCAGTTCCCCATTGAACGCCGCCCTGAATGCACAGGTCGGCCACGAATTCTCGGCGTCTTTGCAGTATTTGGAGATTGCCACGTATTTTGCCCGCGAAGGCTGGGCCAAGCTTGCCGCGCACTTTTACCGACAGTCAGACGAGGAGCGCGACCATGCCCTGCGACTGGTCAAGTATGTGACGGAGACCGGCGGGGAGCTGGTGATCCCGATGATTCCGGCGCCCCAGCATGAGTTTGCCAGCGTCGAGGAAGCCGTCCGCCTGTCTTTAGAATGGGAACAAACGGTGACACAGCAGTTTAACCGCTTGATGGATATCGCGATCAGCGAAAAGGATTACCTGGCGCAGGGATTCCTCGGGTGGTTCGTGCGGGAACAGTTGGAGGAAGTGTCGGGCATGGAGGGATTGCTCAAACTCGTCCAGCACGCCGGCGAGAAGAACTTGGTTTACGTCGAGACGTTGATCGGCAAGGGCAAGCCAGACCAGGAATAAGACTTCGAGACTTCGCGGACCTGTCGGCGATCTGCTTGCAAAACGCCAGTAAAGGATGGGCATGAGCCAGATGGCCGGTCAGGTTCGGCGCTGATAAAATCTTGGAAAAAGGCGTTGACACCCGCCAAGGCGCTCTCTATAAGTTCCCTCCCGTTAATATTCGGGAAAATTGAGAAGCCGTCTGCCTTGAATGGTTTATACGGAATGGCCCAAGGCGCGGTTTTTTTGTCGTTTGACGCAGTAGTGACAGAAACGAAACGATCGGCAAAGTAAATCTTTGCCCATGTAGCTCAGTTGGCAGAGCGCGTCCTTGGTAAGGACGAGGTCACCAGTTCAAACCTGGTCATGGGCTCCAGTCAGTTAACGCAACAACACAACAGAGGAATCGCAATGGCTAAAGAGCAATTTGTCCGCAGTAAACCGCATGCAAACATCGGGACCATCGGTCACATTGACCACGGCAAGTCCACCTTGACCGCGGCGATTGTGGAAGTGCAGGCCAAAAAGGGTCTGGCCACCCCGATTTCCTACGCGGACATCACCAAGGGCGGCACGGTGCGTGATGAAACCAAGACCGTCACCATCGCCATTTCCCACGTCGAATACCAGAGCAACGCGCGCCATTACGCGCACGTTGATTGTCCGGGCCACGCCGATTACATCAAGAACATGATCACCGGCGCCGCCCAGATGGATGGAGCCATCCTGGTGGTGGATGCCTCGGAAGGTCCCATGCCGCAGACCCGCGAGCACATTCTGCTGGCTCGCCAGGTCGGTGTTCCAGCAATCGTCGTGTTCATGAACAAGGTGGACCTTGTGGATGATCCGGAACTGCTGGACCTGGTCGAAATGGAACTGCGTGACCTGCTTACCAAGTATGGTTTTCCGGGCGACAAGACGCCGATCGTCCGCGGCAGCGCCAAAGCGGCGCTGGCGGGCGAGCAGAAAGGCATGGACAGCATCCAGCAGTTGCTCGACGCGGTGGATGCTTTTATTCCGCTCCCGGTGCGCGAGGTGGACAAGCCATTCCTGATGAGCATCGAGGACGTGTTCAATATTGAAGGTCGCGGCACGGTCGTCACCGGCCGTGTGGAACGCGGCGAATTGAACCGCATGACGGACGTTGAAATTGTCGGGTTGCGCGAAACCCGCAAGACGGTGGCGACGGATATTGAAATGTTCCGCAAGCTGCTGGACAAGGCCAGCGCGGGTGACAACGTCGGCGTTTTGCTGCGCGGCACCAAGAAGGAAGATGTCGAGCGCGGCATGGTGCTGGCCAAGCCCGGAACAATCACCCCGCACACACATTTCAAGGCGGAAGTTTACGTGTTGTCGAAGGAAGAAGGTGGCCGTCACACGCCGTTCTTTAATGATTACCGCCCGCAGTTTTACTTTCGGACCACGGACGTGACGGGTAACGTTGCGCTGCCGCAAGGGGTCGAAATGGTGATGCCAGGTGACAACGTCTCCGTGGTGGTGAAGGTTATCAAGCCCATTGCGATGGAGAAAGGCCAGCGTTTCGCCATTCGCGAAGGTGGTCGAACCATCGGCGCCGGCCGTGTTTCTGAAGTGATTGAATAGTGAGCGGTGCCGACAGGGCCGCGGTTTGCGACCTTGGGGCACCCGCAGTCAGCCATAAACAAAGGCAACGGCGCGGATTTTATGTAGGGCGGTAGCTCAATTGGTAGAGTAGCGGTCTCCAAAACCGTCGGTTGGGGGTTCGAGTCCCTCCCGCCCTGCCAGCCGGTGGAGGCAGGTCGGAGGGGTGGCAGAGCGGTCGAATGCGGCGGTCTTGAAAACCGTTAGGGCTAACTACCCTCGGGGGTTCGAATCCCTCCCCCTCCGCCAGGAAATGACATTGTGAACTACGATTTAATCAAACTGGGCGTCTGGGTCGTCATTATTGGCGGCACCTTCGGATATCTTTGGCGCAAAGGCCATTTGCTGAAGATTTCCAATTACGTTGCCGAAACCCGCGAAGAGCTTCGGAAGTGTTCCTGGCCTTCGCTTGAGGAACTGAAGGGTTCCACGGTGGTGGTCATGATCAGCATCCTGCTGCTTGGGTTGCTGACCATCGGCGCGGATTTTGTCGTCTTGAAGTTTGTGCGGGGCATTCTGCCGAAGATTTAACTGGTCAACCAGCATAGCATTCGTCCCTTCATCATGCAGAGTCAATGGTTCGTTCTTCACACCTTGTCCGGTCAGGAACTCAAGGTGAAGGAGAGCATTGAGAAGCGCCTCAAGACCGAGGAAATGGGGGACTATATCGAGGAAGTGCTGGTGCCAATGGAGAAGGTCGCGGAAGTACGCGGCGGCAAAAAGACCGTCACCACCCGCAAGCTTTATCCCGGGTATGTGTTCGTCCGCATGACGCTGCTGGATGACAGCAAGCGGCTGATTGAAAAGCCGTGGTATTTCATCCGTGACACCCAGGGCATCATCGGATTCGTGGGCGGCGACCGGCCCTCGCCGGCCTCGCAGGAGGAAATTGACTACATCAAGGCGCAAATCTCGGAATCGGAAGACACCGAGAAGCCGAAGGTGAACTTCGAGGTCGGTGAAACGGTCAAAATCAACGATGGACCGTTCCTGAATTTCAGCGGAGCGATTGAGGAAATTGATCCCGCACGTGGAAAATTGAAAGTGAACGTCAACATTTTTGGCCGGAGCACGCCGGTGGAGTTGGAATACTGGCAGGTTGAAAAGTCGTAAGACCCGGAGCGTTGAGTGGTTTCACTGACGCGCCGCAAACAATTAACGATTTAGCGAACTATGGCAAAGAAAGTCACAGGTCAGATCAAGTTGCAGATTCCTGCCGGGCAGGCGAATCCCGCGCCGCCGGTCGGCCCCGCGCTGGGCCAGCACGGCGTCAACATCATGGCTTTCTGCAAGGAGTTCAATGCCGCCACCAAGGACCAGCCCGGCATGATAATTCCGGTGGTCATCACGGTTTATCAGGACAAATCGTTCACCTTCATCACCAAATCTCCCCCGGCCTCGGTCCTGTTGAAGAAGGCGGCCGGCATCGCCTCCGGTTCCAAGACGCCTAACAAGGAAAAGGTGGGCAAGGTCACGCGGAAGCAGGTGCTGGACATTGTCAAGTTGAAGCAGAAGGATCTCAACGCCGTGAAAGAGGAGGCGGCCATCCTGGTCATTGCCGGCACGGCGCGCAGCATGGGCATCGAAGTCGTTGATTAATGGAAACGCGGGAGAGCATTCGCTCGCCAACACCGCAACACGCTATGGCAAAGAAACAAAGCAAACGTTACCGCAAGGCATTGAGCATGGTGGATACGGCCAAGACGTATCCCCTCAAGAATGCCGTCGACATTCTTGGCAAATTCCCGCGCGCCAAGTTCAATGAAACCGTGGAGATCGCCTTCCGCCTGGGGGTGGATCCCAAGCAATCCGACCAGATGGTGCGTGGCACCGTCCCACTGCCTCATGGCAGTGGCAAGGTCGTGCGCGTCCTGGTCTTTGCCAAGCCGGGCGCGGCAGCGGATGCCGCCCGCGCGGCGGGAGCCGAGTTTGTGGGTTATGACGATTTGATCGCCAAGTGCCAGTCTGGCTGGGCTGACTTCGATGTCGCTGTGGCCACGCCAGAGGCCATGTCGGAAGTGCGCAAATTGGGCAAAGTTCTCGGCCCGCGCGGCCTGATGCCGAATCCCAAAACCGGCACGGTCACTGACGACACGGCCAAGGCCGTGAAAGAAGTCAAGGCCGGCCGGGTGGAATACAAGACGGACAAAGCGGGCAACATCAACGTCCCGGTAGGGAAAGTCGCCTTTACGCCGGACCAGATCATGGAAAATGCCCGTTCCGTGATTGAGGCAGTCGTTCGTGCCCGGCCGACCAGTGTGAAAGGCACCTTCATTGAAGGTGCCACGCTGGCTGCCACCATGAGTCCGCCGATTCGGCTGGATTTGCGCGAGTTTCACGCCACTTAAACCTTGAATAACGAGCCATGCGCGCTGAAAAACAATTTCTCACCAAAGAATACGTTGCCCGCCTGAACGCCTCGCCGTTCTTCCTTGTCGTGGATTACAAGGGGCTGAACGTCGGTCAGTTCAGTGAATTGCGAAAGCGATTGATGAAAGTTGGGTCCGAACTCCACGTCATCAAAAATTCCATCTTCCAGATCGCCGTCAAGGAAGCGGGATTGGGTGATTTGGCCGGCAGTCTGGCGGGTCAGATTGCCATCGTCACGGGCCAGAAGGATATTTCGGCGGCTGCGAAGGTGATCAAAACCTACCAGGCTGAGTTTGACAAACCGAAGATCCAGTTCGGCTACCTCGGCAACCAGCGGCTGGACAAGTCGGCCGTGGTCATGTTGGCCGACCTGCCATCGCTGGAAGTGCTCCGCGGCAAACTGCTTGGCTTGTTGCAGACACCGTCGTCGCAGCTCGTCCGGTTGTTGCACACGCCGTCCAGCCAGTTGGCGCGGGTGCTTCAAGCCCGCGTGGATAAAGGTCAATAATTTGAACCATTTCGCCGCCGGTCTGTCCGACTGGTGGCGGAAACCAAACCGCAAACATTAATAGTAAATCGTCGGCCCGCAGGCCGTGGGCTGAAAGCGTTCGTGGCCACGAACAACGACGAGACTGAAGGAAAATCCGTATGGCACTTGATAAAGCAAAAATCGTAGAAGAATTGAGTAACGCGACCGTGTTGGAAATCGCCGAACTGGTCAAGGAATTGGAAACCAAGTGGGGCGTTTCCGCCGCCGCGCCGGTGGCCGTGGCTGCTGCGCCGGCCGCAGGTGGTGCCGCTGCCGCGCCGGCCGCCGAGGCGAAGACCGCCTTTGACGTGATCCTTGCTTCCGTGCCGGCTGACAAGAAGATCGCAGTCATCAAAGCCGTTCGCGAAGTGAAGGCGGGTTTGGGCCTGGCCGAAGCGAAGAAGCTCGTGGAAGAGGCCCCGAAGCCGGTGCTCGAAGGCGCCAACAAGGCCGACGCCGACGCCGCCAAGAAGAAGCTCGAAGAAGCTGGCGCGAAGGTCGAACTCAAGTAAGTTGTTGTTGAAGACACGGGGCGGCGGGCCGTTCTCGCCGCCCCACTGGATTGGATCGAAGCTTATTGTTCCAACACCACATCCAGACATCGCGATTGTCATTTCCAATCCGTTTGCCGGTGGGCTTCCGGGGTATCCGGAAGTGCCGGCTTCATGTTGTCCAGTATAAAAACTTGCCTGTCTTGAGACGGGCAACTCGGAGAGCCAGTCATGTCAACTCGAACTCTTGAACGAATCAACTTCGGTCGCATCAAGGAAGTCATCGCTCCGCCGAACCTCATTGAGGTCCAGGTCAATTCGTACAAGGAGTTTCTCCAAGCCGATCTGGCCTCGTCCCGGCGAAAAAATGTCGGTCTGCAAGCGGTTTTCACGGAGGTTTTTCCCATTGAAAGCTACGACGGGAAGACCGTTCTTGACTACCAGAATTACGAGATCGGAGAGCCTAAACAGGACTGGCTTGAATGCCTTCGTGAAGGGCAGACCTTTGGCGCGCCGTTGCATGTCACCTTCCTGCTCAAGGGCGAGGGCGGTGTGATCAAGGAGGAAAAGGTGTTCATGGGTGAACTGCCGCTGATGACGCCCCAGGGAACGTTCGTCATCAATGGCGCCGAACGTGTGATTGTCAGCCAGTTGCACCGTTCGCCGGGCATCGCCTTCGAGGCCACTCAACATGCCAATGGCAAGATGCTGCATTCATTCCGCATCATCCCGGATCGTGGCTCATGGTATGAGGCGCAGTTTGACACCAGTGATCTGCTCTACGTTTATCTGGACCGCAAGAAGCGCCGCCGGAAGTTTTTAACCACCACGTTTTTCCGGGCGCTGGCGTTTCTCGACGGCGACACCAAGTCCAAGGATGCTGAGAAGGTTCGCGGCACTGATGAGGACATCATCCGGCTTTTCTACGACATCGAGGAACTGACGGTCAAACAAGCCGAGGCGCTCGAAGACATTCAGAACAAGGTGTTGGTCGAAGATGCGGTTGACCCTGACAAGGGCATCGTTGTCGCCCGCGCGTTCGAGCCGCTTTCCAAGGCCGTGGTCAAGCAGATCGCCGAACTCGGGGTGAACAAGATTCGCGTCGTGGATACGACGGTGGACGACGGCATCGTGATCAAGTGCCTGAAGAAGGATCCGACGAAGAACGAGGAGGAGGCGCTCAAGGATATTTACCGGCGCCTGCGGCCGGGCGATCCGCCCACGGCGGCCAATGCTCGCGCACTCATCAAACGGCTTTTCTTCGATCCGAAGCGATACGATCTCGGTCGCGTGGGTCGTTACAAGATCAATCAGAAACTCAGCATTGAGCACAGCGACGCCCGCATCCTGACGAAGCAGGATCTTGTGTTCGCAACGAAATACCTCTTGCGCCTGAAGAAGGGCGAAGGTTCGGTGGATGATATTGACCACCTCGGCAGTCGGCGCGTCCGCACCGTGGGTGAACTGCTCGCCAACCAGTGCCGCGTGGGGCTGGCCCGCACGGAGCGGCTTGTCAAGGAGCGCATGACGCTCTTCGATCAGGGCGTGGAGACGATGACGCCGCAGAAGCTCATCAACCCCAAGGCGCTATCGGCAGTCGTGCGCGATTTCTTCGGCCGCAGCCAGCTCAGCCAGTTCATGGACCAGATCAATCCGCTGGCCGAACTGACGCACAAGCGCCGCCTTTCCGCCCTGGGACCGGGCGGCCTTTCACGGGATCGCGCGGGTTTCGAAGTGCGCGACGTGCATCCTTCGCACTACGGCCGCATTTGTCCGATCGAGACGCCGGAAGGTCCGAACATCGGCCTCATCGCGTCGCTGGCAACATTTGCGCGGGTGAACGATTTTGGTTTCATCGAGACGCCCTACCGCAAGGTGGAAAAGGGCCGGGTGACCAGCCAGCTTGATTTCCTCACGGCGGATCGCGAGGAGCAATTCATCATCGCGCAGGCGAACTCGGTCATTGACGAAAAAGGCAACTTCCTTTCCGAGCACGTGACCTGCCGTGCCAAGGGCGACTTTGTGGACGTGGAGCCGGCGCGGGTGGACTACATGGACGTCTCGCCGAAGCAATTGGTGTCCGTGGCAGCCGGCCTGATTCCGTTCCTGGAGCACGACGACGCCAACCGCGCTCTCATGGGTTCCAACATGCAACGCCAGGCAGTGCCGCTGCTTGTCACTGAAAATCCGCTGGTGGCCACCGGCCTCGAAGAACGCGTGGCGCGCGATTCCCGCGCCGTGCTCGTGGCGGAAGAGGGCGGCAAGGTGGCCTCGGTCACTGGCAACCAGGTCATTATCACCTCCGATGGCAAGCTCCCGGAAGGCAAGAAGAAGCTCAAGCACGATCCCGGCGAGGGCATTTACATTTATCCAGTCCGCAAATTCATGCGGTCCAACGCAGCCACCTGCATCAATCAAAAGGCACTGGTGGCCAAGGGTGACGCCATCAAGAAGGGCCAGGTCATTGCCGACGGTCCCTGCACGCGTGACGGCGAACTGGCCCTGGGCCGGAACGTGCTGTGCGCCTTCATGCCATGGAACGGCTACAACTTCGAGGACGCCATTCTTATCAGCGAACGCATCGTCAAAGACGACGTGTTCACTTCGATTCACATTGACGAATTCGAGGTCAGCGCCCGTGACACAAAACTCGGCCCCGAGGAAATCACGCGCGACATTCCGAACCTCGGCGAAGAGGCCCTGAAGAACCTCGGCCTGGACGGCGTCATCCGCATCGGTGCGGAAGTGAAACCGGGAGATATTCTGGTCGGGAAAATCACGCCCAAATCCGAAACTGAACTTGCACCGGAGGAACGTTTGCTCCGCGCGATCTTCGGCGAGAAAGCCGCCGACGTGAAGGACACGTCGCTAAAGGTGCCATCCGGCACCTATGGCATTGTCATGGACGTGAAGGTTTCGTCCAAAAAGGAAAGCGACAAGGAAAAGGACACGACCAAGACGATGTCCGGCGACGCCAAGAAACAAGCGAAGCAGGTCGAAGAAGAATACAAGCAAAAGAACGACGAGCTGCGTGAACAGCTCACGGAGGCGTTGAGCAACATTCTGCTCGGCGAGAAAATTCCGCTCGATGTGGTCAACAGCGAAACCGGCGAAATCATCATCCCGGCCAACCGCAAGATCACCAAGACCCTGCTCCGCAAACTGGCGCAGGTCTATGATCGCATCGAGATTGACCCCTCGCCCATTCGCAACAAGATCAACGAGATCATCGGCAGCTTTAAGAAGAAATTCGACGATCTGCAGATGCAGTTCGACGAGGAAATGGAGCGCGTCGAAGCGGGCGACGAGGTGGACACCGGCGTCATCAAGTCGGTGAAGGTTTACATCGCTTCCAAGCGGAAACTCTCCGTTGGTGACAAGATGGCCGGCCGCCACGGCAACAAAGGCGTTGTCGCCAAGATCGTGCCGGAGGAAGACATGCCGTTCCTGGCGGACGGCACGCCGGTGGACATCGTCCTGAACCCGCTGGGCGTGCCCTCGCGCATGAACGTGGGGCAGGTGCTCGAGACTCACTTGGGCTGGGCGTGCCGGTTGTTGGGCCTCAAGATCGCCACGCCGGTGTTCGATGGCATCAGCGAGAAAATCATCCGCGAATACCTCAAAAAGACGACTGACAAGCAGAAGCAGGCCAACGAGCAGACGCTGGTGGGCGAGCATGGGAAAACACTCCTTTACGACGGCCGCACCGGCGATCCGTTCGACCAGGAGATCGTGGTCGGTTATATTTACATGATGAAACTCGGCCACCTCGTGGCGGACAAAATCCACGCCCGCGCCGTCGGCCCGTATTCGCTCGTCACCCAGCAGCCGCTGGGCGGCAAGGCGCAATATGGCGGCCAGCGCTTCGGCGAAATGGAAGTTTGGGCCATGGAAGCCTACGGTGCGGCTTACACGTTGCAGGAACTCCTCACCGTCAAGTCCGACGATGTTCAGGGCCGCACGCGCATTTACGAAAGCATCGTCAAGGGCGACAATGCCCTGGAAGCCGGCGTGCCTGAGTCCTTCAACGTGCTGGTGAAGGAAATGCAATCGCTGGGCCTCGACGTAAAAGTCGGTTACACCAATCCGGCCGATCAGCCGGCCACGCCGGCGGCCTTGACGGCGCTGGCATGAACCCTGTCGCAATCCAATCCGCCTGACCTTCAATCGTATGATGAACTCCAAAGAATCCGCGCGTGAGTTGCTGGGCCTGGACAAGGTGAACTTGGTGGATTACGTCGCCATTGCGGTGGCGTCGCCTGAAACCATCCGTTCTTGGTCCAAAGGTGAGGTCAAGAACCCGGAGACCATCAATTACCGCACTTTCAAACCGGAGAAAGGTGGCCTGTTCTGCGAACGCATTTTCGGCCCGGTCAAGGACTGGGAATGCTCCTGCGGCAAATACAAGCGCATCAAGCACCGTGGCGTCGTGTGCGACCGTTGCGGCGTCGAGGTAACGCTTTCCCGCGTGCGCCGTGAGCGCATGGGCCACATTGACCTGGCGGTGCCGGTATCGCACATCTGGTTTTTCAAGTGCATGCCTTCGCGCATCGGTCTGATGCTCGACATGACCGCGCGCAACCTGGAGCGGGTCATCTATTACGAGGATTACCTTGTGATTGATCCCGGTTCCACGCCGTTGAAGCTGCATCAGCTTCTGAGCGAGACCGAGTATCGTGAAGCCCGCGAAACCTACGGTCCGGACGCGTTTGGCGCCAAAATGGGCGCCGAGGCGGTGCGCGACGCGCTCGCCAACATTGATCTTGCCAAGACCGTTGTCGAGCTGGAACAGGCGATGACGGAAACCAAGTCCAAGCAAATCCGCAAGAAGCTCGCCAAGCGGATCAAGATTTTCCAGGGCTTCCAAAGCTCGAAGACCCGGCCTGAATGGATGATCCTGACGGTGCTGCCGGTGATTCCACCGGACCTGCGGCCGCTTGTGCCTCTGGAGGGCGGTCGCTTTGCGACGTCCGACCTCAACGACCTTTATCGCCGCGTCATCAACCGGAACAACCGGTTGAAGAACCTGCTTCAACTCAAGACGCCGGAGGTCATCATCCGCAACGAAAAGCGCATGTTGCAGGAGGCGGTGGACGCGCTGTTCGACAACGGCCGCCACGGCCGCGCCGTCACTGGCGCCGGCAACCGCGCGCTCAAGTCGCTTTCTGACATGCTCAAGGGCAAATCGGGACGCTTCCGCCAGAATTTGCTCGGCAAGCGCGTGGATTACTCCGGCCGTTCGGTGATCGTCATTGGCCCCGAGCTGAAGCTCAGCCAATGCGGTTTGCCAAAGAAAATGGCTCTCGTGTTGTTTGAACCGTTCATCATCCGCCGGCTCAAGGAACTGGGCTACGTTCACACGGTTCGTTCCGCCAAGAAGATGATCGAGCGCCAGTCGCCCGAGGTGTGGGACATTCTGGAGGAAGTCACCAAGGGCCATCCGGTGTTGTTGAATCGTGCGCCCACGCTCCATCGCCTCTCGATCCAGGCCTTTGAGCCGGTGCTCATCGAAGGCGAGGCCATCCGCGTCCACCCGCTCGTATGCACCGCTTACAACGCGGACTTCGATGGCGACCAGATGGCCGTGCATGTGCCGCTTTCCGTCGAGGCGCAGTTGGAGGCGCGGCTGCTGATGATGGCGCCGTTGAACATCTTCAGCCCGTCCAGCGGCAAGCCGATCATGACGCCCACCCAGGACATCACGCTGGGTTGCTACTACCTCACCGCCGAACCGCGCGCCGTCAAGAAGGAAGGCCAGCGGCTCATGCTCTTCGGATCGAAGGAGGAGGTCTTCACCGCGCACGCGGACGGGGCGGTGCGCACGCATTCGCGCATCCTCATGGCCAATCCGGACCGCGGTCGAAAAACCGTTTACGGTGACGCGACCAGGCCGGCCATTGAAACGACCGTAGGCCGCGTCATCTTCAGCGAAGTCTGGCCCGTGGAACTCGGTTTTCCGAACCGCGTCGTGGGCAAGTCGCAGCTCGGCGAGGTCATTTGGAACTGCTACAAGTTTTGCGGTCACGAGCAGACCATTCTCGCGCTGGACAAGCTCAAGGAGCTTGGTTTCCGCGAGGCCACCCGTTCCGGCTGCTCCATCGGGATTGATGACATGATCATCCCGAAGGAGAAAACCCAGGAGATCGAGGCGGCGCAAAAGCAGATTGCCGAGGTGGAGAAGCAATACCGCCGGGGCATCATCACGCCGGGCGAACGTTACAACAAGATCGTGGACATTTGGACGCATTGCACGGACATGATCTCGAACGTCATGATCAAGACGCTCGAGCAGAATCAGGGCAAGCGCGAGTATAACTCGGTGTATCTGATGGTGGATTCCGGCGCCCGCGGCAACAAGGCCCAGGTTCGCCAGCTTGCCGGCGTGCGCGGCCTCATGGCCAAGCCGGACGGCTCCATCATTGAAAAACCGATTCTCTCCAATTTCCGCGAGGGCCTGTCGGTGCTGGAATATTTCATCTCGACTCACGGCGCCCGCAAGGGTTTGGCCGACACGGCGCTCAAGACGGCCGACTCCGGCTACATGACGCGCAAACTGGTGGACGTGTCGCAAGACGTGATCATCCGTGAACATGACTGCGGCACGACCAACGGCATCTGGGTCCAGGCCATCTACGAAGGCGAGGACGAGGTGGTGAAGCTGGGTGAACGGCTGATCGGGCGCATTGCGTGCGACGACGTGGTTGACCCGCGCGACACCAAGCGCAAGCTCGTCCAGGCAAACCAGGAGATTGACGAGACGCGGGCGAAAGAGATTGAGGCGGCGGGCATCGAGCGCGTGCGAATCCGGTCCGTGCTCACGTGTGAAAGCAAGCACGGTGTCTGCATTTACTGCTATGGCCGCAACCTGGCCACCGGTGGGCTGGTGAAAATGGGCGAGGCGGTGGGCATCATTGCCGCTCAATCCATCGGCGAGCCGGGCACCCAGCTCACAATGCGCACGTTCCACATCGGTGGCACGGCGTCGCAGGTGTTCAAGCAACCGCAGATCAAGTCCAAGCACGATGGCGTGCTGCGTTACAACGACGTTCGCATCGTCGAGCTTCAGGATGGCAATTCAATCGTTCTGAACAAGAACGGCAGCATTTCGGTGGTTGAACCGCCGGTCAAGGATGTGCCGCTGACCGATTGCCGCGAATTGGAAGCCCATGTGGTTCCGATCGGCGCGGTCATTTCCGTGCCCAGTGGTGGCCGCGTGAAAAAAGGCGACACCTTTGTGCAGTGGGATCCCTACAACGTGCCAATCCTCTCCGAGAAGGCCGGGCGTGTGGTGTTTAATGACATCATCGAGGGCGTCACGATGAAGCAGGAGTTGGACGAAACCACTGGCCAGGAAGCCATGGTGATCATTGATCACAAGGAAGACCTGCGGCCGCAGATCATCATTCAGGATGAGCGCGGCGAGGTCGCCTCCAACTATCCGATTCCATCCGGAGCGCATTTGGTGGTGAGCGAGGGCGACAAGATCGTGGCCGGCACGCTGCTGGCCAAGACGCCCCGGAAAACCTCGAAAACCAAGGACATCACCGGCGGTCTGCCGCGCGTGGCCGAACTTTTCGAGGCGCGCCGGCCGAAGGATGCCGCCGAAATTTCCAAGATTGACGGCATCGTGGATTTTGGAGCGAGCGTCCGCGGCAAACGTTGCATTCTCATCAAGGATCCGCAGACCGGCGTGGAGGAGGAACACCTCATCCCGATCGGCAAACACGTCATTGTGTTCAAGGGCGACTTTGTGAAGAAAGGCCAGCAGTTGACCGAAGGACCGACGGTGCCGCACGAGATTCTGGACGTTTGCGGTCCGCAGGAATTGCAGGAGCATCTCGTCAACGAGGTGCAGGAGGTTTATCGCCTGCAGGGTGTGACGATCAACGACAAGCACATCGAAATCATCATCCGGCAGATGCTCCGCAAGGTGCGCATCACCGAGCCGGGCGACACGACGTTCCTGTGGGGCGAGCAAATTGACAAAATCGCCTTCGAGGAAGAGAACCAGCGCGTCGAAAAAATGGGTGGCAAACCGGCCGAGGCGCAACCCGTGCTGCTGGGCATCACCAAGGCCTCGCTGGAAACCGAGAGTTTCCTCAGCGCCGCCTCGTTCCAGGACACCACGCGGGTGCTCACCGAGGCCGCCACGATGGGCAAGGTGGATCACCTGCGCGGATTCAAGGAAAATGTGATCATGGGTCACATTATTCCGGCCGGAACCGGCTTCCATTTGCACCGGGATGTGCAAATCAGACTGCCCGTGGAGGCGGTTGTGGAAGAGGAGCCGCCGGCCCCGGTGGCGGCGGAAGAACCCACGGCCAACTGATGCGTCGTCAAAAGACGCCAAAAAAATTCAAATACTTGTTGCACTGCCGGGAGTCATTGCTATCATCCGCACTCCGTTTTTGCCCGGAGCGGCAGACGTGCGCCACGTAATGCGCGCGGAAGCGGGGCAAATCGAGAACACTTGCGATGCCGACAATTAATCAACTCGTCCGTCATGGACGTAACAAGTTAAAGTTTAAGAGCAAGTCGCCTGCCTTGCAGGGGGCTTCGTTCCGCCGTGGAGTTTGTCTGCAGGTCATGACCCGCACGCCCAAGAAGCCCAACTCAGCCATGCGCAAGGTGGCCAAGGTGCGTTTGACCAATGGCTACGAAGTCATCGCCTACATCCCTGATGAAGGCCATAACCTGCAGGAGCATTCGATTGTCCTGGTGCGGGGCGGCCGTGTGAAGGATTTGCCCGGCGTTCGCTATCACATCGTGCGCGGCACGCTGGATGCCGCCGGCGTGGAGAAGCGGCGCGTCAGCCGCTCGAAATACGGGGTCAAGCGCCCCAAAGGCAACAAACCCGCCGCCGCGGCGGCTGCCAAGTAGCCTGATTTTGTATGTCCCGAAGACGTCAAGCGTTCAAGCGTCCCGTCAACCCGGATCCGAAGTATCATTCGACCCTGGTGACGCGGCTGGTCAGTGTGGTGATGAAGTGGGGAAAGAAGAGTGTGGCTCAGCGCATCGTTTACGGTGCGTTCGATGAGCTGGTGACGAAGAACCCCGCGGCTAATCCACTGGATGTTCTACAACGGGCCATTGACAATGCCAAGCCGCGGCTGGAGGTCAAGCCCCGCCGGGTCGGCGGTGCCACCTATCAGGTGCCGTTGGAAGTGCCCACGGATCGCCAGGTGTCGCTCGCGATGCGGTGGATTGTGGATTTTGCGGACGCCCGGAAGGGCGTGCCGATGAAGCAGGCGCTGGCCGCCGAGATCATGGAGGCCTACCAGGGGCAGGGTAACGCGATTCGCAAACGCGACGATGTGCATAAGATGGCGCAGGCCAACAAGGCCTTTGCTCATTTCCGCTGGTAGCAGCGCGGTTTAATAATCGCCCCGAAGGCCGATGGTTGTCGGGGCGTTTTTGTTCGATACGGACTTTCGATGGCAACAGTGACGGAAAATATTCGACCAGTGAATTCGCCCAACCGGCGATACACGATGGAGCACACCCGGAACATCGGGATTGCAGCTCACATTGACGCCGGCAAGACGACCACCACTGAGCGGATTCTGTTTTACACTGGCCTCATCCACAAGATGGGCGACGTGGATGACGGGAACACGGTCACGGACTGGATGGAGCAGGAACGCGAGCGCGGCATCACCATTACCTCGGCGGCCACGACGTGCTACTGGACGCAAAAGGGCGAAGATGTGGTGAAGCTGTTCGATGGCGTTCCGCACCGGATCAACATCATTGATACGCCGGGCCATGTGGACTTCACCGCGGAGGTCGAGCGTTCGATGCGGGTGCTGGACGGGGCCGTAGCCGTGTTTTGCGGCGTGGCCGGCGTGCAGCCACAGTCGGAAACGGTCTGGCGCCAGGCGACCAAATACAACGTTCCCCGCATCGCGTTCGTCAATAAAATGGACCGCACCGGTGCAAATTTTGAAAATGCCGTCGCCGAGATGCGCAAGAAGCTCGGCGCCTACGCCTATCCGGTCGTGATCCCCATTGGCAAGGAGGATCATCTTCACGGCGTCATTGATGTCATCAACCAGAAGGCGATCGTTTACGACGAAACCGACGAGCTGGGGATGCGTTACGACGTGACGCCGGTCCCGGCAGAACTGGAAGACGCGGCCAAGGCCGCCTACGCCGAGTTGCTCGACGCAGTATCCAACAAGGATGACGAGATTGCCGAACTGATCATCGAGGACAAGCCGGTCAGCGCACAGGCGCTCAAACAGGCCATCCGCCGGCTCACCTGCAAGCTCGAATTCGTTCCGGTCCTGTGCGGTTCCGCTTTCAAGAAGCGCGGTGTGCAGCCGCTGGTGGATGCTGTCATTGATTACCTGCCCTCGCCGCTGGATGTGCCGGCGGCCACTGGTCAGGACGTGGACGATGACGAAACCGTGCGGGAAATTACCTCCGACGACAATGGCAAGTTTTGTTCCTTGGCCTTCAAGCTTTGGACGGATCCCTACGTCGGCAAGCTGGTGTTCTTCCGCGTCTATCGTGGTCAGCTCAAGAAGAGCGACATCATTTACAATCCCCGCACCCGGAAACGCGACCGCGTCAGCCGCGTCATGATGATCCAGGCGGACAAGCGCATTGACGTGGACACCGTGTATTCGGGCGACATCGCGGCGCTGGTTGGACTGAGGAACATCACCACCGGCGACACGCTTTGCGATGAGGATGCCTCGGTGTTGCTGGAGCCGCCGACCTTCCCCGAGCCGGTCATCTCGATGGCGGTCGAGCCCAAGACGAAGGCGGATCGTGACAAGATGAGCGAGGGCTTGCAGCGCCTGGCGGAGGAGGATCCGACCTTCCGCTGCTTCACGAACGAGGAAACCGGCCAACTGATCATCGCCGGCATGGGCGAGCTTCATCTGGAGATCATTCGCGACCGGCTGTTCCGCGAGTTCAAGGTGGAGGCCAACGCCGGCGCGCCGCAGATTGCCTACCGCGAGACGATTACCAGGTCGGCCGAAGGCGAAGGCAAATTCATCCGCCAGTCCGGCGGTCGCGGCCAATACGGGCACGCGGTCATCACGATCACGCCCAATGAACGCGGCAAGGGCGTCGAGATCGAAAACAAGATCGTCGGCGGCGCCATTCCCAAGGAATACATTCCAGCGGTCATTGACGGCCTGAACGAAGCGATCGGCGGCGGTGTGTTGGTTGGCTACCCGGTGGTGGATGTGAAGGTCGCCATCATTGACGGCACGTTCCATGAGGTGGACTCCAGCGAACTCGCGTTCAAGATGGCGGGCATTTTTGCCTTGAAGGAGGCCTGCAAGAAGGCCGCGCCGATTCTGCTGGAGCCGATCATGAAGGTGGAATGCACCACTCCGGAGGAGTATCAAGGCGATCTGCTGGGCGATCTGAACCGCCGGCGCGGCAAGATCGTCAGCATCGAGGCGAAGAACAACGCCACGAGCCTGAACGCCCATGTGCCGCTGGCCGAGATGTTCGGCTACGCCACTGCCATTCGCTCGCTTTCCAAAGGCCGCGCGGCCTACTCGATGGAACCGTTTTCCTTCGAGCCGGTCCCGGCGAACATTGTGGCCACGATTCTGGATTCCGCGAAACCGAAACCTGCGCGCACTTAACTTTGCAACCTTGCTCTTTTTATGGCTGGACAACGCATCCGCATTCGCCTTAAGGCTTACGACCATCGTGTCATTGACCAGTCGGTCCGCGAGATCGTCGAAACGGTGAAGCGCACGGGCGCCCTCGTGGCGGGACCGATCCCGCTGCCGACGCGGGTCGAGCGGTTTACCGTCCAACGCTCGCCCCACGCGGACAAAAAATCGCAGGAGACATTTGAACAGCGCACGCACAAGCGGTTGCTGGACATCCTCGATCCGACGGCAAAGACGGTGGATGAACTGAAGAAGCTCAACCTGCCGGCGGGCGTGGATATTACCATCAAGATTTAGTTTATGATTGGCTTGCTCGGAAAAAAATTGGGCCACACGCGCGTTTACGACGCGGAGGGCACCTTGGTGCCGGTGACCGTCGTGCTCGCCGGGCCGAACCGCGTGTTGCAGTGCAAGACGCGGGAAACCGACGGTTACAACGCCGTGCAGCTTGGGTTTGACGACCAGAAGCCACAACGGCTTACGAAGGCGGTGGCCGGACATATTCGCAAATTCAACGGCCAGCCTGTGAAGCGCATTCGCGAGTTCCGGGATTTTTCGGCGACCGTGAAGCCGGGCGACGTGGTTGGGCCGAGCCTCTTTCTTCCCGGTGATTTTGTGGACGCCATTGGAGTGACCAAGGGTCGAGGCTTTGAAGGTGTTGTCGGTCGTCACGGGTTCCGTGGCGGTGACTCCACGCACGGGGCGAAAGGTTGGCATCGCCGGTCGGGCGCCATCGGCCAGCGTCTGTTCCCTGGCACGGTCATGCGCGGTTTGAAAATGCCCGGTCACTTGGGGCAGGTGCGGCGCACGACCCAGAATCTTGAGGTTGTGCAGGTTCTGCCGGAGGACAATCTGCTGCTGATCAAGGGCGCGATTCCGGGAGCCGAGGGCGATTACGTGGTGATCCGCGAGTCCAAGAAGATTCCGAAGACGGTGGCCGAGCAGATTCGCGTGGCCAAGGCGGAAGCCGCCAGGAAGCTGCAGGAAGCGGCGGCGAAGGCCGCCGAGAAGGCGGCCAAATCCGGTGCCAAACCCGCCGCGGCCAAGGCAGGCAAGTAAACCGAGACGCTCATGAAATTGACGGTCAAAGACAGCAAGGGAAACAGTGCCGGTGAGCTGGAGGTGGGCTTTTCGCTCATCGAAAACGGCAGGGGCACGCAGGCGGTGCATGATGCCGTGGTGGCGCACCTAGCCAACCGGCGGCAGGGCACGGCCTGCACCAAGACCATGGGCGAGGTGTCCGGGTCCGGCAAAAAACCATGGCGCCAGAAGGGCACCGGTCGTGCCCGTTCTGGCTCGTATGCGTCGCCTTTGTGGCGCGGTGGCGGTGTGACGTTCGGACCCAAGCCGCGCGATTTCGGCAAGAAGATTTCCAAGACCACGCGGGCGCTTGCCTTCCGCAAGGCGCTCAGCGAACGCCTCAAGGCGGGCGATGTGCTGGTGGTGGACGACTTGAAGCTGGCCTCGCCCAAAACCAAGGAATTTCTCGGAGTGCTGGCTGCCTTGCAGGTTCAAGGTTCCACGCTCGTGGTCGCTGCGAACGACGATACCAACCTGCGCCTGGCTTCGCGCAATGTGCCGGATGTCGGGTTGACGACCGGCGCCGCGTTGAACACCTACCAGGTGCTCAAGTATGGCAAACTGCTGTTCACCCGCCCGGCCTTCGCCCAGGTCGAGCAACGCTTGAAGTAACATGAGCCCGTTCGAAATCATCAAGACCGCTCGCCTAACGGAAAAAGGCAGCATTCAAACGGAGAAGCACAACCAATACACGGTGGTGGCAGACCGGCGGGCGAACAAGATTCAAATCCGCAACGCCGTGGAGGAGCTTTTCAAGGTCACGGTGACGGATGTGCAGACGATGAATGTCCGGGGCAAGCTCCGTCGCCAGCGTACTGCGCAGGCCGGTCAGGCGCCCAATTGGAAGAAGGCGATCGTCACGCTCAAGGAAGGCGACAAGATCGTGTTGACCTAGTGGAGTTGTTTATGCCCGTAAAAACTTTCCGTCCGCTCACTCCTTCGACCCGCTACATCACGGTGGCGAGTTTCGCGGAGATCACCAAGTCCAAGCCGGAGAAATCGCTGGTCGTCATCCGCAAGAAGACCGGCGGCCGCAACACTTACGGCCGGGTCACGGCGCGCGGCATTGGCGGCGGACACAAGCAGAAAATCCGCCTGGTGGATTTCAAGCGCGACAAACGCGGCGTCGAGGCCGAGGTGAAGGCGATCGAATATGATCCGATCCGTTCCGCCCGGCTTGCGCTGCTGCAATACAAGGATGGCGACAAGCGCTACATCGTCGCGCCGGAAGGCCTGAAGGTGGGGGTGAAGGTGCTTAGCGGTCCCAACGCCGCGCCCGATGTTGGCAATTGCCTGCCTTTGAAGGCAATACCCGTCGGAATGCCGGTTCACAATCTTGAATTGTCGCCGGGCCGCGGCGGTCAGTTGGTGCGGTCGGCCGGCGGTGCCGCCACCCTGATGTCGCGCGACGAGGGTTACGCGCTGGTGCGGCTTCCCTCGGGTGAAATCCGGAAGATCAACGAAATTTGCTATGCCACCATCGGGCAGGTTGGCAATATTGAGCACGAAAACGTCAAGCTCGGCAAGGCCGGGCGCTCGCGGCATCTTGGCATCCGGCCGATCAACCGTGGCGTGGCACGCAACCCGGTGGACCACCCGAACGGCGGCGGCGCCGGTAAATCCAAGTCCGGTGGCGGCTGGCAGCAGCCAACCTCGCCCTGGGGCTTGATTGCCAAAGGCAAGCGCACCCGCCAGCACCGCAAACATTCCGACCGGTTCATTGTCGTCCGTCGCGACGGCCGGCCAATGAAAAAGAAGTAAACCGCTATGGGACGTTCGATCAAAAAGGGTCCGTTTTTGGACCAGCACTTGCAGGAGAAAATCCTCAAGGCGAAGGAAACCAAGTCCAAGGCGCCGATCAAAACTTGGTCGCGGCGCTCCATGATCACGCCGGATTTTGTCGGGCTCACCTTCAACGTGCATAACGGCAAGTTGTTCAATCCGGTGTTCGTCACCGAGAACATGGTGGGCCACCGGCTGGGCGAGTTTTCCCTGACACGCACCTTCAAGAAGCACGGTGCTCACACGGCGAAGGCCGAAGCGAAGTAAGCCTATGGAAGTGCAATCCATCACCCGCAACGTCCGCATGTCCGCGCAGAAGATGCGCGAGGTGGTGCGGCAAATTCAGGGCCTGCCCGCCGAGCGCGCCGCCGCGGTGCTCGCCGTGGTGCCGCGCAAATCCGCCCGCTTGGTGGCCAAAACCCTCAAGTCGGCCATCGCCAACGCGGAGAACAACAAGGGCCTCAAGCCGGAAACCTTGCGGGTGAAGGAAGCCGTGGCCGGGACGGCTACGACGCTCAAGCGTTTCACCCCGAAGGCGCGCGGCTCCGCCGGTCCCATTCTCAAACGCAATTGCCACATCAAGATCGTTTTGTCGGACGAGTAAGCTTATGGGTCAGAAAACCAATCCAATCGGCCTGCGGATCGCAGTCAACAAGGACTGGCTGTCCAAGTGGTATTCAGGCAAGAAGGAGTACGGCAAGCTCCTCACCGAGGACTATAAGATCCGCGAGATTCTGAAGAAGAAGCTGGAGTCCGCCTCCGTGCCAAAAATTCAGATTGAGCGCGCGGCCAACCGTTGTCGCATCACGATTTTCACCGCCCGCCCGGGCGTGGTTATTGGCCGCAAAGGCGCGGAGATTGACAAGCTCAAGGAGGAACTCAGCCGGCTCACGGGCAAGGAAGTCTATGTGGACATCCAGGAAATCAAGACGCCGGAGCTGGACGCCCAGTTGGTCGCCGAGAACATCGCCCTGCAACTCGAGCGCCGCATTTCCTTCCGCCGCGCGATGAAAAAGGCCGTGCAGACGGCGATGGATTTTGGGGCCGAGGGCATCAAAGTGCGCTGTGCCGGCCGGTTGGGCGGCGCGGAACTGGCGCGGGTGGAATCGTACCACCAGGGCCGGGTGCCGTTGCACACGTTGCGGGCGAAGATTGATTACGGCTTCGCCGAGGCGCGCACCATGTATGGCAAGCTCGGCATCAAATGCTGGATTTGCAAAGGTGAAACCCAGGGCGAACGGAAACCGTTGGTGGCGGCGCCGGCGGCGGGCGTGAGTGCCCCGGCACCGGCAACCGCGCCCGCCGTGGCGGTCGTGGCCACGAACTAACCAGGAATTTGACGAGGATTTGTTATGCCATTGATGCCTGCCAGAGTAATGCACCGCAAGCAGCAGCGCGGCAGCCGGACAGGGCTGGCCACGCGGGGCAACGCGGTAGCTTACGGCGAATACGGCCTGCAAGCCACGGAACGGTGCTGGATGGACACCAAGCAGATTGAGGCGGCCCGCGTGGCGATCAGCCGTTACATGAAGCGCCGTGGCAAGATGTGGATCCGGATTTTTCCCGACAAGCCGATTACCAAGAAGCCCTTGGAAGTCCGCATGGGCACGGGCAAGGGCGCGGTGGAAAGCTGGGTCGCGGTGGTGAAGCCGGCGACGGTGCTGTTCGAGGTGGACGGCGTCACGGAAGCGATCGCGCGTGAATCGTTGCGCCTCGCGGCCACGAAACTGCCGATCCGCACCAAGTTCATCTCCCGCCACCACTCGAATTAGTCCGCTATCACGCTGTTCGCATGAAGAAGTCAGAATTGAAGGAAAAGACGGCGGTCGAACTGGCCGCGCTGGGGCGCGACCTGCGACAGGAGTTGTTCAACTTGCGACTGCAGCAGGCCAGCAGTCAATTGGAGAAGCCGGCCCGTTTGCGCACGTTGCGCCGGGAAATCGCCCGTGTGGAGACGCAAATGAGCGTTTTGCGCCGAAAGTCAGCCTGAGTTGACGGTTATGCCAGAGAATCATTCCAATCGCAGTCACCGTAAGGAACGCGTCGGCGACGTCATCGCCAGCAAGATGGCCAAAACCATCGTGGTCCGCGTCGAACGCCGCTTCCGCCACCCGCAGTTCAAAAAGGTGGTGACCCGTTACAAGAAATTCTACGCACACGACGAGAAGAGCGAGGCCAAGGTGGGTGACCGCGTGCTCATCCAGGAGACGCGTCCAATTTCCAAGCTCAAGTGCTGGCGCCTGGTGAACATTGTTGAGCGCAACCTGGCGGCCGAAGCGCTGCACGCCGAAGGAGTCTGATTTATGCTGCAAATCCGTTCCATCCTTGACGTGGCCGACAATTCCGGGGCCAAGCGCGCCGCGGCCATCGGTGTGCTGGGCCGCAACCAGCGGTATGCCCATGTTGGCGACATCATCAAGGCGCACATCAAGGAAGCCGCGCCCGACGGCACCGTGAAGAAGGGTGACGTGGTGGACGCCGTGGTGGTGCGCACACGGCAGGCCATCCGCCGGTCGGACGGCTCGTATTTGCGCTTCGACAGCAACGCGATCGTGATCATTGACAAGGAAAACAATCCGCGCGGCACGCGCATCTTCGGGCCGGTGGCCCGCGAATTGCGCGAGAAGCGGTTCATGAAAATCATTTCCCTGGCCCCGGAGGTCATTTAGAACGTATGCGAAGATTCCACGTCAAACGCGGCGATCAGGTCGTCGTCATTGCCGGCACGGAGAAGGGCAAGCGCGGCAAGATCATCGCCGTGCTGCCCAAGAAGGAGCGGGTGATTGTCGAAGGCATCAAGATGATCAAGCGGCACACGCGCAAAAGCCAGCAACACCCCCAGGGGGCCATCGTGGAGCGCGAAGGCACCATCCACATTTCCAATGTCATGAAGGCCGAGCTGTTTGACGCGCGCGCCGCCAAACACGGCGTGACGCCTGCGGCCGCCTGATTTTCGCCATGAAACCAAGATTGCAGCAAAAATACGAAGAGGCCGTGCGGCCCGCTTTGATGGAAAAGTGGCACTACGGGAATACCCTGCAGGTGCCGCGGGTGGAGAAGATCATCATCCACATGGGCGTGAGTTCCTCGCTGGAAAAAGTCGCGGTGGACGATGCGGCCCGCGACCTGACGGCCATCACCGGTCGGAAGCCGGTGATTGACAAGTCCCGCAAGAGCGTGGCGAATTTCAAACTGCGCCAGGGGCAGGCCATCGGTTGTCATGTCACCCTGCGGCGCGAAGTCATGTATGAGTTCTTTGACCGGCTGGTGGCGGTGACGCTGCCGCGCATTCGTGACTTCCGCGGCCTCAGTCCGCGTGCGTTTGACGGCCGCGGCAATTATTCGCTGGGACTCGATGACCAGAGCATTTTCCCGGAAATTGATCTCGACAAAATCAAGCGGCATCAAGGCATGGACATTACCATTGTCACCACGGCCCCGACGAATGAGGAGGCCCGTGATCTCCTTAAAATGCTGGGGATGCCGTTCGCAGAAGGAAAATAATATGTCCAAAGTCTCCTGGATTGAACGCGACAAGCGCAAGCGCGAAACCGTGAAGAAATACGCGGCGTTGCGCGCTGAGTTGAAGGCCAAAAAGGATTATGCCGGCTTGGCCAAGCTGCCGCGCGACGCCAGCCCCGTGCGCACCACCAATCGTTGCCGGGTGACCGGCCGCCGGCACGCCCACCTGCGCAAGTTCGGCGTGTCCCGTCTGACGTTCCGTGAAATGGCCTTGTCGGGCCTGATCCCCGGCGTCACCAAAGCCAGTTGGTAAGCCTATGACCGACCCGATCGCCGATTTGCTCACGCGGATTCGCAACGCCAACCAGGCCTTGCTGCCGGCCGTGACCCTGCCGCATTCGCGCCTGAAAGAGCGCATCGCCCGGATCCTCAAGCAGGAAGGCTACCTTGCCGACTGCGCCGTGGAGGGCGACAAAATCAAGCAGCTCAAGCTCAAGTTGAAATTCCAGGGCCGGAAGGGAGTCATCGAAGGACTCCGCCGGGTCAGCACGCCTGGGCTTCGCCATTATGTGGGTGCGCGGGACATTCCGCGCGTGCTTGGGGGAATGGGGGTTGCCATTCTCTCGACTCCGCACGGTGTGATGACCGGCGTGGACGCCCGCAAACAAAACGTCGGCGGGGAAGTGCTTTGTTACATTTGGTAAATCAGAGGAGCGCCATGTCCAGAATCGGAAGAATGCCAGTTACAGTGCCGCCCAAGGTGAAGGTGCAGATCAATGGCCGCACCATCTCCGTCGAAGGCCCGAAAGGGCGGCTGAACTTTGATCTGCCCAAACGCACCGCCGCGGCCGTCCAAGGGGACAAGGTGGTGGTGACGCGCGACGGCGAGGACGCCACCGCCAGGGCCATGCACGGACTTGCCCGCGCGATCGTGAACAACATGGTCAAGGGCGTCAACGAGGGGTACGTCAAGAAACTGGAAATCCAGGGTGTTGGTTTCAAGGCGGCCGTGCAGGGCAAGACGGTCAACATGCAGCTTGGCTTCTCGCACCCGATCAATTATGCCATTCCGGACCAGATCAAGGTCACGGTTGAAGAAAACACGAAGCTGACCGTCGAAGGCCCCGACAAGAAGATGGTCGGTCAGGTCGCTGCCGACTTGCGCGCCTTCTATCCGCCGGAACCTTACAAGGGCAAGGGTGTGCGTTACGTGGGCGAGCACGTGGTCCGTAAGGAAGGCAAGACCGTCCAGTAACCTGGACTTTAACCGAGTATTTCTGGTCGCGACATCAATGCGTGACCTCTGACGATGAGAACGGAAAAGAAACTGGAATTGGAACGTCGCCGACGCTGGCGGATTCGTCAGCGCATCAAAGGTTCTGCCGAACGGCCCCGCATGGCGGTTCGGTTCACGGGCCAGCACATTTACGTGCAGTTTGTGGACGACATCAAAGGTGTGACTTTGGCCGCGACCTCCACGCGCAGCAAGGCGCTGGACGACCGCGGCAAGCTCAAGGCCAACGTGGCCAGCGCCAAACGCGTCGGCGCGGTGGCGGCGGAGGCGGCCAAGGCCAAAGGCATCACCAGTGTGGTTTTCGATCGCAGCGGCGCACGGTATCACGGCAAGGTCAAGGCCCTGGCCGACGCGGCCCGCGAGGCAGGATTGCAATTTTAACCCATTGAGGAATCATCGTGGCTGAATTGAACAAAACCAATCTGTCGGAGAGCCGGCCACCGGGTCGCGGGGGAATGCGCGGCGGCATGCGGGGCGGACGACGCGGACGTCCCGGTGCCGAAGGTGCGGACGGCCAGGGCGACAACCGCTCGGAAGACGAGCTTTCAGAAAAGGTCATTTTCATCAACCGCTCGGCGAAGGTCGTCAAGGGCGGCCGGCGTTTCAGCTTTAGCGCGCTGGTGGTCGTGGGTGACAAAAAGGGCCGAGTCGGCCTCGGTCTGGGCAAAGCTGGTGAAGTGGCCGACGCCATCCGCAAGGGCGGTGACAATGCCAAGCGCAATTTGCTTAACGTAGCCCTCGCCGCCGCCACCATCCCGCACGAAGTGCTATGCACCTACGACGGCGCGCAGGTTCTGCTGCGGCCGGCCTCGCCGGGCACCGGCGTCATCGCCGGCAAGACGGTTCGTGCCGTCTTGGAAGCCGCTGGTGTAAGGGATATTCTGACCAAGTCACTCGGTTCGAAAAACGCGGCCAACGTGGCCAAGGCCACGCTGAATGCCCTGCTGCGCCTCCGGTTGCGCGAGGCCATTTACCGTAACCGGGGCCTGGCATTGCCCACCAAGCGGGTCGAGGCGGTGGCAGTACCTGCGACTCCCGTTGCTCCGGTGGCGCCCGCCACGCCGGCTGAACCGCGTCAATAGCCGTTTGATTTTATGCGTTTGCACGATTTAAAACCCCGTCCCGGCGCCAAGCGCCCAACCAAGTTGCTGGGCCGCGGCGAATCCAGTGGCCATGGTCGTCAAAGCGGCCGCGGTGGCAAAGGCCAGTCCGCGCGTTCCGGCAGTTCCATACGCATCGGTTTCGAGGGCGGACAAATGCCGCTCATCCGGCGCATGCCCAAGCGCGGCTTCAACAATGCCCGCCACGCGACGCGCTACCTTCCCGTGAACTTGGTTTCGCTGAACCGGTTTGCCGACGGCATCCGGGTGGACGAGGCGGCCTTGCGGGAAGCGGGTCTGGCCAACGGTGCGGGAGACGGCGTCAAAATTCTGGGTAATGGCAAACTCGAACGCAAGCTGACGGTGGTGGCCCACGCGTTTAGCGCGAAGGCCAGGCAGGCCATTGAGGCCGCGGGCGGCACTTGTGAAGTGGTGGTGCGAGTGGTGCGGACAGCCAAGCCGGTCAAAGCCGCCAGACCTGCCGCGACGGCGAAGGAAGCCTGATAACCGTCACTGCTTATGTTCAAGGCCATCTTCGCCACGTTTGCCAACTGCTTTAAGATCCCCGAACTGAAGTCGCGGATCATCTTCACCGTTCTGGTGTTGGCAGTGTGCCGGATGGTGGCGTTGATCCCGATCCCTGGCTTGGATGGGGCCGCGTTGGCGCAGTATTTTGAGCAGAATGCCAGCAAAACCGGCGGTCTGCTCGGCATGTACAGCCTGTTCACCGGCGGCGCGATGGAGAACTGCGCCATCGGTTCGTTGGGCATCATGCCTTACATCAGCGCCACCATTATCATCCAGTTGCTCAGCGCCGTGGTGCCGCAACTGGCCAAAATGGTACGGGAAGAGGGTGGCCGGACGAAAATCATCCAATATGGACGCTATCTGACCGTTCTGCTTTGTCTGGGGCAGGGTTTCTTCATGGCGCTAAGTTGGGAGAACCCGGAAAAAGTGTTCGGCGGCAATTTCCCGGGCGGGTTGGTGTTGATCCAAAACCTTTGGTGGTATCGCCTTCAAACCGTGCTGGTATTGACGACCGGCACGCTCTTGCTGATGTGGTTGGGCGAGCAAATTACGGATCGCGGCATTGGCAACGGCGTCTCGCTGGTCATTACGATCGGCATTCTCGCGCGACTGCCGCAGGCCTTGCAGGGGGCGTGGCTGATGTTCTTCCCCGGCAAGGGCGCGGCGAACAGTTTCAATCCGTTCTTTGCCATTGCGCTGCTCTTGCTGCTCCTGGCCGTGGTGGCGGCGGTCATCGCCGTGACCCAGGCGCAGCGCAAGATTCCGGTGCAATATGCCCAGCGGGCGGTTGGCCGGAAGGTGTATGCGGGCGGCACGTCCTTCATGCCCTTGCGGGTGAGTTACGCTGGCGTCATGCCGATCATCTTCGCCCAGGCCATTTTGATGTTCCCGGAAACGATTTTCTTGCAGGCGTCACGGCTTACGGAAAAGAACATGGAAGGGCTGTCGAAGGTGTTCAGCGCGCTCTATGTCGCGTTGCAGCGGGGAACGTTGATCTACATCACGATCGAAGCGCTGATGATCATCTTCTTCACCTATTTCTGGGTCGCGACGCAGTTCAACGAAATCCAGATTGCCGACGACTTGAAGAAGTATGGCGGTTACATTCCCGGTGTGCGGCCGGGGCAGGCCACCAGCGATTTTCTCCACCGGGCCATGAGCCGCATCACGCTTGCTGGTGCCCTCTTCCTGGCGGCGATCGCGATTGTACCGACCTTGATGTATAACTGGTGGGGCGTTCCCTTTGCGGTGGGCCAGTTTTTTGGCGGCACCAGCCTGCTCATAACGGTGGGCGTGCTGCTGGACACCATGCGGCAGATGGAGTCGCATCTGTTGATGCGGCATTACGACGGGTTCCTGAAAAAGGGGCGCATCAAAGGCCGGTTTTAGCCGATGGATTGCCGTCGAGTCCGTCCGGACGGTTGCGGATTCAACGTTGACTGTTGGCGTGTTTTGATCTTTTACAGCGACATTGGCGTAAAAACGCACCGCGCATGATCATCTTGAAAAACGAGCGGGACCAGGCGGCCATGCGGGCCGCAGGCGCGGTGACCGCAGCGGTTCTCGATGAGGTGTGCGCTTTCGTTCGCCCTGGACTGACGACAAGGGAAGTTGAAGAGTTCGCTGCGGAGCAAATCCAGGCGCATGGCGGTCGCAGTGCCTTTTTTGGCTACCGCAAATATCCATGCCACTTGTGCATCTCCGTGAACGAGGAAGTTGTTCATGGCATTGCGGGCGACCGGCGGTTGCAGTTTGGCGACGTGGTAAGCTTGGATGTGGGTGTCAATTTTCACGGCTACATCGGTGACACGGCCCGCACGGTGCCGGTGGGCGGATGCAGTCCGTTGGCGCAAAAGTTGATTGATGTCACTGAGCGGGCACTTTACGAAGGGATTGCGTGCGCCGTGCAGGGCAACCGGGTGGTGGACATTTCGCGGGCCATCCAGCAGTATGTCGAGGCCAACGGGTTTAGTGTCGTCCGCGAGTTTGTCGGTCACGGCGTTGGCCGCACCATGCATGAGGACCCGCAGGTGCCCAACTTCGTGGATGGCACAAAATCGCCGGTGTTGCGGGCGGGAATGACGATTGCCATCGAACCGATGGTTAACGCGGGCGGCCCGGCGGTCCGGATGTTGGACGATGGCTGGACGGTGGTGACGCAAGACGGCCTGCCGTCAGCGCACTTTGAACATTCAGTGTTGATCACCGGGGCGCAGGCTGAGATTTTGACGCGGTGCGACCGGACAGCATCGAGGCTGAAGGTGTGATTGTGGCCGTGTTGCCGGAGGCGAAGTTCCGGGTGGAACTGGCCAACGGCCACCGGTTTTTGGGATATGGCTTGCGCCGGGAACGCACCCGGCTGGGTCGCTTGAAGACGGGCGACCGGGTGAGCGTGGCGATGTCGCCGTGCGACCTCTCGAAAGGCAGAATCATTTTGAACGAAAGTTAGAGACAACATGAAAGTTCGCGCATCAGTCAAGAAGCTCTGCGAGCACTGCAAAATCGTGCGGCGCAAGGGCGTCATTCGCGTGATTTGTTCCAACGCCCGGCACAAGCAACGGCAGGGCTAAACGAAAAGAACCGACAGCTATGGCACGCATCCTTGGTGTGGACATTCCCGGCGAAAAGCGCATTGACATCGCGTTGCGCTACATTTACGGGCTTGGTCCGTCAAATTCGAAGGTGATTCTCGCCCGCGCGCAGATTGATCCGAGCATCCGCGCGAAGAATCTCAGTGAACAACAGCTTTCCCAGATTGTTCATGCGATTCAGGAGGGCAAGTATGTGATCGAAGGCGATCTTCGCCGGGAGATCGGCATGAACCTCAAGCGCCTCCAGACGATCAAGTGTTATCGCGGGGTCCGCCACCTGCGCGGCCTCCCGGTCCGCGGCCAGCGCACGCAAACCAATGCCCGCACGCGCAAGGGGCCGCGCAAGACTGTCGGTGTGGTGCGCAATCCCAACGCGAAGACCGGCATTCACTAACGAAACCTTTCTGCTATGGCTGACGAAACCAAACCTCAGAAACCGGCGCCTGCCAAGGACGCCAAGCCGCTCACACCGGCGGGCGACAAGCCCGCCAAGCCGGCCAAGAAAGCTGCGGCGGCTGGCGTCGAAGGCGCGGTTGCCGCGCCGGCTGCGCCGGCTGCCAAACCGGGCGAACCTGCGGTACCGGCCGGGCCGGCGACGCCGGCGGCTGGCACCGCTCCCACCGCTGCGGAACTGCTGGCGGATGACTTGGCGACCAAGAAGATCGTCAAGGCCAAAGGGGCCAAAAATATTTTCACCGGCGTGGCGCACATTCTCGCCACGTTCAACAATACCCAGGTGACCATCACCGACATGCAGGGCAACCTGATCGGTTGGTCCAGTGCCGGCAAGGTCGGGTTCAAAGGCTCGCGCAAGAGCACGGCGTTTGCGGCGCAACAGGTCGCCCAGGACGCCGCGCGCCAGGCCATGTCGCACGGGATGCGCGAAGTGGAGGTGCAGGTCAAAGGTCCCGGATCGGGTCGCGAATCCGCCATTCGCGCATTGCAGGCCATCGGACTGGAAATCACGGTCATCAAGGACGTCACCCCCATCCCGCACAACGGTTGCCGGCCGCGCAAGAAGCGCCGCGTGTAACTCTCAACTCTCAACGTTCAACTACCACCAACAATGGCTCGTTATACAGGACCACGCGTTCGCATCAGCCGGCGATTCGGCCTCCCCATTTTCGGTCCCACGAAATATCTGGAACGGCGCAACTATGGCCCCGGCGTCCACGGCCCCAAGAGCCGCCGCAAAACCACCGAGTATGGTTTGGGCCTGATCGAGAAGCAAAAGCTGCGCTATTATTACGGCCTGCTTGAGCGCCAGTTCCGCGGAGTTTATGAGCGGGCTTTGCGCAAGCGCGGCGTGACCGGCGAGACCATGCTCCAGATTCTGGAGATGCGCCTGGACAATGTCGTCTATCATCTGGGTTTTGCCGGCACGCGTGCCGCCGCCCGGCAGATGGTGTCGCACGGGCACGTCAAGGTGAACGGCCGGAAGGTGAGCGCGCCTTCCTATGCTTTGAAGGTAAACGATGCCATTGAGGTCCAGAACGCCACGGTTTCACGGCAGATGGCCACCAAGAACATGGAGTCATCCACCAGCCGTGCCGTGCCGGACTGGCTGTCCTTGAACAAGGAAGCGTTCAAAGGCGTGGTGATGCGGATGCCCACGCGTGACGACATCCAGCCGATTGCCAATGAACAGGCGGTCGTTGAGTTTTATTCCCGCTAACCTTAATTGGCCTCCGGATGGAGGCCGGTGCAATTATACGGGCCGGCGTCGCTGCGGGAATACCAAGACGCCGGTCAGATTGAAATTGCCAGGAGTCCAACTATGCCAGTTCGTTTAGGTCGTTTTGAAATGCCGAAGCGGTTGACCAAGGATGAGTCTTCCGCGACGCCCACCTACACCAAGTTCTTCGCGGAGCCGTTTGAAACCGGCTACGGCCACACCATCGGCAACTCGCTTCGTCGGGTGCTGCTTTCCTCGCTGGAGGGCGCGGCGGTCACGTCCGTCAAGATTGACGGCGCGATGCACGAGTTTACCACGGTGGACGGTGTGGTGGAGGATGTCACGGACATCGTGCTGAACCTGAAGAAAATCAAGTTCAAGCACCTCGGCAACACGCGCGATTTTCCACCGCTGCTGCTCTCGGTCAACAAGGAGGGGGCCGTCACGGCTGGCGACATTCAGCTTTGCCAGAATCTCGAAATCGTCAATCCGGAGCAGGTCATCTGCACCATTGACAAGAAGAAGAAGTTCGAGATGGAACTCGAAATCAAGGTCGGGCGCGGTTTTTGTCCTGGAGACGAAAACAAGAAGCTGGACCAGGCGATCGGCGTGATCGCGATTGATTCGTTGTTCTCCCCGGTTACCCGCGTCCGCTATACCGTCGAGGCCGCGCGTGTTGGCCAGAAGACTGATTACGACAAGCTGAACCTCGAGGTCTGGACCGACGGCCGCATTTCGCCCGACGACGCCCTGGTGCAGTCCTCGGCCATTCTCCAGCACCACCTCGATGTGTTCGTGGGCTACGACAAGAACGCCATCGAGTTCGAGGAAGTCGTGGACACGCAGGATGAGGAGCGGCTGAAGATGAAGAAGCTGCTCAACATGAGCGTGAACGAAATCGAGTTAAGCGTCCGGGCCGCCAATTGTTTGAACAACGCCAACATCACCACGGTCGGCCAGTTGGCGATGAAGACCGAGCAGGAGATGCTCAAATACCGCAACTTCGGCAAGAAGTCGCTCAACGAGATCAAAGAAAAGCTGGCGACCTTGGGACTGTCGCTCGGCATGAACATTGACACCAGCCTGCTCGAAGCGCCGAAGGAAGAGCCTAAACCGCAGGCCTGACCGTCCTTTCCGTCTTATGCGCCATCTTAAACGCACCGCCAAACTCGGCCGCACCGGCGAGCACCGCAACGCCATGCTCGCCAACCTGGTTTGCAGCCTCATCAAAGAACGCCGCGTCACCACCACCCTGGCCAAGGCCAAGGCCGCCCGTTCGGTCGCCGAAAAACTGCTGACCCTCGCCAAGCGGGGGAGTTTGCACGACCGCCGGCTCGTTTCCGCCCGGCTCCGGCAGGACGAAGACGCTGTGCGTATGCTGTTTCAGGAACTGGCTCCCGCGCACAAGGAGCGTCGTGGCGGTTACACACGCATCCTGAAACTGGCCCAACGCCAGGGCGACGCCGCGCAAGTAGCCATTCTTGAGTGGGTGGACACCGCGTTGACCACCACGCCGGAAGCGCCCAAAGAAAAGCCCGCGACGGAAACCGCGCCGGCCGCAGCGACCGAAGCCCCGGCGGCCAAACCGCCGGAGGCCGCCGCCGAAGACAAGACCACGCCGGCTTCGGATCAGAAGTAATCGCCCGTTTTAACAAAGCGAAAGGCCCGCGCGTTGCGGGCCTTTTTCGTTCCTGCGTGGGATGAAAACGCGGGTTGCAGAGCGTGCGATCAGAGCTTGTGCCCCAGGCTGACTCCCAAGCTGCACGTGGGGGCCACGCCGACGGGATTGATGGCATACTCGCCACCGGCCGGGCAAACGGGCATTTGGCCGTGTTTTAGATATTTCACCAAATCGCTCGCCGAGACGACCGTGCCGGCGGACTTGCGATTTTGGGTCGCCCATCGGTCCTTGGCGGCGCCGATTTGGCGGAGTTGCTCGATGCAGGCTTCCCGTTGCACGGTGCGCCGTTCGCGCACGTAATTGGGCACCGCCAGCGTCAGCAGCAACAGGACGATGGCCAGCAACACCACGACTTCCACCAGCGTGAATCCTGATTTTCGTGTAGGCCGGATCAGCATGACAAGATTTCCTTCAAACCGCCCGTGCGGCGGGTTGGTTCTAGCACGTCATCGGTTTGAGTCAATGGGAATGCCTGGCGGGCCGATTTCACGACGCGGTTTTCACGAGTTGTTCGGCCGGTCGTGGGCAAGGTCAAACCACCCCCGTTTCCACGCCATGGCGTAAAGCCACATCAACCCCAGGGCCGAGACGGCACAGCCTCCCAAGCAGGCCGTGGTCCACACCAGACCTGGGGAAACCAAGGCTCCGATCGTAAATGCCATGATGGGTGCTGCAAAAAGAAGCACGATCAAGACATCTCTCAGCTTGATGTGCTGCGTGTCGCCGTTGCCCGCCAGGCGGAGTGCCACGACCGCTGGTTGCAGCACCAGGCACAGAGCCATTCCGCGCAGCGCCATGTCCGCGCCGGCGCCCCAGTCACCCAGCATGCGCCAGCCGCTGACTGCGGCCAGCGCCAGCAAGAAAGGAGCGGCGGCCAGCCACCGCAGCGTGCTGGCCTTGAGCATGACCCGCGCCATCTCGGCGAAACCGAGCGGCATTCCCGCGTAGGCCGGCGCGAATTGGCCGCCGATAAAGCACGATTCAAGACCACGCCAATGGCCGCCCAACAGGGGCACGCCGCGAACTGCCACGACCACAAAAGCAATGAAGATCAGCCAGCCGTGATTTGGGTCCGCAAGACAGGCGAGGAGCAAAGACAAAGGAAAGAACCACACCGCCCGTTGCCAATTTCTTGTCCAGTAGGGGCGGCCACCCGTCATGAACTCCGCCACCAGGCGTTCGCGTCGGCTGAGACTCCGCGCCGCCAATCGTTCGATCCAGCCGAAGCGCGTCCAGTCGAGCGGTTGCAGAAATTCGCGGGCGCGCAGCCGATCCTCCAGTTCGGTGGGACCCAGTTCCCGCGAAGCAGTCGTTTCGTCCGCAAAGGATTCATCCGTCTCCTCGTCCGGGTCGAACCCGGCCGGTTCGATGAACACGTAACGCTCCCGCAGACGCCGCCAGGCGAACGGCAGCGTCCAGACGGGCAACGCCGCCGGCAGAAGCAGCGTCCACGCCCAAAGATCGCCCTGGCACGCGCCGCGTTCGTAAGCGTAGTTCACCCAGCCAAACGGCGGCAGCCACCAGCCAGCTTGAACGAGCGCGTCGCGACAGCCGCCAAACTGCCAGGCGCACAAAGCCGCCGCCAGCGCCGCCGGTAAACCCAACCAGAGCCAGCGGCCGAGTCGTGGCAGAAACGCGGCGACCTGCACGGCGGTCGCAAGTGCCAGGACCGCTTGCAGCGGCGGCAGTAACACCGCCGCCAAACCTTCGCCACCGCCGCCGTGGCGAAACACCAGGAGCACCAGGCCTGCCGGCAGAAAATGCAGGAGCAATCCCGGCGAATTGCGCCGGAACTCACGTCGTTGCCGGGCGAAAATGTCCGCGTCGCTCAACGGCAGATTCAACAGCACGGTCAAGTCGCCCGGCCGATACAGCGTTGCCCACAGCCGGTGCGTCTGCGTCCCTACAATGCCCAGGCACCAGAGCGCAAACACAGCCAGACTGGGTTCAAATAAACCAGGCTCCATCAGCAGTGCTGACCACATTCCCGCCAGCCAGCCGCCGAAGAAGAGCTGATATGCCCACTGGGGCGCGCGAGCGTCCCGCCAGAAACGCCGGCGCTCCCGACGATGTTCCCGCGCCAACGCTGGCGAGTTGCGCAGTTCCTGTTGCACGCGGCGGCGCAGGGCTTTCTCGAATTGACGCGAGTGCAGGTTCACGATTCGTCTCCGCGAAGTTGGTGAAACACGGCTTCCAGCGGACCGGCTCCGTCGCGCGCCTTGGTCATCAGCGCCGCCATCGTTTCGAACGCGCGCAGTTCGCCGCGGTGCAGGATGCAGACGCGGTCCGCAAACCGTTCGGCCACCTCGAGGATTTGCGTGGTGAAGATCACCGTCCGGCCGCGGTTGATCGCGTCGCGCGCGTGGCGTCGGAAGGCGATGATGCCGTGCGGGTCCATGCCCGAGGCGAACGGCTCGTCCAGCAGCCACAACTCCGGGTCCACTGCCAGCAACATTACCAACGCCGCCTTGTAAAGCTGGCCGCGCGAAAACTTGCCCAGCGGTTTCGCGGTAAGTGCCAGCAGATCGAAGTCGCGCAACAAGCCGACGACGCGTTCTTCCACACCAGACCCGTCGGCGCCATAAACGCGCAACACTACACCGAGCTGCTGGCTCAGCGTCTGTTCGGGAAACACGAAGGGAAAGTCCGGCAGGAAGTGCAGCCGACGGCGGAGGTCAAGCCGGTCGCGGCGGAAGGTTTCATCGTCGTAAAGAATCATGCCTTCGGCCGGGGCCACCAAGCCGGCAAGACAGCGGAGTAACGTGGTCTTGCCAGCGCCGTTCTCGCCCAGCACCCCCACGATTTGGCCGGGACCGACTTCAAATGACACGCGATCCAGCACCCGCCGGCCGTCGTAAGATTTGCCCAGCCTCCGTAGTTCGATTCTCATACCTGCCTCAACTTGCCAATTTGACCAGTTCCCCGCGACGCGTCACCCGGTATCGCTCGCCGCGCCACTCCACCGTGTGGCCGAGGAACGACAACGCCCAAAGCACGGCCTGCAACAGATCCTTCACCGCCGCCAGCCAGCACCACGACAGGTGGGCCAACGAACGCGTCAGCCGGCGTTGGCTGTCCGCCGCGGTCAAAACGCGCAGCAACAGCGCCGCCGCCGCCAAGGTTGTTGTTACCGTGGTCGGGTTACTCAACCACCACAACGCGGTCCAGAGCGTGATGTTGGTGACGAGGCTGAATGCGTAGGGCAGGGGCTGGCAGACGCGGATCGTGCGCGCCCAGCGCAACTGGTGCTGCCAGACAGCGCCCCAGCCTTGCGGCGCCTCGCGGCATTCCGCCACCACCGGACACAGCGCGATGCGCGCCCCGTCGGCAGCCACGCGCCGGCCGAGTTCGTAATCGTCCGCGAGGTGATTCGCCAAGGCGGTGAAGCCGCCGATGGCGGCCAGCCGTTCGCGCCGGACGGCCATCACGGCGCCCAGCGCAAAGCGCATCGGCCCCAGCCGGCACGATTGCAGGACGCTGGTCCAAAAATCTGCGTTCACCGCGAGCGCCTCCCAGCGCATCGCCGTCGTCGTTGGGTTGGCGAGCTGGTAGAACGGGTTGACCAGACCGACGCCCGGATCGCGCAGCGGCGCCATCAGGTTCGCGAGAAAATCCGGCGGCACGCGCACGTCGGCGTCGCTGATTACGAGCACGCCGTGCCGGGCGCGCGGTTCGAGTTGCGCCAGCTTGGAAACCTTGGCGTTGACGCCGAGTCGGTCGGGACAGACCACGAGTTCGGCGTCCGCGTGCGGGAATTCGCACAACAGTGCGTTGACCGTCGCGCAGACCGGGTCGTCCGTGGAAGTGACCCCGAACAAAACCTGCACCGGCCTGGCGTATTCCTGCGCCAGCCAGCTCCGCAGACAGGCCGCCGTTTCCGCGTCGCCGCCTTTCAGCGGTTTCAACAGTGTGACGGCGGGCGCGAAGGACGGCTCTGCCACACGGCGGTGCAGGGGAAACAGTCGGCCTTCGAGCCATTGCCAGGACGCCAGGCCGAGGCTGAGGAGCGCAAGACTGCCGAGAACGATGCTGAGCATGAAGCGACGCGTGGAGCCGGCCGATCAGAACGCGTCGGCGGCGAGGACGCGCAGGATTTCTTCCATCGTCGTCTGACCGCGGAGCACGCGGCGCAGGCCGTTTTGCCAGAGGGTGGACATGCCTTGTTGGATGGCGACGTCTTGCAGCGCGCGGGTGGGCAGTTTCTGGAGGATGGCATCACGCAACACGTCGTTCACCACGAGCAGTTCCGTGAGCGCGGTGCGCCCGTCGTAGCCGGTGTTCAGGCAATGGTCGCAGCCCGTGCCCCGACGGAGCGTGGCGTTTTCCAGCGCCTCCGCCGGCAAATATTTCAACAGCGACGGCTCCGGCTCGCACGGCTGGGCGCAGCGCGGGCAGTTGGTCCGAATGAGCCGCAGCCCGAGCACGCCGCTGATCGCCGAGGCCAGCAGAAACGGCTCGATTTCCATGTTGATGAGCCGCGCGAACACCCCGGCCGTGCTGCCGGAGTGGATGGTGCTGATGATGAGGTGGCCGGTCAGGCCCGCCTGCACGGCGATGCCGGCGGTCTCGGCGTCGCGGATTTCGCCGATCATGATCACCTGCGGGTCCTGGCGCATGAGCGAACGGAGCGCGCGCGGATAGGTGAATTCCTTGGCCGGATTGATCTGCGCCTGGCTGATCATCGGCAGGTGAAATTCCACCGGGTCCTCCACGGTGCTCACGCTGACCGACGGCCCGGAGCGGTTCACGATGTAGGTCAGCGCCGCGTAAATGGCCGTCGTCTTGCCGGAGCCGGTCGGCCCGGTCAGCAACAGCAGGCCGTTCGGACGCGACAGCAACCGCACCAGCCCGCGCAACGTCTCGTCGTCGAAGCCCAGTTGCGCGAGGTCGAAACTGCGGTTGCGGGGATCGAAGATGCGGATGACGATCTTCTCGCCGCGCACGGTGGGGAAGAACGACACCCGCAACTCCACGTCGCCAAACTCCGGGCTGGCGGGCACGTGACCCTCCTGCGGAACGTCTGACTGGTAGGACACCAGGTTCGCCATCACCTTGATCCGGCCGGAGATTTTTTCCCCGAGGTCCAGCGGCAGATGCACCAGTTCCTGCAACACGCCGGCGAGCCGCACCCGCACGACGATCGTGCTTTCCCACGGCTCGATGTGGACATCGCTTGCGTCGGCGGCGACGGCATCGCGCAACAGGCAATTGACCAGGTGACCGACCTCGATGGTGCCCTCGTCGGGGACGGATTGCAGGTAGCTGGTGGTTTTGTTCATGGCGGATGAGTTTCTCAGGCGAAGTCGGTGACGAGCCGCCGGGCATAATCCACGACGAACCAGCGTCGGCCGCGCGGTTCGACGCGGTGGCCTTCGGCCTCCAATCGGTGGCGCACTTCGGGAATGCCGCCGGGGAATTTCGGGTTTAACTCGCCTTCCGCTTTCAGCGTCCGCCAGTAGGGTGTGACCCGTTTTCGGCCGGCGGCTTTCGCCTCGGCGGCGGTGTGCGCCGCAATCCACGCAAAAATGCCCGTCGTCAGCGGGCAGCCGAGGGTGGCGCCGTGTCGCCTGGCCAGCGCGGCGCGAATCTCGTTGATCGTTGTCACGCGTCCCTGGGGCACGCGCTTCATGAGTGTGTCCACCTCGCGCGGCGCGGGCACCACGACGGTGCCTTCCCCCCAACGCCGGCTCATTCGCCCCGTGATCGGAATGACCTTCGGCAGTCCCTTGTCATCGGCGAGTTTTTCCGCCCAAGCTTTGCGAGCTTTCACGGCGACTCCTTGCTCATGCTGCCGGCTCGACGAACACCGCCGTGCCGTAGCAGAGCACCTCCGTGACGCCCGCCGCGATTTCGTTTGCGTCGTAACGGACGCCGATCACCGCATTGGCGCCCAGCGCCGCCGCGTGTTCCAGCATCAGCCGGAAGGCGTCTTCGCGCGCCCGTTCGCACAGGCTTGTGTAGAGGGAGATGTTCCCGCCGAAAATGCTCTGGATGCTGGCGCCCACGTTGCCGATCACGGAGCGCGAACGAACAATGATGCCGCGCACCACCCCAAAGCCGCGGACAATGCGGTAACCGGGCAGGTCAAACGCGGTGGTGGTCAACGGATGGGTCTGGCTCATAACAGTTTTGTCCGGATTCAACACCTCTCCGCCCAAAAACCAAAGCCAAATCGCGTCACCGAACACGGTGGAACTGTGGACAGTGACGGACATCAACAGTCGCCGGTTGCCGCAACGGCATGCGCGAATGCCTGCCTCGTCTGGTGCGTTGTCGAACGCCGCCTGGACGCGTTTCTGTCTCAAGGAAGACGAAATATCGAGTCCAGACACCGAACGCCGAAGGTCTGCTTCGCCGCCGCGTCATTCCCGGCCGCAGCAATGCTGGCCGCAGCGATGCTGGCCGCAGCGATGCTGGCCGGCAAAACCGCCCAAGTTTTGATTGCCTTGAGGGAGCGCGAACCGCTGAATGGGAGCCACCTGAAGCCGGTGTCAAAGGTGCGGATTACGTCCTTCCCGAAAATAATGTCCATCTGGAAAAAGGCTCAACGGAGCCGCGAAACCCATTCGGGTGGACGTGGGGACTTCTGAAGGGGCGTCTGGTTACTGTCCGTTAACCTGTAAAGTGTTGCGCCCATGCCGCAACTCAGACTTATTGTTTCCATTTATTCGACTGAAAAGTTAATTTGTAACAATTTATGCGTTGACAGAAGGTGGAACCCGTTTCAAGAAGGCCACAGGAAACAGCCAGAGAAACAAGTTCGGAGTTATGCAAACCCATACCAGCCCGCGTTGGCTCCTGTCCGGAGGAATTCTGCTTTCTTGGTCCCTGATTGCCTTCACCCAGAGCGTGCCGGTGCCGCCCGGTTCTCCCGCCGTCCCGGCGGCAGGGGCGGCCAAAGCGCTCACCGCCGTCGAACGGGGACCCCAGCACACGGTTTGGGAATACACCCGCCCGATGAAATGGGTGGACGGCCAGATGACCAACGTGCTCCAGCGCTACGTCCAGTTGGAGAGCGGGTTGAACTACCAGGACGCCCAAGGCCAGTGGCAGGAAAGCGGCAACGAAATTGAGCTGGTGCCCGGCGGCGCCCAGTTTGTGCGCGGCCAACAGCAGGTGGTGTTTTCCGCGGACCTGGACCAGGTGGGGGCGGTGCAGTTGCGCACCCCGGATGGGTTGCTCCTGAAAACCCGCATCCTGGGCCTGGCGTATTACGACCCGGAGAGCGATCAGAGCGTGCTCATTGCCGAACTCCAGAGCAGCCCGGGAGAACTTCTGACCAATCATCAGCAAATCCTCTATCCCAATGCCTTCAAGGATATTGCGGCGGACGTGCGCTACACGGTGACCCGCAGCACGTTTGAACAGGACATCATCCTGCGCGAGCAACCACCCGCTCCGGCCGACTTCGGCCTGTCCACCAACGCGATTTTGCAGGTGCTGACCGAGTTTTTCGATCCGCCCACGCCGGCGGAGGAAATTCAGGCGGCGGCGATGGCGGATCAGATGGCTGCGACCAACCATCTGGCCAGTGGGGCGGTGACGCCCCCGCCCATTGGCGATCATTTGAGTTTTGGGAGCCTGTCGGTGGTGCCGGGGCGGGCTTTCCTGTTGGACGACAAGGATCCCGGGGTGCCCATTATCCGGACATGGAAGCAGTTGGAAGGCCGTCAGTTTCTGATCGAATCGGTGCCGCTTGGCCTGCTTCAAGGCCAACTGGATCAGTTGCCACCAGCGCCACCCAAGCAGGCGCAGAACACGGGCAAGGACCTGAAGCAATACGTGCAAGCCTGCCGGCCGGCGTCCAAACGGCAGACGGCCAGCGCGCGGCCGATGCGCCGGGCAACTCAGTATGCGTCCGCCAGGCGGGGACTGGTGTTGGACTACAGTACGGTTCTTGGGTACATAACCAACTTCACCTTCCAAGGGGACACTACCTATTACGTGAGTGGATTTGTAAATCTTTCTGGGGTAACTACAATCGAAGGTGGCACGGTGTTGAAATTCGCAGACACCAACAGCCCGTACTGTGATGTCTCTGGGCCGATTGTGTGCCAGACAGGGTTCTACACGCCGGCAATTTTTACATCCAAAGGTGACAATTTAGTGGGTGCGACGATTGACGGAAGTACAGGTAGTCCCACCAATTACGCCGCCGCTTTGCGTATTGAGAATTATCCGACCGAATTGCGCAACATCCGCATTTCCTGGGCCAACATTGGCATTGTCTATGGTGGGGCTAGTGGTTCATGCCATTATCTCACGCATGTGCAAATGGTGAACTGCTTGTATGGAGTAATTTGCCAGAGTCCACTGTTTTATGTACGCAACGGCCTCTTCAACAACGTTCAGATGGTTTTCGAGCCGGGAACTAATCCTGTGGTGGGTAATTGTGAGCATTTAACCGTTGATGGCGCTCTGTACTTCAATGCGAACTCGTCACTTCTGACGCTTAGTGTCACGAACAGCCTGTTGGTGAATGTTACAAATTCAAGCGGTTATTCCGGCGCCGGGAATGCCACTGACACCAGTGCGGCATTTCAGACAGTGGGAGCGGGTTCGCATTACCTGGCCAGTGGCAGTCCTCATCACAACGCCGGGGTGAGCAACATCAGTCCCCAGTTGCTGAATGATTTCCGCAGCTTCACCACCTACCCACCACTGGTGATTTCCAACAACATCAGTTCTGATACCACCTGGGGACCACAAGCCGCGCGAGATATGAGTGGTAACCCCGATCAAGGATACCACTATCCGGCCTTGGACTATGTGCTGGGACCGGTTACCGTCACCAACTGCACGGTCAACGTCAAGCCGGGCACGGCGATGGCGGAATACAACTATCCCAGTCTGGTGCTGGAAAACTCCAGCCAGATGACGGCCGTGGGAACAGCCGACCAGATGATCCAGTTTGTGCCCTACACGATGGTGCAGGAACAGCCGTTCACGTGGGGCAGTGGCGGGGCTCCGATCCTGATCTATGGCCCCATTCACGACCTCGTCGTTGACCCGCCGCCCCCGTCGGTGACGGTGCGCTTTGCCCAGTTTGCGCAGCCGGGAGGCAACGGTTGGGGCATTTACAGCCAGACGGCGTGGTTTGCCTTTAATCTGCTGAGTGTGCGAGACTGTCAATTCCTGAACTGCTGGAATCAGTTCTGGGGCCATTGGGGCACAGCCAATACGCAAAACCTAAACAACAACCTGTTTCAACGTTGTGCCAACTCCTTTTCTGGGAACCAGACCCTGAATGTTTACAACAATCTGTTCTACGGTGGGAGCAACTTCTTCCAGACCTTTCAGGTGGCGCCCTGGACCATCCAGAACAACGTCTTTCACAACACGGCCCTGACGGATTATTCGGCCGCCGGCTATGTGACCAACAGTTATAACGCCTACCTGGGCGCCGGCCAGGGTCGGCTGAACTATTCGGGTGGCTACGACGTCGTCACAAACAGTTTCACCTACGCCACCGGTCCCTACGGCCCCTGGTACCAGGCTTCAACCAGTCTGGTGGACAAGGGCAGCCAAAGCGCGCCCAACGCCGGCCTCTATCACTACACCACCCAGGTCAGTCAGGCCAAAGAGGCCAACACGACCGCGGAC
>JAJXZJ010000019.1 GCA_021780105.1 bacterium
GTTCATCGTTGTCTGTTTGCCACGCGCGCCCAGGCTCGCCTGGCCATCTTCGAGTGGATCGAAACCGTTTACAACCGGACGCGGTTCCACAGCGCGCTCGGCTTCAAATCCCCTGTGGACTTTGAAACTCAACTCAACTAAAACATGCCCCATGCGTCACCCCAACGCTGTCCACCAAATCGAGGCAAGGCCAAAGACTGGCGACGGAATTGAGAGCAAATGCGTTCAACTGGCGTCACCCCATGCCTCCCAGCGCTTGAGCCAAGCATCGAACCTGGGACATCGTAGACGAATGTGATCGAGTCCAGCTTCTTGGATTACGAACAATCCGTTGGACGCTTTAAGCGGCCCATAAATAGGAATGGCCTGTTCTAGCCGTGTTGAAGGATGAGTTGTTGATCCACCGTTGATTTCCTCTGCCGATGCAAAAGTGGTGATGGACATCTCAAGAGTGGTCAATGCTAACGCCTGATCCGGAAAGATCGCACGCAAGGCTGGAGGATAAGCAAGCACGAGTGCTTCGAACTCGTGGCGTTGCAAGTAGGGCGCAAATCGTGGTTCTCCAAAATGCGTGGCCCAAGCTGACTCGATGGCATCGACTTCGGCTGCGGTTCGGCTTTGCGCCGTGGCCGGCGTGTAACCCGGAACATCGGTCGGTAGCGCATAAACGTCGAGGAATGTCGTGAAGCGCAAGTTGGGATCCGAGTCCTGGGCAAAGATGGTTCGCAAATCAGCTTCAACGGCCGGCCAGCTTACGAAGCCCCCGCGCAATCCGCCCGGCTTGGCAGCGAGAATAGGCCGTTCAATGTGCACGCGATGCACAAGCAGATAATTACGTAACACGCGGTTCACAAAGAATTCTTCGCTCTCGCCTTCGACATACACGAGTAAACGCTTGCTCACGGGCGGCCTCCAATGAGGTCCTTCTGCCAGATTTCTCCCATCGTGTAGCGATCGAGCCAGGCACTAAGCGTCTTTTGACACTGACGTGTGAACGAACTGCAACCGTCTTCATTCTCTACCACGATGATGTCCTCGGCGGCGAAGTGATCGAGAAAAGTGACGGACTGCGTTGCCACCAAAACTTGCCGCGTTTGCGCCGCCGCCTTGAGCAATCCAGCAATGATCGATTCTGCTGAAGGATGTAAGCCTAGTTCTGGCTCGTCAATGGCGATGAGCAGTGGCTTTCTTTGATCGGGCTGGAGAAGGAGAGTGACGAGAGCCATGATACGTAGCGAACCATCGGACAGTTGCCCCGGGACAAATTCATAGTCAACGCGTCCCTTCATACGCCAACGAAGCAAAACATCCTGATCTCGCGGGTTTCCTTCCGGCTGAAGTGCGAAGTCGTCGAACCAAGGCAGGATTAGCCCGAGCGTTCGAACAATCTGGTTGTAGCTGTCGGGAAATTCCTGCTGCATTTTCAAGAGAAATGCCGGTAGATTCCCGCCGTTGGCCATCAGATAGGTTGAGTTCTCAACCTTGGCTTTCCCTCTGATGAACGACTCCAAACTCGTGTCATGGAATTGATATACCCGGCAGCGATTGAGAAAGCCTTTGGCAAATCGAGCGGTCGGATCCTGATCTGCCCACAACTCAGCGAGTCCGCTTTCGCGGTGTCCTCCCGGACCCAGCGGCACTGGTGGCATTGGCTGGGCATATCCGTCACGATGAAACTGCACTTCCTCGTGCGTGAATATCAGCGAATCGCCTGCGGCGTGCGCAAGGCTGAACCGATAGTCGTTCCGACCCGTGTCGCTTCGAAACTCGAGCGCTCCTCGCATGATGGTCCTTGTTTGGCCAAAATGGAGAAGCGCCGAACCTGGACCCCGGGTCTGAACGAAGGTTTGGAAACCTCGCGACATCATGAAGTTCTGCATCTGTAGAAAAGCAATCAGATTGGATTTCCCCGCGCCGTTTGCGCCGATGAACACGTTCAATGGGCGCAACTCGACTGTCGCCGATTGGATCGACCTAAATCCTTCAATCGTGATGCGCGATAGCGTGCTCATCTTGGTTCAAACGAATCATTGTGACAGGAGGCTACCAAACAATGCCAACGATTGCCAACTTTGCAGCGTTGCAGGCAAGCCTTCACTTAAACTTGTTCTTCCGGTGCGCGCCCATTTCCGGCGCGGCGGGATTCACATCGGGGCCGAAGTAGCGCAAGCACACCAGCGGCTCGGTTTCGCTGGTGTTCTCGAAGGTCACGCCAGCCTTCGCGCCGTCCTCGGTGCAGAAGTATTCGTCCTCGGTGAGTTCGGTGAACCGGATGAGCTTCGGGCTGTTCAACGGCTGGCCGTTGATCCTGCCGGCGCCTTGCGTGCAAATCAGCCCGTAGGCGCCGTTGTCCTTGATCACGGCCTTCACGCCCGGCTCGACGGTCAGTTCCTTGGCGGTGAAGTATTGCCGGCCGTTGATCTTGCCATAGACGATCCAGCGGTCCACGAAACCTTCCTTGCGCGTGTCGGCCGCGGGCACCGGCTCAAGGTAATGGTTGTCCTTGAAGCTCGGATCCACGTTCGCCTCCCAGTCCAGCTCGCTGACAATGAAATCGAGGTCGTGGTGCTTCTCCTTGGGCATGTCCTTGACGAGCAAATCCCACGGGACGTAGCGGCCTTCGACCAGGCTTTGATACATGCCGAAGACGTCGCTGCCCCATTGCGGCTCATAGGTGCAAAGACTCCCCGGCGCGTGAAGGATGCCGGGGCCGACGAGCCAGCCGGTGCCGGGCTTCAGCCGGTAGGCCTTCGACAAATCGAGGATGCCGTTGTCGCCCTTGTTCCAATCCTCCAGGCATTTCCTTACCTGCGCCCTAGTGGTGCCGGGTTCCAGGCCGAAAAACGTGTAGGGAAAATTGTTGCCCACGTTGTTTTGCTGCGGCGGGAAGTAGTAACTCTCCGGTTTGCCCTGCTGCCCGACCAGTTTGGCAAACTTCTCCGCCTGGTGCATGTGGTGCGGAATCGGCCCCATGTTGTCGAAGAATTTCGAATAAACCGGCCACTTGCCGTATTGCTTCCAGATCGCCTTGCCGACCAGCGTCGCGCCGCAGTCCGCCACCGCCTGGCGCAAGGTGAAGCGCTCGTCGCCGACGACGCAGTAGCTCAGCCCCTCGTCGGGCACGCGCCCGTCGTTGGCCGCCTCGGTGGTGGAGGCGAACCACCGCTCGTCAATGCCGCCGCGGTTGGCGCCGTAGGCGTAGGTGTCGTCGGGGTGCAGCTTGATGCGCAGACCCGGCTGGAGGAACGAGCGTGGCACCCAGTTGGGCGCCAGCCGCAACAGGCCGCCCGTGCGCGCCAGCTCGGCCTCGACCTTCGACTGCGTGGAACCTTTGATCGTCTTGAGTTGAGTAATCGTGTTCATGGCTTCAATTGCCGAAGAGTTAAAACCGGCCGTGGCCGGGAGGCAACTCATTCCTCGCCGCGGCAAGGGTTCCGTTGAAGATTGCATCCACGGGGGCGGCGAATGCTTCCCCAGTGCCGGCGGGCCAGCCTGGACTGGGTGTTGAGCCGCATTCAGGATCAGCCGTTCAAGGAATCGCCGGATTACCGGCGAGAGCGGACATTCCCGTGGCGTTTCGTGGCGGCGCAACTCCAGCCGACCAAAGGCCTGCGCCCGGACGCGTCTTCCGTCGTCGCTCCCCCCACGTCCCGGTCAGTTTTGGGGTGGATTGGGGTCTGTCGGCGCGGGCGTCGGCGCCGGGGTTTTGTGGTGGCTGCGGCGGTTGACGATGACGCGGGCGGCGTGGTAGCCAGCGTAGAACTCCGGGTCAGTCTTTTTGAACTTCGTCATCTGCTTGTCCAGCCGGGTGCGCAGGAGGCTTTGGTTGGCGCTGATGACCTGGGGCATCGTCTTGGTTTCACCCGCGCATGATCCCCGATCTCCCCCCAGCGGTTGATGCAGCACTTCTTCATAGAGAAACACCAGCGCATTGAGCGCCTGGTTCTGGGTGGCTCCGGCCACCCCGCCCGCCGGCGCCCGGTGAAACCGCAGATACCGGATGATCCATTGCCAGCAGGCCGCCTCCGTTCGCTCCGAGTAATGAAAGAAGCGCATGACCTCATGCACCTGTAGGAGAAGCCGGCGGGTGTCTGTGCTGCATCCGCCTGCCAGCCGATGCGTTTCTGATGTTCAACCCGGCGGCCCGACGGTGATTTCCGGCCGGGCATAGTCGCAGCGGGGCATCGTTTCAGACTTTGCGGCGGGGGCGGTTTCGGGTCCAATCCCGGCGTGCAAGCGTTGAAGAACAAGTTTGCGGCGTCGCCGTTGCTGGCGCGGGTGCTGCCGTTCGCCATTTTCCTCGGGCTGACATTTCTCCAGGGGCAGTTCGGCGAGGCGTCGCGTTACTGGGTGTATCTGGGCAAAACGCTGGTGGGTTTCTGGCTGCTCTGGCGGTCGCGGCCGTTCGTGGCGGAAATGAAGTGGGCGTTCAGTTGGGAGGCGGTGGTCGTGGGCGTGGCCGTCTGCGTGATGTGGGTGGGCCTGGACGGGCTTTACCCGAAGTTCGGCCAGCCGGGCGCAGCGTGGAATCCGCAGACGCAGTTCGGCGCCGGCTCGGCGCTGGCGTGGCTGTTCACCGGGGCGCGCGTGCTTGGCTCGGCGCTGGTGGTGCCGCCGTTGGAGGAGGTGTTTTACCGGTCGTTCGTGTATCGCTACCTCACCAAGGCCGATTTCCTCAAGGTGCCGCTGGGGACGTTCGCGTGGGGGCCGTTGGTGGTGACCTCGGTGGTGTTCGGTTTCGAGCATTACCAGTGGCTGGCGGGCATCCTGTGCGGGTTTGCCTACCAGGGGTTGGTGTGCTGGAAGAAGCGCCTGGGCGACGCGATGACAGCCCACGCGATCACGAACTTCCTGCTGGGCGTGTGGGTGGTCGGGAAAGGCGCGTGGGGCTTCTGGTGAGTCTGTGCGGGGCGGCTACTGCAATTTGAACGGCAGGGTCTGCACTTGCGCGGCCACGGCGGCGCCAAGCAGGCTGGTGCGTTGCGTGCCGAGGCTGGTGCCGAAGCGCAGGCCGTATTGGGCGCTGATGACCTTGAGCACGGCGCAATAGCTGTCGTTCACCATCATGCCGATCAGCTCGTCCTTCTTGCTGAAGACCAGGTCGCCGCGCGTGGGCGCGAACTTGCCGAAAATGTGGCCCAGCACCGGCGACTTCATGCGGAGGTATTGCGGGTGCTGCGGGTCGAGCTTGAACTCCACCTCGCCGTAGTAACCTTCCTTCGATCCCACGAGAATCGCCTGCTGGAACTGCGCCGGGTCGGCGGCGAGGCGATAGACCTTCACGCCGAGCCGGGCCGCGTTGGCGCCCTCCACCGGGGAAACGAGGATGCGCGGGTCGAGGTTCAGCAGCCATGTCAGCGCCAGCGAGGAGGTGACACTGCCGTGCGAGATCGAGCCGGTGAGTTGTTCCCAATCCGGCGTTCCGCCCCAGGACGGCAAGGGTGTCTGGCTCAGGTGATACACCACGTAGTCCAGCTTGCCGTCGTTGAAGAGAATCGTCTTGGACTCGTCGTTGCGGTTGCCGCCCAGGCCGAGCAGCGCCGTGCGGTGGGCCTGGAACCGGAGGTCGAGCCGGTTGGTGAGGTAATCGTTGTAAACGGCGTTGGCCGTGAGCGGCCGGTCGTCCGCCACCGACTTGGCCAGCGAGGTGAGGCCGTGGGCGAGGGTTTCGGCCTGCGTCTCCGCGCGATTTTTCTCCGCGGCCAGGGTGTTGACCTGCGACTTGGTCTGGTCCAGTTGCTGCCGGACGAGGGTGGCCTCGGTGCGGGCGCTGCCCAGATCGGCGGCGAGCTGTTCCTTGGCGTTGGCGGTGGCGAGGGCGGTTTGCTGGAGCGAGCTGATCTGCTCCTGCATCTTGCCGGCTTCATTGCGCCGGGCGTTCAACTCCGCCTGCATGGCGTCCAGCTTGGACTTGGAGGCGACGGATTCGGTGCGGGCCGTCTCCAACTGCGATTGCAACGACTGGATGTCCGCCTGGGCGGCGTTTTGCTGCGTCTGGAGCGCGCCCAGCGCGGCCTGCGTCTGTTGCTGCCGTTCCTCGAGCCGGGCGCGTTCCTCGGAGAGTTGCTGCACGCGGGCGGTGGCGGTGGCGAGGTTCGTCTGGAGCTGCTGGGCCTGCGTGGCCGTCACGTTCAGCTCCTGCTCGCGCTCCTGCAAGGTGGCCTGGGTTTGCGTGAGGCGCGTGTTGAGCTGCGTGCGTGTGGTCCGCTCCTCGGCCAGGGCCTGGCGGAGCGTGTCCAGCATGTCCTGCACCGACTGGATTTCCACGCCGGTTTCGCCGCCGGACTTTTGTTGCAGCGTGAGCGGCGTCTTGTTCGCGTTGAACAGCGTGACCAGGCTGATCAACAGGAAGTCAACGATGACAACGAGGACGGCGCGGTTCATGGAACGGGCTGGGCTGACTCGTCGGCGGCCTGCAGAATGAGCAGGCGCCGATACGAGCGGACGTGAACGATCTTCAACACGGACGCGAAGAACACCCCGAAGCCGGTGGAGGCGTAGGCGATCATCGGACTGGCGCTGAACAAATCCAGCGCCATCAGCACCAGGGACAGGCCGGTGCCGCCCAGCCCGATGTAGAGGCCGGTGTCAAAGAGGTTTTCCTCGTTGTCGAGGACTTTGAGTTTGAGCGCGCTGGGGATCGCCTGGCGCTTGATCTCGCGCAACTTGATCAGGCCGATGACGTAGATGGCCAGTTGCACCGAAAAGAACACGGCCAGGGCCAGCCAGTTTGATTGGTTGCTCATAGGTTTGATGAGGTTTGCGGTTTGCGCCAGAAGCGGCGGATTGATTTTCGGAAAATGCCAGATGGTGGCCTGCGTCACCGGCAGGCGGTTTTGCGCGAGGTAAGGCTCGCCCAGCGCCACGGCCAGGGCCACCACCAGCGCCGCGGCGGTTTGCTGCCGCAAGGTGCCGATGCCCCGGACCTCCAACGGGCGCTCCACCCGGGTTGGTTCCCGCCGCAAATACCAAAAGCCCCGCGCGAGGCAGAACGCGCCGTCGAACCAGAACAAATACTTCAACAGCAGGGCCAGCCACGACGTGAACAGCGCCAGGCTCGCCAGCGACCGCGCCGCCGCCGCCACGCCGGGAACCCACATCAGCCACGCCCGCAGCGGCACCTCATGGACCGGCTGGCCGCGCCGGATCAACTCGCGGATGCCGCCGGTGCCGGCGTGCAATGCCACTTCCAGGCTGCGCACGCCGCCCTGCGGATACCGCCGCAGGAAGTCCACGATCGGCACCGACGTGCCCGTGGTGATCACGGAGGCGAACACGACCGGGAGATTGCGGTCGGCCCGCGTGCTCACCCGCACCAGTTCGCGCAGCCCCTGGGCGCTGTCCACCTGCTTGAGCAGGGTGGTCAACTGTTCCCAGTTCAGCCGGCGCGCCAGCGAATTCAGGTTGAGGTAGAGGATTTCGATCGGGCTGCTGTCGAAGCCGCGATTGGCCGCGGCGGCATACGTTTCGACATCCTTCCGAAACGACGGCGTGCATTGGTCGGTTTCCAGCAACAGACCGGTGAGCAGGATCGCGGCGTCGAGCGCCTGGCCCGAGGGCGAGGCCACCGGCGGGAAAACCACGGTCTGCTGGAGCGAGCGGTTTTTCAGCACTTCCTGCACGTAGGGCCGTTGCGACCGCTGGAGCCACGCGAGCAGGGCCGCCCGCGAATTTTCAGGAAGAATCTCGTCCAGCAGGCCGTCACCCGCGGATTTCGCCGGCAGCGCCGTGCCGAGGATGCCCGGCACGATCGGCGCCGGTTCGCCCCAGCGCCGGGCGTTGGGATCCGCCGCCGTGGCCGCGTCCACCTGCCGCAAAAACTCCGGCGCGCCGGGGACGTTCAGGATGGCCGCCGCCTCGCCCAGCAGGCCCGCCGTGCCAAACCGCTGCATGCGCAATTCGTCCTGCGCCACGCCCAGCACCGTCAACGTGCCTTCGCCGGCGCGCTCGATCACCGCCGCATCCACCGCCCGGATGTAACCGGGCACGAACATGGCGCCGGTGACACACACCAGCCCCAACACAACGAAAATGATGCCCTTCAACAACCGCATTAATCGTCCAGACGCTTATTGGACAGACAGCCGGCGCATTCGTCGAACCAAAAAGCGTTCCGCGGAACCTCTCCGGACCGCCTGGCTCACTAAACAGGACGCAGCAAATGGCGATCCATTCAGCGCTAAATGACAATTTTTGTCCGCCCACGAACGACACAAGTTCGCTCGACGCGGCCTTTCGCCTGCGGGAAACTGGCGGCGATGAGAATTGCGATCTTGCCCGTCCTGCTGGCGTTGTTCCTCGCGCCGGGCCATTTGCGGGCGGTGGACATCACCGCACTGGCGCCGCCGCAGCGCCACGCGCTGGCGGAATTCCGGCTCACCGGCGTGCCGGCGACGACGAACGCCTTCGATCCGGACGTCATCGCCGTGGACGCCACCTTCACCGCGCCATCGGGCAAAACGTTTGCCGTGCCGGCGTTTTGGTATCAGGGCTACACCCGCGTGCTGGCCGGCGGCAACGAGACCCTGACGGCCGCCGGCGCGCCGGAGTGGCGGCTGCGTTTCACGCCGGCCGAGGCCGGAACTTACGCGCTCGTCGTCGCCGTCCGCACGAACAGCCAGCCCGCCGGTTCGCCGGCGAGCACGCAATTTATCGTTGCTGCCGCACCGGCGGCCGCGCCAGCAGGCGTTGTTCAGCTTGCCGCCAACGGCCGCTATTTTGCAACCGACCAGGGCGACCCGCTGCCGCTCATCGGCCACTGCGTCTGCTGGTATCACAATGGCGGCACGTTCGATTACGACACCTGGTTCACCTCGATGCAACCGGCCGGCGAGAATTACACGCGGCTCTGGATGTGTCCGTGGGCGTTTGGCATCGAAGCGGAGCCGGGCACGCTCACGCGCTACCGGCTGGATCGCGCCTGGCAGCTTGACTACGTCTTTCAGCTCGCGGCCCGGCGCGGCATTTATCTGATGCTCTGCCTCGATTTCCACGGCATGTTTGAAACCACACCGGATGTCTGGGGCGGCAACAATTTCTGGCCGCAGAATCCCTACAACACGGCGCGGGGCGGTCCCTGCACCAACCAGGACGCCTTTTTCACCAGCGCGACGGCGAAGCACATTTACCAGAAACGGCTGCGTTACCTGATCGCCCGTTACGGCGCCAACGAGCACCTGCTGGCGTGGGAGTTCTTCAACGAGATTGACAACGAATACGCCTACCTCGCGCCGGCGCACGTGGCCGCGTGGCACGCCGAGATGGGCGACTGGATGAAGGCGAACGACCCGTTCCATCACCTCATCACCACCAGCCTCACCGGCAGCAGCGACCGCGCCGACATCTGGAGCCTGCCCGAGATGGACTTCGCCATGTTCCATTCCTACGGACAGTCGCAACCGGCCACGGCACTGACGCAGACAAACCAGTCGTTCCTCGCGCGTTACGGCAAGCCGCTGATGATCGGCGAATACGGCACCGACTGGCGCGGCTGGAATCCGCAGAACGATCCGTTTTTTCGCGGCTGGCGGCAGGGCATCTGGGGCGGCGCGCTCGGCGGCTCGGCCGGCACCGCGATGTCGTGGTGGTGGGAAAACATCCAGGCCACCAACCTTTATCCGACCTACCGCGCGCTGACGGACTTCATGGCGAAAACGCACTGGGGCCGCGGCAACTGGCAGCCGGTCGCGTTCCAGACCACCGGCGAACCCCCGTTCGCCCTCGGCGATCTTCAGCCGGGCGGCGCGCCGTTCGCCGCGACGCTGACGCTGAGTCCGGCGTGGGGACCGAAGTTGAAAGGCCAGCTCGCCCTGGCGACGCCCTTCAGCGCCACGCTGGCCAGCGCGTATTTCGACTGCTATTTCCAAGGCACGGCGCATCCGGACCTGCGCCTCCCGTTTCAGCTCCAGTCCTGGCTTACCAACGACGCCCGGCTCGTGATGCATTTGAACTCGGTTTCGGGCGGCGCTGTGCTCGGTGTGTTCGTGGACGGCAAATCGGTTTTCTCCCGCAGCCTGCCGAACAAAGACGGCACCTGGCAGGTGAACAACGAATACAACGAGGACATTCCGGTGGCGCTGCCCGCGGGCAGACACACGATCGAAATTCGCAACACCGGCGGCGACTGGTTTTACCTCGACTGGGTGCGGCTGGAGAACGCGCTGCCGGCGCATTATTTGCCGGACTGGCAGCCGTCGCCGCCGGCGATCGGCCTTCGCGGCGACACCGAGACGCTGCTCTACGTGGTCAATCCGGCGGTGAATTTCCCGGCCAACGCCACGAACGCGGTCGTGGAGGCCAGCCACGGCGCGAGCCTGATCCTCACCAATCTGCCGGCGGGCCGCTACCGGGCGCAATGGTTCGATCCGAAAACGGCCCAGCCGGTTGGAGAAACCAGCGGCACGGCAGCCGACGGTGTTCTGACGTTGCCGCTGCCTGACTTCACCGAGGACCTCGCCGGCCGCGTCACGCCGTTCCGCGATTTCACGCTGGAGACGCCGACCCTCAACGCCGACGGCCGTTTTCAAACCGCGTTGGCGGGCGAGCCGGGCCAGTCCTACGAAGTTGAAGTCACGACCGATTTCAAAGTCTGGGCGCCGCTGACCAACCTGGCGGGTGATTCCAATCCGATGCCGGTGGTTGATCCGGCGTCGGGCGATCACGGACAGCGTTTTTACCGGGCGCGGCTGGCGCCGTGACGGAACGGCCGCCAACGCGGCCGGCAGACGGTTTTCGTTGTCACCGCGCACGGCGGGCGGCTTAATGCGGGACATGGACTCGCTCGCGCATCTGCTCTGGCACAACGGCAACTTCCTCGGCATCGAGTGGAACGTCTGGAAGGCCGTCGGCTGGGGCGGCAATGCCGCGTTCTTCTCGCGGTTCATGGTCCAGTGGTATGCTTCCGAACGGCGGAAGCGGGTCGTGGTGCCGGCGGCGTTTTGGTGGCTGAGCCTCGCCGGCTCGTGGATGATCCTGTCCTACGCGGTGTTTTACCGGCGCGACTCGGTGTTTATTTTCGCGAACGCGTTCAACTGGATTCCCTACCTCCGCAATCTCATGATTCACCGGCGCACCGAAGCCGCACGGCAAACCTGCCCCGCCTGCGGCGCCCTGGCCCATGCGGAGGACAACTTCTGCGCCCGCTGCGGCGCGGCACTGCGCCCGCCGGCGGCGGCGTGACTACCGCTTGGGCGCGACCGGGGCGTTCGTGGGCTTGGGAGCGGCGCCGGTCAGGTCGTATTTGCTGATCAGGGCCTTGAAGTCCGCGTGGCTGCTGGCGAACTGGGTCATGTCCACGGCAAAATGCTGCATCCACGGCCAGGTGTTGGTCTGGTAGTCGCCCAACGCCGTGCCGAGCTCCTTGATGTTCTGGTTCAGCGCCCACGTCTGGCCGCGGAGAATGCGGACTTGCTGGTAGAAAAACACGTTCAGCACGGCAGCGAGGAGCAGGATGCAGCCCAGGGTGAGCTGGAGCAACAACCGCTGCGAATTGACCCGCTGCTCCAGGTCGGCCACGCGCTCGCCCACCTGCGGGTCATCGGCCGGCGGTTTGGGTTCGGCGTAGAAATCCGGATGTTCAGGCGTGCTCATGCTCAACGGCCTCCGGGACGGGTGGGCGCCGGCGCGCCGGGCTTCAGGCCCAATTGTTGGAGCAGGGGCGTGTAACGGGACAACACCGGCTCGATGGCCGCGTTCCGTTTGCCGTAGTCCATCGCCTCCGCGGCGAGCGACTGGATGACGGCCCGGTTCCGGTTGGCAATCACCACCTCGCTTTGCAGGCGCTGGGCGCGATATTGCGCCAGGCGGGCCGTGTGCAGCGCGCTGAGGTAATAGACGCACAGCCCGGCGGACATTGCCACGCTCACTGCCAGAAGCGCCATCAAGGCGCTCGTGACCGAAAATTGCCTGCTCATGACCGGGCGCACTGTAGCCTGCCGCCGCCGCTTGTCCAATGCGTTTTCGCCGGCGGGCGGCGTTCGCCGCTTGAAAGTCCGGTTCCGACAGCCCAGGATGCCCGCGTTCCGCTGGCGCCTTGGGCTGCGGACAGCGAAGATTCAAACTTATGTCTTCCATCAATTCTGCTGCCGCCACCGCCGCCCACCGGCCGGCGGGCGACATGGTGCGCGTGGCGATCGTCGGCGCCTCCGGCTACTCCGGCGAGGAACTCGTGCGTCTGTTGCTCGCGCACCCGCACGCCAGCCTGACGGCGGTCACGTCCCGCCAATACGCCGGGCAAACGGTGGCGCAGGTGTTCCCCAAGTTCGCCAGCCACCCGTCCGCCCGGACGCTGCGGTTCAGCGAACCGAACACGGGACTCCTGGCCAGGGAGGCGCAGGTGGTGTTTCTCGCGCTGCCACACGGCGTGGCCGCGGAGTTCGCCGTGCCCTTGCTGCACCACGGCTGCCAGGTGATTGATCTCAGCGCCGACTTCCGGTTGCGGAGCGCGGCGGTTTACCAGGAGTTTTATACGCACGAGCATCCCGCCCCGGCGCTCCTGGCCCAGGCGGTTTACGGCATGCCGGAACTGCACCGCGCGGCCATCCGCGGCGCGCAACTGGTCGCCGCCGCCGGCTGCTATCCCACCAGCATTCTGCTGCCGGTGGTGCCGCTCTTGCGCGCGGGACTGGTGCAGCCGGCGGGCATCATCGCGGACTCGCTCAGCGGCGTGAGCGGCGCCGGCCGCAAGGCGGAGGTGGATTACCTGTTCGTCGAATGCGACGGCAGCCTGCGGCCCTACGGCCTGCCCAAGCACCGGCATTTGTCGGAGATTGAGGAACAACTCTCGCTCGTCGCCGGCCAGCCGGTGGTGATCCAGTTCACGCCGCATCTGGTGCCGGTGAACCGCGGCATTTTGACGACGCTTTACCTGACGCCGGCGCGGCCGTTTACCGACGCCGCCAAGTTCGGCGAGGAAGTGGCCGCCTGCTACCGCGCCGCCTACGGCAACGAGCCGTTCGTGCGGTTGCTTGAAGGCAGGGCGCTGCCCGACACAAAAAATGTGGTCGGCACCAACGTCATCGAAATCGGCTGGCGCACCGACCCGCGCACCGGCCGGTTGCTCGTGATGAGCGCTGAGGACAACATCGTGAAAGGCGCCAGCGGCCAGGCCGTCCAGTGCTTCAACCTGGTCTGCGGTTTCCCGGAAACCGCCGGACTTTTTTGAGCCACGAAGATACCGGGGTCCGCTCCGGCCAAGCGCCGGCTACTATTTCTCCGCTGCGCGCAGCCGCTCGGCATGCAGCCGCGCCGCAACGCCCAGAAAATCCACCTTGTCCGCCAACGTCACCGCCGCAGCGAGTTGCTCGCGAGCCTTGGCGCGGTCGCCGGTCGCCTCATAAAAAAGGCCCAGGTAGAAATGCGCGTAGAACTGCCGCCGGTCGCGCTCGGCCGCCGGCACATCGCCGGCCTTGGCCGCCGCCAGCACCGCGTCGGCCGTTCCTTTGCCAGTCAGCGACGCGTAAATTTCCGGCATTGGCACGCGGGGATCACCGCCGACTGTGAGCAAATTGTCGCGGGCCTTGTCCACGCCGTCGGTTTTGGCCACACACAGGAAGTGCCACGCGGCGCATTCGACATCGTTCGTGCTGGCGGTGTGGCAGGACTCGAACTGCTTCCGCGCGTCCGCGTAGCGGCCCAGTTCGAAAAGCGCGACGCCGCGTTGCCAGAGTTGCGGGCCGAGCACTGGCGCCATGTCCACCACCTTGTCAAAATCCGCGAGCGCCGACCCGACGTGTCCGAGGCAGAACCGCGCCTGGCCGCGGAGGATGTAGGCTTCGACTGCGCGCGGCTGGAGTTCAATCACCTTGGCGAAGTCTCCCGCCGCGCCGGCGAAATCCCGCGTCGCGTCGCGCAACCGGCCGCGGAACATCCAACTCTCGGCGGCGGCGGGATTCATCTCGATCGCCCTGGTCGCCAGCGCCAGCGCGTTCGTGATTTGCCCGTGATCGTAGGCCACGCGCGCCTCATGGAGCATCAGTTTGATCCGCACCAGATTCTGGATGGCCGGCGTTTCACCGGCGCTCGCGGCCAGCGGGAGCGCGACGAGGCAGCACAGCAGGCAGATCCATTTCATCGCAGACGGATTAGTCACCGTGCCCGCATTGCGCAAGCGAATTGACGGACCAGGCTGGTTGGCGTTAGCACGCGGCGACGAGTTCCGGCCAGAGACAGGCGCCCAGGCGCATGCCGGCCGTGAAGTTGTCGAGATCGAACTTCTCATTCGGTGAGTGGGCGTTGTCGTCCGGCAGCGCCAGACCGAGCAGGAGCGTGTCCACGCCGAGGATTTTTTTGAAATCGGTGACAATCGGAATCGAGCCGCCCTCGCGCAGCAGCACCGGTTCGCGGCCGAACGCGGTTTGCAGTGCGCGCAGTGCTGCCTGCGCGGCCGGGCTGGTCGGGGAAAACAAATACGCCTCCGCGTCGTGGCCGGCCTTGACCTCCAGCCGGACGGTGGGCGGGCAAAGTTGCTTGAGGCGTTGCGTCACCAGCCTGGCAATGCGGCGCGGATCCTGGTTGGGTACCAGGCGCATGGTGAGCTTGGCGCTGGCCCAGGCGGGCACGATGGTCTTGCTCCCTTCGCCCTGGTAGCCACTGGTCAGCCCGTTGATTTCGAGGGTGGGGCGGGCGGCGCGTTGTTCCCAGGCGGTGTAGCCTTCTTCGCCGAAAAGCCGCGGCACGCCCAGGAACTTGCGATAGGCGGTTTCGTTGAACGGCAGCCGCGCGAGTTGCTTGCGCTCGAACGGCGTCAACTTCACCACGTCATCGTAAAAGCCGGGCACGGCGACGCGGCCGTGGCGGTCGCGCAACTGGCCGAGCAACTGGCAGAGCGCCATGGCGGGATTGTCGAGCGAACCACCAAAAATGCCGGAGTGCAGGTCGCGTGACGGCCCCGTGAGTTTCACCTCCAGCGCGGTCAGACCGCGGAGGGCGTAGGTGAGCGCGGGCAGGTTGCGGGCCGGCATGCCGGTGTCGGAAATGACCACGGCGTCCACGTCGAACTCGGCGCGGTGCTGCTGAAGAAACGCGGCGAGATTCGAACTGCCGACTTCCTCCTCGCCTTCGACGACGAAGGTGAGGTCGCAAGGCAGTTCGGTGCCGGTTTTCAAATACGCTTCGACGGCGTTGAGATGCGCCAAATGCTGGCCTTTGTTGTCGCACGCGCCGCGGGCAAACAGCGAGCGGCCTTCGATCCGCGGCTCGAACGGCGGCGATTTCCAAAGCTCAAACGGTTCCGGCGGTTGGACATCGTAATGGCCGTAAACCAGGAAGTGCGGCCGGCGGGCGCCGGTCTGCCGCGGCGTGTGTGCCACCACGACCGGGTGACCGGCCGTCGGACATACTTCGGCGGTCAGCCCAATCTGCCGGGCGTGCTGGGCCAGCCAGTCCGCGCAAGCCCGCATGTCCACCTGGTGTTGCGGCTGCGCGGAAACGCTGGGAAAGCGGACGTAGTCGCACAGTTCGCTGATGAAGCGCGCCTCGTGCTGGCGCAGGTAGTCGAGGACCGGGTTCATGGCGGTTATTTTTTGGGCAGCAGGCTGTTGAGCAGGTCGAGGGGGTTGACTTTCGCGGGCGCGTTCGTGGTGGCGGCGGGCGCGTTCGTGGCGGCCGACTTGCCGCCGACCAGACTGCCGAGCGCGTCCAGCGCTTTCGTCGCCGTGTCCACGGTGGCGTTGCCGGTGTTCTTGAACAGGCCGGCGCCGGTTTTGGCGACCAGCGAGAGCAACGCGGTGTGGTTGATCTGCGACTTGGGATTGCCCACGGTGCCCTGCATGGTGAGGAAATCCGGCAGCTTCACATAATTCGTGTCCGCGGACGCGTCGCTGGCGGTGAGGCCCAGCTTGTCGGCGAATTGCCTGCCGAGCCAGACGCTGACGGGAATTTGGATCGTGGAATTGGTGAGGACCGGCGCCAGCGTGACCGTGCCGGCGGCGTTGGCGCGGAAGGCGGAACTTTGCACGGTCGCTTGCGACAGGTTCACCTGGCCGTTGCCTGCGGTGCCGTTGATGAGGAGCGTCGTGATCGGCGGCTGGGTCAACTGATCGTACCAATCGGTGTTGGTGCCGGTGGTTGAGGACTGGCCGGGCGTGAGTTTGGCCAGGAGACCTTCCACGGCAGTGGTGGGATTTTTGATCAGATCAGGCAGGCCGACCACGGTGTTGACGACGGTTTTCAGCATGGGGTTTTTCACCGCGTCAACGGACACGCTCAGGTTGGTGCTGCCGGTGTTGAACTGGCCGCGCAAGTTCTTCTGAAGATTTGGGCCGGTGATCCCCGCACCTTGAATGGCGGCCTCCGCGCTGATGTCGCCCCTGGCCTGCACGGTGGTGCTCAGATTGCCCAGGCTGACAAGCGGTGCGAGCGGCACGTTGTCTGCCTTGAAATCGAACGAGTAGATGTAACCGGGCTGACGGAGGTCGGCGGTCAAATCGGCGCTGACCGGCACGCCATTGAGCGTGAGCGAAAACGGCTGCAACGTGACGACGTCGTTGCTGAGGCGCAGCGTGGCGACCCAGTTCGTGATGGCGACCTGGCGCAGGTAAAGGCGGCCGATTTGGGCGTCGGCCGTGAACTGCCGCAGCGGCAGCCTGATCGCCGCCGGCTCGGTGTCCGGCCAGTGGCCGGCGGCGGCCGGCGCGTTCGTCGTGGTCGCGGTGGTGGCCGGCCGGTTCGTGGCGAAGAGGTCGTAGAGCGGCGTAAGGTCCAGCGCACCGGCTTTCAGGGCGAGCTGGCCGGGCGCCGCGTTCGTGGGCGAAAGGTCAATTTTGCCCTGCAAGGTGATGGTGTTGGTGGCCAGGCTGGTCGGCGGCAGGTCGAGTTCGGCGTTTTGGAGGTCGAAGCTTAGGCCCTGTTGCGCCACCTGCAGACCGAATTTGAAATTCATCGGCGTGGCCGGGGCGCGTTTCTGCGGGTCAACCACCTGGAGTTGCCGGACCTCCGTTTGAAGCTGAAGCGACGATTGCCCGGCCGTCTGGTAATGCAGCGAACCAGACCCGCTGATGGACACGGAGGCGAGGGCGAGGGGGGCCAGAAATGGAGTAACAAAGGGTTCCAGCGTGCTTTGGTTGAGGTTGTTGATGTTCAGCGAAAAATCGCCGGTCTGCTTGTCGAGGTCGTATTTGCCCATCAGGTCCACACTGCCCTTCGAGTCGCTGCCACGGGCGGCGGAGGCCGAGACACCCCGGAAATTGAGCGTGCGATCCACCAAGTCGCAGGTGCCTTCGAGTTTCGCCTGATAATTCCGAAACTGATAGGGGGGGAAGGCGCCCGTGAAATCATTCAGGTTCACCGTGCTGGTGACGGTGGTTTGACTTCCCTTCAACGTGGTGACGAGATTCAGGCTGAACCGCCCGGCGGACGCGGTCAATCCGGGCAGTGCCGCCTTGCGCAAAAGCGTCGGCAGGGCGGCGCTGGCGTTAAGCTGGAAGCTGGTCCCTTGGGTCAAATCATAGTTGGCGGAACCGCTGATCGACACCAGCGGAGCGTCGCGCTCGTTCACCTGCGCGGTGAAACTGTCAATCTGCGCGGAATGGTAATCGGTGAACGACCAGGGCATTCGCAATTGCACGCCGGCGTGGTCAAGCTGGTAGGCGCCGAAACGCACCGTGAGATTCGTGAGGCTGGCGTTGAGCGTGCCGCTGATCTTGTTCCCGTCTTCCTGGCACACCATGTCCGACGTGGCGGTCAACTGCCCGGTGATCGGGTTGGTCCCCATGAACGCCTGCCAATCGGCGAGGTTCAGGTTGGTCACCGCCACGTGAATATTGGAAACGGTGAGTTTGCGTTGCGTGTCGCCCCAGGCCAGGCTGAGCGGCTTGTCGAGGACCGCGCTGGCCAGATCGGCGGCGCCTTGTTTCGCCGTCACGCTGAACCGTTGCACGATGGCCGTTTTCTCGTCCAGGTTCGCCGTGGTCTGGCAATCCAGCGCCAGGTTCAGCACGGGAATCGCCTGACCCGCCCGCCGGAAGCTGAAGTTGGTGGCTTTGAACTGGCCGTTCACCCCCACCAGTTTGCCGCGGCGGGAGAGGTCCAGCACGGTGGAACCGTCCAGGCGGGTGTCGGCAAAATCCATGCCGAGGCTGGCGCCGGCCAGGTTCAGCAAGTTCCGGTCAATGCCCGCCATCTCCAGGGTCAAACGGCCTTCGAGGGTCTTCTGGTTGAATGGGCCATTCAGCCGGATCTGGCCCAGCACCTTACCGTCTTTGCCGACCTGCAGCGCAAGCTGTTTCACCTGGTTGGTCGTCACATCGCACGCAACCGTGGCGTTCACGCCGGTCAAGTCCTTGAAGGCACCCGCGCCGGCGGCGACATTCAATTTCAAATCACCCTTCACAATCTGCGGCTGCAAAGCCGCGTCGAGCGTCAGGTTGAATTCGCCACTGAGTTTGGTCTGCAGCCGGTCGGTCTGGTTCGTCACCTTTTGCTCCTGGGCCACGTCCGCGCTCAATGTCACCTTGCTGCTGCCGCCATTGCTCAAGCGATCCAGCGCCACGTCCAGATTGGTGATCTCACTGGTCTGCGAGCTGCCGTCCTTGCCAAGCTTGGTGTAGCGCAGGCTGCCGCCGGTCAGCGAAACCTTGCCCAAGTCCACCTGCGGCGGAGGGGCGCCGGGCGGCTTCGGCGGCGCCGCCGTCTGGCCGGCCAGCAGCGGGTCCAGATTGCTTTTGCCGTCGGCTTGCTGGATGAGATTCACCTGCGGTCCGACGACGCGGATTTCATTGACGGCGATCTTGCCGGTCAGCAACGCGAAGAGTTGGTAGCGCACCATGACTTCATCCGCCTGCAACAATGGCGTCGAGCCGGTGGTCGTCACCTTCAACTGGCGCAAGTCCAATTGGGAAAACGGGCTGAGGGAAACCTCGCCCACGGTGAGGTCCGCATGGATCGCCCGGCCCACCCGCGGCAGAACGAATCCCTTCAGGAAGGCGCCGCTGGTCAGCACAAAATAAAGGGCCACCAGCAGAACGAGCGTTCCGCCGCCGAAAATGATTAGTTTACGCAGCCCCGGCCGCGCCGATGAAACTCCCGATCCTGTGTTTCCTGTTTTGTTGTCTGACATGGCTCGAAACGGTCGAATGTTCTGGCCGCACCCTGCCGGCTGGTGGCACCGGCCACGGAGTGGTTGACATAATCGCGGGCCGACTGTTCACCCCGCGCGCCGGGCGGAAGCGGCAACCGGTTGCACACCAGCGTTCCCGCGCCGTCGTTTTCGCGCGGGATCGGACACTAATCCCTCCCGCCGGAGAGTCAATTAACATCGCGCCGCGGGCCGCCCGCCATTAGGGTGTCCGCCAATGTTCGAGGCGTGCGTCATCCGTGGTCGCCGGCTGGCTCCGGCGCGGTTTTGCGCGCCGCTGGCCGGCTACACGCACAGCGCCTTCCGCCGCCTGGTGGCCGACTGGGGCGGCCACGGCGCGCTGTGGACCGAGATGCTCGCCGCCCGCCAGATTCGCGGCGAGAATTTCACCACCTCGCCCTGGCTCCGCCGCCGGCCGGCCGAGGGTCTGGTGTTTTACCAGCTCATGGCCCGCGACGGCGACCCGTT
>JAJXZJ010000036.1 GCA_021780105.1 bacterium
GGGAAGGACGGTTGCGGCCGGTCATCGGGCCGCCTGGGCGTTGGTGGGCGCGCGGGCCGCGGGCGGCACCGGCGGCGGGGGCGGCGGGGGCGGTTGCGCGGGTCCCATGCCGGGCGGCATCGGCGGCAAATCCGCGGTGAACGCCCGCCAGGCGCGCCGTTCCTCCGGCGTCATGGATTCCCAGCGCGCGGCATTGCGCCAGAATTGATCCCGCTCGGCGGTGGTCATGTTGATGAAGCGGTTCAGCGCGGTGATGCAGCGGGCGCGCTGTTCGGCCGGGAGATTTTCGAAGGCCGCCAGCATCCGTTCCGTCCGCTGGCGTTGCGGGTCGCTCAAGAGTCCGAGCACCTTTTCCTTTTCCGGATCGCTGAGGGTGAAGAACTGGTTGAAATGCTGCGTGAGCCGTTCGCGCCGGGCCGCCGGCAGGTTTTGCCAGCGGGCCAACTGGGCCTCCAGCCGCTGGCGCAACTCCGGCGCGGCGTGCGCGATCATGTCCCGCCGCTCGGCCTCCGTCCGGGTGCTGAAAATGGAGAAGGCGTCGAGGGCTTTTTCGTCGTCGAGGAGTTCCTGCTGCTGGTCGGCCGGCAAGCGGTCCCAGTCCACCAGCCGGGTCGTGATCAGCGCGCGTTCCGGGGGCGGCACCTGCGCCAGCAACACGTGGCGGTCAGCGGGCGCCGTCTTCATCAGCGGCACCAGGTAATAGCGCAACTGCAGGAGACGCAGCCGCAATTCGCGTTCCCGCGGCGACAACGCGTCGAACTCGCGCAACTGTCCGCGCAGGTAGGCGCGGTGTTGTTCCGACCGGCTCGCCAGCCAACGCTCCCGATCAGCCGGACCCATCGCCAGCAATTGACGGAACTGGTCCACCGGCGAGGGCACCCGCGGAGGCAACGGCGGCGGGGGTGTGGGCGGCAGCGGCCGGGCCGGGTGGTTGGTCACGGCTGCCGGTGCCGGCGCCGCGCGCAACGCGCCCCACGCGAGCAGGACACCGACCAGCCACGAGATGTTAGGGAAACGGCGCATGAGCCGGTCACTTCATCGCCTCCGCCAGTTCATCCACCGAGGGCGGCGGGGTGCTGGGCAGGGCGACGATGTGGTAAAAATCCTTCCACAAATCCGCGTCCGACAGGCCGACCGCCGGCAGCGTGGCCACGCTTTCCGCCAGTTCGACGCGGGCCTGGACGCGCCGGTGGTGCTGGACCGCCAGCACCATCGCCAGGGCAAACGCCGCCGCGCCCAGTTGCCAGCCGAAACGCAGCGCGCCGACCCAACGCCACGGGCGCACCAACCGCCCGGACGGCACCCGCGCCGCGCCGCGCTCGACTTCGCGGCGCACCACGGCGGTGAAATTCGAGGCCACGGGCGCGTCCGGGAGCCGGCGCAATAGTCCTGTGAGCCGGATTTCGTCCTGCCATGGCTCCAGTTCTTCCGGATGCGCGTCCAGCCAGGCCGCCAGACGCGCCTGTTCTTCTGCCGTCGGCAGGCGGCGGGCGGTGATGTCCCGCCAGTTTGGTTCGTGAAACTCGTTCATGGCAGCACCATGTTTTGAATCACCACGCTGGCGGGAAAGTTGCGGTTCAATCCGGCCGCTCTTCCCAGACGCCGCTGCGCAGGTAGGGTTTGAGCCGCGCCTTGAGCGTTTCGCGCCCGCGATGGATGAGCGATTTTGTGGCGGAAACCGAGCAGCCGAGGACCGCCGCGATGTCCTCGTAGGACAATTCCTCCTCCTGGCAGAGCGCAATCGCCGTGCGCTGGCTTTCCGGCAGCGCGCGGACGGCCGCCTCGACTTTCTCGCGCAGCTCGCCTTCCAGCAGCGATTCCGCGGGGCCGGCGGCGTGGTGGTCGCCGGGCGGCTGCCGCCGCTCCTCGGCGTCGTCCGCGCCGGAGGCGTCGAGCGAGGCGGCGGGATGGCGGGCGCGGCGGCGGATTTCGTTCAGGCAAAGATTTCGCGCGATGGTGAACAGCCAGGTGGAAAACTTGGCCGACGGCTTGTAGCGGTGGGCGGATTTGAAGACCTGGACGAACACCGCCTGCGCCAGATCCTCCGCCTCGGTGGCGTCGGGCAGTGTCCGGTAAAGCAGGTTCATCACCGGGCGCCGGTAGCGGTCCACCAACGTCTCGAAGGCATCGAGATCGCCGCGCTTGACGCGCAACATCAGGACGGCATCGGGATCGGGCTCGGCAGCCATTGCGGCGACTCTAGCAAACCCCGGCGCACGGACAAGGTTGCGTGGACGCCCCCCCGCAGGCCGGCGCAATTAGCGTTGCAGCCCCCGGCCCAAATTCCTACAGTGCCGCCCATGGAAAAGTTTGTCGGCGGCCGGGCGGCGCTATGAGGCACTACCTCGATTTTGAGAAGCCGATTGTCGAATTACAGCGGAAACTGGACGAGTTGAGCCAGCATTCGCAGGTGCATTCCATGGCGCTCAACCTGGACGAGGAAATCGCCAGCATCGAGCAGAAACTGGCGGAAACACGCCGCGAAATCTTCGCCAACCTCACGCCCTGGCAGCGGGTGCAGCTCGCGCGGCACCCCAAGCGGCCCTATACGCTGGACTACCTGCAGACCGCCTTCACCGACTTTCACGAGATCCACGGCGACCGCCTGTATGCGGACGACCGCGCGATGGTGGGCGGGTTTGCCCGGCTGGAAGGCGAGCCGGTCATGGTCATCGGGACGCAAAAAGGCCGCGATACGAAGGAGAACATCCTCCGCAACTTCGGTTCGGCCCACCCCGAGGGCTACCGCAAGGCGCTGCGGCTGATGCGGCTGGCGGACAAATTCCACCTGCCGCTGATCACGCTCATTGACACGGCCGGCGCGTATCCCGGCGTCGGCGCGGAGGAACGGCACATCGCCGAGGCCATCGCGGTGAACCTGCGCGAAATGATGCTGTTCTCCGTGCCGATCATCGCCGTGGTGCTGGGCGAAGGCGGGTCCGGCGGCGCATTGGGCATCGGCGTGGCCGACCGCGTGCTGATCCTGGAAAACGCCTACTACTCCGTCATCAGCCCGGAAGGCTGCGCGGCGATTTTGTGGAAGGACCGCTCCGCCGCGCCGCAGGCCGCCGCGGCCCTGCGCATCACCGCCAAGGATCTGGCGGAGTTGAAGCTCGTGGACGACGTGGTGTCCGAACCGCTCGGCGGCGCGCACAACGACCTGCCCACCATGGCGGAGACGTTGAAGGTCTATCTGCTTCGCCACCTCCAGGAAGTGCAGGCGTTTTCGCCCACCGACCGGCTCCACCGGCGCTACGAACGCTTCCGCCACATCGGCCACTTTACGGAGAAGCCCGCCTCACCGCCGGTTGAACCCGCCTGAGCCGGTCCGCCGTTTTCGTCTTTGCCATGCTGTATCCGTTGACATTTCATCCCGCTTTTCAAGAACGGGTCTGGGGCGGCCGCGACTTGGAGCGGCTCTACCGCAAACCGCTGCCGCCCGGCGTCCCGATCGGCGAGTCCTGGGAAATTGCCGACCGTCCGGACGTCGCCAGCGTCATCGCCAACGGCCCGCTGGCCGGCCGGAATCTGCGCTGGTTGATGGAAAACCGTGCCGTTGAATTGATGGGCGAAGCCACGGCTCCGCACGGCCGGTTTCCGTTGCTGGTGAAAATTCTCGACGCCCAGCAGGTGCTCTCCGTGCAGGTGCATCCGCCGGCGGAGGTGGCGCCGAAGCTTGGCGGCGAACCGAAGACCGAGATGTGGTTTGTCACCCGCGCCGCGCCGCGCGCGCAGCTTCTGGCGGGGCTGCGGCGGGGGGTGGAGCGCGCCGAGTTCGAGCGCAAGCTCGCCGACGGCACCGTGGGCGAGTGCATCCATTCGCTGACCGTGCGGGCCGGTGACGCGTTGTTCGTGCCGAGCGGCCGCATTCACGCGCTTGGCGCAGGGCTGGTCATTTTTGAAATCCAGCAAAACTCGGACACCACCTACCGCGTGTTCGACTGGAACCGCGTCGGCACGGATGGCCGGCCGCGTGCGCTGCACGTGGCGCAGGCGATGGCGAGCATTGATTTTCGCGACTTCGAGCCGGGCCTCATCGCCACCGCGTGGGAAACGCACGGCGCCGTGCGCCTTCGCCGGTTGGTGACCGACCCGCTGTTCACGGTCAACGAACTTCACCTGCCGGCGAACCATCACGAACGGCCGGCCAACCGGCCGCGTCCGCGAATCTTCGCCGTGGTTTCCGGCCGGTTGAAGCTGGTCCATCCAGGCACCGGCGTGACGGTGACCTTGACGGACGGACAGTTCGGAGTCGTGCCCGCAAGCGTGAACGACGTGGAGCTGACTGCCGAAGCGCCGGTTGTCTGCCTGGTGGCCGAGCCGGGCGTGGCCGCGACGTGACCGCCGGCGGCGCGCAAAGTGCGATCCGGTTTTTGACCGGACGCGGCGGGTCTGGCAAGTTGCGGCCATGACTTCAACCGAAGCGGTTGCCCTCTTGGAACAATTTCGCGCCGGCAAGGTGGACCGCGAACGCGTGCTGCAGGCGTTTCGCGCCGCGCCGTTCGCGGAACTGGGTTTCGCCCGCGTGGACACCCACCGCGGGCTGCGGCAGGGCTTTCCCGAAGTCATCTTCGGCGCGGGCAAAACGCCGGAGCAGGTCGTGAAAATCGCCGGTCAGCTTTGGAAACACGACGACCGCGTGCTGATCACCCGCGTCACGCCGGAGCAGGTCCGTGCGCTGCGGCGGAAATTCCCCAAGTCCGTCCACCACGCGATGGCCCGTTGCGTGACGCTGGAAAAAGCGCCGCTGCCCAAACGGCCCGGCACCATCGCGGTCCTCTGCGCGGGCACCAGCGACCTGCCCGTGACCGAGGAGGCGGCTGTGACCGCGGATTTCATGGGCAACCGCGTGGAGCGGCTGTTCGACGTCGGCGTCGCCGGCCTGCACCGGCTGCTCGGCAGCCTGGACGTGGTGCAGAGTGCGAACGTGATCATCGCCGTGGCCGGCATGGAAGGCGCGCTGCCCAGCGTGGTGGCCGGGCTGGTGGCGCGGCCGGTGATCGCGGTGCCGACGAGCGTGGGCTATGGCGCCAGCCTCGGCGGCATGGCGGCACTGCTCGGCATGTTGAACAGTTGCGGCAGCGGCGTGACGGTGGTGAACATTGACAACGGCTTCGGCGCCGGCTACGCCGCCAGCCAGATCAACGCGCTCGCCGGCGAGGCGCCGAAAACGTGATCCGCCTCCACGCCCCGCGAATTGAACCTCATTGATCGCGCGCCTTCGCAATATTTTCCCAACTCCATGCAGACCCTGTATCTCGACCTTTTCAGCGGCATCAGCGGCGACATGTTCCTTGGCGCGCTGCTCGACGTCGGCGTCAGTTTCACCGAACTGGAGCGCGGTCTGGCCCGGCTGAAACTCGACGGCTACCACCTGCACGTCACGCCGGACCAGCGCAGCGGCATCGCCGGCACGCGCTTTGATGTTCACCTCGAAGCCGATCACGGCCATGAACACCACCACGCGCCGGCGACCAGTGAACCGGCTCACGGCCATGAACACGAGCATGACCACGAACACGGAAATGAACATGGTCACGCGCACGCCCACGACGTGCATGAACATCATCACGGCCACAGCCGGACGTTTGCCGAAATCCAGCGGCTGATCGCGCCAGCCGAGCTTTCGCCGTGGGTGAAGGACAAGGCGCTGCGCATCTTTGAGCGCATCGCCGTCGCCGAGGGAAAAATCCACGGCCTGCCGCCGGCGGAAGTGCATTTTCACGAGGTCGGCGCGGTGGATTCGATCGTGGACATTGTGGGCGCGGCCATCGCGCTGGAACTGCTCGGCCGGCCGCGTGTGGCGGCGTCGGCCGTGGTGGACGGCACGGGCTGGGTGGACTGCGCGCACGGCCGGTTCCCGGTGCCGGCGCCGGCGACGCTGGAAATCCTCGGCGCGCGCGGCATCGCCGTCAGCCAGTGCGAGGAACCGCACGAACTGGTCACGCCCACCGGCGCCGCGTTGCTCGCCGAACTCGCCGAAAGCTTCGGTCCGATGACCGGCCTGCGCGTGGAGCGGGTCGGTTACGGCATCGGCGCGCGGCGGAATCGCACCCGGCCGAACGTCCTGCGCGCCGTGCTCGGCGTAGCCGAAACCGCGCCGGCGGAGGCCAACGACTGGGAGTCGGACACCGTCGTGTTACTCGAAACCAACCTGGACGACGTCACCGCCGAGATCCTCGGTCCGTTCGTGGACGCGGCGCTGCGGGCCGGCGCGCTGGACGCGTTTTTCACGCCGGTGCAGATGAAGAAAGGCCGGCCCGGCGTGCTGCTCAGTGTGTTGTGCCCGACCGCGGACACCGACCGGCTCACCGAATTGATGCTGCGCGAGACCAGCGCGTTTGGCGTCCGCCGCACCACGGTCGAGCGGCGCAAGCTGCGGCGGGAACCGCGCCGGGTGGCGACGCCGTTTGGCGAAGTGGCGGTGAAGCTTGGTTTTTTGAACGGCCAGATCGTGCAGGCGGCGCCGGAGTTTGAGGAATGCCGCCGGCTCGCCGCCACGGCCGGCGTGCCGGTGAAGACGGTTTACGCGGCGGCCGTGGCCGCCGGACAAGCGTTGGTGCCGGCGGCGCAAGCGCGGAGTTGAGTCGCGCGCCCCGGCGGATTATCGTTTGCCCACGGGCCCACCAGTCGAGACGGCGCAAGCTTGTCCGGCTGGCTGGCCGCGGGAAGGAAGCATATTATGAATGACCATCCGCAGGAAACGCCGATGACGCCCCCGGCTCCGACCGCCGACGCGGTTCCCGCCATTCACCTCCAGAACATCCTGGTGCCGGTGGATTTCTCCAGCTCCTCGCAAAAGGCGCTGACCTACGCCGTGGCGTTCGCCCGGCAGTTCGGCGCCAAACTGCTGGTGCTGCACGTCGTCGAAATCCCGTATCTCGGCGGCTACGGGGAAATGGAAACGCCACCGCTGCAGGACGACCTCGAGACAGCCGCCCGGGAACACATCGCCCAACTGGTGCAAACGCAGGTAGGCGGCGCCGCGCCCGCCACCACCCAGGTGCGCCTGGGCCAGCCGTGGTATGAAATCACCCAGACCGCGCAGGAAACCGGCGCCGACCTCATCATTGTCGCCACGCACGGCTATACGGGTTTGAAGCACATTTTGCTGGGCAGCACGGCCGAGCGGGTGGTGCGACACGCCCCGTGCCCGGTGCTGGTGATGCGCGAACGCGAGCGCGAATTCGTCGAAACGCCCGCCGCGCCCACGGACAATCCGCCCGCCCCACCGGCAGGCTGAGGTTGCCTGTCGCGCCGCGTCAGGGTGCGCGGCGTGCAGGGAATGCCCGAACATCGCGTTGAGAGGGTAGGCCCGCCACTCTCAACGGGTAGGGATTTGCATGGACCTCTCCAGGTTGATCGGCACAATCACTCCCATTCTGTTCCGCCCGGCATTCATGGCCTCCCGGTTGTCCACCAGGACCCTCTCCACAACCCACTCGGCACGTCCCTGGTGATGACTTGAAGGATTCGAGTGAGCATTGGGACCATTCCTAGCGCCCATAGGATAACTTCCCAGTGGCGCCGCGGATCGTTCCCAGCGCCCCGTCGGGAGGGTCCCAGTGGCCGCTCGGACCGCCCCCGGTGGCGGGTCAGGACGCCCCGAATGGCCGCCGGGATCGGAATCCCGATCATCCTTTGCGCTCCTAATACACTTGTCATCTGATATTTACGCAAGAATTCCTCGTGCGGTCAATCCGGCGCTCCGGGAGCCGCCGGGACGCCCTCGTTTCCAGATCACAGCCGCCCGTCGCCAGCAGAGCGCAATGGACACTACCGCCGGAGCGCCGGCTTCCAGCCGGCTTGAAACCGGGTCGGCAACGGCGCATTCCTATGAGCCCGGCACCGCGCAAGCCGGCCGCAGGCCGGCGCTCCGTTTTCCGGCCGGGCGTGGCGGCAGTGCCAGGTTGCGCCCTTGCCACAACCGATTTGAAATTATCTGTTGACAAACGCTGGGGGGGGGGGGGTAATGTCGCCGTCAGCCAGAGAAAAATGGAAACCATGTCCAAACCATCATTCATCTCTTATCCGGATCAGCCGCGTGTCAACTGGCTGAACAACCTGGCCGGCAAGCTCCCGGCCTACCAAACCACCCTCGATCTTCCCGCCGCCACCGTGGCCAGCGTGGCGGACGACGCGAAGATGTGGGCGTGGATTGTCGGCTGGGCCGAGGCCCTGCGCACCCGGTTGCAGAACGTGACGGCCTTCAAACGCCAGTTGCGCGACGGCCCCGCCGCCCCGGCCACCGCCCCGCTGGGTGCGCCGGACTATCCCGAGGCGCCGGCCGCCGTGGCAGCGGACATTTTTGGCCGCATCGGCCTGCTGGTGCAGCGGATCAAGAACCACCCGGCCTACACCGAGGCCATTGGCCGGGACCTCCAACTCATTGCCCCGGCGGGCGCGCCGGCCAGCCCGGACACCGCGCAGCCCGACCTGACCTTGAGCCTGCGGGAGGGCGGCCAGGTGAACGTGGGCTGGACCAAACGCGGCATGGACGCCCTGCGGATCGAGGTGGACCGGGGCCAGGGCTGGCAATTCCTGGCCGTGGACACCGTGCCCGATTACCTGGACACCGCCGCGCTGCCCCCGGCCGGTCAGAGCGCCGTCTGGAAATACCGGGCCATCTATCTCCTGGACGACCAGCCGGTGGGCCAGTGGAGCGAACCCGCCAGCCTCGCGGTCATGGGAAGGTGACGCATCCGCAACGGGTGGCAGCAAACCATTAGGATCAGAAAACCTCAAACACTCGCTGGCCCGTGAAAATCAGCGTTCGTCTCCGGAACGGCAGCCTGTGGATCGCCATGCTGCTGAGCCTGATGCTGGCGGGCCTGACGGTTTTAGGTGCGGAGACAGTCGGGAACACCAACGGAACTCCAAGCGCCACTGACCCTGCCCAGACCTACCGCGATTTCCTGTCCCACCCGCCGTGGATCAAGAAAATTGTCTATCGCAGAGACAGAAACTATGAACTTGACGTAACTGATAGACGGCATCCGCATCATCCTCTGGGCTTCGCTACTTACGAGGCCGCGATTCAACCCGATGGCTATTATCGAAAGCATCTGAAAGGTGCCCCCTTGTATGATGGTACTTCTTTAACAAATCCGCTCCCAGTTGTTCCTGGCAGAGGGATCTCAGGGGCATCTGACAGCATGTTCTGGCGTCTCTGGCTTGATAACGCCATCGTCCTGGTTCCCCGAGACAGTGAACCGGGAGCATCTTCCAATAACTGGATGAGAGGTTTTTTCCGGCACGAACAGATCGCTTTAGAAGCCGTGCTCAGACTTGGCTTGGACCGGTTGGCAGGCGCATCAATTCGCTGGACCGACACCAATCATTTTGTGGCTGATGCGTATAGGGTCATTACTTATGGACCGCTGATCAAAGGATTGGTCAAAGGTGAGATTACCAGCTATACCGATAGTCTTCCCCAGGTTGTCGAATATACCGTTGGGGTTGGACAACCGAATCCACAACATGCAACGGTGCGTTATCGGTACGATTCCGATCAGACGTTTCCGCCCTACGAAATAGCGGTTGAAGACACAGATCAACTAGGCCAGAAAATCACCCATTATAATTACGTAGACGAACTAAACATTGGGGTTGATCCTAAAGCTAAGCATGGCTATTTACCGGAGATGTTCCGTGTTGAACAAAAAACATTTGACGTGGTTCAGTATTCATCCAACGGAGTCCTTTATCACGTAGATGCACAGGGAAGAATGCACCCGGTGGATACAACTTACCGATCACTTTCAAGCTTGGACCAAAACGGTTCAAAGGTGGCAACGACGACCGCACTGGTGCTGGCCGCCAGTTGCATCTGCGGCATTCTTCTGTTCTTCACAAGGAGAAAGGCGCGCTAGCAATGAGTGAAGACGGTGAATCGTCTATGAATGGAACGAATGTAAAGGTGGTGACAACGGTAATTATGGTGCAACTGGCTGCGGCGGCGGCGTGTTGGCATACGGACACAGCTGATTGTCCCACTTTCTGGAATGGGTGTAGTTTGGATCACCTACAGGGTGGCGGAAGTAATTATCCTTGGTATAGGTTTGCCAAGCCTGGCGAAAGTGGTCTAACAGATAAAGCAGGAGACGGAATTCAGCATTGTGTTTATATATGCGATGACGAACAGTACTATCCATGGTATACTGGTGCTACTCTTAGTGGATCACGATGTACCGGCACTGCTACCGGGACTGGAAGTGGTAGTTAGATGATACAGGTTTCACAACGGGCGGGTCTTCCAACGTGTTTGCGGGTCCGCCTCATCTTAAAGCCAACCTGATCGGGAATTGTTGCCAGGGATTGTCTATGAAGGCTTGGTCGCGTGCCCCCCTCCCGTTGCAGACCGCAGGAATCGGCTTGCTGGTGCTGGGGTTGCTCAAGCTCTACGCGGCGGCCGTTCCCGGCATGGTGCCGATGACCCATGACGCGGTGATTCCCATCCCGCTGCGGTGGCTGGCACTAATCATGGGCTTGCTGGAGGTCCAGTTTGCCGTGTTGATCGGTTTCGCCCTGCATCCCTTGCGGGGGGCGCAAGGGATGACGCTGGTGGGGGCCGGGTTCATTGGCTACCGCTGGTTGCACGCGCTGGCGGCCGGGCCGTCCTGCCCCTGTCTGGCCGGGGCCACGAGCCTCTTGCCGATCTTGCGGCGCTATGAGGACAACCTGCTGCTGGCCCTGGCGGTATGGTTCTTTCTGATCGGGGCATGGAGCTGGGCCATGGAAAGCAAGGCGACATGAAATATTATCCAGTGGAACCGGCTGGGGTATCACAAGGAAGCCCGTCGCCACAACGCCGGCAACCATCCGCATTCGGCCGTAACGACGGGGGCACCTTCTCATTGCAACTGATGAAACGAGCATTCCAGCGTCGAAGCGGGGTTGGAACCTTTGCCAGACTGGCAGCCATGCTGCTGAGCCTGATGCTGGCGGGCCTGACGGTTTTAGGTGCAGAGACAGTCGGGAACACCAACGGAACTCCAAGCGCCACTGACCCCGCCCAAACCTACCGCGACTTCCTGTCCAACCCGCCCTGGATCAAGAAACTTGCCTATCGCAGAGACAGAAACTATGAACTTGGCGCAGCCGCGCGGCTTCCACACCTTACCCGGTTTGCCACCTACGAGGCCGCGGTTCAACCCAATGGCTATTATCGAAAGCATCTGAAAGGTGCCCCCTTGTATGATGGCACTTTTTTGACAAATCCGCTCCCAGTTGTTCCTGGCAGAGGGATCTCAGGGGCATCTGACAGCATGTTCTGGCGTCTCTGGCTTGATAACGCCATCGTCCTGGTTCCCCGAGACAGTGAACCGGGCGCATCCTCCAATAACTGGATGAGATATTTTTTTCGACACGAACAGATTGACTTGGAAGCAGTCCTCAAACTTGGCTTGGACCGGTTGGCAGGTGCATCAATTCGCTGGACCGATACCAATCATTTCGCGGCAGATGCGTTTAGAGCCATTATACCTTATGGACCGCTGATCAAAGGATTGGTCAAAGGTGAGATTACTGGCTACACTAATGGATGTCCCCTGGTTGTGGAATGTACTTTTGGTCTTGATCAGCACAAACCACAACACACCACCGTGCGTTATCGGTACGACGCCGATCAGACGTTTCCGCCCTACGAAATAGAGGTTGAAGACACGGATCAACTAGGCCAGAAGACCAGGCATTCTATTTACATAGACGAACTGAATACTGGGATTGATCCCAAAGCTGAGCATGGCTATTTGCCGGAAATGTTTCGGGTTGAACAAATACCATTCGACGTGGTTCAGTATTCCTCGAATGGGGTGCTGTACAGTGTTGATGTTCAAGGACGAATGCACCCAATAGATACAACGTATCATCCACTTTCGAGCTTGGACCATAGTGGTTCAAGGATGGCAACGACGGCTGCGCTGGTGCTGGTCGCCAGTTGTGTCTGCGGCATTCTACTTTTCTTCACAAGGAGAAAGCCGCGCTAGCAATGAGTGAAGACTGTGGATAGTCTATGAATAGAACAAAGATAAAGGCCGTAACAATGGTAATTATGGTGCAACTGGCTGCGGTAGCGGCTTGTTTTCATACGGATAGAGCTTCTTGTCCCAGTGACTATAATGGTTGTGCTTTGGATCACCTAGTCAATGGCGGAAGTGATTATCCTTATGTTAGGGTTGCCAAGTCCGGCGAAAGTGGCTTTACAGGAATTATTCCAGGCGAGCCGCAATGCGTTTATGTATGCGATAGTGGAACGACGAACATAGCTTATCCTAGCGCTACGGTCGATACTTTTTCATCGCGGTGCAAAGGCACGTCGGGCACCGGGACTGGAAGCGGTAGTTAGATGGGACAAGCGCCACAACGGGCGGGGTTTTCCTCTTTCTTGGGGTCCGCCTTAATCCGACCACCGCTGTGGCCATAGAATGTTTTGCGGATGGCAAATGAAAGCGCGGTCAAATGCCCCCCTCCCGTTGCAGACGGCAGGAATCGGCTTGCCGGTGCTGGGGCTGCTCAAGCTCTACGCGGCGGCCGTTCCCGGCATGGTGCCGATGACCCGCGACGCGGTGATTCCCATCCCGCTGCGGTGGCTGGCACTAATCATGGGCTTGCTGGAGGTCCAGTTGGGCGTATTGATCGGGGCGTGGATCTGGGCCATGGAAAGCAAGGCGACATGAAACGAGGTTCATGGAACTGGTTGGGGTGGTCGCTGCTCGTCCCGGCGTTGTTCAGTCTGGTGTTTGCGTTCCATCCGATTTGGAGCGCCCTGGCCGTGGGCGGCGATGACGGCTTTGAATTGTGCAAGTCGCTGTTGCTGGCCCAGGACCCCGCGGCGGCTCCGCAGATGTGGAACGACCAGCCCTGGCTGCACACCATGTTGATGGCTTTTCTGTTCAAGGTGTTCGGTCCAGCGGCCGGCATCCCCCGAGTGTTCAGCCTGGTGTCGGTGGCGGCCATGCTGGCAGGCATCGGCTGGATGATCCGGCGGTTGGCTGGGCCTTTGGAAATGGTTTTGGCCGGCATTCTGTTTTTCTCGGCTGGCGGCATGGTCAACCTGTCCGTGGCGGGCATGTGCGAGCTACCGGCCATTGCCTGGGCGGTGGTGGCGGCGGCCGTGTGCTATGCGCCAGAGCCGCGACCGGACTGGCGGCGCTTCCTGCTGTCGGGCGTGCTGATGGCGGCCGCCGCCCAGATCAAACTGACGGGATTGATTGTGCTGCCGGCGCTGGCGGGATTGGTGCTGCGCGAATGGGGCTGGAAAGCCGCCTTCAAGCTGGCGTGGGTCTGGCTCGCCGGGTTCCTCGCCGCTTTCCTGCTGGTCGCGGCGGTTTCGCCCACGTTTGACTGGCGGGAATTGCTGGACAGTCATGCGCGGGCGGCACTGGCCATCAAGCCGGAGGACCGCGGCTTCCTGTCATTTCATATCGGTCAGTTGTTTGAGAATCCGGGGCTGCTGGCCGCCGGCGTCCTGGGGCTGATTTGTTTGCTCCGGCAGCAGGCCCCCGCGCCGCTGGTGTTCGGCGCCGTCATGCTGGCCACGGCCGGGCTGGTGGCCGCCCTGCAACGGCCGTGGTGGGTCTTTTACATGGTGCATTTCAATGTTCCGCTCAGCCTGCTGGGCAGTGTGGGCTTGGGAAAATTCGCCCGCGCGGCCGTGCGGGCGCTGCGCGAACGGTGGGATCAGGGCGACGTGCCAACGGCTCAACCTGACGGCGGGTGGCTGCGGACTCGCTGCCACGGGGCGCTGGGGTTGCTCGGGGCCGCAACCGCCTTCGCTGCCTGGATCGGTTTCGCCATCCCGCACAGCGCCACCGAATTCGAGGATTTCCAGACGCTGGTCCGGCCCCGGGACGACAATGTTTGCAGCTCACTGCGGACCTATGCGCCCAAGACGCACTGGTGCTACACACAGTTGCGGGAATACGCCTTCAGCGCCCGCCTGCTCATCCCGCCGGAACTGATCGTCGTTTCCCGCAAGCGGTTCCTCTGCGGCGACCTGACGGATCGGGGAATTGTAAAACTGGTCCAACGGTATCAGCCGGAGCAGTTGTTGTTGCGTGACAACGCCGAGATGAACGACACGAACTGGTCGGTCTGGATGACCAACCAGTATGTTTTGGTGGATCAAAACGAGGGCAAAGAACTGTGGGTGGCCCGACGCTTGCACCCGAAAGCGATGACTCAAACCGAAGATCGCCTGCACCAGTTTGGACTATGAAACCGTAATCCAGTATTTTTCAGGAGGCGACTGGTTGACAGGGATAACCAAGGGAGAGAACCATTGGCATGGCCAATTCCAAAGATGAACCCACCGCGACCGACGCGGCCTCACTGATTTGTCTCTACAAACTGGCCGTGCTGTTGCTGGCGGTGCTGACCCTGGAACTGGTGCCAGCATTTAGCGAGGCGGACTTTCATGCGGCGTCCCGACGCTGGCCGATGGATGGCAACACCGTTGACTGGACCACTCAGGTCGCGGCGTGGGATGGATCGCATTATCTTTATCTGGCGGAGGTCGGTTACGAACGTGGGTCGCCGTCATGCGCCTTCTACCCACTGTGGCCGCTGCTGATCCGGTTGGGCAAACATCTCACGTTGGGCGACCCGGTGGTGGCGGGCCTGATCCTGGCCAATGGGTTTTCCATCGCCGGTCTGTGGCTGTTCTACCGGTTGGTGGCCGGGCGGCACGGCGCGGAGATCGGCTTCCTTGCTCTCGCGTTCCTGCTGGCCTTTCCGGGGGCGATCTTTTTTTCTCTCATTTATACCGAGCCATTGTTCTTTCTCCTCACGATGGTGTTTTTCCTCGGGTTGTTCCAGGAGAAGCATGGATGGGTGGCGATCACTGGTTTCCTGCTGCCATTGACCCGCGCGGTGGGGGTGTTCCTCCTGTTGCCTTTGGCCTGGCGGGCGCTGGAAAAGGCCTGGCATGATTGGCAGGCGGCCATGCCGCTCCAGGGGAAGAGTTGGAAGCGGCTTCTCCGTTTGGTGCTGGTCCGGCGTGAAGTGTGGGCAATGGGCGCGGTGCTGGCCGGCTACGCCGCCTTTTTTGGCATCATGTATGGGTCCACGGGCAATGCGTTCGAGGCCTTCGCCGCGCAAAAGCATTATGCCAATCAACCTTCGATCGGCAATATTGTGAACGTCGCCGGCTTCGCCCGGGCCTTCATTCACATTGATGGGCTGCACACGGTGACAGGGTCGGTCATTGACCGGGCGTTGTTCGTGCTCTTTCTCTTCTGCCTGCCGGCCGTCTGGCGGCTGGACCGCCTCTATTTCTGGTATGCACTGGGAACTGGTCTGGTGCCGGCGATGTCCAACTGGTTCTTTTCCTACAACCGCGTTTTCATCCTGTGTTTTCCGGTCTTTATTGTGCTGGCGAGGAAATTGCGAGGAGCCGAGAACCTTTGGCTGCGCTGGCTGGTCGTGGTGCTGGCTGGAACGGTGCAAGTCATTTTTCTGGTCCGCTATCTAAACCATTTTTGGGCAGGATGAAAGCGGCGTGGCTCGCACCAGCAGTCCGACTCGTCGGCAGATTCCAGCAATCGGGGTTGAGAACCCTCGGAAAGTTCTGTGTCGTTGGCGGCAGCGGCGTCGTGGTGGATATGGGAATGCTGGCACTATTGGTCCATGTCAGCACGCTGCCGCTGGCGGTGGCCAAAGCAGTGGCCTGCGAAACCGCCATCGTGAACAACTTCCTGTGGAATGATCGCTGGACATTCCGCAAGGCGGGTTCACCCTTGAGCTGGCGCTCACGGTTCGTTCGATTCAACGGAGTATCGCTGGCTGGCCTGGCGCTGAACGTGGCAGTGTTCACTCTGTTTGCCAGCGGCCTCAAACTCAATCTTTATCTGGCCAACGCGACGGCCATCGTCCTGGTGGCGGGGTTCAACTACACCTTGAGCCGGCATTGGGCATGGGGGCAGAAGCAAACTTCTTCACCTCCCGCCGGCAATGGGACACCGTCGTGCTCCGACTCACCATGACGCCGCCGCTCGTCAACGTCACGCTGCCGGTGTGCAACGAGGAGGCCCAGTTGGCCGAAAGTGCGCACGGCCTGGCCATTCATCTCGCCAGCCAAACCGCCTGTCGTTGGGAAATCCTCGTCGCCGACAATGGTTCGACCGACCGGACCTGGACCATCGCCCAAACGCTGGCATGGGAGGGAGCAGGGATGAATTCAACGATGGTCAATTTGCGAGCAATGCACCTGGATGTCGCCGGCCGCGGCGGGGCGCTCAAGGCGGCCTGGCAGTCCAGTAAAGCAGAAATCCTGAGCTACATGGACGTGGACCTGAGCACCGATCTAAAATGTCTGCCGACCCTACTGGCTGCCATTACTGAGCAGGGCGCGGATTTGGCCGTGGGATCACGCTTGTTGCCGGACTCAGAGACCACACGAGGCTGGAAGCGGGAAGTGTTGAGCCGGGGTTACAGTTGGCTGATCCGGCGGGCACTGGGACTGCGGGTGCGGGACGCCCAATGCGGCTTCAAGGCAATTCGGCGGGAAGCGGCGCAGGTGTTGTTGCCGCAGGTGCAAGACAACGGCTGGTTTTTTGACACGGAATTGCTGGTCCTGGCCCAACGGGCTGGATACCGAGTAACCGAAGTGCCGGTGCATTGGGTGGATGATCCGGGCAGCACGGTCAAACTTCTGCCCACCATCTGGCGTGACGTGTGCGGGGTCTGGCGCTTGCGGCGGCCGGCTGGTTGAGCGGGCGGTCAGTCCGCCCCGCCGGCAAACTGAGGTTGCCTGTCGCGCCAACGCCGGTCGAATTCCCGCGTGACACGACCGGCGGCCTGTGGCTGTTGTTTCGGCCATGAAGAAAATGCCTTGGGTTGGTTTGCTGGCCTCGTCCTCGGCCTTGTGGCGGCGCAGGCGCCTGCCGTGGGCGCGGCCACGATCGCCCCCAGCGCGCTTTTCACTTCCATCAGGGCCGAGACGTAGAGTACGACCCGATTGAGCGCGCCGCCGTCGAGCAGGTGACCGCTGGTCATTAGCGTGTTGAACTTGCCACACTGATAGCCAGCACGCGGTCATCGTAATGCGTTCCCGCGATGCCTTGTTGAATGGAACGGCGCAGAATGCGGACAATCTCCACCATCTTCGCAAAGATGTCGGCCTCCGTCAGGTTGCCGCGAGCTTGCTCGTAGGCCACGGCCAGCTTCCACAGTGGCGTGTTTCGTCCGGCAACGTGGCGCAACATGTCCGCGCACGTCGAGAAGGGCACGCTCATGCCTCGCCGCGACGGCACGGGCAGCACCGGAGATAGCCGCTTTACCTGCCAAATCGACGCGAGCTTGCGCAGAGCGGTAATGTGGTTTCATCGGTTAAAAACCGCGCCGCTTTGACTTCCACCAACTGCCGGCCTTTGGCTTCATGGAGGACGACCTCGTCAACTTCGACTACTTCGCTCACTCGCTGCGCCACCGCCCAGGTGTCCGTCTCCACCGTGCCTGCCTGAGGGCAGGCCAATGACATCAAGCCGCACCTGACCCGCACCTTCAAATTGTCGAACGGTCCCCACTTTGAAACGAAGTTCTGGGATGTCATTGGGCTCCACCTCAACCCGCCCGCGCGGGCGCTGGTGTTGTGTTGCGATGAAAAGAGCCAGTGCCAGGCCCGGGAGCGCACCCAGCCGGGCGTGCCCTTGGGCGTTGGCCACATCCGCACTCGCACCCACGACTACCTCCGTCATGTAACGGTCACCTTGTTTGCCGCGCTCTCGTATTTGGAGGGCAGGATTCTGAGCCGCACGGCCCAGCAGCACACCCACAAGGAATGGCTCACCTTCCGCAGGCAGATCGACCGTGAAACGCCCGCCGGGCTGGCCCCCCACCTGATCATCGACAATTACGCCACCCACAAACACCCGGCGGTGAAGGCGTGGCTGGCGCGGCCCCCGCGCTTCCACCTGCATTTCACGCGACGAGCAGTTCCTGGCTCAACCTGGTGGCGCGATGCTTCCGGGATCTGACCGAGGACGTGGTGCGGGAAGGCAGCTTCACCAGCGTGGGGCAGTGGGTGCGGGCCATGGAAATCTACCTGGCGGAGCGGAACCTGGCGCCCAATCGCTACGTCTGGCGAAAGCAGGGCCAGGAGATCCTGGCCAAGATTTTCAAGGCCCGGTTGGCCCAAGCGGCAAAAACCGGTTCATCCGAGAAGTGTGAGTCTTGAATGATGGAGCGCATACAGTTTGAGGGTGAAGAAGCGTTCGTCGCGGAGGCCATAGGTTTGGCGGAGGAGGGTTTTGATTTTGTTGTTGATGCCTTCCATGCGACCGTTGCTGATGCGGTGTTGCCACCAGGCGAGGATGCCGCTGGCGTGGCCCAGCAGGGTCTTGCCCAACTGCTGCATCTGGCGCACGCCCGATTCCATCGCCCAGGCGCACCACTGGTGAAGATAGGATTTCATCTGCGCATAACTGGGTTGTTCCCAAAGCAGATTCAGCGCCTCCTTCAACAGGTAGCCGGTGTTCAACGGTTCGTTGTGTTTGAGCGCCGCTTGCAACTGGGGCAGCCGGCTCTCGTCCACGTTATCCCGGCGCATCAGCAGCCGGTAGCGCACGCCCTTGACGGTCTGCTGCATCGGGCCGGTGGCTTCCCGCACCATTTCCCGCCGCAGGTCGTCGAGCTTTTCGTTGACCAGCTTGGTGATGTGGAAACGGTCGAAAACAATGGCCGCCTCCGGCAGGTGTTCGAGCACCGCCGACCAATACGCCGGACTCATGTCCATGCTCACCGCCTCAATCCGCGCCTTGCTCAAACGCAAGGCCCGCCAGAACTTCCGCAAGCTGTCGCTGCCACGCCCGTGTGCCACCCAGACGATCCGCCCGCTGTCCAGGTCAATGACCAGCGTGTAAAACTTCTTCCGCCGCCCGACATAAATCTCATCAATGGACAGCCGCTTGAGTTCCTTCAAACGGGGATGACCGTAGTCCTTTTCCAGCCGTGCCTTGACGATGTCCTTGACCGTGTCCCAACTCAATCCCGTGAGGGCGGCCAGATCGCTGAGGGTCATCCTCCCCGCGAGGGCTTCGACAAACGCCTGGAGCCGGTGGGTGTAGCGGACATAGGCCGGGGCAAGGGGGGGGCGGCCTCGAAGCGTTTGCCGCAGGCCGCACACTCGCATTGGGGCACTTCCGTCACCAGAAACACCGGCTTGAGCCCGATGGGCACGGTTTGCAGTTCCCGGTATCGCCGCCCTTTGCGAACAATGTCCTTGCCACCACATGCCGGACATCGAATCCAGTCCGGCCTCACCGAAAGCACAAACCGGATGCAGCCATCCTGATAGATCGTCTCCTGATAATCGTAACCCTCCCGCACCCCAAACGCATGATACAACAAACTTTGCCTCATGCCTCAGGCTACAAAATCCTCACGCCAGACCCAATCCTCCCGGATGAACC
>JAJXZJ010000055.1 GCA_021780105.1 bacterium
CCTCGCCGTCCAAGTTCTGGCTCTTCCTGGACGAACGCGAGGACAGCATCAACGACGGCTGGTTTGCCGTGGACATGAGCGGCTACGACCCGGTCAACCCCAATGCCTACATGCTGGTGGACATGCCCGCCAGCTATCACAACGGCGCGGCCGGCTTCTCCTTTGCGGACGGCCACTCGGAGATTCACAAGTGGATTGATCCGCGCACCAAGCCGGTGGTGAAACCCGGCGTCGCGCTTACCCTCGGCCAGTCCAGTCCGAGAAACGTGGACGTGGACTGGCTCCAACAGCACACCAGCTCGAAGATCGTCAATCCGACGCGCCAGAATTAGGCCGTTTCAGAAACAATCCTTGTCATGGCCCGCCACACAGGCGGGCCATTTGCTTGGCGGCACCGCGGGAGAAACCACGCTCCGGGCGGCGCTGTTTTCATGCCGACATGCTTTCAAGTGGCTACAAACTGCCCCCGTCTCTCCCACGGGGGAGAACTCTCCTGACAAATACGCGCATTGCGTCCTTGATTCCTGTGCTGGTGGGGCGGCGCTGCGTCGCCGCCCCGATTTGGGCCGAGCGGCAGCTCGGCCCTACCGGGTTTTTCATGGGTAGGGGAGATTCGTGTCGTCATGAGCGCAACTCAGCATCAGTCGGTTGGCCCGGAGCCGACGTGATCCACAAAGTTCCGCAGCAGCCGCAGGCCGACGGCCTGGCTCTTCTCCGGATGGAACTGCGTCGCAAAGACGTTCCCGTGCCAGGCCGCCGAGGCGAACGCCTCGCCGTAGTCCGTCCGCGCAGCGACGATCGCCGGGTCCGACGGCAGCGGGTAATAACTGTGAACGAAATAGACAAAGCTGCCGTCAGAAATGCCGCGAAAGAGCGGGCAATCAGGCTGAAGGATTTCCAGTTGGTTCCACCCAATCTGCGGCACCTTCAAACCGCCAGTTCCGGAGAAGCGCACCACCCGGCCCTGAAAAACGCCCAAACCAGGCGCCTTGCTGTTGAATTCCTCGCTACGTTCGAACAGCGCCTGGTAACCGACGCAAATGCCAAGAAACGGCCGGCCGGTGCGGATGAACTCGCGGCACGCGGAGAACAATTCCTGCCGCTGCAGCGCGTTCAGGCAGTCGTCGAACGCCCCGACGCCGGGCAGGACCACCGCCGCCGCGGCACTCAACTCCGCGGGGCGCGTCACCAGTTGCACGTTCGCCCCCACGTGAACCAGCGCCTTGTGGACGCTCCGCAGGTTGCCCGCGCCGTAATCAATCAACGCAATCACAGGCGAAGGTTAAGGACCGGCCGCCCGCAGTTCAACCGGGAACGAGCCGCCGCCTTCAGCAAACGGGCCTCACGCCGCAGGCCGGACGCGCTCGGTCTTGAGCCGGAGCTGGCCGCAGGCGGCGTCAATGTCGTGCCCCTTTTCGCGCCGCAGCGTGGCCGCGACGCCGCGCTTTTCCAGCGCGGCGAGGAAGGCTTCCTGCGCCACCTCGGCAGGACGTTCCCACGCCAGCCCCTCGACGTGGTTGTAAGGAATGAGGTTGACCTTTGCGTGCAGCCGGCCGGCCAGCTCGACGAGCGGCGCGGTCTGGTCCAGGCCATCGTTGACGCCCGCGATCAGGATGTATTCCAGCGTGATCATCCGGCCCTTGCGCGCCTGGTAATACTCGGCGGCGGCGGCGAGTTCGCGCAACGGATACTTCCGGTTGACCGGCATCAAACGATCGCGCACGGCGTCGGTCGCGCCGTGCAGCGAAATCGCGAGCCGGAACTGGAACGGCTCGTCGGCGAGCCGGCGGATTTGCGGGCAAAGGCCGCTGGTGGAAATGGTGATCTTGCGCGCGCCGATGCCTCCGCCCCAGGGTGCGTTGAGGATCGTCAGCGCCTTGAGCAGGTGCTCGTAGTTCGCCAGCGGTTCGCCCATGCCCATGACGACGAGATTGTTGACCAGCCGCGCGGCCGGGTCGGTCCGGGCCTCGCCGCCCCGGAGTCGCGCCTCCGCCGCGTGCCATCGTTCCACCGCGAGGATTTGTTCGACGATCTCCTCGACGCCGAGGTTGCGTTTCCAGCCATCGAGGCCGCTGGCGCAGAACTGGCAGCCGTAGGCACAGCCGACCTGCGTCGAAACACAAAGTGTGTGGCGGTCGCTGGCCTCGCCGTATAGCGCAGGGGTGGCGGGAATGAGCACGCTTTCGATCAACGCGCCGTCAGCCAGCCGCCAAAGAAACTTCTGCGTGGCGTCGGCGTCGCCTTGCTTCGTCACCAGGGCCAGGGCGTAAAGGGCAAACTCGTGCGCCAGCCGCTCGCGCAGGGGACCGGGCAGGTTGGTCATCGCCGCCCACGTCGTGACGCGCTGCGCGTAAAGCCATTCCATGACCTGGCTGGCGCGGTAGGCCGGCTGCTCCCACGCCCGCAGCTCCGCCTGGAGTTCCTCCAGAGTCTGGGATTTGATGTCACGGTTCACGATGTCGCCTTCCGGCGGGCGGCTGGGCGGCCGGCTACTTCGTGAGGTAGTAACGGCGCGTGTAATCCTGCACCATGCGCCAGGTGCTGAACCGCGACGCCAGCGTGACCCAGGCCCGGCGGATTTTCGCGATCCATTCGCGCGGCACGCCGTTCGCGTCGCGGTTGTAAAACGCGGGCAACACCTCCTCGGTGAGCGTGCGGTAAAGGTTCGCACTGTCGCGCTCGTCCTGTTCCTTGATGTTGTCCGGATTCGTGTCGTCGCCGATGGCGAAGCCGTTGGTGCCGTCATAACCTTCGCGCCACCAGCCGTCGAGGATGCTCAGGTTGAGGCAGCCATGAACGACGGTTTTCATGCCGCTGGTGCCGCTGGCTTCCAACGGCCGGCGCGGGTTGTTCAGCCACACGTCGCAACCGCTGACCATCTGCCGGGCCGTGTGGATGTCGTAGTTTTCCACGAACACCAGATAACCCTTCAACTCGCTGAATTTGCTGAGGTGCATGATCTTCTGGATGAGCGCCTTGCCGGCGTCGTCGCGCGGATGCGCCTTGCCGGCGAAGATGAATTGCACGGGCCGCGACTTGTCCCGCACCAGCCGCACGATGTTCTCGAACTGGTCGAAAATCAGCGTGGCCCGTTTGTAGGTGGCGAACCGGCGCGCAAAGCCGATCGTCAGCGCGTCCGGGTTGAGAAAGGCGTCGAAGCTGATGAAGTCCTGCTGGCTGATCGAGTGGCCCTGGATGAGCAGCCGGCGGCGCGCGAACTCGATCAACTCGCGCCGCAGCTTGTAGCGCAAGGCCCAGATCTCCTCGTCGGAGATCGTGTGGGGATCGGCCAGATGCTTCCAGAATTCCTGCGAGTTCGAGTCCGCCTTCCAGTCCACCTCGGTCTTGCCCGGAAAACCTTCATAATAGTGGTGTTTCCAAATCCGCCGCACCGTGCCCTTGGTCCAGCCGACGAGGTGAACCCCGTTGGTGATGTGGCCGATGGGCACGTCCTCCGGCCGGGACGCGCCGTAAAGCGACTGCCACATGCGGCGGCTCACCTGCCCGTGCAGCTCGCTGACGGCGTTGGCAGCGCGGGCGCATTTCAACGCCAGCACCGTCATGCAAAACGGTTCCGCGGTGTCTCCCGGCCGCACCCGGCCCAGGTCCATCAGGGCTTCGAACGGCAGGTGCAGGTCCGCCGCCAGATCATGGGCGGCGTAACTCATCAAACCGCTGGGAAACCGGTCGTGGCCCGCCTCCACCGGGGTGTGGGTCGTGAACAGGCACTCCTGCCGCGTGGCCGCAAACGCCTGCTCGAACGCCATCCCGCCGACCATTTTTTCGCGCGCCAGTTCCAGGGTGAGGAAGGCCGCGTGCCCTTCGTTCATGTGGAAGGTCGAAGGTTCGAAACCCAGGGCGCGCAACAACCGCACGCCGCCCACGCCCAGCAGGATTTCCTGCATGACGCGCGTGGAACTGTCGCCGCCATACACCCGCTGCGTGAGGTCGCGATACAGCGGCTCGTTTTCCTCCCGGTTGGTGTCCAGCAGGTACACCGACACGCGCCCCACGTTCACCCGCCAGGCATGAAAGGTCACCGGCGTGGAGGCGATCCGCACCGAGCAGACCAACGGTTCGCCCAGGTCGTTGAGCACCGGTTCCAGCGGCAGGTTTTTCGGGTTCAGCCGGGTGTAATACTCGGCCTGCCAGTTGTCGTGGTTGACCGTCTGTTGAAAATATCCCTCCCGGTAAAAGAGGCTGACGCCGACAAATCCCAACCCGAGATCGCTGGCCGACTTGGCGTGGTCGCCCGCGAGCACGCCAAGGCCGCCCGCGGCGATGGGCAGCGTTTCGTGAAAGGCGAACTCCGCGGAGAAATACGCGACCGGGTTGCGCAACAGTTGCGGCGCGTGCTGGCGGCCCCAGGTGTTCTGATGATTGAGATACGTGTCGAACTGCCGCACCGCCTTGCGCACGCGCTCGGCAAAGTCCGGCTGCTGCAGCCGCACCCGCAGCTCGTAATCCGACACCTCGTGCAACACCGCCACGGCGTTGTGGTAAAGATTCTGCCAGCCGCGCGGCGACAGGTAGTTGAAGACGTCCTGAGCATCCTGATCCCAGCTCCACCAGAGGTTGTGCGCGAGCCGGTTCAGGCCGGCGGTCAGTTCGTTCAATTCGGCTGCGCTTAAGGGATTCTGCTTCATGGTATCAATTCCACCTACTTGTCTTGGTTCGCTTCGCGTCAACAAACGCGCAAACGCTAGTCGCGCTTCCTCCGCGCCGCAACGGGAATTTCACCCCCGCCGCACCCGCCGCGCGCGGCGGCGGCAACGGGACATTCCGCCGGCCGCGGGGCTGGCCGGGGAGCAGTGCTCAACGCGCGCGACGCTTCAACTCCGCCTTGGTGTCGGCCTGGAGCGCGTCGAGTTCGGCTTGCAGCTCCTGCTTGGTCGCGCGGGTCATCCGGTCAATGAACAGGATGCCGCGGAGGTGGTCGTGCTCGTGCTGGATGGCGCGGGCCAGCAGGCCGCCGCAGCGGAAGCGGACGGTTTCGCCAGCCAGGTTCATGGCGCTGACTTCGATCGTCTGCGGCCGGGTGATGTCGGCGAAGATTTCCGGAAAACTCAGGCAGCCTTCCGGGCCGGCCACCGGCTCGCCGAGCGGCGTGATGTCCGGGTTGATGAGCACCAGCGGCATGAACGCGTCCAGTTCCGCCGGCTGGCCGTCGAGTTCGAGCGTGGACGGCCGGTCCTTGATGCCGCGCACGTCATGCACCGCCAGTTGCACGGCGCGACCGACTTGTTGCGCGGCGAGGCCGACGCCCTTGGAGGCATGCATCGTGTCGAGCATGTTGGCCGCCAGCTCACGGATCTCCGGCGTCAGCGACTCCACCCGCGCCCCGCGTTCCCGCAGGACCGGGTGGCCGTATTTGACAATTTCCAGAACCATCGTCTTGCCTTCAGCCGCTCGCCGCCCTTGCGCGGGGAAGCGCCGGCCGGACTCAATATTTCACCGATTGATCCTGGAGCAACCCGGCGAGATCCGCCGGCGTCGGACTCCTGCCCGTGCGGACGTAGAAGCCGCTTGTCGAGACGCCCGTGAGCAACGCCTTCAGGTTGTCGAAGCCGAGCAATTTGCCGAGGCAGAAACCCGAGTTGAAGTGGTCGCCGGCGCCGGTGGTGATGAGCGGTTTCGCCACGAACGGGCCCGGCGCCATCGCCACGCCATTGCTGGACACGGCGAGCGCGTAGGACACCGGATGAACCACCAGCGTCGGCACCGGAACATGCCGGTGGATTTCCAGGGCCAGTTCGGCGAGCTGCTCCGGCTCCTTGGCCTTGCGGTCGAAGCCCAGTGCCTTGGCCACCTCATGCGCCTCCTTCTCGTTGAGGCCAAGGATCACGTCGAAGTTCCGTCCGAAAGCCACCACCAGCTTCAGCGCACGCTGGATGTCCTCCTTGAGGCGTTTCTCCGGATCGGCCAGGTCCACGAACAACGCGCGCCGCGGGCCGTTCAGCTTCGGGCACAGCTCCCGCTGGATTTCCTCCCAGATGTTGCTCATGTAGGGCAGCATCGTCCAGTTGACGAAGCCAACGAGGTCCGCGCTGGCGAATTGGGCGGCGAACTTGTCCTGGCCGTAGCGCGTCCGGATGTGCTCCCAGGTGATGTGCTTCAACGCCTGGTGTTTGCCGAGCATCACCTTGCCGTCCTCGAACTCGACGGCGTCGGTGTAACCCGGTTCGGCGATGGTATGAACCTCGGCGCGCTGGGCGAATTCGGTGAACACCGGATGCAGGTTTGGGTAACCCATCCCGCCCAGATACGTCACCTTCACGCCGAAGCTTGCCAGTGCGTTGGCCATGATCGGTCCATTGCCACCCAGCTTCGTCATCAGGCTCACCAGTTCGATGTTCGTGCTCTGGCCGGCGGCGGCGCGGATGCGCTCACCCCACTGCGCCATCAGGGGCAGCCGGGTGAACTTCTCCGCGTTCTCGCGTTTGTCCACGACGTGGAGGATTTCGTCCACGAAGCCGTCGAGGCCGACGAAGGCGGACAACTGGTTGACTCGTCGCGCAGCGTCCAGCAACTGCCGGGCGCACTGGTTGCGTTGTTCGGTGGTGATGGTCATAGCTAAATGGTTCGTCTCGCGAATAAATCCCGTGGCCGGTTCATTCCTGGCTGACGCCGATGATCTGGAGAATGCGCTCCAGATCGTCGTCATTGAAAAAGCGGATTTCCACGGCGCCCCGGCCCTGCCGGTAGCGCAGGCTGACTTTCGTTCCCAGGCGCTCCTGCAGGCGCGTCTCCAGCGCCGCAACGTGAACGTCCCGCACTGCGGGCGTCTTTGCCCCGGCAGACCGGCCTTCGCCCGCGGGCCGCGCCGGCCAGCCGGCGATCACATCCTCGGTCTGCCGCACGTTCAGTCCGTCGCGCATCACGCGCTCGGCGGCGAGCTTTTGTTCTGCGGGTGAGGATAACGCCAAGATGACTTTTGCGTGGCCGACGGAAATCTGCCCGTTGCGCAACCAGCCCTGCACTTCGGACGGCAGCCGCAGCAGCCGGAGCGCGTTGGCGACCGCGACGCGGCTTTTGCCGACCTTGACCGCCACGTCCTCCTGCCGCAGATGGAATTGCTCAATGAGCTGCTGGTAGCCCTGCGCCTCCTCGATGGGATTGAGATTCTCGCGCTGGAGGTTCTCGATAAGCGCAAGCTCCAGCACGGCCGTGTCGTCCGCCTCGCGGACAATGACCGGCGCCTCGGCCAGCCCGGCCAGTTGCGCCGCCCGCCAGCGGCGTTCGCCGGCGATCAATTCGAAGCCGCCGTCCCGCAGCCGCACGATCAGCGGCTGGACAATGCCCTGCTCGCGGATGGAATCGGCGAGTTCCCGCAGTGTTTCCTCGGGGAAATCCTTGCGCGGCTGAAAAGGGCAAGGGCGAATGCGGTTGAGCGCCACCAAAGCCACGCGCTCCTGGGTGTCGCTTGCGGGCGAAGGTGCGCTGCCGGTGGCGTGCTGCATGGTGACGGCGGCTGCGGCGGTGGCACCGCCCAGCAACGCGCCCAGACCACGCCCCAACGCCGATTTGGACATGGCCGGTCAGTCTTACGAACGACGCCGGCGTTGTCAATGCCGCCGCCTGATTCGTGGCCATTTCGTCCCCAATCGCGCCTTCACACCGGTGCAGCCCGCTGGAGAAACCACATCATCGAATCGCCGTGGCGCATCCGTTTCAGCTCGGCCCAGTGCATCGTCAGCGTCAGCGTGTCGCGCTGCGTGTGCCCCAGCACGAACACGCCGTCCGCCGCGAGCAGTTTCGGCAGTTCCGCGTGGTCGAGCAGCGCCTGCGAAAGCGAGGTCGAGCGGCGGTCGCCATTCTTCTCCCCAAACGGCGGGTCGGCCAGAATCAAATCGAACTGCCGGCCGGCGGTGGTGAGTTGTAGCAACGCGGCAAACACATCCTGCGTGCGCAGTTCAAACCGTTCCGCGGGCAAACCGACGGCCGCCAGGTTTTCGCGGATCATTGCGGCGTGGCGCGGAGTTTTTTCGATGGCGACCACCACGCCCGCCCCGCGGCTCAGGCACTCCAAACCGAGCGCGCCCGAGCCGGCGAACAATTCCAGCACCCGCGCTCCCGCCACGCAGTCGCCCAGGCTGTTGAACACCGCCTGCTTGACCAGATCGGGCGTCGGCCGGACGGCGAAGCCTTTGGGCACTTTGAGCAACCGGCCCGCGGCGGTGCCACCAATGATGCGCATGGAAGCAATGGAAACGACTCCGGCGGCGGGAGGAAAGCCGATTCTCTTACGTCGCAGCAGCAAAAACGGCGGCCCGTCGCCGGACCGCCGTCGCGAGAACTTGTTGGTGCTGGTTTACAGCCCTTTGCCGATCATGAACTTCAGGAGTTCGGCGACGCGGCAGCTATAACCCCACTCGTTGTCATACCAGCTCACCAGCTTGAAGAACTTTTTGTTCAGTTCGATGCCGGAGCCTTGATCGAAGATCGAGGAAAGCTGGCAGTGAATGAAATCGCTGCTGACCACTTCGTCCTCGGTGTAGCCGAGGATGCCCTTGAGGTAGGTCTCGCTGGCTTTCTTCATCGCGGCGCTGATCTCGGCGTAGCTGGTTTCCTTGACCGTTTTCACCGTGAGATCCACGACGGAAACCGTGGGGGTAGGCACGCGGATGGACATGCCGGTCAGCTTGCCTTTGACCTCCGGTAGCACCAGGCCGACGGCCTTGGCCGCACCGGTGGTGGACGGGATCAGGTTGATGGCCGCGCTGCGGCCACCTTTCCAATCCTTCTTGCTCGGGCCGTCCACGGTTTTCTGCGTGGCGGTGTAGGAATGGATGGTGGTCATCAGACCTTCTTCGACGCCGAAGCCCTCCTTGAGGAGCACATAAACGATCGGCGCCAGGCAGTTCGTGGTGCAGGAGGCATTCGAAACGATGTGGTGCTGGGCCGGATTGTATTTGTCCTGGTTGACGCCCATGACAATGGTCGGACAATCACCCTTGGCCGGGGCGCTGATGATGACCTTTTTGGCACCGGCGGCCAGGTGGCCTTTGGCCTTCTCGACGTCGGTGAACAGGCCGGTGGACTCGATGACCAAGTCCACGCCCATCGCCTTCCACGGCAGCTCGGCCGGGCTTTTGGCGCTGACGACCTTGATGTCCTGGCCATTGACGATCAGGACGTCATCATCCGGCTTGTCGGCGGCGGATTTCTTGGAGTCCACCGTGCCGTTGAAGCGGCCCTGGGTGGAGTCGTATTTAAGGAGGTAGGCGAGGTTGTCGGCGGGCACAATGTCGCCGACGGCGACGACCTGGACATCCTTGCCCACGAGGCCCTGTTCCACCATGGCACGGAAGACCAAGCGGCCGATCCGGCCAAATCCATTGATTGCAACTTTGACTGGCATGATTCGTATTCCTTCTGGTTTCAGATTCAATTCATCAGTGACCGAACAGTAAGCAAGGCACTTTAACGGCGGCGCAAACACCGTCAACGAGAATTCCAAACCGGCGATCCGCCCCCCGGCGCCGCGGCCGAATGAATGGATCGTCCGGGCCAATACTGCCGGTTGATCGGCGCGACCGCCTTGCACAAGCTCGCCATCTACGCGGGCAACCACGCGCACATTGAGCGCATTGACCTGACGGCGGCTTCAACCGCCGTCGGCATCGCGCCACGAAGCAGAACGCCCCGCCGGGAACGGACCGCGGCGGCCGCATGTCCGGGCTGAACCGCGAACCGTCAGGGCTTCAGTTTCCGCTCCAGAACTTCCCCCGCCAGCGACGGGTTCGCCTTGCCCCTGCTGAGCTTCATCACCTGGCCCTTGAGAAAATTCAGCGCCGCCGCTTTGCCGGCCTTGAAATCCGCCGCCGGCCCCGGATGGGCGGCGATGGCCTGGTCGCAGAATTGCTCGATGGCAGAAGCATCGCTGACCTGGGCCAAACCTCGTTCCTGAACGATCTGCGCCGGCGCTTTGCCGGTGTCGAACATTTCGGCAAACACCTGTTGTGCCGCCGAGGTGCTGATCGTCTTTGCCTCGACCAGTGCAACGAGTTCGATCAGCGACCCGGGCCTGAACTTCAGGCCGGCCAGCGTGGTGCCTTCCGCCAGCCTGGCACGCAGGTTGTTGATGACCCAGTTCGCAATGGACTTCGGGTTACTGGATTGCCGGGCCACGCGCTCAAAGTAATCGCCCAGCGGCACGTCGTTTTTGAACACCTCGGCGTTGCCGGCGGGCAACTGGTAGTCGTGGATGAAGCGCTGCTTGCGCGCCAGCGGCAGCTCGACCACGCGGGCTTTCACCTCCGTCAACCATGCTTCCACCGGCTCGAACGGCATCAAATCCGGGTCGGGAAAATAGCGGTAATCGTGCGCGTCCTCCTTGCTGCGCATCGGCTCGGTGATGCCGGCCGGGTCGTCCCACCGGCGCGTTTCCTGCGCGAGCCTGCCGCCCTGCTCCAGCACGGCGATCTGGCGCGGGATTTCGTAATCCAGCGCGCGGCGCACGCCGGAGAAGCTGTTCATGTTTTTGATCTCGATCTTGGCGCCGAGTTTCGTTTCGCCGCGCGGCCGCACGGACACGTTCACGTCGCAGCGCACCATGCCCTTCTCCATGTCGCAATCGCTGATGCCGCCATAGACGAGGATGTCCTTCATCGCGGTCAGATAGGCGTGGGCCATGTCGGCGCTGCGCAGGTCCGGCTCGGAAACAATCTCCAGCAGCGGCACGCCGGCGCGGTTGAAGTCCACGCCGCTGTGGCGCTCGAAATGAAAGCTCTTGCCCACGTCCTCCTCCAGGTGCGCGCGGGTGATCCGGACCCGGGCGAGGCCGCCGGCGAACTCGAACTCCACCCAGCCGTTGGCCGTCGAAGGCTGGTCGTATTGCGTGATCTGGTAATTCTTCGGCATGTCCGGATAGAAATAATTCTTCCGGTCGAACTTGGCGCGACCGGGAATCTGGCAGTGGAGCAACAGTCCCGTCAACACGGTCAGGCGCAGCGCCTCGTCGTTGGCCACCGGCAACACGCCGGGCAGGCCAAGGCACACGGGGCAGACGTGGGTGTTGGGCGGCGCGCCAAATTCGTTCGCGCACCCGCACCACATTTTCGACCGGGTCTTGAGCTGGACGTGGGTCTCCAGACCGATGACGGCTTCGTATTCCATATCTCGTGGCGGAATTTAACCACGGCGGCCGGCGCGAGGGCAGGTTTTTCGCGCCGGAGAAACGCTCGAAGGCCGGCGCCCGTTCAGGCGGCAAAGGGCATGGCGCTTTCGCGTCGAAGGTTCTGTCGCGCCCAAACCCCGGCCGGGTTCCCGCCGCCCGTCAGACGGCCCGGACGCGCCAGACCATCAAGGCAGGAGCAGCACCCGGTAGTAGCGTTCCATCGCGCCTTGCGCCGTCGGGTCCGTGAACGTGGTTGAGGCGCCCGCGGCGACGATGTCCTTCAAGGTCTGCCAGGCCGGATCGCCCAGCGCGTTCTTGAATTGCACCCGGTAGGTGCCGCCGGCGTGCGAGTTCCAGACGAACGTCGGCAGTCCTTCGGGCGACAGCCGGATGCTGGTGATGCTGAGCGCGGGTTTCAACACGACCACGGTGAACGTCTTGAAATCGCTCCGCGGCGGCGCGCCGTCGTCCGTGACCCGCACGGTGATCTGGTTGGTGCCGGGTGCCTGCGCGAATGTCGGCGTCCACGAGAAAAGGCCGGAGACGGAGCCGATGGTCGCGCCGGCGGGCGCGCCAGGGTCAAGGCTGAAGAACAGGTCCTGCGGCGGCTGGTCAGCATCGGCCGCCCTGGCGGTGAACGTGAGCGTGGTGCCGGTGTTGACCGTCTGGCTGTTGATCGCGGCCAGCGCCGGCGCGGTGTTGGTGTAGGGAACGACGTTGACGCCGGCGACAATTCCGCTCCCGGACAGGCGAACGACGAGCGTGGTGTTCGTCGTGCCGGGCAGATACCAGAAGCCCAGCGTGCAAGGTGCGCCGCTGGCGAGTCCCGGCGACATGTCCTGGTAAATGGCGGAGCTGCGCGTGCTGCCACCGCTGGAGGCGACCACGTGCAGGCTGCTCTTGCCGGTGTGCGGGTGATCGGTGTCCAATACCGAGCCGGCGAGGTTCGGCGAAATGTTCCACAGACCGTTCAGCGGTGTCTCGAAATCGCCGTCCAGAACCACATTAACGCCGACGCCCGGCTCATTGCCGGGCACGAGCGTGATGTCGTCCACGTAAACCTCCCCCGGTGCCGTGAGGTAGAGGTAGATCGTGGACGAGGAAGCCGTGCCGGACGCGACGACGTATTGCCAGGCCGGGCCACGGCGGACGACAACCTGGAACGACTTCGTGTCGCTCACCGGCGGCGCCCCATCATCGGTGACACGCACGGTCACGAGGTTGGTGGTGGAAACTTGCGCGGCCGTCGGCGCCCAGACGAGCACGCCGGATGCAGGATCAATCGTCATGCCTGCCGGCGCGCCGGCGTCCAGGCTGAACGTCAGCTTGTTCGCCGGAATGTCCGGATCCCACGCGGTGTTGGTCAACTTCAAAGTTTGCGTTTCGGCCACCGCCTGGTCGGCGATGGGCGAGAGGATCGGCGGCTGGTTCACTTCGTTGACCTTGACGCTGAACGTGACGGCGGCAGTGAGGTTGGAGTCCGCAGTCTTGGTGGCGCGAACGACGAACACGGCGTTGGTCGGCCCTTGCGATTCCGCCGGCGTCCAGGAAATGAGGCCCGTGGCGGCGTTGATCAAGGCGCCGGCTGGCGCGATGTCGAGACTGTAAACCATCGTGCTCGGCGGCGTGTCGGGATCAGCGGCCTGCACCGTCAACCGCCAGAGCGCTTGTTCGTCGGTGGTTTGCGCGCTGATCGGGTTGAACACCGGCGGTTTCGGCGCGTTGAGCACGGTGACGTGGAAGGTCTGTGTGGCACTCAGCAGTGGCACGCCATTGTCCGTGACACGCACCGTGAACGCGTAATCACCCGGCGCCAGATCGAACGGCGCCAGCCAGGTGAACACGCCGCTCTGCGGATCCACGGCTGCGCCGTCCGGCCCACCGGCATCGAGGCTGAAGGCAAGTTGATTTGGCGGCAGGTCGGGATCGCTTGCGGCGAGTTGAACGGTCAGCAACTGACCTTGCGGAATGCTTCGGCCGGCCACGGCGGCGAGCATGGGAGGTTGGTTCACCTCCGTCACCGTAACCTTCACCCGCAACGTGGAGGAGCGCGGCGGGGTGCCGTTGTCCAGCGCGTGGAGGGTGAGCACGTAGTCGCCAGGTCCCTGCGCTTCCGTCGGCGTCCACGTCACCACGCCGGTACTGGCCGTGATCGCCACACCCGCCGGCGAATTGGTGTCCGGAAAATAACTGACCGACTGGCCGGCGTCGGGATCGGTGGCGCTCACGGTGAACTGGAGCCGGCCGCCTTCCGCCACGGTCTGGTCGGCGACCGGCGTGAAGACCGGCGGACGGTTGCCGCCGGCGAGGAAGTTGGCCGCGCCGGGCGTCGGCGTGTCGAGCGCGAGCAGCGGCAAGTCCGCACCGTCCGGATAACGGCCTTGCGTGACATCGCTGCTCTGCGGCCCAAAGCTGAAGCCGTCCACCATCGCGCCATCGGGCGCGAACAGTCCGAGTTCCTCGCCGGACTTCGAGAGCTTGAAGTTGGCGTGCAGCGCACCGCCAACGTGGTTGGAGCTGGTCTGATCGTCCGCCCAGACGACGAGGAAGCCCTGGCCGGGAATCGTCACGCCGGCCGGGATGACGAACTGCGTGGGATCGGTCAGCGTGTCGGTCAGCGTGTAGCCGGACAGGTCCACCGTGCTGGCGCCGGCATTGTAGAGTTCAAACCAGTCCTCATATTTTCCACCCGCCGGGTCGGGCAGCGTCTTGGTGTTGTCCGCCATGAATTCGTTGATCGTGACGGCAATTGGCGTCCACGCAGGATCATTCGCGCCTCCCGGCGTGGCATGTTGGAACAACTGGCGGCGACGCGGTTCGCCGTCGGGCACACAGCCAAAACTGCGGCCGGAGGGCATCGGTGGATAGTCCACGTAATCCATCACCGCCGGTGTGTGGGACAAACCTTGCAGACGCGCCAGCGCGAGGGAACCACCGGTGGCGCTGAGCGTGAACCCGGTGTGAATCGCCGACGCCGTGGAGCGGTTCGTCTGGCCGTCGGCCCAAAGGATGAGGAATTGCGCGGGGTCGAGCGTCGTGCCCGCCGGAAACTGCCAGCGCGTCAGGTTGGTGTAATTGTCCGTGAGGTAATACGGCGCAAGGTCAAGGCGGTTGGTCCCGGAGTTGTAGAGTTCCAGCCACGGCTGCGCCCGGCCGGTGTTGTCGGTGATGGCGCCGGCGTTGAGCGGCTGGACTTCGTTGATCCACAGCAGCGGGAACGGATCGAGCGTGTCCGCCATGCCGTTGGCGCGGCCGGGCGTGACGCGGTTGACATCGTTGGTGGCGGTCGCCGCCCAGTTGCCGACGCGGTAGGTGTCCTGCGCCGGATCAATCAACTGAAGCGACGCCCCGAAACCGTCGGCGGTGGTCGGCCAGGGCGGGCGGCTGTCGTAACGCACGTCGGAGATCACCACGTCGTCGTTGGTGGTGGCGCCGGACTGGACAAGGGCGACGTATTCGCCGCCGTTTTTCAACGTGCCGGGAAACACGTCCCAGACCGGGATCGTCGCGCCATAAGCCGCCGCAAACGCCGCCCGGTCGTTGACCAGCAGCAGACAGGAATTGGGCTGGATCAAGGAACCGCTGGGGAACACGTAACCGGCGCCGTCGAGCCGGAAGCCGGACAAATCGAACGGCATGGTGGTGGACCGGTTGAACAGCTCGATGAAGGAAGCATTGGCCTGGCCAGGATTGTAGTTGATTTCGCTCAACACGACGTTGCCCAACGCCTGCAGGATCGCGCCGGTGTAGGTGACGGTGATGGTGTTCGTGGCGCCGGCGACCGGCTGACCGCGGCGGTCCAGTCCCACGAGCGAGAGCGCGTTGGTGGCCTGCGTGAGCGGCACGGTGAAGCGATAGGTGGTCGGGCTGATCCACGTAACCGGAAACGGCACGCCGTTGACCGCGATCGTGGCGATGGCAAACGGCGCGGTGCCTTGCAGGACGGTGGTGGGCGTCGAGGACGAGAAATCTTCGCCGCCGTTGCTCGTAATGGCGAACTGCTTGGCATCGGCCACGGTCAGTTGTCGCTGGATGTAAGCGACGCGCTGGGAGCAGTAGGTGTAAATTTGCGTCAGGCTGTCGAGGTTCGGGATGCCGTTTTTGGCCAGGATGGCGTGCCGGGCTTCGATCTGCGGGCCAAAATTCTGCGGCAGCAAGGGGCCGGCGATGGCATCCTCGTAAGCACGCCACAACATTCGTTTGAAGGTGGCGTTGTCGTAAAGGCGGTTGGCCACCGGGTCCTGGCCGCCGCCGCCGAAGGAGCTTGCGCCCAGCGGCGAAGTCGGCCCGTCACCGCGGCCGAACGTAAAGTCAAGGTCCCACGGCAGCAGTTTCCACAGCCCGCCGGGCTGTTTGAACGCATACATGTTCTGGCCCGTGTTGTAGGTCCAGGAATCCCAGTTGCCCAGGATACGGTTGTAGGCCAGAACGCGCATCCACTCCTCCATGTCCACAAGGTTGGTCATCCGTGAAACGTAGTTGGCGCTCGTGTCGTTGGCGGCCCCGACCAGGTCGAACAGGTTCGTGAAGTTGTTGGCGGTGTCGTCGCCGGAATGACGCTCCCAGTTCCAGCGGTAACGCGCGGTCTTGTAGGCGCCACCCACGGTTTTGAACGACTCGATCGTGGCGTTGACGCTGCTGAAGTTCACGTTGTCGTCCTGGAACTCGAACCACTCCGAAACCTTGTAAAGCTCGCCGCTGCCGCCCGCCGGGAACCAGTTCCGGGCGAAGTCGCGGTTGGGCACCTCCAGGTCTTCGAGCACGCGCCACGGCTGGCTGCCATTGCGATAAAGCCGGAGGTAGTGCGCATGGAGATAGGGAATGCCCAGCTTTTCACCCAAGTAGCCGCTCAACTGGCTGCGCACGGCCGTGGACTCCTCGTCGTCATTGCCGGTGCAGCCGAAATCGCGCTCCGTCTCGCCGAGCAGGAGGTCGTCCGCCGGCACTTGCACGGCGAAATCACCGTAGCCCTGGTGAAACGGGCTGCCCTTGTTGCGGAAACCGACGTTGTAAATCACGCGGAAATTCCCGCACACCAGCGTCGCGTCGTTCCAGGTGTTGTTCAACCCCGGCGGCCTGTTGAATGCCGCCTCGGTGGCCGCCGTGCTCCAAAGGTGATAATGATCAAATGACCCCAGCGGCACGGGATCGCCCCAGCGCACGAGACATTCCTGGTTGGTCGCCGCCGGGAAGGCACTGCCCGCCGCCGCGCCAGCACCATCCCAGGCCAGGACGCGAAAGGCCGCCAGTGTCCCCCCGCCCTGCCCCGGAATCGTGGCCGTGTAAACGCCGTCGCCGGCCACCGCGTCGCCGCCCGTGCCGTCATCGCGCATCTGGAAGGTCTGGAGCGCGGGACTGGGATCGAGCCGATATTGCAGACGGACCAGGCCGATGCCATCCGGATCGGAGACGCGACAGGTCACGAGCACGGGCTGGTAGGCCGCCGGCAAAGGCGGGCTGTGAGTCACGCCAAAGATCGCCGGGCCGGCGTTCGCCACGCGGCGGCCGTTGGGGAGTCCGGGGGTTCCCAGGTTCGCGGGAACGATCATCCGCGCCGGCAGCTCAAGATAATTTCCCTGGAGGCGGAACAACATCTCAGGCCAGCCTTTGAGCCAGCGGACCTTGGCGCGAATCACGCCGGTGCCGCCGTTGATCAAACCGCCTTTGAGCGGGGTGCGGATGCCGTTGATGCCGGTGTCGCCACCCTCCTGGCCGCGCACGTGCAAGCAACTGGCGCCGCTCGCCGCGCCGATGGCATCCACGCCGGAGGTGCTGTGGTTGCCAAAGAAACTCCAGCCGGTCGCGCCCAACTCGAACCCGCCGTTGGTCACCAGGTTGTTGGTGCTCGCGCCGTCGCGGAAGACTTCGACGTCGTCCACCAGGCATTCACCTGATCCCTGCATGGTGAGGCGCAGCCGGTTTGGGCCGAAGGCGGTGTTGCCGTTGTCCAGCCGGTTGGTCACGCTGACCACGGTCCACGGCGCCTTCGCGGTTTCGTCGCTATCGGCCCAGTTGGCGGCGCAAAGCGGGTCGGCGTCGGGGTCAATCAACTCCAGGCTGCTGCCACCGCCATCGGCCCATTGCCCCCAGCGTCCGCCGATGCCGTAGCGGACATCGCCGACGACGATCTGAATGAGGTTGGTCGTGAGCGTGCCGTCGGCGTTGGTGCCGACGAGATCGTGCGGCCGCGTGAGCACGATTTCCTCGCCGTTGTTGCTGAGCCTGCCCTTGAAGTCGCCGAGCGTGTTGGCGGCGTTCAACTGCGGGTAATGCGTCATTAACCTCGCGGCATTGCGGGCCACCACGAGGTAGCCATCCGCCCGCAGCACCGTGTTCGTCGGGAACGTAAACGTGACCGCCTGCGCCAGCTCCCAGCCGCTGAGGTCCACGTTGGTGCCGCTGCGGTTGTAGAGCTCGAGGTATTGGTCGTCGTCGCTTCCCGAAATCGGATCATACATGATTTCGTTGATAACCACGCTCTCCAGCCGCCAGGGCGCATTGGCCGCGCCGGGAGTCGGCTGGCGCAGGCGGCGGAACGTGGGCGCGCCGTCGGGCGAACGTCCGTAAGCCACGCCGTTTTCCTGCGCGCCAAACTGGACCGCGTCGAGCACGCGCGTGAGTTGCGGGTCGCGGAAGAAGACGCTTTCGCCGGCGGCGTTCAGGCGGAAGCCGAGCTGGTTGGCGTCAAAGGAACGGAACCCGCGCGCCGGAATCGTGGTGCCCGCGGGAATCTGGAATCTGTTCGTCGCCGGATCGTCGCTGAGCCAGCAGCCGGAAAGATCCACGTCCGCGTTGCTGTGGTTGTAAAGCTCGATGAAGTCAACCTCCGGCGGATCGGTGTGCGCCAGCAATTCGTTGATGACCACGTTGCGCAACGGCGTCGCCACCACCGCTTCCATCCGGCCAGGCGAGCCGCCGGCCAGCTCGCTCGGCGCCCACGCGGCCGGATCGTTCTGCCCGAGGCTCGGCCGCGCCAGCACGAGCGAATGCCCGGCGCCATCCGCCGCCACCGGCCACGGCGGCGCGTCGCTGTAATCCACTTCCAGGCGCAGGGCACCACCGTTGTTGAAGAGCTGGATGGTGCCGCCAGCCCCCGGCAGATGGCCGGTGTAAGGGCCGAGGACATTCGTGATCCCATAGACAACCTTGAGGTCGTCCGGCGCCGCGGCGAGCACCACGTAATCCCCGGCAGCCAGGTGAAAGCCGTTGGGAAACTGGTAGCTGATATCGCCCGCGATCTGCCAGCCGGTCAGATCCTCGAAGACGGTTTCGGCGTTGTAGATCTCGATGAACTCCAGATTGCGTCCGTCCGTCCGCGCCGACGGATGATGCATGATTTCGCTGATGACCAGGCCGGTGGCGCGGCTGGCCGGTCCCGGCGGTTCGCAAACCGGCGTCACCGTGCCCTCGGCCGTGCTGGCCGTCGGACCCACGTCGCGGATTTGCGCCGTGGCCAGCGCGTTCGTGTTGTCGCTCGTCACGGCGAAGCCGAAATAAAGCTGCGCCGGCAGCGAGCCGAATTCCTGGCTGCCCAGCGGCACCCACGTCTGCGCGTCCACGCTGGCGTAGCCATAGACCGCGCTGCCGACCCGCCGCAACCGCAGCCAGGTATAGGGATAATTGACCGGCACGCCGCCGGTCGGCGCGGCCATTTGCGCGGCAACCCCGGTGCCCTGCCGAAACTTGAACACGCAACCCAGTTGCGGCGAGGAGGCAAACGCGCCGGCGAACCGGGCGTTCGAACTCAGCGTTTCGCGGACCATGATGCCCGCCAGCACGTAAGGATCGGTGGCGGTCACCGCGACCACGCGGCCCTGCATGTCGAAATTGCCGTTCTTCACCTGCCAGGCAAAATGGCACTGGTCGGCCGTGCCGCCGATGTCGTTGCCACCGCCAGACACGTTGTAGCCGCCGGGCACGGCCACGTTGGTCCCGACCTGCGCGGCGCCGCCGATTTCGGCCGGCGCGTAATCCAGCGCCGTGAAAGTCAGGCGCGAATTCGCGGCGATTGTGTTCGGCGTGGCGGCGCGGTCCTGAAGGTTGTTGACCGTGAGCGTGTAGGTGTTGCCAAACGTCAGCGGTGTGGTCGTGAGCACCACGGTCGCTGCGTCGCTGCCGAACGCGGCGGAGGAAACGGCCATGCCCGGCGTGATGGCGTAATTCGCCGGATTGGTGGCGCCCGGCGTGCGCAGTCCTTCCGAAAAGGTGGCGACGAGCGTGTTTAATCCCGTGTTGTAAATGGACACCAGCGTCGGCGGGGTCGTGTCAGGCGTCACGGTCAGTTTCGCGTAGGCTGAATTGGTCGTCCCGATGAGGTTGCTCAGGACGCAGCGAAACATGGCGCCGTTGTCGCTCAGCGGCACGTTGGTCAACGTGAGGGTCGCGCCGGTCGCGTCGGGAATGTTCGTGGTGCCGCGTTGCCACTGAAAATTCGGCGGCGCAAAATTGTTGACGCCCACGGTAAAGGTGGCCGTGGTTTGCTCCACCACGGCGACATCGGTCGGTTGCGATTGGATGGACGGCGCGGTGTCGAGTTGCACCCGCGTGGCGGGAATCGGCGTCTCCAGCGCGCCGGTCGGGAGCTGCCATTGCACGGCCAGATTGTCGCCGCCGCCGCCCTGCTGCATGATCGCCTCAAGGTAGTAGCGTTTGCCCGCCACCAAGTTGATGGCGGAGGACTGCTGGTTCGCTTCCCGGGTCCACTCGCGCGAATTGGTCCAACCATCCACGCGGGCGATCAACACCTTGTTCGCCGGATTCTCGTCCGTGCTCAGAAAAAGGTTGGAACTGTCGTCGCTGGAAATCCAAAACACGTAGGCCCCGGTCATCGGCGGCACAAGGTAGCCACGCAGCCGCTGGCCGTAATTCTCCATGCCGGTGTTCACGCCCGTTTCAAACGATCCCAGGACCGTCGTGTAGGCGGGATTGGGGTGGTCCGGCCAGGCGGGGTTGTAATCGGTGTTCGTCAGCGCGGCCAGGTTGTTTCCCAGCGCCGTGGTGAGGTTGTCCCACAGCTCGCGGTAAAACCCGTAGGTTTGGGCCAGCGTGGCAGGAACGGTCCCCACGAGGACGCCAAGCACGGCGGCCAGGATCAACGCCCGTCGGCAACCGGCAAGCCCGGCCCGGCGCGCGGTTGACTGGGCGGCAAGGCGGCGGGGCGTGGGCGAATGATTGGGTCGGCTGGGCTTCATGTGGGTGGCGAGTGGATGTCAGGCAAAATCTGTGCCACGCCGGCCATGCACTGGTTGCCCGGGCGAATCGCCGCCGGGCCAGGCCGGTTAGAACTGGCCCTCCTTGTCCTTGAACAGGACGTTGAACGTGGTCAGCGAGCCGTAACAGCGGGTGATGTATTGCTGCCAGTCAAACTTTTCCGCCGAACTAAGACCTTCGTGGCCGTTGATCTTCTGTTCCAGCACGCGCAGGTTGTTTCGCACCACCACGATCTTGTGGAAGAACACCTCCAGCTCGACCTCCTTGGTTTGCAGCGCCGGGTCGGCGGGGTGCAGCACCAGCCGGCCGCCACGCCAGCGCGTGGCCAGCTCGGTCACGACCGCCCTGGGATTCTCCACACCCAGCGCCGCCACGGTGGCCTCGGCGGTTTCGCGAAGCAGTTGTGCGAGCGGCAGCGCCAGACCGCTCAACTCCGCCTGCGTTTCGGCGGGCTGTAGGCCCGCAAGATCAGGCGCCACGGATCGCCGCACGCCGTCATCGAACTGAACTTCCGCGGCGTGTTCGGCGATGGCTTTGACAATTCCCGTTCCGTGCTGCGGATGGCGCACCCGCTGACCAAGATGCATGGCTTCAATCTTCATGCGCGAACTGTGTCAGACCGAGATGAAACGGACAATCCATGAAGAAGCAAAGCTAAAAAGCGACGGTTGACGACGGCGGCAACTCTCCCCGCTCACCCGGCGTAGCGGGGAAGACCGCCGACCCACCCGGATTTCTGCTACAACACGCTGCGGAGCCAGGGAAGCGCCAGCAGGCATTGCGCCGTGAGCCAACTGCACAACGTCGCGCCGGCAAACACGACCAGGAATTTCAGACCTGCGTGGATGTGAACGCCCATCAACGCGCGCTGCAGCCAGAGGACGAACACGTAGTGGACGATGTAGATGATGTAAGCCGCTCTCGCGAGCGAATCCATCCAGGACCGTCGCGTCCGGACGGCGCCGCGGAAAAGGGCTAGAAAACCGAAACAACTGGCGACGCAACTGACCACCCAAAGGATGGCCCAGATTGCGCCGCGCTGAATCGCCGTGAAGGTTCCGGCCACTTCAAGCGCCATCGGGACGAACCAAAGCGCGTTGTAGGCGGCGAAACCGCCCGCGACCCACCATCGCCAACGATGCACGAAAGCACCGTCCGGGGCCAGAAGCCCGCGATCAAGATCGTCGCTTCCAACCCATGTCCCAGCGGCAAACCAGGCCAGGTAAAGGCCGAAGCGACTTAGCTGGAAGTAAAATGGCGCGATGAAGAACGCACCCCATGCCCAGCCAAACGCTTTGAGCACCGGCAGGTAAACGAATGCGCAGACGCCAAACATCGCCGCCGCGGCGAGCATCGGCTTGCGCTTGGTCCAGCCAAGCGGCACCGCACCAAGCCGGCGGGGCCACGCAATGAAGAACCCAGCCGCGAGCAGATCGAAGAACAACAGCAGCCAGATGAACCACAGCGGTCCCGGTGGCCAGGCTTGGGTGAAGTTCTTGTGCCAATAGGCCAGATATCCCGCATCCTGCCCGGTTAATTGCCAGGAAGCGTAGTAGGCAATCGGCATGAGCAGCGGCACGCAGACCACGAACGGCGCACCGAGCCGAAGCAGCCGGCTGCGTAGGAACGCAAGCGCACCGGAGCGCCGCAGCGATGGCCAGACAAACAAGCCCGAGACAAAAAACATCAACGACATGAAGAACACGTCGTTGAAGTTCTCGGCGTAGTCGAAGAACCGCCAGCGGGCGGCATCCACCACCGGTGCGGTCGAGCCCGTGAGATAGTGGGCCGGGTCAAAATGGGCGAAGCCGGTATAGGCGAGGCAACTATGATGGGCGACCACCATCAGGACCAGCGTGGTTCTGAGGTAGTCAAACGCGACGTCCCTGGGGCGCTTGGCGGCATCGGAACCGACCGCCGGCACGGCAGAGACCGAATCCTTTGCGCGAGGACTCATCGGTGTCTGCTTTTCGTTCCCCGAACCCTGTCCGCGCGGAAGCGACCGGTCAAGGTGGAATGATGTCTCGCGCCTGCCGGAGGCATGAGCGAACTACGACCACACGCTGGCAGTGAGCTGGGGCCACATCACACGCAATTTCATTTTGGCGAAGTTGATCCAGTGACGGGCGCCGTTTTAGCCGCGCGGCCAGAGGCGCATCCAGCTTCGCAACGGTTGCGCCAGCAAATCGCGCAGCAACGCCGGGACGTTCGCGGCACGCGGCTCATCGAGTCGCCGGCAGCGCCAGGCCGTGATCGCGTAAGTCAGCGTCACCAGCGCGAAGAACAGGCTGAACCGGTTGAGTTCCCATCCGCCCCACGCCGCGTGCCGCTTGCCGACGGCGTCAATCAGGAGGCCCCAGAACACCGGCGCAATACCCAGCGTCAGGCTGCCCACGACCGAATAGAGCGCGAAGAAGTGGTTGCGGCCCATTTCCGGCACGATGGCCATCGCCAGGCGCGTGTTCGCCATCGTGAACACGCCGTAGCCGAGTCCCATGCCCAGTTCCAGCACGATGACGAACCACAGCCACGTCGGCGTGACCCCGCCCGACAGCAACACCCAGCCGGCCAGAATCACCACCCACCCCAACAGGCAGACCAGGAGAATCGGCTTGCTGCCGTGATGGTCGAGCCGCGAACCGAACAACACCAGCCCGCCGACGCCACCAAGGTAGGACAGCGCGGTGACAAACAACACCCGATCCTCGGCCATGCCGGCCGCGGCTTTCAAATACGCGACCGTGAACGCGGTCAAGCCGCCGTAGGACACGGACCAGGCAATGTTCATCCACAGCAGCTTTCGGAACGGCGGGTAGGCGGCGATGTCGCGCCACGGCACAGGCGCGCGATTCGATGCCTCGGTCGCCGGGCACGGCACGTCGGGAATGCGTTTCAAGAACGTGAGGCTCACCGCGCCCATCAAGGCGCTGAACACGAAGATGACGCTGAACTGCCACGGCACCGGCTGCGCGCCGAGCACCAGGCCGCTGATGGCGAGCGTCACCGCGCTGGCGCCGTTCACGCAGGCGGAGTCGCGTGCCAGATAATGGCCGCGGATGTTCGCCGGCACCAGTGCCGTGATCCACGGCAGCCAGGCCGCACTGGAAATGCCGCGCGAAAGATTGAAGCAGAACAGCAGAAACAACAGCAGCGCGATGCGATTGGGCGGGCTGAGAAACGCGCCGGTCAGCGGCACCAGCGCCATCAGGAAAATGAACATCACCCGCGTGCCCCAGCCGGCATACACAAACTGTTTGTAGCCCACCCGGGCAATGTGTCGCGCCGCCGGGATCTGGAACACCACCAGCAACGGCATCATGCCCGCGATAATGCCCAGAACCGTGGCGCTCGCGCCGAGATTTTTGGCGTAAAGCACCATCGGACTGCTCAGAATGATCGGGAACGAGAGCGCGTTGAAGCTGGCGAACAAATAGGCGTTCACCAGCCCCGGCACCACCGTGCGCGGGTGGTCGTGCCGATGACTCGTCGTCGGTGGCATCAGGCGGCTCCGCCACGCGGCGGAACCGGAGGCCGACCATTCGGGACGGCCGCACCAGTGTCGAGCAGAATCGCGGGGCATCCCCCCGGCCGCGGGTTCCGCCGATGAAGGAATGTAACGCCCGGCCGGGCGGGTGTTTCAGCGCCGCGCGGCGCGGCGCACGTCAAGGCCCTTGGACGACGCGGTAAATCTTGAACGGCAAGTTGCCGCTCTGGGTGCCATCGTCCACGCAGGTGTAGATGCCGCCGGCGTAGGTGACGGGACTGTTGAGCGTGATCCACACAATCGGGCCGCTGGCGGGAATGCCGTCGGCATACTCGACGGTGAAGTTCAACCCGGCCGCCGCCGCCCACGTCAGCGTGGTGATGCCGCCGTTGACGGTGATGTCCGGTATGATGCTCCCGGTCGGTGTGCTGGTTTCGACGACACGGTAAATCTTGAAGGGCGAATTACCGCTCTGGGTTCCGTCATCCACGCAGGTGTATATTCCGTTCGAGTAGGTGATGGGACTGTTGAGGTTCATCCACACAATCGGGCCGCTGGCGGGAATGCCGTCGGCATACTCGACGGTGAAGTTCAACCCGGCGGCCGCCGCCCACGTCAATGTGGTGATGCTGCCGTTGACGGTGATGTCCGGCGTAATGGTCGCCGGCGTCGGGGTGCCCGCCTCGGCCACCCGGTAAATCTTGAACGGCGCCGCGCCGCCCGACTGGCTGCCGTCGTCCGTGAACGTCCACACACCATTGGCGAAGGTGGGAGTCACCGGAATCGCGATCCAGTTGATCGGGCCGCTGGCGGGGATGTTGGTGGCGTATTCGACCGTGAAGGTCTGTGACGCGGTTCCCGGCCAGCTAAACGTGACCACGCCGTTGTTCACCTTGATGTCCGGGTTGATGGTCACTGGTGGCGAGCCGCCATGAACCTGGGTGGCTTTGATGGTGTAAGTGACCGAGGTCGGATCCTGATTCACCACGCCGATGAACCAGTCGCCCGGCGTGAGCGCCACGGGCGCGCTGCCGGGGGTGACGGTGACCAGGTCGCCGAGGAGCGCGGAGTTGTAGTCAAACGTGCTCGTGTCCGGCAATGCGCCCTGGCGGATCAGCATGTCCACGTTGCCGTTGACCGGCGTGATCAGGAAGTCCGCCTCCGTGGCATCCGCAGCGACGGTGAAACGGTAATAATCCAGCGACGCCGGCAGACCCACGGTGTCCGCCGCGATGGTGGTCTGCACCGGGACGCCATCCGACAGCGTCGTGATAACCGGTCCGGCGGGCGGGAAGGATGCCTTGATGCTGAACGTCAGCGTCGAGCTTTCGCCGTCGAGCACGGCGAGATACCAGTCGCCGTTGAGGCTGGGCAGCGTGTCATTCGTGCGGATGATCAACTTCGCCGGCGCGGTGGCCGAACCGTAATCGAGCGCGTCGAAATACGTGGGCGTGGGTTCGCCGCCGAGCAACGCCAGCAGCGTGGCCCGGCCGCTGAGGTTGTAGAGGTCGAACTCGACCGCCGGGTTGTTGTTGGTGACCGTGAACCGGAAGAACTTGGTCACGTTTTGCGTGGGATCCACGCTTTGGTTGACCGGCACATTCTCGGTCAGCGGGATGACCTGGACGTTGTTGGTCGTGGATTCCACCACACGGATCGAGTAGCCGACCCGGTTGGTGTCCACGTTGAGCACCCCGAGATACCACAAGCCGCTGCCGAGCGGAACGATGGAATCCTGCGAAACCTGGATGACCTCGGCGTTGGTCCCCGGATTGGCGCTGTTGTAATCGTAAACCATCGGGGTCGGGAGCGGGTCGGCCACCGCCTCAGCCTTGCGGATGTAGAGGTTCACGTTGCCATTGGTGGGATACACCTCGAAGGAGGCCCAGACGGCGTTGGTGGTGACGTTGTAACTGTAGTATTGCAGGGCGTTCGTCACCGGAACGTTGGTGACAATGGTCTGCCCGAAACCGAGCGGCGTCACGCCGAGGACGTTCGTGTCGAGCGCGTCGAAATTCACCTGGAGAACGAACGCGGACGGCGCGCCGGCGTTCGTGACGGCCAGGTAATAACGCTGGCCCGGCTGGAGCGACGGCGGCGTGACCGGCGCGTAGAGCGCCGCGCCGTTGGTGTCCACCTGATACGTGCCGTTCGTGGCGAGCACGACGACGCCCGCGGTGGTGTTCGTCAACAGGTGGAAGTCGCCGAGCGTCGTGTCGCCGGAGGGCACGCCATTCTGGTTGAACCAGAGGTCCACCGCCGGATTGGCCGTGAGCGAATTGGTGGCCTTCGTCGCGCTGCGCGGCACGTCCACGTAGAAATAGCGCGCCTGGCCGGCGGGCGCGGAATTCGTGTAGGGCACACCGTTGGTCAACCCCACGGCATAGACGGACACCGGCGCGTAGGTCAAATAAAGCTGCCAGCTAATCAAGTCCGGCGTGATGGGGTTCGTGGCGCCGACGCGCGAATCCGTGACTTCGAGCCGCCAGTCGCCCAGGGCGCTTTGGCCCACGAACGGCGAGAACGGCTCCTCCGGCAGGAAGTAGGTGTCCGGCTGTTCGATCAACTCGAAGGTGTCGAACATGGCGCCCGGCTGGATGGCCTGGAGATCGAGTTCAGTGGCGTTGGTGGAGGCGAGGAACGTGATCGAATTCGTCTGCCAGAACGTGTCGCTGGTGAAGGCGTTGGTAAGCGTGCCGTTGAGCACCACGCGCGTTTGCGGGCTGAACGGCGGCCGGGCCTTGCCGACGGCGTTCAGCTCGTAAATCTGCGCGATCTGATCCGCCGTCAAGACGCCCTGGTGCAACGTCAATTCGTCAATCACCCCGTTGAAACCATCCACGTTGGGCATGGTGGCGCCGATGAGCAGGTCGGCGAGATTCGTCGTGCTGGCGAGCACGCCCGGCAGCACCTTCGACCGGCGCAGCTCGCCATCGAGGTAAATTTGCATCTCCACCTGGCCGGCGCTGATCTGCTGGAACGTGCCGGCGAGATGGTGAAACACACCCGGCGCGGGCGGCGGCGAAAGGCGGGCCAGTTCAAAGCCCTGCGTCAAGTCGTCCGAGTTCGTGCTGACGCTGTTGGTGTCGTTGAACCACAGGTCAAGCCCGCTGGGCGAAATGCTGGCGCCGTAGTTCGCCGCCAGGCCGGTCAGCAGGGTCGGATCAGCGCGTTTGCCGACGATGCCGCCGCCGGCCGGCGAGTCGAGGCGGAACCAGGTTTCGAGGGTCAGCGCGTTGGTCAAATCCAGCGACGGGTTCGCCGGGACGCTGAGGTAGCCGCCGTTGGTGGCAAATTGGAAGCCCTGCCCCACCAGGCCCGGCACGAACGTTACTTTGCCGACGGACTGGGCGTTGTTGGTGCCCACAATGTCCAGCGCGTTGCCCTCGCCCGGCCACCAACTGACGATGTTGGTGAAGAACGGTTGCTGGCGGTGGACGAACTGGAGCCGATAGGTCTTGCCCGCGATGGTGGGCAGCGTGCGGACGAGGCTGCCGCTGCGGAGGACCAGCAGGTTGGTTCCGGTGTGCGCGAGCGGCGGCGAGTTCAGAACGGTCACCGGCCCGGCCGCCACCTGCCAGCCGTCGAACTGGTCGCCGGTCGCGAAGTCCGCCGTTTGATTCGCGTTGGTGACGCTCTCGAAGCCGCTGATGAATTCGTTCGTGAGCAGGTAGTCCACGTTGGTGGCCGGCTGCGCGAACTTGATCGGCACCAGCGCGAGGTTCGTGTCGTCCGTGAACGTGGTGTAAACGATGTTCGTCAAGGTGGCGTTGGTCAGGATCAAGCCCTGCTGCGGCGCGGCGATGACGTGGTTCGAGCCGGAAGTATCCAGCAGATTCGCCGTCAGGAGTCCCGGCAGACTGTTCGTGTCGGTGCCCGGCACCAGCGAGAGTTCGACGCCGACGTGGTTGGTCCCGTCGCTCCAGACGGCGATGGGCCGCGGCTGCGAAAGATCGCTGGGCGCAATCCACGCGTCCACGGTGAAACCGCCGCCGAGGCCGACGTTGAGATCGCCGCCGTTCGTCGCATGAACCAGATCACCGGGGTTGACGAACTTGAGCGCCTCGCCGAAACGGCCGGGCACGAAGGTGGCGCCGACGACGGTCGCGTCGTTCGTCCCTTGGACGTCATGGCCGTTGCCGTCGAACGGCCAGCGGCTGACCAGGCCGTCGGTCGGCTTGCCCGCGCCGCCGAATTTGTAGATGCCGAGGATTTCCGACGGCGCCAGCGCGCGACCGTAAACGTCCGCCTCGTCCAGGAGTCCGAGATACTGCGCCGGCTGGCCATTGGTGGACGCCGCCGGTTTGAAACCGAAGAACAGGTCGTTCGCCGTGTCCGGCGTGACGGCGCCGATGTTCTGCGAGGCCTGCATCACACCGTCGAAATACAGCGCGGCCACGCCGGTGTTCGTGCTGTAGGTGAGCGCGACGTGGTGGTAGTTCGTGGACACGCTTTCGTAGCCGAGCTGGGTCCAGTTGGTGCCGCCGCGGTTTTCCTCGACGAGGACACTCGTCCCCTGCGGATTGACCAGGTGGAAGGAGAGGTCCGAAAGCCGCGGATGCGTGACGCGCAATCCGACCTTCACGCTGGTGACGATGCGGTCGTCCGTGACGGTATTGGTGGCCACCGTGGTCACGTCGTCGCCGAGGGCGGTGGCGTTGGTGGACGCAAGGTCACGGTTGTAGGTGTCCGGGAGATTACGCTCAATCTGGGCGCGCAAAAAATAGCTGACGGTCGTGGCCGTGGGATTGAACACACCCACGTAGTAGCGGCCGGCGGTCAGCGGCGGCACGTCCGTCAGGCCGATGCTGACGGAGCCGCCCGGCGGGTTGAAGAAACCGGCCTTGTCGTAGGCCGTGGTGGTGGGGCGCGTTTCGCGGCGCAGGTAGAGACTCAGCGGGCCGGTGGTTTCGGAAAGAATGGCCGTAAGCCGGCTGGCGTCGGCGGGCACGTCCACCACATAATACCGCCACTGGTTGGCCTGCACCGAGCCGTAAACGCCGAGCAACAAATCCGGGCTGGGCGAGAGCCGGATCGTGACGTTCTGCACAAAGCCGGTGTGCGTCAGGCCGTTGTCCACCATCGTCAGCATCCACAGGCCCACCCCATGCGTGCCGATGAAGTCGTTCAAGCTGCCCGGACCGTCGGAAGGCCGGGCATAGGGGAACTCACCGGACCCGCTGTCGTCGTAGGTGGCGTCAAAGACGCCGTTCGTGGCGACCGAGCTGAGTGTATGGTCGTTCAGGACCGTGAACGTGCTTTCGTGACTTAGATTGCCCACCAGATCGCCGATGTCCTGGTGGATGATGCTTTCGTTGACCACGACCTCGCCCACAGTGATCGGGTCAATGGCGATGGCCATGATCTGCGCCGCGCCCGGCTGGATCGGCGAGCCGTCGGGAATCGCCATCGGCACCGGCAGGCCCTGAAGCAGGAGGTTGCCGTTTTGGTCCAGCGTCCCGAACGGCTGCACGCTGGAAAGCCCCACCAGGCCATACTCGGAGGCCTGCTGATCCTCGGATTTCACGCCCACGTAAAACACCTCGCCCTGGTCGGCGTTGGTAAACGCCACCGTTTCAGTCCCGCCGGAACTGAGCGATTTGTAGGCGTTGGTCAGCGTCAGCGGATCGAGGGTCAAAAGGTTCGCCGCGTTCGGATCGGTTTTCGTGCGGGTGACGTAAAGGTCAATGTCCGCCTCGCCCGCGATGCGCGGCACGGCGGCGTTGGGCGGCGAGAAGGTGGCAAACGCGACATACGGGCCGTTGGTGATCAGCGAATCCGGCAGCATCGTGTTCGTGAAGACGTAAAAATGCCACTGGTTGGACAAGCCGATCGGATAGTTCAGGAGCGGCGAGTCGGCGCCGACCTTCTGGTTCAGCAGCGGCACGCCGTTCGTGATGACATCCACCACGTTGGTGAACGTGGCCGTGGAGGGCACCTCGGTGAAGCCCAGCGCGTTGGTGCTGGTCGTGGACACCACCAGCGCGTAGTCCTGTGCGATGCCGTCGGGGTGCGCCGTCACGGCGTTCACATTGATGCGGCGGCCGATGACCTGGATGGTGTAATTTGTGCCGATGGGCCGGCGGATGAACACGTTTTCGACGTTGTTGATGTTGTCGAACACTGGCGGGCTGTTGGTGGCGCCGACGCGGTTGTAATTGCTGTTCGGCGTGATGTCGTTGCCGGCATAGACCTCGCCCGTGACGTTGTTGGAAACCACCAGATCGAGGTTGTTCACCAGTTTGATGGAGGCGGCGGGATTGCCCGGCGGGTCCGTCCAGACAAGCGTGACGCGCAAATCCGAATCGCTTGCGTCCTGGGACAGGGTGACGTTGTAGGCGTGGGACTGGCCGGCAACGAGCGAGTTGGTCGCGCTCTGATCAACCCAGCGCAACGGCCAGGTGGTTTCGTCCGTCGTGTTGGTCAGGGCGTTCGGCAGGACGGCCGACAGGACCGGCTCGCCCCAGCCCTGGTAATTAATCGAGTCGTTCACGGCGAAGTCATACTGCGGATCAAGCGACGTGGCGCCGTTGATCAACAGCGCCTTCATCAGCGCCGGACTGTAGGGCTGCTTGAGTTGCTGCTCGAAAAATTCCTCCACCAGCGCCAGCAACCCGGACACCGCGGCCGCCGCGGAACTGGTGCCCGTGTCAAACCGGTAATCCGGCCCCAGCGGGTCGTTTAACGCGGCGAGCGTCTGGTTGTAATCCGTCGAGCCGGCCGGCACGACGATCGTCGTCCGCAGGTCGTAGTTCACGGTGAACTCGTTGTCGTTGCCAATTTCGTAATAGAGGTTTCCCTGGGCCGGCGCGTTCAGCACCACGCGCGTCCGGCCGGCGAGGGTCGCATTGCTCGTGCCCGGCGCCGGGCTTACGTAGATCGGCAGGCCCGGAAACGGCTCCGAAGAAGACTGGTTGGTCAGCACTTCGATGATCAGTTGGGTCGCATTCGTCGGCACCAGGATCGAGTAGTTGTTGAACGTGCCGGGATCCACCGACAGGTTGGGGAACGTGTTGACAAACACATTGGTGGGGCTGGAGTTGGTGTCCCAGTCCTTCGAGCGGGTGGAAACCAGGAACGTTCCCGGCGCGACGAGGTCCGGCTTGAACCGTCCGTAAATCCCGTCGGTGCCGATGCCGATGTTGCCCCGGCTCGAATACGCCGCCACCTGGTTGGTGCTGTCGGTTTCGCCCAGCCAGACGGCATTGGTGGTCAACACGCCATCCACCAGCGTGACGATTACATTCGTGATCTGGCGCGGACTTTCTATGGCGCCGACCGTGATGACGTTCTTGGCCGTGCCGGGAGACGTGATCGTGCCCGGATCGCCGCCACTGCCCACGTCATTGCCCGCGCCGCTGTTGCCCGCGGCGAAAACATAGAGCATCGGCTGCATGCCGGTCGTCTCCGGCAGCGCGTCCCGCGTGGCCGCGTCGTAACTGGCCGCTGCGCTGTTGTAGTCGAACTTCCCGGCGTAACCCCAACTGTTGTTGGAAATCATCGCGTTGGTGCGCTGGAGCGTGGCGTAATTCGTCTGCGCCGCCGTGGCAATGAGATAGGCATCCGACACCAGCGGCCCGTAAACCGCGTCCACGCCCAACGCAAACAGCCTCGCCGCCGGCGCCATGCCGCGGAAGTTCGCGCCGCTGATCGAGCCGGGCGCGTTCGTGCCGTCCGGGCCATGCGCGCCGGTGCTGGCAATCGTGCCGGCCACATGCGTGCCGTGACCGTCCGCGTCCACCAGCACCGTCGCATTGTCGCCAAACACGCGGCCGGTCAAATCCGGATGCTGCGCGTCCACGCCGGTGTCGTTGACGTTCACCCACACGTTGCTGCCGGTGAGGTTGAGGTAGTTGGTCGTGTTCGTGGTATCCACGCTCACGCCCATCGCGACACGGGTGAGGTCATTCATCAAGGCGCGCGGTGCCACGGCCTCGACCAGTTGAACGCCCGGCAACAAAGCGACCACCGCCAGGCTGCCCGCCGGCGGCGCCACGATCAACTGCGGCCCGAACGGCGAACTGGATTCGCCCTGCACGCTCGCGCCGAGCGACGCCAACGCCGTCCGCGCGCTGGCCGTCTGGCCCGGGAAGATCGTCAGGTTCAGCCAGCGATCCGACGGCAGCGGCGTCTGGTTCACGGCGGCCGGCAGCAACGCCGGATCCAGTTTGTAATACGGCTCCCACGGGACCACCGCCTGCACGGCCGACGACGACGCCAGACGCTGCGCCGCGGCGGCGGAGAGCTGGACGAGGTAGGCGTTGTTCGGAAAATAATTGCCCGAGAAATCGGTCTGGCTGCCCGCCGCAGCCTGGACGGCACGGAAGAAATCCGCGCCGGCGGCGCCGCGCGCCTGCACCAGATAAGCGCCCGGCTCGGCGCCGGCGCGCAGGTTTGGGGGGATCGGTACCGGCCGGCCGGAAGTCGTGTCAATCAACGCATTGCGGAGCAGGATGGCGGTATCGCTCCGTAGCAGCTCGGCAAACGGCTTGTCCGTGTTCGCCAGGCGGTAAGGCACTTTCGTCTCCGGCGGCGCGGGTTTGGCCGGCAACGGGCTGGCCGGGGCGGTCACCCGCGGCGACGCAGCCACCGTCTTGCTGAGCAACGTCACCGCGGGCGGGGCCTTGGTGGCGGCCGGTTCGGACGGGGCGCCGCGCTGCGTCGTGCCTTTCAGCCAGAAGCCGAGCGCGGCCAGCAGGCAGAGGACACTGATGAGAGACCACGTTCGCGCCTTCATAGGTCGAAAAGGATGTTCATCTTACTGGGTGTTCAACACGTTCTGGCTCTCGACCACGGCGCGCGGGCGGTTGATCGGTCCGTCGAGACGGATGACCGATTTCGTCACATACTCGGCCTTGACCTCGTAGTTGGTGCAAATCTGGTTGAACGGACCGGGGCCAAGGTAGCGCGAGTTGGGCGCTTCGCGCAGCGTCTGGCCATAGGCGTAAACCACAAACCGCGGCTGATCGTCGCGCAACAGCGAGAGGATTTGCTGCGGGATGCGCTCCATGATGGCGTCGTCCACGTAGTTCTTCCCATTGATGAAGGGCGAGGCAAACGTCAGTTCCGGCGTGGCCAGAATACGCCCCATCCGCTGGAACTCCGGCGCCGGCATCGGGTAGGGCAATTGCGGCACGCCAAGAACGCTCCCCGGATGCTGGAACAACGGCACTTCACGCCCGGTGACGAACAGGTTTGTCTCCCACTGGCGCGTGCGGTTGATGCCGGCCACGATGTTCGTGAGCTGCCAGCTCAACGGGCTGGGTTGGATCAACATTTCGGCGAAGCCGACGCGGTCGGAGGTCAAATGGCCGGACGGCGTGGTGTTGGTCAGCACGGACACGCCGCTGAGCACGGCCGACCACGCGGCGAGATTGGTCTGGTTGACCGAGAGCAGGCCGCGCGCGGCGTTGTCGTTGAGCGCCGTGGTGAACAAATCCACCAGATACCAGTCGTTGGTGGGATGCGTGCCCAGGCTGCCGGCCCAGGAAAACCAGTTGGTCGCGTCAATGATCCCGGACTTGAGATAAATGGTCTGCCACGGCGTGCCGCGGTGGACCCGCCCGATCCAGCCAACGCCCGGCAGCTTGTTGGTCGGAAATTCCCAGTCATCCGAACGGGTGATCATGGCGTCTTTCACGCGCGCGTCGTAGGCCAGCACGTCGGTGGCCTGGTTGGGATTGCCGCCCCAAGGCCGGTAACGCGCGTTGACGAGACCGAGGTTGGAATTGGTGACGACGATGTTCGGCGGGACGGCGAAGCGCACGGCATTCGTGCGGTTGGGATCGTTCGCCGGGGTAATCGGGTCAAGCAAATCTGCCGCCATGTAATGCACCAGCGGATCGTTCACCTGCCAACTGACCTCCTGGTATAGCTTGCGCGTGGGCGAAAACGGCGCCTGCATCGCGGTCAACCCGTTCACCGACGCGCGGAGTTCCCGCAACTGGTCGGCCGAGGTGTAGGTCAGCGGCGAGAGGCCGCAAAAGACGCGGAAGGCATCAATGCTCTTGTCCTTGTCCAGACCCGACGCCGAGGCCTGGCTCCAACTGGTCCATTGCTGCGCACTCAAGGTGACGTTACCCAGCGAAATCTCCACCTGATTCGCCACGCCAACCGAAGGGTCCCACTGTCCGACCCTGCCGGTGCGCGTGGCCACCCAGACGTTGGGCGGTTCGCCGGCGGTGGTGCCGCTGCCGGGTAATTGCGTGTTGCCGGTGAATTGACTCGTGAGGTCGAGCGCGGTGGCCATGCCGCCCATGGCGACAAAGTCCACCAACCGGTTCGCCGTCGTGTCCACCAGGGCGTAGTAAAACCGGTTGGTCACGAAAAGCATCCATTGCGGGACGTAAACACCGCTGGCCTTGTTGAAAACGGCCAGAGTGCTGTTGGTGGTCAGGTGCGGTCGCGGGGCGGTGAGATACATCGCGTTGCTGCACACCACCAGATTCGTCATGACCGGCAACTGGAATTGCTGCGCCGGCCAGCGGGCCAAGGCGTAATTCGTGAAATAGTGGTTCGTCACCGCGAACTCGACGCCGGCGTAGCCGCCGTTGCTCAGCGCCACCGAGAAGTCACCGCCCACGCGGACCTGCAACGACCGCGGATAGTCCGAGGTGTAAGAGTTCCACCCTTCCAGCCCGAAGTTATTGGACAGCGTGAGCAGGTAAAGCATGTTCGTCAGCGAGGGCTGCGACGCCGTGGCCAGCCGTTTGTCCAGCTCCAGCTTGCGGGTCACCTGCGCCACGTTGAGCATCGCAAACTCGTTGAAGTTCGGCAGTCCCTTTTTGGCGCCGATGAGGAACGGCACATTGTAAACCAGCGCCGGGGCGTGGTTGTTGTTTGCCCGCGCCCACGCCGCGAGCTGGCTGCGGCTGGTGGCGTCGCCCAGGTCATAAATGGCGAAGGGCACGTTGAGGAAATTCGCGTTGGTGACTTCCGTGTAGCCGGAAATGAAAATGTTCGTCCCGTCGTAGCCAAACAGGGGCCGGAACACCGTGGGCAGATAAGGCTGCGTGGTGGCGGGCCGGTTGGTGGTGGCGTCGTAGAGGTTCACGGCCACCTGGAGCAGGCGCTGGATCGTGGAGGTGTATTCGTTGGTCGGATACAGCTCGATGTTCGTGACGCAGAACGTCGGATGCACCAGCGTGTCGCCGATGATGAAGTTGGTGATCGTCTGTCCGTTCGCAGCCACCGAGTACATCGGTGTGCGCGTGCCGGCAAACAGGCGGTCCACCACGTTGGTGAAAAACGTGATCGGGGTCCACGAGACGAGGTTCGTGGCGTGGAACCAGTTGGTCATGGCCAGCGTGTCCGGCTGGCCGTTGGCTTCGAGCGGCGCGGGCAGGTAGCCAGCGTCCCGCAGGTCGGCGAGATTGTTGTAATTAAGGTTGATCTTGTCCTGGTTGGCGGGCACGGAATCCATGCCAATCTGCGCCTGCATCCGGTAGAACGTGTAACGGTTGAACGTGGCCGGCACGGTCTGGTTGCGCAAAGGTAGCTGCACGCGCAACATGCGCGTGAGCCAGTCCGCCGACACCTTGTTCGTGTCGAACAGGTCGTTCATCGTGACAAAGGTGCGGGGATTGTCGCTGCCCGCCCACGGGCGCACCGGCAGGTCGTTGTCCAGGGTCAACGCGAGTTCGCCGTTGAAGGCCGGCCCATCGCTGTATTCGTCAACGAAGTCACGCTGCAGGGAGGTGGAAACCGAAAGGCCGGCCGGCGTGTAAAACCAGCCCGCCGCCGGCAGTAAATTGCGGTAGTCGAAGTTGTAGCGGTAGCGCAGGAAATCGAGCGCGTTGAGGAAGGGACTCGAGGCCAGCGGGGTGCCGTAGCCGTAATAGCTGTAATTCAGTCCGGGGCCGTAGGCGTTCGGATTTAATTCGTAAAGGAACGCGCCGAGATTCAACTCCCACGAGCCGACGCCTTGATTGCGGTAATACCCGATTTGCTTCAGGTACTCGTCCTGCACGGGACCGAGGCGGGAGTTGTTGTGAATGTAATTCCAATCCAAAGTCTTGCCCGCCGGCAGCACGATGTAGGCGTAGCGGCCGACAAAGTGGTTGGTCGCCGAGTGCGGCCATTCGGGATGCTGCAGCACGCCAATCCACTCCGGGTCGCCCACGACGTAGCTGGTGCCAAGCAACCGGCCGCGATCGTCCAACACGGGCTGAATGCCGCTCGGATCAAAAATCCCGTTGCGGTTCAGATCGAGATAGAAACGGAAGTCGAGCAACTGGCTTTGCGGCGGACTGACCGGCACAAACACCGGCGCCCGCGGATCGAGCAGCAGGTTCGCGATGACCTGCAGCCGCTGTGGCGTCGTCAACGGCGAGCCATTGCGCTGGAAGTCGTAGTTCACATTGGTGGGATTGATATAGCCCGGCGTCTGGCTGGGATCGAAGCCCAGGGGATTGACGTAGTTGGTCGAAACCGTGAGGTCGTAGGCCAGCAGGTTCGTCTGGGCAAACATGCGGGCGACGATTTCCGACCGCGCCCGGGCCAGGGACGCCTCGCTCATGAGCCGGGCGGTGGTCTGCTCCTCGGTGACGGCCACCGACGAACGCTCGCGGCGGGAAACGGCCAGGAACGTGATGGCCATGAAGGTCACCACCGCCAGCATGATGAGAGTGATGACGAGCGCGACGCCGCGTTGAGATTGAGCTTTCATCGGTACTTGGCGTAAAAGGCCGCGCTTTGCGCAATGGGCACGCGCTGACGAAATAGCTGGACCTGGCCGACGTGGTTCGAGAGGAAGCTCCTGGCCAGAGGGGAACCGGAGAGGGATTGGAACTGCTGCAACGCCGTCGGGTCCAGGATTCCCAGTTCCACCTCGACGTAGGCTGGAAGGGCGTTGCTGAGGAACGTGCAGCGGGTTTCCCTCCAGAGGGGCGGACTTAACCGGTCGTTGGCATCCGGCACCAGCCAGACGCTGTTACTGTCGTAATAGTTGGTAAGCCAGAGCATCGGCTGTCCAAACGTGTCATACGCCTGGACCCGAAAGTGAACCACGCCGTCCACGATGGCCGTGAAGTTGGTGGCCGGCTGCTGTTCCACCAGCAGGGAGAGCAGCGACACCGGCTGGCGGAACGTCGCCAAATTCGTGGCAAAGGTGAAGCGGCTGAGCGTGCCCACGCCGTTGGACGAGGCGTAAAGCACCCGGTAACAGGTGCCGCTCACGTCCTGCCCAAAGCGGGAGTAGAAATAGACCTCCTGCAGCCGGTTGGTGCGAAACAGATTTCCCGTGCCGGGCAGGCTTTGCACCGCCGGCGTATAAAGCGGTGTCAGGAAGACGGCGAAGTTGGTTCCCAAGGCCAGCCGTGTCGGCGCCATCTGTGAGAGGTCGCGGCTGAGCAGGTCCATCGCCGCGCGGCCGGAACCCAGCACGTCCACCTGGTTGACGCTCGACCGGAGCGCCTTCTGTGTCTGGTAGAACGTGCCGTAAAGCGCGCCGACGATCACCACCATGATGCTGATCGAGAGCATCAGCTCCAGCAGGGAGAACGCCCGCTGCGCGACGCGGCGCGTTTCCAACCAACGATGGCGGGTAAGCTTCATTGGACGAACACGAATTGCGAAGGTTGGAGGAAATAGAGCGTCGTCCCTTGGAGGTAGCTGACGCTGGTGGTGGTGAGACTTCCGCTGACGAGCGTGCTGAAGACTTTGCGATTGTTCCCCACCCGCGGCCCGTTCTTCGTCTGGTAAACCGGCCAGTCGAAGGTCAGCCGCAGGTTGTAAAGGTTCTGCCCCAGGTTGGCGGCCCGCTTGAACAAGTCAACCTGCGTCACGGGACTGGCCCCCGAAACATTCGTCATAATCCCTTCCGCCGGGTTGAACGGCACCAGTTCCGTCGTCATCCGGTAGAAAAAGCCAAAATCGTTGTGCGGCGTCTTGTCCACTGCCGGACCGCTGACGGCATGAACAAAAGCCTGCACGGTGTTGGTCAGCCACTGGTCACGGTGGCTTCCAAGATCGGGAAGGTATTTGGGCAACGAAAGCAGGCCGATGATGTCCCGGCCGTTCCGGTAACCCTGCTTGTAGTCAAAGAGATTTGTGCCCAGGTAGCTGGGCGACTGGGTCTTGATTTGAATCCAGTCCACGTTGTTCGTCAGGTAGTCCAGGCCGACCGCCCCGCCCCGGATCGCCTCCAGCCACAACGAACCGTCCTCGTTGATGATCGTGTCCTCGCGGTTTTGTTTCTGCACCGTGACGCCCGACGGCAACACGCCAATGATCGCCACCAGCGCGAAGCCGACGATTGCGATGCAGATGGCGATTTCCACCATCGTGAACGCGCGCTCGCCGCGCCGCGGCACCGGCCGGAATGGAGGCTGGAGGTTCATTGCAGTGGGGGTTGATCTAGTTTGGCGCGGCCGGTCAGCCAGTTCACGCGCACGTTCAACCGGTTGGTCGAAATCGTGACAATGTCCGGCGCGCTGCCGACGACATACTGCCCGAGGCTGTTGCGGATGTAAAAAATACTGCCGCGCGACAGCGCGACGGACTCGCCCGGACGGATGGTCTGAATCCCGTTTTCGTAATAGGCCTGCCCGCTGGGATCAAACGCAATGTAAGGCAGCCGCAACGCCGGGCTGGTCGCCGCCGGGAACGGAAACAGCGCAAACGGCAACGGCCGGTTCGTGTCGGCCTGCGCGTTGGCCACGGCCAGCCAGGCCTTGTCACTGCCCAGGTCAATGAATTTGTTCGTCGAGAAAAACATGCCGTCCGGCAATTGCTTCCACTCGGTGAGATAACGCGGCGAGAATTGTCCCGGCTGGTCGCCCACCGTGTGTCGCGTAAACAACGCGTAGGCGGTAAACTGGGCGTTGACCAGATTGGTCAATTGCTGGACCTGGCGTTTGATTTGATCCGCCGTGAGCGTCGCGGTGGCCTTTTTGATGGCGTTCATCTGCTGGGCACTGACCGCGCCCGGCGTCACAAACACCATGTAAACGACCCGCCGGCCGCTGATGGCCAGTTGCCGCGCGTAGGCCAGATCGTCCAGCATCTGGCGGCTGCCGGACGCAATGGTGTTGCTTTGCATCATGCTCCGGATGGACGGCAACGCCATGGACGCGAGCAGACCCATGATGCCGATCACCACCAGCAGTTCAAGCAGCGTGAAACCCCGGCCGGGACGGGCGGACGGATGCCACGACCGCACCGCCCCGTGACGGCGCGGGATGCCGCCGCCGGCCGCCGCCTGCGTCCGTCTCACCGGGTCGCGTGTGTTCGCGATGCGCATCATCGCCTCCTTATTTCCAGCTCAGGATGTTGTCCTTGTTGAAGCCGTAGTTGGCCTTCTGCGCCGGGCTGGCCTGGCCATCCGGCCCCAGCGACCAGACCATGACCGGGGCGTTGGCCTCGAAGCTGTTGATGTTGGCGGCATCAGACTGGCGAAGACCGTTATAGCCCAGGCCACCGCCCTGCGCCGACACGCTGGCAAGAGAATACAGACCATCGCGGCATTTGCCGTCGTAATTCAGGTCAAGGCTGATGATATAGGGATTGCCCCACGGATCGCGCAAGACGTTGTCAGGACCAATGCCGCGGGGACGGCCGACGCCGGCGCCGGCGCCGGGCGGCCGCAGCCAGTTCACGTTCTTGAAACCGTCGAGGAACTTGGTTTGCTGCGGGTTCAAATTGTGGTTGTAGTTGGCAGTCGGCTTGCCCTGGAGATCCACGACGATGTCGTTGAGAATGGTGACCAGCTCGGAGTTGTTGCCCTGCCAGCTCCCGGCGCCCGAGTTACCAACCGGCGGTGTCGAGCCGCGCGTGTTGAGCAGTGTCGGGGTGATGGAGCGGCCCGAATTCATGGCGGTGCCCCAGGTGAAGTCCGGCATCGCGTCTGAGACGGAGGAGCGCGCCTGGGCCGAGGCGGGCAGGCGACCATAGGCGGCCTGGTACGAGTTCACGGCGCCGATGATCGTGGTCATTTCCTGTTTGGCGACCGCGATATTGGCTTTCGTTTTGGCTACGCTGATGGCGGGCAGCAACATGCCGGCCAGGACGGCGATGATGGCGATGACCGTCAGCAGTTCGATCAGCGTGAAGCCGCGTTCGCCAGTGCGCATCGCGGCCAGTTTCAGTCGGTTCATAGTTCGAGGCGGGTTAACAGGGTTGACGATCCAGGTCAAAGTCGGATGGGAACGGCAGGTGGCAGATGACGCCGGCCGGCGTGATTGCGCCACCCGCAGCAACCATCGCTTCGAGCGCCACGCCACAGCGAGGCGTCGGCAAAGCGGGTTGGCGGCGGGGCGGATCATGTTCACTCCTTCCAGTTGCCGATGATGCGGTTGGTGCTGCCCCAGGGAATTTGCGCCCAAAGATCGAAGCTGGCCGCGTTGTTGGTCGGCTTGGTGGAAACGTATTGCCAGGGGTTGATGCCCAGGGAAGCGCCGTTGACAAGGCCGTTAAGCGGCGACAAGGCGGTCTGGCCAGCCGGCCAATCGACCGCCGAGACGCGGAGCAGTTCCACCATCGAGCCGTTGTTCAGCGTAACGGTTGCGTGCTGTTTCTCCTTCAGGTTGTGGAAATAGAACTTCGGCCGATCAGGGGCGACGGCTGAGTTCAGGATGCCCTGCGTATGAAACGCGTTGTTGAGCGTGGTGCTGCTGATCAGGTCCAGGCGATCCGCCGGTTGATAATACTGGCCTTGGTTGCTCGAAACGCAGCCGACCAGTTCGTAGAAGAGTGGGTTCATGGCTGCATTGAGGTTTAGTTGGCCGTTGTTGTTGTCGGGCGGGTATTGGTTGAAATCGGCGTGATACGATTCGATGGCGGTGACAATCTGATCACGCTCAGCCCGAACGCTGGCCTCGGTCCCTTTGCGCTTGGCTACGCCAGCCATGCCCACACCGAGGGCAGCCAGCAGACCAATGATCGAAATGACCGTCAGCAATTCAATGAGAGAGAACGCCGTTGGTCTGGCTGGAATTCCATTGTTGGACTGGGTTCTCGTCATGTTCATTGTTCCCACAGCGCGTTTACTGCAATCGTCATGCCACATTTCGTTGGTCGCGTTGGTCCCGGCGTTCGCGATCCCAAAGCTCCTGCTCCATCCGCTCGCTGAGCCATTGCTTGATCATGCTTTGATAATTCAAATACCTCGATTTCGCCAAGCGCTTGATACGCGCCAACATCCGAGGATCAATCCGCAACGTGATCGTCACTGATTCCGAACTCGCGGCACTGGCTGCGACCGCAGCCTCCATGAGCCGAAGATCGAGACAGGTTTCTTCCCAATAAGCCGCCTCCGCTTCCTCGCGGTCGAACAGCGGCACCTCTTCCCAGCTTGTGATTGTGTTCATGCGCTGAAAGTCAAACCGCATTCAACCGCTTGGAGCAATGGAAGTTCGGTTTCATTGAGCCAGCATCTGCGTTACCTTCCGCTGATACAAGAACTGTTCCTCGGTCGTGAACTGTCGCGCGAAAATAACCCGCGTCATCCGGCCATTGGCGCGATACAGGCTAAAAATGCCAACTCCCGAGGCCGACCTTCCCAAATTAAAAAAACGTGCCTGAAGACCGAATCGAGCCGAATCCGGCAGCAAGCGCACGGCAAAAGGATCCTCGAATGACTCCTCGATATCTTGCGAGGTCAACGGCCGTCCCAAATCGAAGGGCGAATTGTTCCAATCAAAGTCCATTGTCGGCTTCTTTGTAAATCAATCGCACATGCAAAGTAATTACATTGTATTTACAAGCCAATCTGTGTGGTTGTCAAGTCCGGCTATTGAAATTATCTCGAATTTCAGAAACGACCGCCATCGGAGCTTTTACCGATGGCGGCCTTCTTGAACACTCGATGCCGGCTAATCTTCGCCGCCGCGGCTGTTTTCGTCGCCACCGAGTTGGGAAATCAAGGTGATGAGTGGCAAGAACAAGGCGATGACAATGCTGCCGACGATCACAGCCAGGAAGACGATCATGATTGGCTCAAGCAAGGAGGTCATGGCGGACACCGCGTTGTCCACCTCGTCCTCGTAGGTGTCGGCAATCTTCATCAACATTTCGGGCAACGCGCCGGTCTGTTCACCGACGTCCACCATGCTGATGACCATGGGCGGAAAGACGTTGGAGGCGTCCAGTGGAGCGGTGATGGTTTCGCCTTCCTTGACGCTTTCATGCACCCGCGCCACGGCTTCGCTGACAATCACGTTGCCGCTGGTTTCCTTGACGATGGTGAGCGCCTGAAGAATCGGCACGCCGCTGCTGACCAGCGTGCCCAAGGTGCGCGTGAACCGTGCGATGGCCACTTTCGTGATGACCGGTCCGAGCACCGGCATGTTCAGCTTGAATTTATCCCAGAGCCAGCGGCCCTTCTTGGTTTTGAGGAGGAATTTCATGGCAATGACAAAGCCGATGACATAGAAAATGACCGGTCCGGGAAAGACCGGCAAATGCCAGGGCGCATCGTCTCCGATAAGAATCGTCTTGCTTTTGATCATGTTGGCGATGCTCAGCACCAGTCGCGTGAACGACGGAAGCGGTTTGCCTTCAAGCATGTCAGCGAAGATCATCTGAAACCGTGGCACGACGAACACCATCAACACGCCAAGGATGATGGTCGCGACGATGAGCACGGCGACAGGATAAAACATGGCCGCCTTCACCTTGCCCTTGATCTTCTCGGCCTTCTCCATGAACTCGGCCAGGCGGTTCAGCACCACCTCCAGCACGCCACCCAACTCCCCGGCCTTGACCATGTTGATGTAGAGCCGGTTGAAAATCTTGGGATGCTGGGCCAGCGCCTCTGAAAACGTGCTGCCACCTTCGATCGCGATACTGATTTCCCCGATGACTTCCTTGAGAGTCGGGTTGCGCTCCTGTTTTTCGAGCACCCTCATGCCGCGCAACAACGGCAAGCCCGCGTCCACCAGCGTCGCCAATTGCCGCGTGAAGGCGCACATGATTTTGGGCTTCACCTTGCCGCCAAGGAACGGGATCTTGATGTTGATGTTTTTGCCCTTTTTCTTCTCGCCCGGCGCGGCGGCGGCCTTGTCCTTGCCCTTCTTCGCCGATTTCTCCTTCACTTTCTCCGCCTCGACAACTTTCGTCGGGAAGAAGCCCATTTCCTTGAGCCGGCTGACCGCCTCGTTCTGGCTGGTGACTTCGAGCGTTCCCTTCGTCTCCTTGCCACGGGAATCCATGGCCACGTAATTGAACTTGGGCATAGCGAAAACTTCTTTCAGGTGTAACGCAGGACTTCTTCGATGGTGGTGTCGCCGTCAAAAATGCTGCGCAGGCCATCCTCGCGCAACGCGACCATCCCCAGTTCGATGGCCTTCTGGCGGATGACGACGGTTGGCGCCCGCTCATTGATCAGCATCCGGACGGGATCCGAGAGGGGCAGCAGTTCAAAAATACCCTTCCGCCCCCGGTAGCCGGTGTCATTGCATTCCTTGCACCCCCGACCGTAATAGAAAACCTTGTCCCCAATATCGTGCGGCGAGAGATTGAGTTGCGCCAGTTGCGATTCCGTCGGTTCGAAGGGCGTCCGGCACCGTTTGCAGGTCGTCCGGACCAGCCGTTGGGCCAGCACCGCCAGGAGCGTCGAGGAAATCAAGAAAGGCTCCACACCCATATCCACCAAACGGGTCACGGCGCCGGGGGCATCGTTGGTGTGCAGCGTCGTCAACACCAGGTGACCGGTCAACGACGCTTGGATGGCGACCTGCGAGGTTTCCAAATCGCGCATTTCCCCCAGCATGATGATGTCGGGGTCCTGGCGCAGGAAGGATCGCAACGCCTTGGAGAAGGTCATGCCCATGGAGTCGTTCACCGGCACCTGCATGATGCCCTCGATGTCGAATTCGACCGGGTCTTCCACCGTAAGTAACTTGGAATCAATGGTGTTCACCCGACGCAGGCAGGAGTAAAGCGTGGTGGTCTTGCCGCAGCCGGTCGGCCCGGTGACGACAAAAATGCCGTTGGGCTGCTGGATCAACTCCACCACCAAGTCGTAAATGAACTTCGGGAAGCCAAGGTTCTCGACCTCCAGTTGCAACGCCGAGCGGTCCAGCACGCGCAACACCACCGACTCGCCGAATTGCGTCGGCAGCGTCGAAACGCGCAAGTCCACCTCCCGCCCGCCGATGTTGATGGAGATACGGCCGTCCTGCGGCAGGCGGCGTTCCGAAATATCCAGGTTTGCCATGACCTTGATGCGGGAGATCACGGGCAGCGCCAGGTGCTTGGGCGGGGGCGACATTTCGTAAAGCGCGCCGTCCACGCGGTAGCGGATTTTGAACTCATCCTCGAACGGCTCGAAGTGAATGTCACTGGCCCGGTCCTGCACCGCCTGGAACAGGACGAGGTTCACGAACTTTACGATCGGCGCTTCGTTGGCCAGGTTGTTCAGGTCAATCGTGCCCCCGGCGGACACCTCGGCCATTTCCCTGGCGATGTCCTCGTCCGAGCCAAGTTGCTGGAGCAGATCGCCAACCCCACCGGATTCAGCCGGATAGAACTTTTGAATCAGTTTCTCCACCAACTGGGGGTCGGCGACCACCACCTGCACTTCTTTTCCACTCGCGAACCCGATTTCATCCACCACCGCCGGGTTCATGGGATCAACCAGCGCCACGCGGACATTCGCGCCGTTCAGCGACACCGGGAGGCACTGGGCGCTCCGGGCAACCGCCCCGGGGATCGCCCCGATCACCTCCGGCGTGAGGTCCAGCTCGTTGATTTCCACCACCTCGGTTCCCAGTTGTTCCGCAATGATCTGGAGTTGCGTCTCGCCGTCAATCAGGCCGTAATCCACCAGAATCTGGCTGACGGGCCGGCCGCCGCGCGTGTGCTCGGCGAGCACTTCCTCGATCTGCATGTCGTCCACCAAGCCGCGGTCGCGGAGGACGGCGAGAAGGGGTTGGGAGGCAAGATCAGCCATACTCAGCGACGTCCTTCTGCTTCTTCGAGCGCCAATCCCGCTTCGATTTCTTGGAGCTTCTGCATCACCGTGGTCGGGTCCTGCGACTTGGTGATGACTTCGTCCCGCGAGATCAAGCCCTGCTGCCATTTATCAATCAGGAAGCCGTCCAGCGTCACCATGCCGAATTTGGCGCCGGTCTGAATGTCCGACTGGATGCGGAAGGTCTTGTTGTCGCGGATGAGCGCGGCGACCGACGGCGTGTTGATCATGATTTCAAAGACGGCCACGCGACCGGGCTTGTCACTGCGCGGCAGGAGGAGCTGCGAGATGACGGCCTGCAACACCGTGGAGAGCTGGATGCGGATTTGCTCCTGCTGGGTGACCGGGAAGGCGTTCACCAGACGGTCAATCGTCTTCGCCGCGCCGGTCGTGTGGAGCGTCCCGAAGACCAAGTGGCCGGTTTCGGCCGCCGTGATCGCGGCGTCCATCGTTTCCAGGTCGCGCAACTCGCCGACGAGGATCACGTCCGGGTCCTGGCGCAGCGCGCGCCGCAGGGCCTCAGCGAAGTTCGGCACGTCCACATTCACCTCGCGCTGGGTGATCACGGCCTTCTTGTGATGGTGGTAGTACTCGATCGGATCCTCGATGGTAATGATGTGCGCGTCATCGCGTTCCTCGTTGATGATGTTGATCATCGAGGCCAGCGACGTGGTTTTCCCGGAACCGGTGGGGCCGGTCACCAGCACAAGTCCGCGCGGTTTGTAGAGCAGGTCGCGAACCGACGGCGGAATACCGAGTTCCTCGAGCGTGAGCAGTCTGGTGGGAATTTGCCGGGCGACCACGCCGAAATGTCCCTTCTCCTTGAACACGCTCACGCGGAACCGCGCCAGCTCGCCGAAGGCGAAGCCGAAGTCCGCGCCGCCGCGTTCACGCACCTGCTGGATGTTTTCCTCGGACGTGATCGTCCGCATCAGTTCCTCGGTGTCCTCCGGGCGGAGGGGCGGACCTTCGACGCGGTTGAGGATGCCGTGCAGGCGGATGACGGGAGGAATGCCCACGCGCAAATGCAGGTCGGCCGCGTTTTCTTGCACGACCAACTGCAACAAGTCAGACATGGAATACGACATAAATCAGACAGGCGAAAAACTTCGACGAACGAAACCCCGCGTCCTGGCGTGGCCCGGAGGCCGGAACGCCGAATGACTGGCGGGCGAAAAACAGAGCGGGCGCATGGCGGTTCGACAAGGTCAATCCATGTCCATCACAGTCGCGCGGATGACCTCGTCCGGCGTGGTCAGCCCGGCCAGCACCTTGCGGGTGCCGTCTTCGCGGAGGGTGCGCATGCCCAGCTCGCGAGCGCGGGTCCGCAGGACGGCGGACGACACCTTTTCGTAGATCAGTTTGCGGGTTTCGTCCTCGATGACGAAGATTTCAAAAATGCCAAAGCGACCGCGGTGGCCGGTCTTGTTGCACTCGCTGCAACCCTTGCCCTTCTTGAACGTCGCCGTCGCCGCCTTGGCCGCGTCAATCCCCAAAGCCCGCAGCTCCTGCTCGGTCGGCGTGTAGGGCGCGCCGCACCGCTTGCAAATCTTGCGCACGAGCCGTTGGGCCATCAGGCACCGCGCGGATGAAGCCACCAAAAAGGGTTTGATGCCGATGTCAATGAGACGGGTCACGGCGCTGGGCGCGTCGTTCGTGTGCAGCGTGGAGAAAACCAAGTGGCCCGTCAGCGAGGCGTTGATCGCGATGGTCGCCGTCTCCATGTCACGAATTTCCCCCAGCATGACGACGTTGGGCGCCTGCCGCAACATGGCCCGCAAGGCGGCGCCAAACGTCAGGCCCACCGTTTCGTTCACATGCACCTGGTTGATGCCGGACAAAACGTACTCAACCGGGTCCTCCACCGTGATGATCTTGCGATCCGGCCGGTTGATGTAGTTCAGCACCGCGTAAAGGGTCGTCGTCTTGCCCGAGCCGGTCGGCCCCGTGATCAGCAGGATGCCGTCCGGCAGGCCGATCAGCCGCTCGAAGGTCTGCTGGTCGTCGCTGAAAAAGCCCAGTTCCGGCAGGCCCAGCTTCAGGCCTTCCTTGTCCAGAATACGCATGACGATGCTTTCGCCGTGCGTCGTGGGCAGGCAGGACACGCGCAAGTCAATCAACTTGCCGCCCACCTGCGTCTGGATGCGGCCGTCCTGCGGAATCCGCCTTTCCGCAATGGACATGTTCGACTGGATTTTCAGCCGGCTGATGATGGAAGCCTGCAACCGCTTGGGCGGGCTTTTCATCTCGTGCAACATGCCGTCAATCCGGTAACGGACGCGAAAACGCTTGGCCAGCGGCTCCAGGTGAATGTCCGAGGCCCGCAACTTGAAGGCGTCCACGATGAGCTGGTTGACCAGTTTGATGATCGGCGCGTCGGCATCCACCGCCGAGCCGTCATCCACCTCGCCCGCCGCGGTCTTGGAAACCTCCACCTCGCCCTCGGTGATGTCCTGGATCATCTTGCTCACCGAGTCGTCCTTGGCGCCGCCGTAGTAGCGGGTAATGGCCGACTCGATGTCCTCCACCGCGGCAACGGCGGGAATGATGTCCGTGTTAAGGGCGTGCTGGAGTCCGTCCAGCGTGTCGAGGTCGGACGGATCGGTCATGGCCACCACGATGCCATTGGCCTCTTTGCGGACGGGAACGACATTGAACCGTTTGGCCACGTCGCGGCGCACGGCGGCGATCACATCGTCCGTCAACCGCATCTCGCCCAGGTTCACAAACTCCGCGCCGAAGTGCGTCGCCTTGGCCTGCGCGACGATGGTCGGCGACAGGACATTCTTCGCCACCAGCGTGTCCACCACGCCTTCGCCCGAGGCATCGGCCTCTGCTCGGATGGGTCCCAACTGCTCGTTGGTCACGTAGCCCATCTCGATCAAGCCATCCAACAAATAATCGTCTCTCGCAGCCACAAATTGCCTTTCTCCCCAATCAAGGGAGGCTTCGTCCACTCTGTCTGAATTCTCGGCGCATGGTATCGGCTGTCTGTTTCCTGTCAAACGCAGACACCGATCTTCTCCGTCCCGCCGGCCGCCGCCGGCATGAGTCCATGTATTTGACCGCGGCGCGCCAGTAACGTTGTGAACAAACCAAGCACGCACTGTGCCGTTTCTGCAAGCCCGTTCCGCCAACCGCCCCGCTATAACGCGCGGCCCAAGGCCTGGATCGTCCTCCCGGTGTCCTCCATGCCCCAGCCCAGCGCCGTCAAGACGCCCACTTGCGCGGTCAGCACCGACAACCCGATCAGCAGGCCCAGCACGTTGCCCAGCCAGATGATCACGGCCGAGAAAAAGTAACCCTGCCCCGCCAGATCGCTTTGCCCCACTGACAGCGCTTCCACCGTGAAGGTGAGGTGAAACGCATACGCCGCTCCCAATAACAGGTGAAACCACGCCACATGCGGCTGCCAGCTCCAAATCAAGCCGCCGATCCCGAATGCCACCATCGCCAGCACGGCGTAAAGCGGGAAGAAATACGGCGCCAGCGCAATCAGGAAATTACTGCGGCTCAGCGTCACCTGCCCCCCGCTCGCGCGGGTCCGAATCCGTTTGACCCGCGCGCCGCACAGCCAGGCCCACAGCGCATGGGTCCATTCGTGCTCCAGCACGTAAAGCCGGGTCGGCTTCGGCAGCAGCCACAGCACCGTCAGCCAGCAACCCGCGCCCGCCACCATGGCCACCCAGACGGCGTCCGCCCGCCAGCTCACGGCCACCACGCGGACCAGCGCGCGGGTCATTCCCCACGCCACCGGCAGCAACAGCACGCCACAAAGCCGTTTGAACCATTTCAGCATCGCCAGAGTTTAATCACGGCCGGCAAAATGAACAATCTCCGCCGCGCCGCCGCCGTAATGTCACACCGCCCGGACGCAATTTACGTTGTCAACCATCCCGTCTGAGCCTCAAATGCCGGCGGGTAACGATTAGTCATCAATTAGTCATCATGCCGGTTCCAGTCCTGACCATCGAGCAAATGCGCCAGTGGGAAAACGCCACCTGGGCGGCCGGCATCGCACCGGAAACCGTCATCCAGCAGGTCGGCGAACAGGTGGCCCGCCGGGCGCGGCAGCTCACGCGCGACGGCGACACCGTGCTGCTGCTGGCCGGCAAGGGGCACAATGGCGACGACGTCCGCGCCGCCCGGCTGCACCTGACAAACCGGAATGTCGAACTGTTGAACGTGGATGACCCCGCCGCCCGCCGCCGGGAACTGGACGCGGCGCTGACCCGTCGGCCCGCGCTGATTGTGGACGGGCTGTTTGGCATCGGCCTTGACCGGCTGCTCAGCACCGCGTGGATGGCGTTTATCGGTGCCGTCAACGCCGCCGGCCGTCCGGTGCTGGCCGTGGACATTCCGTCCGGCCTGAACGCCGAGACGGGCGACACGATGGGCGCAACGATCCGGGCGCAAGTGACACTGACCGTCGGCGCGCCGAAAGTTGGCCTGTTGACGGCCCATGCCACGCCTTCCGTGGGCCGGCTGGAAGCGGCACCACATATTGGCCTGATCCCCTGCCCGGTTTCCAGCGGGCTTCAGTGGACGCTGCCGGAAGATTTTTGCGAATTCCCGCCCCCGCGGCCGGCCGAAAGTCACAAAGGCTCCTTTGGCCACCTGCTGATTTTCGCCGGCAGCGGCGGTTATCATGGCGCGGCCGTGCTGGCAGCGCGCGCCGCGCAGCGCGCCCGGCCGGGCCTGATTTCTCTGTTCACGCCGGAAACGGCCTATCTGCCCGTCGCGGCCCAACTCCAGGCGGTGATGGTTCATATCTGGCGGCGCAATACGGCGTGGCCGGAAAACGCCACCGCCATGGTCATCGGGCCTGGCATGGCCGACCGCGAGTTGCCGGCCGAGGTCGTCAACGAGGCCCGCTGGTGCTGGCGCGAGGCCGAATTCCCGATGTTGTGCGACGCCAGTGCGCTCGACTGGCTGCCGCGCGTGGAAGGCGTGTCGTCTGCCGAACGCATCCTGACGCCGCACCCCGGCGAGGCGGCGCGTTTGTTGCGCGCTTCCGTGGAAGAGGTGCAGGCGGACCGCCCCGGCGCCGTGCGCGAACTGGCCCGCGAGTTCGGCGCCGGCTGCGTGGTGCTCAAAGGCCGGCACACCCTCGTCGGTGGCGCCGAGGGACCGATCTTCGTGAATTCCTCGGGCAATGCGGGGCTGGCCCAGGGCGGCAGTGGCGACGCGCTGGCCGGCTATCTCGGCGGCCTGCTGGCGCAGCCGGCACTCCAGAGCGATATATGCAACGCCCTACGGTATGGCGTCTGGCAACACGGCGCCGCGGCTGACTTGCTGGAGACGTGCCGGCGCAACTGGACGGTCGAGGATTTGGTCGAACATTTGGGGAACACGCCGGCCTGCTGAAGCCGGCTGACTGGGGAGTGGCGGCGCAAACGCACGGCGGTCGGGCGTCCCACTCACGAAACCTTCTGGCGGGGAGGAATCGGCGCTAAAATTGCTTTCTTTGGCCGCAACGATTTGATATGGCAACTCGCGACATGCGCATACGACACATTTTCTGGCTGACGCTGGCTCTGGTCTGCCAGTTGCTGGCCGCGGTCTGGGCCGACGAATACAGGCTGCTGGACGATTCGACGATCAAAGGCAAGCCTTCCGCCTTCGACGAGAACGGCGTCGTGTTCAACCTCGACACCGGCGGTTTTTCCCACCGCGTCGCCTGGGGCAAGTTCACCCAGGATTCGCTCAAGCGGCTGGCCCAGGACGAGAAGCTCCGGTCCATGGCCGAGCCGTTTATCGAGATTCCGCCCGAAGCCCGGCCGAAACCCAAGCCGATCATTTTGAAGCAAGTGCCGCATGTCGAGCGCCCCGTCGGCCGCACGACGTTTCTCAGTTCGTTTACCACGCCGCTGGGCCTTGCCATCGTCGGGCTGCTCTACGCTGCCAACCTGTTCGCGGCCTATGAAATTGGCAGGTATCGCAACCGCCCGATCGCCGGCGTTTGCGGCATTTCCGCCCTGCTGCCGTTGCTGGGGCCGTTGATTTTCCTGGCCTCGCCCACGTTGGGCGAGCCGGAGACCGGGGAAGCCGAGATGGCGGTGGCGGAAACCACCGCGCCCGGAGTGCCCGCGGCCGGCAGCCCCGGCGGTTCCACCTCACGTAAATTGGGCGCCGTTGGCGTTCAACCCCCGGCTGGCGGCGGCGGCCTGCGCGTGGCCGCCACGGCGGAAAAACCCGGCGCCGGCGGCGGCCAGTCCGCGCGCAAAATTTTCAAGCGCGGCGATTTCACGTTCAACCGGCGGTTCATGGAAACCCAGTTTTCCGGCTTTTTCCGCATTGTGCCGCTGGAGTCGGAGAAGGATCTCGTGATGGTCATCCACACCGCCAAACAGGAACACGTCGGCCGCCGTATCAGCCGCATCTCGGCGAACGACATGTATCTGCAACTCCAGCAGGGTGGCGGCACCAAGGAAGTCCGCGTGAGCTTCGGCGAAATCGCGCAGATCACCGTCCGCCACAAGGACGACACCGGGCCGGCGTAGGCCGGCGGGCGTGCCGTTGGTTCCGGCCGCGGCGTTCTCCATCACCACCGTCGCCATGTCACCACAGTTCGGCGCCTTCACCGCCAGCGAACTTTTTTGTCCGAAGTGCGGGCGCGCCCAGCCGGTTCGCGAACGCCTGTTGCTCCTGCTGCCCACGGGCGAACTTTATGAATACCGGTGCGCCGTCTGTGCGACCTCGCTCGGGGAACGCACCGTCTCCGGTCCCGCGGTGCAACCGTCATCGCTCCGCGCCACCGCGACGGCCAATGCCCGCCCCGGTCGTCCGGCACCCAAACGCCGGCTGCTGCGCTGAACGCCGGACTTGCGAACTGCCATGCCTCCGTTGCGACTCATCTTCTTCGGCACGGCGGAACTGGCCTGCGCCAGCCTCGCCGCGCTGGCGAAGGAACCGGCGTTCCGCGTTCTCGGCGTCGTCACGCAACCCGACCGTCCCCAAGGCCGCGACCTGAGACTCCAGCCGCCGCCGGTCAAAGTCCTCGCCGGCCGCCTCGGCTTGCCCGTCTGGCAACCCGAACGCTGCCGGCAGCCGGAGTTCGTCGAACACCTGCGTTCGTTGGCGCCGGAGTTGATCGTCGTCGCCGCCTACGGACAGCTTCTGCCGCCGGCCATCCTCACGCTGCCGCCGCACGGTTGCGTGAACGTCCATACGTCCCTGCTGCCGCGTCATCGCGGTGCCGCGCCCATCCAGTGGGCCTTGCTCGAAGGCGACGCGGAAACGGGCGTCACCCTCATGCAAATGGACGCCGGCCTCGACACCGGCGACATCCTCAGCCGGCAAACGACGTCCATCGCAGCGGACGACACCGCGCAGACGCTGCATGACCGGCTCGCCGTGCTCGGCGCCGAACTGCTCGTCCGCACGCTTCCCGACCTGGTTGCGGGCCGGATTTCGCCGCGGCCGCAGCCGGCCGAGGGCGTGAGTTACGCGCGGAAAATCACCAAGGACGACGGCCGGCTGGACTGGCGCCTGCCGGCGGACGTCTTGTGGCGTCGCGTCCGCGCCTTCACGCCCTGGCCCGGTGCGTTCACCCGGTTGCCGGCGACACCGCAGCCGGTCCGGTTGAAAATCTGGCGTGCTGAACCGGCGGCAAGCGCCGCCGGCCACGCCGGCGAAATTCTCAGCGCCGCCAGAACCGGCGTCCTTGTCGCCTGCGGCAGCGGGGCATTGCGGTTGCTCGAACTTCAACGTGAAGGCGGACGCCGGCTGCCGGCCGCGGAATTTCTCGCCGGCCACGCGCTGCCGGCGGGAACCGTGTTGGCGTGAACGGACGCGGACGAATTACCGGACGCGCAGGATTTCAGCCGTTTGATTTCGCCGCCGGTTTGGGGTTGTGCTAAACATGGTGACGGCCGGCGCAGGCCCGGCCAAACCCGGTCATGGTTGACAGGACAGCCGACATCGAAAAAGGAAACGTGGCGCTGAACTCGGTCCTCGCGGCCCTGTTGCTGACCGCGTTGAAGATCGTGGTCGGCGTGTGGAGCGGCAGTCTCGGCATCCTGGCGGAGGCGGCGCATTCCGGCCTGGATCTGCTGGCGGCCATCGTCACGCTGGTCGCCGTGCGGATTTCCAGCATTCCCGCCGACCAAAACCATGCCTACGGTCATGGCAAGGTGGAAAACCTCTCCGCGCTGGTGGAAACGCTCCTGCTTCTGGCCACCTGCGTGTGGATCATCTCCGAAGCCGTCGAGCGGTTGACCGCGCACAACGTCGTGGTGGATGCCTCCATCTGGACTTTTCTGGTCATGGCGACCTCGATCGTGGTGGACGTGACCCGCTCGCGGATGCTTTATCGCGCGGCGCGCAAGCACCGCAGTCAGGCGCTGGAGGCGGATGCGCTGCATTTCAGCACGGACATCTGGAGCTCGGCCGTGGTGATTGTCGGGCTGCTGGGCGTCAAACTGGCTGCTTCGTTCCCCCATCTCGATTTCCTGCGGCTGACGGATGCCGTGGCGGCCCTGATCGTCGCGGTGATTGTGGTCGCGGTCAGTCTCCAGCTCGGCCGGCGGACGATTCAGGGGCTGCTGGACACCGCGCCCGCCGGGGCGGCCGGCCGGATCAAGGAAACGGTGGAAGCCATTGACCGGGTGGACAATTGCCACGCTGTCCGCGTCCGCCAGTCGGGTCCGCAGTATTTTGTGGACCTGCACATCCTGGTGGACGGACAAATGACGCTGAAGGACGCTCACGAGCTGACCGAGCGCGTGGAGCAGGCCGTGCAAGCCGTGCTTCCGGGCGCGGATGTGACGGTGCATCCGGAGCCGCACATGCCCGTCGCCGGCTGACGATTCTCGCACCGCCGTGAACAAGTACTGGCACGTCTTCCAGATCGGCATCCAGAACACGCTGGTTTACCGCGTGAATTTCCTGTTCCGCGCCAGTTTCGGGCTGATTCCGCTGATGGCCACGATCTACCTCTGGCGCGCCATTTACGCGAGCAATCCGGACCAGACGGGCGTTGCCGGTTACACGCTCGCTGGCATGACGTCGTATTACTTGCTGTCCACCGTTGTGGACGCGCTGACCGCCGTCGCTGACGACGACTGGCAGATTGCCGAGGACATCAAGGACGGCAACATCAGCCAACTGCTGCTCAAGCCGATGGATTACCTCGCCTACCGGCTGAGTCTGTTTCTGGCGGGCCGCGTGGTTTACACCACCGCGGCGGTGTTGCCGGTTGCTGCCATGCTCCTGTTGCAACACTCGTTCTTCGTGCTCCCGCCGGACGGACTGACCCTGGCGGTGTTTGCCGCTTCGACCTTGCTGACGGCGTTGTTGCAATTCTTGATTTCCTACACCATGGCGCTGCTCGCCTTCTGGGTGCTGGAAGTTTCCACGTTCATCTTCATCCTGTTTGCCTTCGAATATATCGCCGGCGGACATCTGTTTCCGTTGGATATTTTGCCGCCCGTGCTGGCGCAGGCGTTGAACCTGACGCCCTTTCCGTATCAACTTTACTTCCCGGTCAGCGTTTATCTTGGCCGTGTCACCGGCGCCGAGCTGTGGCGCGGCCTGGCCGTGCAGGCGGCCTGGGTGCTGGTCATGTTCGGCGTGGCACGCCTGGTCTGGCGCCGGGGAATCAAACACTATTCCGCCGTCGGCGGCTGAGTGGCCATGAACGACGCAAGCCATTCTAAATTCAATCGTTACGCACGAATTTACGCCGCGCTCTGGCGCAACTCCGTGGTGCGGGAAATGAGCTTCAAGGCGAACTTTCTGCTTTGGATTTTCGTCGAACTGCTGTGGTTCGGCTTGCAGCTCAGTTTCATCGCCGTGATCTACCAGCACACCGACCGGATCGCCACGTGGTCGAAATGGCAGGTCGTGTTCCTCGTCGGCGCCAGCCAGTTCATCCAGCAGATTTTCGCCGCGCTCTTTCTCTCGAACTGCACGCAGCTTTCCGAATACGTCCGCACCGGCCGGCTGGATTTCCTGTTGCTGCTGCCAGCCAGCACGCGGTTTCTGGTGTCGTTCCGGCAGGTTGACCTGGGCGCCTTTGTCAATTCCGTGGCCGGCGCGGCGGTGATGATTTATGCCGGCCGGCAACTCCAGTTGCACCCCACCTTCGGCAACCTCGCCGGTTTCCTGCCGCTGTGCGCGGCGGGCATTTTGATCCACTATTCGCTGATGTTTCTGCTGGCGACGGTCAGCTTCTGGACCGTCCGGGCGCAGGGCATCGTTTGGAGCTACTACAACCTGTTCAACCTCGCCCGCCTGCCGGACGGCGCGTTCCGCCCCGGCGTGTTCAAAGCCGTGTTCACCTTCGTCCTGCCGATGCTGTTGGTGGCCAACGTCCCGGTGAAACGACTGGTGGAGCTGCCCGCCGCGCCCTGGGAATGGCCAGTCCTGCTAATCCTGGCCGCCACCTGTTTTGGCGTGTCCGAGTGGGCATGGCGCGCTTCGGTGCGGCATTACACCAGCGCCAGTTCCTGAGCGGCGAATCGTGATGCGGAGGGAAAATCACAAAAAAACCTTTGATTTCAGCCGTTTGAAAACAAACTTTTTCAGCGAAAACAATCGGTAAACGTGCCCGGCGCCGGGTTGGGCGCGGCCCCCCAAGCCGCCGTCGGCGGAAAAACCGGTTACGACTGGCACCCGGCCAGGGTCATTAAGGATACTAAATACTGTTTTGGATCGTTTTTTTCGCTTGTGATGTCTTGCCAGAAACGGCATTCTCGCCACCGTGCTGGCCCGGTGTCAGCACGAAGACGTCAGTAAGAAATAACCGGTTAAGATAGAAAGGTAAACTATGCGCAGATTAAAAAGAACGGTCAGCTTGCGCCAGACGGCATTACTTGCGGGAACTGCAGCCCTGCTCGCGTTGCCTATGGCCAATGCTATGACACAAAATCTCGTCTCGAATGGGGATTTCGAAACAACGCCATCCACTCCAACAGGTTTGTGGAATGTTGGAGGAGTTGACTATGGAACTGGGTCCACGGATGTTCCAAGTTGGACAGTGGGCGGAACGCAGGGATCGCTCGAATTGTTTAATGCTAATTCGGGCTATTCGGTGATTCCTTCGGCCGGAGCACCAGCGACAGGATACACCGCTCCAAACGGAACATCGGCTTTGCTGTTTGGGCCGGCAACAAGTATCACAACTGCTCTTTCAGGCGTGAACTTGAGCCCCCCCACTCACACGTTCTACCTGTCCTTCGACGTTTCAAACTTGGTGCCTGTAGGTGACTATTCCGTCACAGTGTCCCTTCATGATGGGGTCGCTGATTGGAGCGGAAACTTCACCGGAAACACTTCGCTTGGAAGTTATGAGACGCGCACTGCCACCATCACGGGTGTGGCGGTTTCAGACCTTCCGGTGTATCTCACGTTCACCCGCGATGCTGGCGCTGGCAACTTCGTTGTGTTGGACAACATCAAACTTACAGAAGCACCCGAGCCCACCACCTATGCGTTGATCGGTGGCATGGGACTGTTGGGCTTCGCTGGCTATCGCCGGTTCCGCAAGGCCTAAGGAGGCTTTAAGTTTGGTTTTCATCCCCGTGTTGGCAAAACAACACGGGGGTTTTTTTATTCTCCGCCACGGCATGGCGCCAGTTTTCAACTGGCCGGTTTGAAACCGGCGTTCTGCTTTGCGCATGGAGGCTGAATAACAATTGCTTCCAGCGGGTAAAACGCTAACCTGTTCCCGCACTGGCGGGCTGACGGCAAAATCAATCGTTCCACATTATGCCAACGGACAGACATTCAGGAGATCGGGAGCGCGGATTGCCTTCGATGACACGGCGGGAGCGAATGGGCGCGCGCTTTGGCAACTGGCCGCTGCTGCGGCTGTTGATTTATTCGTTCTGGTTTCGACTGGCGTTTCTGAGCCTGTTGTTCGTCTTTCTGGCCGCCCTGCTGATGCTGCCCCGCATCTGGCGGGTGACACCGCCGGGTTTCCGCCCGGAGGTACGGATCAAGCTGCTGGACTACGTGCAGGGGTGGTCGTTGCGCCGCACGGCCGTAAACGAGGAGGCCATCAACAATTACCAGGCTGCCTTTAACGCCTGGCGGGCAGCCTGGGCCAACAACATCACGGATCAGCGTTCCATGCGCGGGCTGTTGAGCGCGGTGCCCAAGCTGGAACAAGCCGAGAACCAGATGGGTTCCGTGGCGCAGGCCGGCAGATGGCTGCTCCTCCTGGCGGGAACCAACGCCACCGACGTGGCCTTGATTGCCCGGGCCGAGGTCCACGCCGGCCTCAGCGACCGGGCGGCAGCCGTGCTGGACTCGCTGCAGGAGCAACAAAAGGCGATCCCGCCGCAATTGGAACAGCTTTACTTGATGGCGTTGTTCGGGGCACAGCGAACCGCCGAATTCGCCTCGCGGATCGCGACCAACCAGACCATTCAGGGGGAGATCACCCGCATCCTGAAGGCACCTGCGTCCAGCGAATTGAACGCGAGCGGTGACGAGCCGGACTTTCCCTTGTATTGCGCCGCCTACATGGTCGGCTGGGGCAATTTGGCCACCCGCGACAAAGGACTCGAATTGCTCCACGCCGCGCGCCAAAACCGGCAGACGGAATCGCTCGCCTATGACCTGGAATTCATTGCCGCCTGGCGCAAGCACGATACGGACACCTGCGGCGATCTGCTCAACCAGCTCAAAAGCCTGGGCAAGGCCAAGATTCACCAATACACGGATTATTGGGCGTTGTTGATTGACGACCATCGCACAGACGAGGCCCGGAAGGACGCGCAGCAGGCCAATTTGGTGCCGGTGAACCCGCTCGACGCGTATCGTCTGGCGCGGGCGGAAATTGCGCTGAATCTTTGGGACGATGCCGAGCGCCTGTTGCAGCGGTTCACGGAGAACATTGGCTGGGCGGCCGAATTGTTGATTCTCCGGGCGGACGTGTTGAAGCGGGCCGGCAAGTGGGATGACTTGCAGTCGCTGGCCATGCAAATGCGCCTGCAACCGGACACCATGGATTTGCTGGGTGGTTACACGTATTATTTGGAGGGCATGGCCGACTGGAACACCGGCAACGAGAACGCCGCGCGCGACGCGTTTGAGCGGACCGACGCGACGGGCTTCAGCAAGGCTCCCCTGCTGGCTTTGAAAGTCAGCACGGACATGCTTGACGTTGGCCCCCCAAAATACCCCAAGGGATGCCTCGCGAGATGGGCGGAACCTCTGCTGCTGCCTCATCGGACGGAACTGAATGACAACGCGGAATTCTGGATGGCGCTGCTGAAATGCGCCTCGGCGCTGCGCGAGAACTCCTATTTGATGGAGGCCGCGTCCAACTACTACCGGCTGAAGCCGAACGATGCGACCGCGATGAACAACTACGCCGCCGCCCTTTTGATCCTGCGCCGGCAACCGGCCGAGGCCATTTCCCTGACACTGCGACTCTTTCAGGCGTATCCGCAGCGCATTGACATGATCATGAACCACGCCGCCGCGCTGGCACTGAATGACCGCGTTGCCGAGGCCGAAACCCTCTTGAAACAAATCAAACCGGATCAATTGCTGTCCGCCGATGCCACGCAATATTACCTCACGATGGTGGAAATCTATTGGAAATCCAAACGCATCGAGCAGGCACGAACCGCCCTTTCGCGGATAGACAAAACCCTGCTTTATCCGGTCCAGGCGGATTGGCTGAAAGGAATCGCCGCCCAAATTGGCGCCGCGAAAATCGCATCGGCCGACGCGGATACCAAGCCGACTCCCGCCGCCGTCCCGTGAGGCGTTCCGGCCATGAACCCACGCCACTGCCATCGCAAAAAAACCGCTGCGGGTTCAAACGCGTCGCGACGACATTTCTTCCAATCGCTGGCGGCGGGAGCGGTGGCGATCAGCGCTGGACTTGCCCCAGCCAGGGCCGGGGAACCGGATCGGCCAACCGCCGGCAACAGTCCCCGTATGCGTCTGGGGCTTGTGACCTACAACCTCGCCAAGGACTGGAATGTGCCCACCATCATCAAGAATTGCACCACGACAGGATTTGAAGGCGTGGAACTCCGCACCACCCACGCGCATGGCGTCGAGGTTACACTTTCCGCGGCGGCCCGCCAGGAGGTGCGCCAGCGCTTTCAAAATTCCAGCGTCACCTTGGTCGGGCTGGGCAGCACGTTCGATTACCACACGCCCGACCAGGCGAAGTTGCGGCGGGACATCGAGGCAACGAAGCAATACATCCTTTTGGCCCATGATGTCGGCGCGGGCGGCGTCAAAGTGCGCCCGAACGGCCTGCCCAAGGAAGTTCCCGTCGAGAAAACACTGGAGCAAATTGGCCGGTCCCTGCTTGAGGTGGGCAAGTTTGCGGGCCAATACGGACTGCAAATCCGCCTGGAGGTGCATGGGCCCGGCACCGCGCTGCTGCCCCATATCAAAACCATCATGGACGTGGCCGACGCGCCCAACGTCGGCGTTTGTTGGAACTCGAACCAAACCGACCTCGAAGGCGCGGGCTTCGACCCCAATTTTGACCTGGTCAAGGCGCGGATCATGACCGTGCATTTGCGGGATTTGTTTCTGGAGGAATACCCGTGGCGCCATTTGTTCGCGCGATTGAAGGGGATTAGTTTTGCCGGGTTTTCGATGGCGGAAATCCCTGAAAGCACGGATCCGCTGCGGGTGATGCGCTATTTCCGCGCGCTGTGGCTCGCGTTTCAGGAGCGGCTCTAGGCCGCCGGTGCGTGGACAGTCCGCGCCACCGGGCGTAACTTCATTTGCCATGAATGCTTCCTCAGCGGCGACCAGGGCCACTGCCGTGGAGTCGAACCCGCCCGCCGCTCGCTACACCGGTGAGGTGATTTACATCTTCGCCTTCGACCTGGCCTATGAGCTCGACCGAAATCCGATTTCCACGTTGCTGGGTCAGCCCGTCGCCCAGTTCTCGGTGGACGCCAGCAAGCGCAATCCGCGGACGCTGCTTTTTTTCCGGCCGCGCATGATCCGCCTGCCGCCGCAGGAACGCATTGGCCCCCACGGATCGATGCGGGTCCAGCGCACGGTGAAACTGATGCCCGTCGGCGCCATCAGCATCGCGGTGCGCGTGTCCTTCGCCGTCGAACATTTCGAGGAACTGGTGAATTACCACGACCTGCAGTTTAACAACGGCTCGTTGCAGGAAGAAGTGCGGGAACTGGCGGAGCTGGTTCGTGCAGATTTGATGCCGCATCTGATCCGGCCGGTGGCGCGCATGGCTGACGAGGAGGCCTACACCGTCTTTTGCCTGGCGGCGCCGCTCCGGGACGCCAAGGGCGACGAGGTCAGCGCCGAGGCCTGGATGCAGGGGCACCGACGACAGGTGGCCTCGGTGCTGACCCAGGAAACGGACCCCAGCTTTCTCTCACGCCAGGAGGCCAACGAATCCACCGACCTTTATCTCTCGTATTACCAACACGACCTCGCGGTGGTGGATTGGGACGCCGCGCTGATCGCCGACGAACCCAGTCATTTCGACGAGACGCTTTACATCCTCGAGCTCGCCAACGTCCAACTGGCCGAACTGGAGGCCTACGACCGCTTCCTGGACGACGCCCTCGAACGGGCCTACCGCGACCTGGCCACGACCCGTGGCCGGCGACGTGGCGAGGTGCTCCGGGAGCTGCGCGAAATCCGCGTGGACCTGGCCCGGCTCAGCGACGAACTCTCCAACATCACCAAGTTTTTCGGCGACTGGCACCTGGCGCGGATTTACAGCACGGTCGCCGCGCGTTTCCACCTGGCCGACTGGCACCGGACGATTGACCGCAAACAGGAGACCTTGGACGACCTCTACGAAATGCTCGAACACGACCGGAACAACCGCTGGATGCTGATCCTGGAAGTGACCATTGTGCTTCTGTTCGTCATTGATCTTACCTTGCTTCTCTTTGGCCACCGCTGAACCGGCCAACGGTCTGTCCAAGCGCCGCCGCACAGCTTGAATTGGGCCGGCAAGGGGGCTTGAACGGCACTTTTTTGAAGTTTTTGACTTGAGAAGGGCCGGAGATAGGGCAATTAATTTCTTTAGTTAGACGGTGCGGTTGTGGGATCTTTGAAACTGGATTGGACACAGGATTTACCCTGCCATTGCTCGTGCATAGAAGCTATGTCCTTGAACCGTAAGTTAACCAAGACGGGGTCCGACCGTGTGATGGTGGCCGACAGGCCTTGACTGGAAGTCGAAAGCCATCCGCTGGGCCTCATATGTTTCTAAGCGTTCAAAGGAACGGTTACACACGGCATTGTGGCGGGGTTTTTATTTGGGCGGATCGGTCTTTTCCAGTAAGATCGTGGTGTGTCTGGCGACGAACTTTTTGCGCAGTCTCCAACGGCCGCAGCCGCAGCTGCTGATGGCCCGGCGGCTCAAGCCAGCGTGCGTGCCGTGCCGCTCGCGGCGCGGATGCGACCGCGCGATTTGACCGAATATGTCGGCCAGACGCACATCCTTGGTCCCGGACAATTGCTCCGACGCGCGATCGAGGCGGATCGTATCCAATCGCTGATTTTTTTTGGCCCACCCGGAACCGGCAAGACTTCACTCGCCCACGTCATCGCCCGACAAACCCGGTCGCGTTTCGTGCGGCTGAGCGGCGTCGAATCCAATGTCGCCGACCTCCGCCGCGAACTGGCCGCCGCCGCGAACCGGTTGGCCAATTCCGGTCCGTTCACCATTCTGTTCATTGATGAAATTCATCGTTTCAACAAGGCCCAGCAGGATGTGCTTCTGCCCGACGTGGAGAGCGGCGTTGTCCGCCTGATCGGAGCGACCACGCACAACCCGTTTTTCTTCGTCAATTCGCCGCTGGTTTCGCGTTCCCAAATTTTCGAGCTGCAGCCGCTGACAGAGGTCGAACTGTTCGACTTGTTGCAGCGCGCGCTGGGCGATCCCGAACGCGGCCTCGGCCACCTCAAAATCCATGCCGACGAGACGGCGTTGCGCCATCTGGCCAAGGTTGCCGACGGCGATGCCCGCAAAGCCCTCAATTCGTTGGAAATCGCGATCCTCACCACGCCGCCCGGGCCGGACGGCTCCACTCGTCTCGATCTCGCGGTCGCCGAGCAAAGCATCCAGAAGAAGGCGGTGGTCTATGACACCGACGGCGACGCGCATTACGACACGATTTCGGCGTTCATCAAATCCATGCGCGGCAGTGACCCCGACGCCGCGCTTTACTGGCTGGCCAAAATGATCCACGCCGGCGAGGATCCGCGTTTCATCGCCCGGCGCATCATGATTTGCGCCGCCGAAGATGTCGGCCTGGCGGACCCCATGGCGCTGGTGCTGGCCCGGACGGCGTGCGAGGTTTCGGAATTGATCGGCTGGCCGGAGGCGCGAATTCCGCTGGCCGAAGCCACGGTGTTCGTCGCCACCGCCCACAAGAGCAACAGCGCCTACCTGGCGATCGAGGCGGCGCTGGACGACGTGCGCACGGGCCGAACCTTGCCAATCCCAGTCCAACTTCGCGACGCGAACTACGCGGGCGCCGAGCGCCTTGGTCACGGCCGGGGCTACGAATACGCGCACGATCATCCCGGCCACTTCGTCACGCAAGACTACCTCGGCGCACCCCGGCGTTATTACGAACCGACCGACCAAGGAGTCGAAAAGAAGATCAAGGAGCGCGTCGAAAAATGGCGCGCCCAGTTTGACCAAATGCGCAAAGCTGACCCGAAAGCCGCCGGGTAGCACGACCGCCACCGATCCTGCCCTTTGGCCGTGGATGAACCTCTCGATTGCAGAACAAAAAGCGGTGTTGCGGCGCGAGATGCGGTTGCGGCTGAAGCAACTCGCCCCGGCCGAACGTGCCGCGGCCTCGGCTCAAGCCATCGTCCGCCTGCATGGGCAACCGGTCTGGAAGCAGGCAGGGGGAATCTTGTTATACATGGCGCGGCCGGACGAACTGGACCTCTGGCCGTTGCTGGTCGAGGTGTTGGCCGAGGGCAGGCTCGTCGCCCTGCCCCGCTTCGTGCCGGCAACGCAGGACTACTCCGTCGCGGCAGTGCGCGAACCGGTGTGCGACCTCGTTGCCGGCGCGTTTGGCATCCCCGAACCGGCACCCCACTGCCCGGCAGTGCCGCGAAACCAACTGGACTTGGCGTTGGTTCCGGGCATAGTCTTCGACCAGGACGGGCGGCGGCTCGGCCGGGGAAAAGGATTCTACGACCGGCTGCTGCCTTCCGTCGGCGGGACTTTGTGCGGAGTGGCGTTGGACTGGCAGGTGTTGCCGGCCATTCCGGCAGAGCCGCACGACCAAACCCTGAATTGCATCCTAACGCCGACGCGCTGGCTTGCCTGCAAAGGCCGCGCGCGGTTTGAAAATGAATTTGCTGGCTGAAATCCATTGGGCCGAGGCGGGCGTGGGCCTGCTGCTGGGCGGTGTTTTGGGAACCATGTTGTGGCGTTTGTCCGCCTTGCTCGGGCGGAGGGCAACTGAACAGCAGTGCCAGGCACGCGTGGAATCTTCCCGCCGCGAGGCCGAAGCCATCGTCCGCGAAGCCCGCCTCGCCGCCAGCGAGGAGGCGGTCAGGTTGCGCCGCGAAACAGAGGAGAAATTCTTGGCGCAGAAGCGGGGGATTGAGGAAGAACAGTCGCGGCTGGCCCAACGCGAAAAGCTGATCAACGAACAACTCACGGGACTGGTCGAGCGCGAACGCCAGTTCCGCGACCAACTGACGGCGTTGGACCAGCAGCGCATGATGGTCGCCGGCGCCCAGCGCGAAGCCGCCGCCCTGGTTCAACAGCAGCGCGAACAACTGCAGGAACTGTCCCATCTGTCTGAGCCCGAGGCCCGCGCCCTTTTGTTGAAACGCGTGGAGCAGGAAACGCTCAAGGACGCTGCCGACCTTTCCCGCCGGCGGATGGACGAGGCCCGGAGCACGGCGGAATCACAAGCCCGGCGGATCATTGGCATCGCCATCCAACGCTTCGCCGGCGAACACACCTTTGAAACCACCACAGCCACCGTCGCGCTCAATGGCGACGACATCAAGGGACGCATCATCGGCCGCGAGGGTCGCAACATCCGGGCGTTCGAGTCCGCCACCGGCATCACCGTGTTGATTGACGACACGCCGAATGCAGTGGTGCTGTCGGGCTTCGATCCGGTTCGCCGCGAGGTTGCCCGGCAGTCCATGGAGCGGCTGATCATGGACGGACGCATCCACCCCACGCGCATCGAGGAAGTTGTCGCCAAGGTGAAACAGGAAATGGAAGAAACCATTGTGCGCGCCGGCGAGGAGGCCCTGTTCAAGGTGGGGTTGCCGCCGATGCATGCGGACCTGATCAAGCTGCTCGGCCGGCTGCGGTTCCGGCTTAGTTTCTCGCAGAACATCCTGGACCACTCCGTCGAGGTGGCCCAACTCGCCGGCATGATGGCTGCGGAACTCGGCGAAAATGTCATCGCGGCAAAGCGCGCCGGGCTGTTGCATGACATCGGCAAGGCCGTCAACCACGAGATCGAAGGCAGCCATGCAATCATCGGTGCCGACCTGGCCCGCCGATATGGCGAGCCAGACGAGGTGGTCAACGGCATCGGTTCGCACCACGATGAAGCCCAGCACATCGGTTTGCTTGGCTACCTGGTGAGCGCGGCTGACGCCATCAGCGCCTCCCGCCCGGGCGCCCGCTCGGAATCCATGACCACTTACCTGAAACGGCTGGAGAATCTGGAACAAATCGGCACGTCCTTCGGTGGTGTGGAGAAGTGCTACGCGGTGCAAGCCGGCCGGGAAGTGCGCGTTTTGGTGCAACCGGAAACGGTCACCGATGAACAGGCCTATTCCCTGGCCCGCAATATAGCGAGGCGGATTGAGGACGAACTGCTGTTTCCAGGGCAGATCCGGGTGACGGTCGTGCGGGAAACGCGCTGTGTGGAATTTGCGAAGTGAGGCCGCGGCACCGCCCAGTTCAGAACTTCGTTGCCGGCGCCCGCCGGAAGTTCCTCCAAGAAAAAGCCGGCCCAAGGCTGGAGGGCTGGCTGCGATACACGAAAGCGGTCTAACCGGCTGCTAACGGCCCTGCATCATTCCGTAAGGCAGCCCGTTCTCCCAATCCTTCGGCGCATTCCAAGGCCGCTCGGACATATTGTCGTCACCCTTGCCACCCGTAGCACAGCCGGAGCAGAACCCCCATGCGCCCGCCAGCAGAACAAGCATGGCACACCGGATTAAAATGATACCGAACCGCCGCATAATCAGTGAAAAACCATGTCGCCGGCCATCACCTGTCCCTGCGACCATTGCGGCAGCACGTTGGCGATCGAGTGGTCGGCGTCCACGCTCACCACGCGCAGTTTGGCCACGAGTTTGCCGTCACGATTTACCAGCAACTCACCCCGCGGGACCAGACCCTGGTTGCCACCGATGTCCAGCACCACAAAATCCCATTTAGGATCCACGGCCACGACCTTGCCTTTCAGCCCCGGCGGCAAATCCGGCGGCCGATCCTGGTCCACTTCATAGACGGCAAGGCGGTCCTTGAGGCTGTTGATTTTCCGTACCATCACCTTTTTCTCGTCGTTGAGCGCGGTGACAGCTTCGTTTGCCTTGACCAATTCGGCCAGGTGAGCGCGCACCTGATCCACGGGAATACCCAGGGCCTGCCAGGCGGAAAGATCACGTTGCGCGTCAGTAAGCTTGGCGCGGGTGTCGTTCAAGTCCGTTTCATTACGATTCGCACGTTCTTCCTGCGTCTTGGCGCGCGAAGTGGCCTGCGCGAGGCTGTCTTTGGTGGTATCCAGTTCCTTGGACAGCTTGGTGGCCTCGGTTCGGGCGACTTGTGCATCCTTCTTGGCCTTGCTTTCAGCATCGCGACTGGCGCTGAGCTGAGTTTGCGTCTGCTCCAAGGTCTGCTTCTGCTCGGTAATTTTGCCGGCCACCTGCATCTGGCTGACAACCAGCGTGCCGATGCTGGCCAGAACGGCGACGATTAAACTGATTTTAAGCAACATGGTCTTCAAAGCTTTGCGTTGCGACTGTGGGGACGCTAACCGTCGCGCCCAGCCATGTCAACGACGCTTTCAAAAACAGCAGGTTTTTCGCCAGTCTGACGACTATTTCACCAGCGCGGGCAGTTTTTCATCGAGCGCGGCGTCGTCCTCCCCCAACGTGACGCGGTCGAGCGACCACACCTCGGTGTGCTCCACTTTGCCGCCGGGCGGAATTTGGGTCAGCGGGCCGAGGGTTTCGAGTTCGAGCATGTCCGCGCTCGTGTAAGCCTCGGTGTTGCAGCCGGAGTCGGGATAAACCGCCAGCGGCTCGTAGGCAAACCGTTTCACAAACAGCTCGCCGTCGCGGTAAAACGCCGCCCATCCGAGCGTGTTCTGGAAGCCGATCTTCTGCGAAACGGCGTTCGCCGGATCGCTCCGTAATTGAACGTATTTCGTCCCCCAGGTGTAGCGCGGATCATGCATGTCCGTGTAATTCCACAACGTCATCGTCCGCGCCGCCAACACCTTGTCATCGTGCGAAATATACGGTTCCTGCGGAATGATGGCCCGGCCCGGCCCCTGGCAGACCGTCAACGCCCACGGCGCGGTTTCCACGGCCCACGAACCGTGGTTGATCAGCCGGTGCAGGACGGTGACCCGCGCCTGGTCGGGATCGAGCGTGACTTCGATTTCCTTCTGCACCCCCGTGGGTTTCTCGACGGGTTGGGTCAACCGCAGCGTGTGACCGTCCCACTTCGCGCTCACGGGATCGTTGTCCGGCGCGTAGGTCCGCGGCTTCACCTCCGGTGCGTGCCAGAGCCGGTGCCCGCCGTAAATGTGCCATTCCTCGCCGCCGGTTTTGCCGAGCTGGTCCGGCCATTCCTTGAAGATGTTTTTGCCGCCGATGAACGCCAGGCGGATCACCCGCGGCCCGACATCGGTGGTGGCGACAAGTTCAATCTTGGCATTGCTGAGCCGGATGCAATGCGGCCAGCCTCCATAGGCGATCTGTTCTTGCTGCACGCCGGCATGAATCGCGGAAAACGCCGCCAGTGTCAATGCCAGGCCCGGCACAATCAGCTTCGGGGACAAGCCACACGCTGTAGATGGAATCATCCCGCAAGCAAAACCGAACCCGGCCCGCAGCGCAAGCCGCAAACTGCCCAGCCATGTGGCGGCACGGCGGAATTTGCTGTTCAACCGTTCCAGTTTGTGAAAAAGAGGGCTGAACGTTCTCGATCATCTGGATTGATGCCGGCCGCCACCGCGCAACGGCCCCTTCCGGCTGATGCCAACTAGCGTCATGAATTCGGACCAACTTTCGGAACTGAAACTCGCGGCGATCGTCAACACGCTCCGCGCCTGCCAGCTTTTTGTCGGCGTTCCCGTGGCGGACCTGAAGCACATCGCCGCCATCGCCATCCTCAAATCGTTGCGCAAAGGCGACTACCTCTTTCACGAAGGCGAGCCGTCGCGCGGCTTTTACATCGTCCAGCAGGGCACAATCAACGTTCACCGTGTTGGTGCCGGCGGCAAGGAGCAGGTCATCCACGTGTTCCGCGCCGGCGAATCCTTCGCCGAGGCGACGTTGGCGACCGGAACCGGTTATCCCGCGGACGCCCGCGCCTTGGAATCCAGCCAGGTGCTCCTGATGCAAAAGGAAGATTTTCTGGCGCTCCTTCGCCGTCAGCCGGAGCTGGCACTGCGGATGATCGGCTCAATCAGCCAGCATTTGCGCGCGTTGGTCGGACTGCTGGATGACCTGACCCTGAAGGACGTGGAGACGCGGCTCGCCAACTGGCTGCTCAAGCGCTGCCCGCAAGCCGAAGGCGCCGCGCCGGTGCGAATCGAGTTGTCCATGACCAAGCGCGTGCTCGCCGCCGAGTTGGGCACCGTCAGCGAAACCTTTTCCCGCACGCTCGCCAAGTTCCGTGAGCAAGGACTTATCACGGTGAAGGGGAAAACCGTCACCGTGGTTTCCCCCGCCCGCCTGGCGGCGCTGCTCCGCCAAAATCTCGGCGAATGACGCGTTGCCCGCGCGGGCGGAACCTCCGGTCTGCTTGACCGCCCGCAGGCGTGGCACTAATAGTCTTCAACACGGGGAGCCAACCCGTGGCCGGTGGGTGCCGGTCACCAAGGCTGAGAGGGTGGCGCGGGAGCGCCGCCGACCCGCAAAACCTGATCCAGGTAATGCTGGCGAAGGGACGCTTCGATGTTGCCTCCCTTCTGTGACGCCGCCGCCGCGTGGCGCATCCCGCCGGCGTGGCTGGGTTCGCTGAATTGGTGATTATGAACACGGTTTCGCTTCGCCGGCCGGGTTGGCTTGGCATCACGATTGGCTTGCTGCTCGCCGGCGGCCTGGTCCGGTCCGTTTGGGCCGGCAAAACTCCCCAAGTGGGCGACCGCCCTCCTGCGGTCGTCGCCGCCGACCAGGACGGCAAAACCTGGAAACTCGCCGACCATGTGGGCAAATCCATAGTGCTCCTTTATTTCTACCCGAAGGACGACACGCCCGGCTGCACCAAGGAAGCCTGCGGCCTGCGCGACCGGATGGGCGACCTGCAAAAGGATGGCGTTGTGGTTGTCGGTGTCAGCTTTGACTCGGCCGCGAGCCATCAGAAATTTCGCGAGAAATTTCACCTGAACTTTCCCCTGCTCGTGGACACGGAAGGCAAACTGGCTGACGAGTTCGGGACGCGCATGGCTGGACATCCGATGGCGCGGCGGGTGAGTTTTCTCATCGGCCTCGATGGCCGCATCGCGCACGTCACCGACAATCCGGACGCCCAGGTGCATCTCGACGAGATGAAGGCGGCCATCGCAAAACTGAAAGCCACCGCCAGGTGACGGTTTTGCCCGGAGTTTCAACAATGCAGCCCAGTAGCACGTTATCCCGATGATCGCCAAACCTGATTCCTTCGAACCCCACAGCCGCGAGCCGCTGCCCGGCAGCCGGCGCATTTACGTCTCCGGAGCCATCCATCCGGACGTCCGCGTGCCGATGCGGGAGATTGAGCTCACGCCTACCAAATTGTTCGACGGCGGCACCGAGGCCAACGGAACAGTCCGCGCCTACGATTGTTCGGGACCTTGGGGCGATCCCGATTTCAAAGGATCAGTAGAGGTGGGTTTGCCCGCGCTGCGCCGCGAATGGATTCTCCAGCACGGCGACGTGGAGGAATACGATGGCCGCCCCGTCCAGCCGATTGACGACGGCTATCTGTCCGAGACCCATCGCGGTTTGGCACAGGCCAAACGCCAGGACGAAACCGCTCTGCGACTGGAAGGCCTGACCGCACCCAGGCGCAAACCGCTCCGTGCAAAACAGGGCAAAGTCGTCACGCAGTTGCAATACGCCCGCGCCGGCATCATCACGCCGGAGATGGAATTTATTGCCATCCGCGAGAATATGGGCCTTGGCCATCGGCAATCTGCTATTGGCGATCTCTCAAGCGACATCGTCCGCAACGACCTCAACAAACAACACGCCGGCTCGACGCAGATTTCAAATTTGAAATCTCAAATTTCAGATTACACGCCCAGCGTGTTCCGCCGTTTCCCCCAGCGCATTCCCGCGGAGATCACGCCGGAATTCGTCCGCGATGAAGTCGCCGCCGGCCGCGCCATCATCCCGAACAACATCAATCACCCCGAGTCCGAGCCGATGATCATCGGGCGCAACTTCCTCGTGAAGATCAACGCCAACATCGGCAACAGCGCCGTCGCGTCCAGCATCGAGGAGGAAGTCGAGAAGATGCGCTGGGCCACCAAGTGGGGTGCGGACACCGTCATGGACCTCTCCACCGGCAAGAACATCCACGCCACGCGCGAATGGATTCTCCGCAACTCCCCCGTGCCCATCGGCACAGTCCCGATTTATCAGGCGCTCGAAAAAGTCGGCGGCAAAGCCGAGGACCTCACCTGGGAACTCTTCCGCGACACTCTCATCGAACAAGCCGAGCAAGGCGTGGATTACTTCACCATTCACGCCGGTGTGTTGCTGCGCTTCGTACCGCTCACCGCGAACCGCATGACCGGCATCGTTTCGCGCGGCGGCAGCATCATGGCCAAATGGTGTCTCGCGCATCACCAGGAAAATTTCCTCTACACCCACTGGGACGACATCTGCGACCTCATGGCCGCCTACGACGTTTCGTTTTCAATCGGCGATGGTTTGCGACCCGGCTCGATTGCCGACGCCAACGACCAGGCGCAATTCGGCGAACTCCAAGTGCAGGGCGAACTCACCCAACGCGCGTGGGCCAAAGGCGTGCAAGTCATGAACGAAGGCCCGGGCCACGTGCCCATGCACATGATCGAGGAAAACATGGCCAAGCAACTCGAGTGGTGCGGCGAAGCGCCGTTCTACACGCTCGGGCCGCTCACCACCGACATCGCGCCCGGCTACGACCACATCACCAGCGGCATCGGCGCGGCGATGATCGGTTGGCATGGCTGCGCGATGCTCTGCTACGTGACCCCGAAAGAGCATTTGGGATTGCCCAATAAAAAAGACGTCAAGGATGGAGTGATTGCCTACAAAATTGCGGCGCACGCGGCGGACTTGGCGAAAGGACATCCGGGTGCTCAATACCGCGACAACGCGCTATCGAAAGCCAGATTCGAGTTCAGGTGGGAAGACCAGTTTAACCTGTCCCTTGACCCGGTGACGGCAAGAGAGTTTCACGACGAGACATTGCCGCAAGAAGGAGCGAAGACAGCGCATTTCTGTTCCATGTGCGGCCCGCACTTTTGCAGCATGAAAATAACGGAAGACGTGCGGAAATATGCGGCGGAGCAAGGTATCGCCGAGGAAGAAGCGTTGAAAAAGGGAATGGAAGAAAAGTCCCGCGAGTTCACAGAGAAGGGCAGCGCGGTTTACGCCAAAGCATGAAGCCAATCGTCTTCCACGTCGAAGCAGCCGGAGAATTTCGCCCCGTCGAATTCACGTTCGCCAGCGAATCGGAAGTCCGCCGCGTGCGGTCGTGGCGGAAGATGACACCGGCCACCGACGCGGGCGAGTTCGCAGCGCTCGCCGCCAAACGCTGGTTCTACTACACCCGTGAAGGTGCGAGCGTCGCCAGCCTCGACGAATTACGCGCTGCCATCAAACGCAACGAACGCGCCGAACTCGCCTTTCTCATGGTCGCGTCCGCCGAATGGGCGAAGCGATACAAGTTTCTTGCGCTCGCTTACTGCCGCCGCACTTGGTGTCACCACCTCGTTCTCGATTTTCTTGCCGTGCGCCCCCGTTTGCAATTTGCGGGCAAGCCGATTTCAGGAATTGGCAGCGGCGTTTTCGCCAACCTTGCAGACATGGCAGACTCGCTCGGCATGGAAACGATGTGGGGCGAGGCGACCGCGAGTTCCGCGCCGTTCTACGAAAAGATTCTGCGAACCCGCCCGATCAAGGACTTGTTCATCATCCACCGGGACACAATGCGCAACGTCCGCGAGTATTACCTCGCTGACCAGCAGAGCCGCCTTGCAAAGACGACCAAATCCGACCATATTTCCTGACGTGAAACGAAAACTGACACCGCGTGAATGGATGGACGACCTCCTCGAATACGAGCGCACGCACGAAATCGCGTTCGCCTCGCCGCGCGCGTTGCTGGAAGCCCGCATGATTGAAGCGATGGACAAAGCCCGTCGCCCTCATCGGCGCGCCCACCGCAACGGCGTTGCTCATCGCCGCAAAGCCGTCGCTCGCTGATTTCTCCAAGGTAGCGCGGGCGTCTCGCCTGTCGGTGGCTCTCCGCAAAGAATCAAACCTTCTCGCAGCCGGCGAAAAGTTCGTTCCAATCGCAGCGAAGGGCGGCCCGCAAACGCGCCAGCGTTGGCAGACTGGGAACGTTGTCTCCAGCTTCGACGTTCTGAATGTAGCGGGCGCTTACGCCGACTTTCTCTGCCAGTCCTTCTTGGGTCAAATCCCGACGCGCCCGCAATGTGGCGACGTTCTTTCCGAGTCGCTTGCGATGCGGACAGGATTCGGGTTTGCGCGACGGCATGGGCGCATTTTCGCGGAAAGCCCGACGGCCAAACACGAGGCTTTACCTCGTGTGGCTTCTTGCGGTATTTTTGAGGCCGTGAACCAGGCCGAATGTGGAAAACCGGGACTTGCTGAAAAGGCCGCGTTCCGATTCAATGTGGGCGTTCCGAAAGAATGCCGCGTGAAACCACAACCGACTTCAACTCCCGCCGGAAAGGAAACCCCATGAAACAAAAACTTCTTCACTTGGTAATGGTGGCACTCATGTGTGCGGGCACACGAGCGCAATCTTTCAGCGACAATTTCAACCGCCCAGATTCGTCTTCCGCTGGCAATGGTTGGTCGGATTCACTCGACAATGCACCCGGCATACGGCTGGGAATTGTGAACAACCGACTTTCGGCAATTCCTGGAACTGGGGACTCCGGGGTTTTTCGCCCGTTCCCGACGGCAAGCCCAGTTGTGTTGAGCGCTGTAATTACCGATCAAAACGGATATGGCTGTGTGCGTCTCCGCTACGGCACGTCCTTCGCCATCCGCAGCGATGGCACAATCAACAGCGGCTACCGAGTTAACTTCTACCGGGGGGATCAAAGCTACCCATCAGGAATTTCTCTCGATGACAATGGCGTGAATGTTGCGAGCATAAGCCCCTCATTCCAATTCGGCTACACGGTTACGATAAACTACGTGGTGTTCAATCCAGATGGAAGTGTTCAGGGGCGCATCAGCGGCGATGGAAATACCTTCGACTTCTCTTTCCCACCTCGAACCATCAACAGCCAGGGCGCAAATATCTCGATCAAGCTTGGTGGTGGTGACAACCGATGTGGTAATCCAATTCCCTCGACAATTGATAATTTTCAAATCACCCCAGCACCCTCTTTCACCGAATTTCCCCAAGGAAGCGGCGAAATTGCTCCGATTGTGCCCGGCGTGCCAATAACATTTGGACCTTGTAATGACCGCACGCTTAAGTATGGCTGCGCTTTGTGTTCAGTTGCCAGTATGTTAACTTCTTTCGGCATTTCAACCACTCCCGCCGACCTTGACGAAATTTTCAAAAGACATCACGCATACGTTGAAAGTTCCGACGCAAATTTATGTGATCAACTTCTCTTTGGAAGAAACATGGAAGCCGCGTTTGCTGAACTTGGATCAGTCAGGATAGCATTTGCTGGTGACAATTTAGGTCAGTCGCCGGACGCCTTTCTAACAGAGCATATTTTAAATCGAGGAGAGCGCGTAATTCTTCATCTCGACTACTCCGTGAATGGAGTCCATGCGGGCCAGCACTATATTTTCGTTACGGGCAAGAAAGGAAGCGACTGGAGCGTCTTCGACCCCGGCTGGCGATCCACGGATGCATCCGTAACGACGGCTTTGAAGTCGCTGGCGTCGCATCAGAGTGGAATTATGATGAACGGAAAAAACTACGTTTTTACTATTCTCGGATATAGGACGTTTAAGCTCGGGCAAGCGGATAGCTTTGTCGCTCAAGCTCGATGTCCCGTCGAATTACTCGTGCTCGATCCCGCCGGACGTCGGGTTGGCTTTGATTCTACAGGTGGAACGAATATTTTTGAACTTGCTGATGCCGGCTATGCGCAGGACGGCGCTGTGGCAGATGCTGAAGGACTTGCTTCGCCGCTGGGCGATAATTCGGGAATCAAAACGATTTTTATCCCGTCGCCAATTGGCGGAACTTATCAGGTTCTGATCACTGGAACAACCAACGGGAATTATACGCTGGATGTCCAAACGACATGGGCTAGCGGAGGCGGTCAATCTGTGACCTCATCGGGAGCGACAGATGTGGGTATTCAGAACACAAACAGCCTGGTTGCCGTGCCGCCTCCATCCATTCAACCGGTTTCGTTGGGCGGCGGACTATTCACCTTTTCTTGGACTGCGGTAACAGGCCAAGTATATCAGGTGCAATACACGACGAGCTTAACAGAAACCAACTGGAGCAATTTAGGTGCGCCGCTTACAGCTACCAATCTAGCCATGACATCCACGGACTCAACAGTTTCGTCTTCGCAAAAATTTTACCGCGTAGTTCATTAAGCACCGAGTCGCGCCAGCCGCTTTGCCGCCAGCGCTGCTTTTCTTTGCGCCTCCACGTCTCTGCGTTGAACCGAATTCGTGTGATTCGCGTTCGTTCGTGTTCATCCGTGGTTGAAATTCTTTGCGCCTCCGCGTCTTTGCGTTGAAAGCAATCTATGCTTGTCCCCATTTTCAAACCACTGGCCGCCGAAAATAAGCTATGACTTTCTGGCGCTGACGGACGGTTTGGTTGACCGTCGTGGCTCTGTTTCCCGAGATATTGGGAAAGGAGAAAGGCTGCC
>JAJXZJ010000024.1 GCA_021780105.1 bacterium
TTTGGCCTTAACTCGTTAGGCCCAAGCGCCCGCACGGCGGCCTGATCGTAACATCCCCTGTCAATCCCTCTCACAAAATGTTCAGGCGTTTGGCCCAGCCGCACCTAACAGCTATTAGGCCAAAGGCTGGTTTGGCTTAGCAGCGAAGCATTTGGCCGATCTGCTGGTGCATTGCTGGCAATGAAGCGTGGTTGACCTTGGGCGTCAAGCGGATTCCCGGCCAGGAGCGCGACGAGGGAATGCCTTCGCCGCCGGTTGACGGCGGGCGGCCGCAGCCGCATCTTTCCGCCGGCCGATGATAACGCCTGTTTTGGAAAATCCGCCCCGTCCGCGCCTGCCCGAGTGGCTGCGCATCAAGCTGCCGACGACGCAAAGCTACGCCGCCACGCGCTCGCTGCTGGGCGAGCTGCGCCTGCACACCGTCTGCGAGAGCGCGAAATGCCCGAACCACTGGGAATGCTGGAGCCGCGGCACCGCCACCTTCATGATCGCCGGCGACCGTTGCACGCGCGCCTGCGGTTTTTGCGCGGTGGACACGGCCAAACCGCTGCCGCTGGAGCCGGACGAACCGCAGCGGGTCGCCGAGGCCACGCGCCGGATGCGCCTGCGGCACGTCGTCATCACGGCGGTCGCCCGCGACGACGTGCCGGACGGTGGCGCGGCGCATTTCGCGCAGACGATCGAAGCCGTCCGCGCCGCGAATCCCGGCATCGTCATCGAGGTGCTGACCTCAGATTTCAACGACCGCGACGACGCCATTGACACGGTGCTCGCCGCGCGGCCGCACATCTTCAACCACAACCTGGAAACCGTGCGCCGGCTCACGCCGACCGTCCGGTCGCGCGCCACCTACGACCGCTCGCTCTCCGTCCTGCGCAAGGCCAAGGCGCGCGGCGAGCCGGGCATGTTCACGAAATCCGGGCTGATGCTCGGCCTCGGCGAACACGACGACGAGGTGCTGGCAGCCTTGCGCGATTTGCGGGCCGTGGGCTGCGACGTGCTGACGCTCGGCCAGTATTTGCAGCCGTCGCGGACGAATCTGCCGGTGGTGGAATTCGTGTCACCGGCGAAGTTTGTGGCGTTTGGCGACGCAGCGCGAGAGCTTGGCTTCGTTCACGTCGCCAGCGGGCCGATGGTCCGCAGCTCGTATCACGCCGATGAATTTGACGCCGCGCCGGCGGACGCCGAGGCTCAGCGCACGCTGGCGGCGAGCCAGTCCAGGTAACGCGCGTTGCCGGCGGCGAGCGGCAACACGACGAACTCCGGCGTGTCGTAGGGATGCCGTTCGAGGACGAGCTTCTCCAGCGCGGCCAGCCGGGCGCGGGTCGTCTTGAAAACGATCAGGACCTCGGCGCACGATTCCAATTTGCCCTGCCACCAGTAGTGCGATTCGAGGCGCGGAAGCAGATTCGCGCAGGCGACGAGTTTCGCCTGGAGCGCGGCCTTGGCGAGTGTGCGCGCCGTTTTCAAATCCGGCGTCGTGACGAGCACGACGCAGCAGCGGGAGGTGCTTTTCATGGCGAGCGCGCGATCCAGCCGCCGCCGACCACGAGGTCGTCCTGGTAGAACACACAGGCCTGGCCGGGCGTGACGGCGCGTTGCGGTGTGTGGAGCCGGACCCGCGCGGCGCCGTCCGCCAGCGGCGTGACGGTCGCCGGTGTGCCGGCGTGGTTGTAGCGAATCTTGGCGGTGACTTCGAGCGCGCCGGGCGGCGTGTCGAACGGAATCCAGTTGCACCGCTCGACAGCGAGTTCCTCGCGCAGCAGCGCGGTGTCGTCGTCGCCGACCACCACGCGGTTGCGCGCGGGATCGAGTTCCAGCACGTAAAGCGGCTTCGGCGCGGCGATGCCCAGGCCCTTGCGCTGGCCGATGGTGAAAAACTCGATGCCGTCGTGGTGACCGAGGACGCGGCCGGCGGGGTCCACGATTTCGCCGCGATGCGGCGCGACGAGGTTCGCCTGCCGGAGGAACCGCCCGTAATCGTTGTCCGGCACGAAGCAGATTTCCATGCTTTCCTCTTTTTCGGCGGTCTTCAACTGGCGCTCGCGGGCGACCTCGCGGGCGTCGGTCTTGGTCAACTCGCCTAGCGGGAAGAGCGAGCGGGCAAGCTGTTCCTGGCGGAGCGAGAAAAGGAAATAGCTCTGGTCCTTGCGCGGGTCGCGGCCGCGCCGGAGCAGCGTGCGACCGCTGGTGGCGTCGCGCTCGACGCGGGCATAGTGGCCGGTGGCAACGAACCCGGCGCCGAGCTTGCGGGCGCGGGCGAGCAGTGTGCCGAATTTCAGTTTTTCGTTGCACATGACGCACGGATTCGGCGTGCGGCCGGCGCGGTATTCCGCGGCGAAGTATTCGATCACCTGCCGCTGAAATTCCTCCGCCTCGTCCACGAGATAGAACGGCACGCCCAGCCGGTGGCACACGGCGCGGGCGTCGGTCACGGCCTGCGGCCCGCAGCATTTGTCCTCGGCGCGGGAGAGGCAGTCCTGCGGCCAGAGCTTCAGCGTCACGCCGACAACGTCGAAGCCCTGCTGCTGAAGCAACGCCGCGGCGGTGGAGGAATCCACACCGCCGCTCATGCCGACGATCACGCGCGCTTTTCGAGTTTCAGTCACCGGCGGAAGATAGAAGGCGCCGGCGGAGGTGTCCAGCGGGGCGGAGTTGCGTGGCCGAGTGCAAAATCGTTGCCGCCTCGGCGGCGCGCTTCTAACGTGCCGGCGTGTCGGTGCGTTTCACCATTCTTGGCAGCGGTTCCAGCGGCAATTGCGCGTATCTGGAAACCGAGGAGACGCGCATTCTCGTGGACGCGGGTTTCAGCGCGCGGCAGATCCGGCAGCGGCTGGCGGGCATCCAGCGCGCGCCGGAAACGCTGCACGGCATCCTCATCACGCACGAGCACAGCGACCACGTCCAGGGCCTCGCCGTGCTCTGCGCGAAGCTGCAGATTCCGATTTACTGCAACCGCCTGACGCAGGAGGCCATGGCCGCGGCGATGCCGGCGCGGATGGACTTCCGCGTGTTTGCCACGGGCGCGGCGTTCACGATCGGCGACATCGGCGTGGAAACGTTTTCCGTGCCGCATGACGCGCAGGATCCGGTCGGGTTTCTCCTGCATACGGCGGCCGGCAAACTCGGTTTTCTCACGGACCTTGGCCACGCGACGAAACTGGTCATCGAGCGCGTGCGGCCGGCGAACGTGCTCGTGCTGGAAGCCAACCACGACGTGAAGCTGCTGCAGGCCGACACGAAACGGCCGTGGAGCGTGAAGCAACGCATCCTGAGCCGGCACGGCCATTTGTCGAACGAAGCCGCGGCCGACGTTGCGGAACAGGTGATCTCCGCCGACCTGCGCCGGGTTTACCTGGGGCATTTGAGCCGCGACTGCAACCGGCCCGAACTGGCGCACCGCGTCGTCAGCGAGCGTTTGCAGCGGCTTGGCGCCACACACGTCAGCGTCGAGGCTACGGCGCAGGACACGCCGAACGCAACGTGCGCGCTTTGACCGGCGCTCGCCGGCGCGTTCAAAACCGCCACACGCGAAACGGCGCGTCGAACCACAGCCCGTTGAACTCAAACTGCATCTGCGGCGGATCGAAATGCCCGCGCACCCAGAAGACTTCGTTGCGCGTCTGCAGCAGTCCGGTCAATTCGTTGAACATGTCGCCGTCCAGTCCGAGCACCTGATACCGGTTCCGGCGCAGCGCGTGCCGCGCCATGAGCTGGAGCAGATGTTCGGCGTCGGGCACGGAGGGCTTGAGCACCCAGATTTCCGCGTCCGGCGCTTTCACCGCCAGCTTGTCGAGCTTGGCGACGCCGCACTCGCCGCACTCGATCCACAACGCCGGGCGCAGTTCGTAGTTCAGTTGCACCAGGTCCGGCGCGAACGGGATGTTGTCGTCGTCCAGCCGCGCCTCAATTTGCAGCCGCTCGCGGAAAAACAGCAGGTAGCCGAGCAGTTTCAGCAGCACGTGCGTGGTCGTTTCCGTGTCGTCCTGGCCGATGACGATCTTGCCGGGCAAGGGTCGCCGCCGCTCCTCGCTGCGCAGTTGGAAATTATATTTGGCGCTCATCGCGAAACCGTCTTCCGTCGCGGCCGCTCACGGTTCCACGTCCACCGGCGTGCCGGGACTCACCTGTTGCGCGAGGAATTCCGCGTTCCAATTCGCCAGCCGGAAGCAGCCGTGCGACTCGGTCCGGCCCACGTTTTCCGGCAGCGGTGTCCCGTGGATGCCGTAGCCGGGCCGGTCCAGGCCGATCCAGGCCGAGCCAACCGGGTTGTTCGGGCCGGCCGGCAGCAGCAATTTCCGGTCCAGCCGGCGGGCCTCGGCCGACTCCGGAAAAATCTCCGGGTTGAATGTGTAGGTCGGATGGTGGACGACGGTGACAACGTGCAGGGTGCCCATGGGCCGCTTTTCCACCTGGCGCGCGATGCTGCACGGGCAGTGCAACACGACGTTCGACGCCGCGTCGAAGGCTTCCAGCGACTTGGCCGAAAGCAAGATTCTGATGAGCACCACATGACCATGGACTGCCGGCGGCCTCACGTTCGGCACCCACACGGTCAATCCCGGCAACGCCGCGTCCCAGTTGACCTGCGGATTCAGTTGCCGGATCAGCGCCGGATTCGACCAGCTTGTTTCCGCCACCAGTTCCAACACGCTCTCGTAATCCAGCCGCGCTTGTTCCGACTTGCCCAGCCACGTCGGACTGAGCGGCAACAGGCGCGCCACGTCGTTCGTTGTAAGGGTGTAACGGGTCAGCAACGGAGCGTCGAGTCGCAAGCGTGCCTGCGTGGCGGTGTCGAGCCGGCCGCTGACCGGCAGCCCGGCTGATGTTTGAAAGGCGCGCAACGCCGCGCGGGTCTGGTAGCCGCCGACGCCGTCAATCGAACCGCAGGAAAAACCCAGCCGCGCCAGCGCGACCTGCGTCTCCAGCCAGTTCCGCACCGGCTGCGGTGCCGTCGGAACGGCAGGGGCAACCGCCTGGGTGGGGATGATCGCCGGGGCGTGCGCTGGGGAACGTTGCGCCGGCGCGACCGGCTTTTCCTTGCCGGGCTGGCCAGACGTAAAGAAAATCCAGCCGAGGAACGCCAGGCCGCCCAGCGCAAGCAGCCAGTAGAACGCCGCGCTCAACTTCCCGCGGCCGCGGGGCAATTGATAACGGGTGTATATCCGCACCCGCGCAGTAAGCCACAGCGGCTTGCGGGTCGCCAGCACAACGCGTGCGCCGCGCAAACGCTTGTGGAGTTGTCAAGCTGGAGGAAAAGGCGTTAAGTCGTCCCCGTCATGGCCGCCGTCGCAGAACAACTCCGCCGCGCGCGGGAAGCCGCCGGCTTCTCGCTCCAGCAAGTTGCGGACACCACCAAGATGCGGGCCGACCACGTCCAGGCGCTGGAAGAGGGCAACTACGACGTGTTCGTCGCGCCGGTGTATATCCGCGGCTTCGTGCGCACCTACACGCGGCTGCTCCACCTCGACGAGCCGGCCATCATGGCCGCGCTGGAGGCCGAGCTGTCCCAAACGCGGAAATTCCGCGAGCCGCCCCGGCTGACCGGCGCCTCGGAGGGCACGCTGGATGCCGTGATGCTTCAGCTTTCGCGGATCAACTGGCGGATTGCGCTGCCGGTTCTGGCCGTGGCCGTCGTGGTCGTGGCCGCCGTGGTGATCGAACGCTCCGTGCGGCATCAGCACGCCGCCGACCCGCTGGCCGGCATGGTGCCCGGCCTGTATCAGCCCGCCTCCCCGTCAGCCGCGGAAACACTTCCATTGCCTTCCACCAACGCGCCAGCCCACCGGTGATTTTCTCTGAAAGGGGCGGAGTCGAGCAGGCGAGGTTGTTTATTGCGAAGCCGCCATGAACGCAAATGAAGCTTGACAAGCCATCGCCGGAATTTGCCGGTTTTGTTTTGCTAAACCGCCCCATTTGCTATTAAATGACCCACACGGTGCATTACTGGCCGACCTCATTTCGTGAGGCGTGGTGCGCTCGATATCGAATCCAGCAAGACCGATATGCGCGGCACTTTGTCAGGAAGTGTCTTCGCCGCCGCGCCTTCTGGCTGGTTCCCTTTTTGAGAGTGTTCCGCCCGGGTTATTTCATTCTCGATCTTGAGGCCGCGAGTCAGATCGGGGCGGCCCGGAGTTGGGAAGAGCTGGAAACGGAATTGGAAGCCTTCGCCAGCAACTGCCGTTTGCGGGGCGGTTTACTGCGGAACTGGCTGGGCATCCGGCTCTCCGGACAGCGGGTCATCAGGTTTGCGCAGCGCCTGTTTGACGATGCGAAGCCCGCCGCCCGGCCGTTATCCGAAGCGCCCGCTGATCAGTAGCCCCTGGCGTCTGCCCGGTTTCTTCCGTCCTAAACCGCCCACCGCGGAACGAAATTCAACCGGGTCAGCACATCTGTAATCACTCGTTCATCTCCCGTCGTCAGCACCCGCAAACCCGTTGAACATGCAATGCATTCATATTGCAAAACGAAGGTTAAGCAGACGGACTTCAGATGGGGAGCGTTTCGTTATAGTCTTATGGCCAATATATTATAAATAACCACAGCTTTGGCATTCAATCTGCGATGGTTCTTGTCCAGAAATGAAGTCGCCACTTTGGCCCCGCTCACCCGACCACGCGGGATCGCCAGGAGCCATTGACGACAGCCGTCCAAACCGAGAAGTCGAAGCTGGTATGTGGCCCACAACCTTTCGCGAAGCTTGGTGTGCCGGTTATGGCATTGCGGACGAGAAATACCCTCGTCATTTCGTCCGGCACTGCATCAGCCGGCGTGCCTTGTGCCTTTATCCCTTCCTGCGGGTTTTCAGCCCGGACTACTTCCGGCTGGACCTTGAAGCCGCCGAGCACATTGGCGCGAGCCGGACTTGGGGACAACTGGAGGCCGAGTTGAAGGCATTCGCCAGCAACAACCGGCTCCGCGGCGGCGTGCTGCGGAATTGGCTGGGCATCCGGCTTTCCGGTCAACGGGTGGCCAACGCTGCCTGTCGAATGTTCGGTCGGGTCAGACACGCCCCGCGTCAGCCGGCGCTCGAGTTTTGACCGGTCCGCCGCCTTCAAATTCCTTCGCGGCCGGGAGGCGTTATCCCATCGCACGGGTGGACATGCGGCTTGCGCTTGCCCGCAGGCCGGGCTAAATGACCGGACATGGCCCGCCGGAAACCAGAGGTTTCAGGAGTTCAGGTGGTTGAAGCGCCGCTCGCGCGAACGGTGCTGTTTGCCTTTTTGCTGACGTTCATTGCCGCACGGGTGGTGGTATTCCTGATCATGTCACGCCGCATCCCGGACCTCTACCTGCACCTGGGAGGCACGCACATCCACCACTTGAACTACGGCATCTTCCTGCTGGCCGCGGTGGGGGCGTGTCTGTTGCTGGGCCGGCCGGACGGCCAGCAGCGGCGGATCCTCGCCGTGATCTACGGCATCGGGCTGGCGCTGACCTTTGACGAGTTCGGGATGTGGGTGCGGCTGGGCGGCGGATACTGGCAGCGCGCCAGTCTGGACGCGATCGGCGTGCTGACCGCCGTGTTGGGCATCATTGCCTACGCGCCGCGGTTGCGGGAGTTTCGGCCGCATCACTGGTATGTGACGGTGGGCGTCGGACTGCTTGTGGGACTGTTCTTCGTGATGCTGGTGGAATCGTTTCAATACGCCCATCACGTCATCGGCCCGCGCTTGCGCGAGATCGAAGCGGGCGCTCCGCCGTGAGCGCGCCCAGGCTCACGCCACCGGAGCGACGTAGGTTTCCTCCTGGGCAAGGTGCGGAACGATCATCGCCACCGTCCGCTCCACGCCGCCGGCGTTTTCGCGGACGACGCGCTGGGCGTTGCGGCCAAGCTCCTCCCGGCGGGCGGGATCGGCCAGCAAGTCGCCCACCGCGCGTTCCAGCTCCGCCGTGTCGCGCACCTGCACGGCGCCGCGGCTCTGGACGAAGTTTTGGGCGATGGCGGTGAAATTCTGCATGTTGGGCCCGAACACCATGGCCTTGCCGAGCGCGCCCGGCTCGATCGGGTTCTGCCCGCCCTGACCGGTGAGGCTTTTGCCGACGAAAATGACGGTCGCCTGCTCGTAGAAGAATTTCAGTTCGCCGGTCGTGTTGACCACCAGGCAATCCAGCGAACGCGGCTCGCGTTGCATTGCGGCGGTGATCACGCGGCGGTAAAGGTAGCGCAGGCCGTGCGCCTTCAGCTCCCGGCCGACCTCCTTGCCGCGCTCGAAATGCCGTGGAACCAGGACGAGGAACAGGTCGGGAAACCGCGTCCGCAGCCGCAGGAATACATCCGCCAGCGCGGCCTCCTCGCCGGCGTGGGTGCTGCCGCCCACGAGCAACGGCGCCCCGTCGGGCACACCCAACTGCCGCAGCATCGCCGGCACGTCGAGCAGCCGGCGCTCGTCCAGTTTCGCGGCGTCGAACTTCAGGCTGCCGATGACCTGCACGGCCTCCGGTCGGCAGCCCAGTTCCACGAGCCGCCCCGCGTCAGCCTCGCTTTGGGCGCCGACGCCGGCGAAGCTCGCGAAGAGCGGACGGAAGAAGAAGCCGAACCGCCGGTAGCCGCGGTAGGAGCGCTCGGACAGCCGCGCGTTCACGAGAAACACGGGCGTGCGCCGGTCACGCAGCCGCCAGAGAAAATTGGGCCAGATTTCGGCCTCCACCAGCACCACGGCGTCCGGATGAAGCACGGCGACGGCGCGGGACACGTATTTTCGGAAATCCACCGGGTAGTAGATCTTCAGGATGTGCTCCGGCAGGCGCTTTTGCAGTTCGCCCATGCCGGTGGAGGTGGTGGTGGAGACGACGATCTTGATGTTCGGGACGCGCGGTTCCAGGGCGCGGATGAGCTGGGCGCAGAGATTCACCTCGCCGACGCTGACGGCGTGCATCCAGAGGACATGGCGGTTGGTGACCGCCAGCTTGACCCGCGAGCCGAACCGGCCAAACCGCTCGCCGAATCCTGCCCGCCACCGGCCGCGGCGCCACATCTTCAGGAAGTAATACGGGGAGCTCAGCACGAAGCCGATGGCAAACAGGATGTTGTAGAGGACACGCACAATTCTTCCTGCGCGCAGCCTAAACCGGCATCGCGGCCGATTGCAATGTCACACTCAGGCGCCCGCAATCCGTTCGTTTCGCTCGTCCGGCGTTGGCTTGCGATGGACAAGCCGGCCGGACTCCGTATTCTCGCCCCGATTATGGCAGCAACCAAATCTACCTCGACCGGCACCCCCGCGAAACTGGGTTTTGCCATGCCGGCGGAATGGGAACGCCACGCGGCCACCTGGCTCGGCTGGCCGCACAACGAAACCGACTGGCCGGGCAAACTCGACACCATCCGCTGGGTCTATGGCGAAATGGTCCGGAAAATCACGCCTGGCGAAACCGTTCGCCTGCTCGTCCAAAACCGGGCCGAGGAAAAACTCGCGCGCCGTTACCTCGCCCGCGCCGGCTGCGATCTCGGCAACGTCCAGTTTGTCCCGCATCCCACCAACCGCGGCTGGACCCGCGACAGCGGGCCGATCCACGTCCGGCGAAAAACTCCGAAATTTGAGACCGCCATCGTGCATTACCACTTCAACGCCTGGGCCAAATACGACGACTGGCAACAGGACCGCAAGGTGCCCGAAACTGCGGCGAAATTGCTCGGCAAACCGCTCTTTCACGCCCAATGCCGCGGGCGGGATTTCGTGCTCGAAGGCGGCGGCATTGACGTGAACGGCCGCGGCACCTTGCTGACGACCGAGGAATGCTACCTTGATCCCAAGGTGCAGGTGCGCAACCCCGGCCTCACGCGCGCCGACTACGACGCGACGTTCCGGGAGTATCTCGGCGTGACCAACGTTTTCTGGCTCGTCGCCGGGCCGGTGGGCGACGACACACACGGACACGTGGACGACATCTGCCGGTTTGTGAACCCACGGACCGTCGTGCTCATCAAGGAATCGAACCGGCGCGACATCAATTACCGGCCGCTGGCGGAGAACTGGGAGCGCATTCAGGACTTGCGGTTGGAAGACGGCTCGCGGCCGGAAGTCGTGGCGCTGCCGATGCCCGCGCCAATTTTCTTCGACGGCTGCCGGCTGCCGGCCAGTTACGCGAATTTCTACATCGCCAACGCTGCCGTGATCGTGCCGACGTTCAACGACCCCAACGACCGCGTGGCGCTGGGCATTTTAGGCGAATTGTTCCCGGACCGTCCGGTCGTCGGCATCCACGCGGTGGACCTGGTGCTCGGCTTCGGCTCGCTGCACTGCCTCACCCAGCAGGAACCGGCCGGCCGGTGACGGGCTGCGCCGCGGCCGGCTTGCCGCGGACCGCCGCCTTTTGGCATTCTCGCCGCCATGCGCGCCTACATCCGCTCCTGGACGGAAAGCGTCGAAACCTTCGCGCTGGAGGTCATTTTCGGCCAGCGCCGGGGCAAACGCGCGGCGCTGCTGCGGGGGTTGTTGTTCGCCCTTTCGCACGTGTTTGCCCTCGCCGTGGTCATCCGCCGTTTTCTTTATGACATGCGGATTTTGCGCGACCGCACGATCGGCGTGCAGGTGATCGCCATCGGCAACCTTACCGTCGGCGGCACCGGCAAGACGCCGGTGGTGGAAAAATTCGCCCGCGAATTGAAGGACCAGGGCCGCAACGTCGCCATCCTGTCGCGTGGCTACCGTTCGCGTCCCAAGCCGTTCGGCCGGCGGGTGCTCGACAAGCTCCTGCTGCGCGAGGACACCACCCCGCCGCGCGTCGTGTCCGACGGCAAATCGCTGCTGCTGGACTCCGAGACCGCCGGCGACGAGCCTTACATGCTCGCCTCGAATTTGAAGGATGTCGTCGTGCTCGTGGACAAGGACCGCGTGAAAAGCGGTCTGTTCGCCATCGAACATTTCGGCTGCGACACCTTGCTGCTGGACGACGGCTTCCAGTATTGGCGGCTGCGCGGGCGGCGGCACGACATCGTGCTGGTGGACTGTCAGTCGCCGTTCGGCAACGAGTTTCTGCTGCCGCGCGGCACGCTGCGCGAACCGCCGCGCCACCTGGCCCGTGCCAGCACCGTGTTCATCACGAAGAGCGACGGCAACACCGAGGCGCTGCGCGAGCGCCTGAAGCGGTTGAACCCGGAGGCCGGCATCATCGAATGCGTCCACCGCCCGCTCTATTTCGAGGACGTGTTCAGCGGCAAGCGGCACGGGCTGGAGCTGATCAAGGGCCTGCGGGTGGCCTCGCTGAGCGGCATCGCCTTCCCGGAGAGCTTCGAGCAGAGCCTCGTGAAGCTGGGCGGCGAACTCGTTTACAGCAAACGTTTCGCCGACCACCACCGCTTCACCCAGCAGGAAGTGCTGAACGTCATCAACCGCAGCAAAAAACGGCAGGCCAGGCTCATCGTCACCACGCAGAAGGACGCCGTCCGCTTCCCGAAACTCGACCGCCGTGACCTGCCGATTTACTTCATGCGCGTCGAAATCGAGATCATCCGCGGCGCGCGGGACTTCCAGGAATGCGTCCGCCAAATCTGCTTCCGCTGAACCGATGGAAACGCTGCTTTATCTTGCGGCCCGCGCGCTGATCGCGCTGGTCCAGGCCCTGCCCCTGCGGTGGGTGGCGCGCCTCGGCCGGCTTGGCGGCGGGTTGGCCTGGGCGCTGGACGGGCGGCACCGCCGCGTGGCGATCGGGAACCTGACCCACGCCTTCGGCGGCGAAAAATCGCCGGCGGAAATCCGCGCCCTCGCCCGCGAAAACTTCCGCCGCATCGGCGAGAATTTCGCCTGCGCCGCCCGCACCGCCGCGATGTCCGCCGACGAGGTCCGCGGCGTGCTCAGCGTGAGCGGCGGCGAAAAAATCCTTCGCCGGCTCGGCCCGCAGCCCGGCTCGTGCGTCGTCGCCATCGGTCACTTTGGCAACTTCGAGCTGTATGCCCGCGCGAACCAAGGGGTGCCGCGGCTCCAGTTCGCCACGACCTACCGTGCCCTGCGCCAGCCCGCGCTCAACCGCCTGTTGCAGCAGCTCCGCGAACGCTCCGGCTGCCTCTACTTCGAGCGCCGCACCGAGTCCGCTGCGTTGAAGGAAGCGCTCGCCCGCCGGCCGGTGATGGTGGGATTTCTCGCCGACCAGCACGCCGGCGACCGCGGCCTGCGGCTGCCGTTCCTGGGCCGCGACGGTTCCACGACCGCCGCGCCCGCCGTCTTTGCGCTGCGCTACGGCCTGCCGCTGTTCACGGCCGTTTGCTACCGCGTCGGCCTGGCGCGCTGGCAGATCGAGGTGGGCGACGAAATTCCCACCCACGCCACGGGCCAGCCGCGCAGTGTCGAGGCCATTTCGCTGGACATGAATCGCGCCTTCGAGGTGGCCGTGCGCCGCGATCCGGCCAACTGGTTCTGGGTTCACCGGCGCTGGAAACCAGGCAAATTCCGGCACGACGCCACCGCGTCCGCCGGTGTCGAACCGCCCCCGCCATGAACCCGCTCCCGCCCTGGCGACGCCTCCTCGTGCGGGGCGTGAACTGGCTCGGCGACGCCGTGATGAGCGAGCCGGCCCTCCAGCGTTTGCGCGAGGCGCGGCCCGCGGCGCGCATCACGCTGCTGACGCACGCGAAACTCGCCGACCTCTGGCGACACCATCCGGCGGTGGACGACGTGATCGCGTTCGCCGGCTCCGAGACGCCGTGGGCAATCGCCCGCCGGCTCCGCGCGGAACAATTCGACGCCGGCCTTGCGCTGCCGAATTCCCCGCGCTCGGCGCTGGAACTGTGGCTTGCCCGGATTCCCCGCCGTGTCGGCGTCGCCTGGCCGTGGCGCAACTGGCTTTTGACCGAGGTTGTCCCGCCGCGGTCGGAAACGGTGAAGATGCGGAAACGCCCGCCCGGCGAAGTCCGCCGGCTTATCGCTTCCCTGTTGCCGCGCGAGCAAACCGGCGTGATCCTCGCCCAGGTTTCGCCCGCGCATCACCTGCACCATTACCTCCATCTGGCCGCCGCGCTGGGCGCGGACCCGGCGCCGCTGGCACCGCGGATTTTTGTGACGCCCGCCGAACTGGCTGCCGCGCGCGCGCGGTTTGATCTGCCGGCGCCGCGGCGCTGGCTTGGCCTGAATCCAGGCGCGGAATACGGACCCGCCAAGCGCTGGCCGCTGACGCAGTTTGCCGCCGTCGCCCGCGAAATCGCCGGCTGGCCTGGCTGGGGCGTCGTCATTTTCGGCGGTCCGGGCGACGTTTCGTTGGCGGGCGAACTGGAAACCGCCATCCGTCCTGCTCCCGGTGAGGTGCGCAATCTGGCCGGCCGCACTTCGCTCCGCGAACTCTGCACCGCGCTGGCGCTCTGCCGCGTGGTGGTGACGAATGACAGCGGGCCGATGCACGTTGCCGCCGCAGTCGGCACACGGGTCATGGCGATCTTCGGCAGCACGTCGCCGGAATTGACCGGCCCCGGCCTGCCCGGCGATCCGCGGCACCGCCTGTTGAAATCCCGCGTTCCGTGCGCGCCGTGTTTCCGGCGCGAGTGCCCGATTGATCTGCGTTGTCTGCACCAGCTCGGCGCCGACGCGGTGGTGCGCGAGATTCAAGCGATGGACGCCGGGTTGGCGTCGTGAAACGTGCCGCGTGCCGTTGCCCGTTGGAAATTGACTTGCCGGCGCGGCCGGCCGGCGGGCTTAATCCGGTCACGATGACCCGTCACGCGAATGCACGGCGCGGCCGGTGCGGCCGGGGTTGGAACTGGTTGGCCTGGCTGGTTGCCGGCGGCTGGCTCGCGCTCGGCTTGCTGGGCGGCGGCCGGGCGCTCGCGGCCGGCACGCCGCCGCCGAAGCCGATCAGTTACGACGATGACGACGACACGGCCGCCGCGCCGAAAATGTCGCCGGGCGAGGCCGCCGCGCGCCGGGCCTGTTCGATCTGCCACGTGTATCCCGATCCTTCCATGCTGGACCGCAAGCATTGGCAGGAGCAAATCCTGCCGCGGATGTCGGTGCAACTGGGCGTGGCCAGGCCGGATTACGGCAGCTCGCCCGAAGGCGAACTCATCCGCGAACGCAAGATTTACCCGGAGCAGCCGCGGATTCCGGTGGAGGACTGGCCGCTGATCGAGGAATTTTACCTGGCGAACGCGCCGGAGAAGCCGCTGCCGCAGATTCCGCACGCGCCGATCAAGTTGGGGCTGAAATATTTCGAGATGGAGCCGCCGCATTTTCGCCTGAATCCGCCGACGACCACGATGGTCCGTATCAGCACGAACACGCACCGGCTGTTTGTGGGCGACGACCACTCGAAGTCGCTCTACATCCTGGACGCGAAAGGCTACCCGCAGCAGACCATTCCGCTGGGTAATGTGCCGGCGGACCTGGTGGAAACCCCCGAGGGCATCTGGGTGACGTGCGTGGGGAGTTTCCCGCCCACCGAGCATTACATTGCGGCGCTGCTGTTCCTGCCGCGGCAGGGCGACACCTACGGCCCGCCGAAGACGGTTTTGAAGGATCTGCCGCGCTCCACGCAGGCGGTGTTTGCTGATTTCAACGGCGACGGGAAGACGGATTTTGCGCTGTGCATGTTTGGCAACCTGACCGGCCGGTTTTCATGGTTTGAAAACCTCGGCAACGGCCAGTATCGCGAGCATGTGCTCTCCACCAAGGCCGGCGCCATCCATGCCGCGGTGTCCGACTTCAACGGCGACGGCAAGCCGGACATCGCGATGCTGATGGCCCAGGAAACCGAGATGATGACCGTGCTCCTCAACGACGGCAAAGGCAACTTCACCGCGCACAGCCTCTGGCAAAAACCCGCGCCGTGGGGGCACAACACCTTCCAGCTCGTGGACTTCAACCAGGACGGCAAGATGGACTTCCTCGTCGTCAACGGCGACAACGGCGAGTTCGACAGCCCGCTGAAGTATTACCACGGCATCCGGCTTTACGAAAACGAGGGCGACCTCCAGTTCAAGGAGACGTTCTTCTACCCGCTCAACGGCGCCTACGGCGTCGCGGCCCGCGACTTCACCGGCACCGGCCGGCTGGACATCGCCGCGATTTCCTTCTTCCCGGACTACGTCGCCAATCCACGCGAAAGTTTCGTCTATCTGGAAAATGAGGGGAACTTGAAGTTCAAGGTCACCACGTTTCCGCAGTGCATTTCCGGACGGTGGATCGTGATGGACGCCGGCGATCTCGACGGCGACGGCAAGCCCGACATCGTGCTCGGCTCCTACATCTTCGGGCCGACGGCGGCGCCGCAATTTCTGGTGAACATCTGGAAAACGCAGGGCCCATCCGTTCTGATCCTCCACAACATCTCGCCGCGGTGATAAACGAGAGTGTCGCACCAGCCGCGTGAAACAAATAAAATCCGGGAAATCATCCGGCAGATTGCAGACGACGGCTGGTTTCTCGTACGCACACATGGCAGCCATCGGCAATATCATCACGCGACGAAGCCCGGCACGGTGACGATTGCCGGCCAGCCGGGACAGGATTTGCATCCAAAAACATTAAACAGTATCCTGCGCAGGCGGGGCTCAAATGACTATGCGTTACACGATCATCATCGAACACGGGCCGGAACATTTCAGCGGCTACGCGCCGGATTTCCCCGGCTGCGTCGCGGCGGCGGACACCGAGCAGGAAACCCTCGCGCTGATGCAAGAGGCGTTGGAAATGCACATTGAAGACATGCACGAACGTGGCGAACCGATTCCGCAACCCAGCGAAATCCGCGAAGTGGAAGTGGCGGCCTGATTTTTTCCAACCGATGTCACAAGTTGCACCAATTTTGCCGCGCAACGACCGCGAATACCGACAGCTTGTGAAGCAGCTTGACCGCCTCGTGGACGAAGTGGGCGAGGATGAAAATCATCCGCTCGCGTCCATGATGGAAGTCATCGGCGTGCTCATTGAGAAATACGAGGATGAACACGTCGCGGAACTGGCCTGACATGGAACAAGTGGAAACCAACCTGATGCCGCACCCCGAACGCGCCTGCGAACCGTTGCTCGGCAGCGACGACGGCAAATGGATTTTTGAAAGCATCTTCGCCGCGCTCAAAAACAAAACCGTCGCAGCGGCTTGATTGCCTGGATTAAATCACGTGGCCATTTCGGACAAACCTGAATTTCCGGCTCTGCTGCCTGCTGGGTTGCAGCCGATGTCTCTTGCGGAATTACGGGCTTTGACCGTTGAAAGTTTCCCACTGTCCACTAGAAGAAGTTTGATTTTTGGAGGATTGGAAAAGCTTTTGGCCGAGCTAAATCATTGGGCAATTCAGGCTGAAGTGTGGATTGATGGAAGCTTCTTAACTCAAAAAATTGAACCGGAGGATTGCGACCTAGTTGTTAAACTCGAATCTGAATTTGTTGAGCGTTGTTCACCAGAACAGTTTCAAGTTCTGACTTGGATAAACAGCAATTTAAAGGCTACCTTGCTGTGCGACTCGTATGTGTTCGCCGAATGGCCAGAGGGTCACGAGGGACATGACGCGGGCATGAAATTACGCGCTGACTGGTTAAATTGGTTTGGACACGACAGGCGCGGTGGACCAAAAGGCATGGCTGTAATCGCAACGCCGTTATGAGCAAGATTTCAGACATCACTGCCGAACTACGCGACACGGTTCAAAGCCTAGCGCGTCTGGAAAAGTCATCTGCCAGCCTCAAATCCAGCCGGTCGTTCTTGCTAAATCAGCAAGCTCTACAGAAACGCCATACCTCGCTTGAGGAAAAGCTTGAGTTGCTCACCTCTCAGCAACAAACCGATGTCGTAAACTATCGTCTATTTTCGGACACGGACGAGCCAATGGCGATTACCGCTGTTGCAAAAACACTCACGGATTTTCAAGAGTGGCTGACGACAATCTACGACGCTCTAAAAAACGGGCCTAAAGAGCGCGACCGGCGGGATGCCGAAGCTATCTCCACAACGCGATTGAGTTTTGCATACTCTTATGCGGGTTCAGTTGGCGTCGTAATGACAATGCCAGCCGAGCAGTTGCTAATTGGGGAGACCACACTGGATAAAGCTGTTGAGACAATCTTCAAACTAGCAAAAGCAAAGAACACCGAAGAAGTTGCCGCGTTCGCGAAAACTCTTGGACCGGCTACGATACGTCGTATGTATCGCTGGGTTACTGATCATCTGGAAGCTGGCGTGGGAGCTGACATCGAATGGAGACGAAATAGGAACGTAAAGTCTAGCTTGCTCATTCAACAACCAGAGCTGAAAGAACTCCAAAATACAATCGGGGCAACGAGCGAAGAAACAGAAACCACAATCGAAATTCCCGGTGTTTTGATTGGCGCAGACATTGATCGCCGCAGCTTCCACCTAAAGATTGAAGGCGATGAAGATATTACTGGCACTATGTCCTCGTTAATCGGGACGAAAGTAACGCTCGAATTAGGCAAGCGCTACACCGCAACGATTTTAAGAAAGACAAAGACTATTTACGTAACCGAGAAGGATGAAATAACAAACTTCCTGCTCAAGATTGTTTAATTTTTCGACATGACCGAACCCGCCATCACCCCAGAGTTGGTTGCCAAGCACAACCTCACGCCGGAAGAATACGCCCACGCCGTGGAAATCCTCGGCCGCACGCCGAGCTACACCGAGCTCGGAATCTTTTCCGTGATGTGGAGCGAGCATTGCAGCTATAAAAACACCAAGCCGCTGCTCAAGACCTTCCCCACCAAGTCGCCGAAGATTCTCGTCGGCGCGGGCGAGGAAAACGCCGGCATCATTGACATCGGCGACGGCATCGCCATCGCGTTCAAGATCGAGTCGCACAACCATCCGAGCGCGGTCGAGCCGTTTCAGGGCGCGACCACCGGCGTCGGCGGCATCGTGCGCGACATCTTCACGATGGGCGCACGCCCCGTCTGCGCGGTGAACTCGCTGCGCTTCGGGCCGATCACCGCCAACGGTGAATCTGACATTTCAAATTTGAAATCTGAAATTGCAAACAATCGGAGATTGTTTGCGGGCGTCGTCAGCGGTATCGCGCATTACGGCAATTGCTTCGGCATCCCGACCGTCGCGGGCGAGGTGTATTTCGACAAGACGTATCAAGGTAATCCGCTTGTGAACGCGTTTTGTCTCGGCGTGCTGCGTCATGAACAGATCACGCGCGGCGCGGCCAAGGGCGTGGGCAATCCCGTGTTCTACGTCGGTCCGGCGACGGGTCGCGACGGACTTGCGGGCGCGGCATTTGCGTCGCAGGATTTGACCGAGGAATCCGCCGAGCAACAACGCGGCGCGGTGCAGGTCGGCGATCCGTTCATGGAAAAACTCGTGTGCGAAGCGTGCCTGGAATTGCTCGCCACCGGCGCGGTCGCCGGCATGCAGGACATGGGCGCGGCGGGCCTCACCTGTTCCACATGCGAAACCGCCGCGCGCGCCGGCACGGGCATCGAGATTGAACTGGACAAAGTCCCGCAACGCGCGCCGAACATGAGCAGCTACGAGATCATGCTTTCGGAATCGCAGGAGCGCATGCTCATCGTCGTCCACAAGGGCCGCGAAGAAGAAGTAAAACGCATTTTCGACAAGTGGGATTTGCCGTGGTCGGAAATCGGCATCGTCACCGACACCGGTCACATGAAGGTGCGCCACGGCGGCAAACTCGTCGTGGACATTCCCGCAAAGAAAATTGCGGATGAATCGCCGGTGTATCAGCGCGAGGCACAAGAGCCGGCTTACTTGAAAGACGTTCGCGCGTTCCGTCTCGACGGCATCGCCGACACCACGACGCCCGCTGAAGATTTGAAGAAGCTGCTCGCGTGGCCGAGCATCGCGTCGAAGAACTGGGTTTATCGCCAATACGATCATCAGGTGCGCGACGGCTCGGTGGTTTTGCCCGGCAGCGACGCGGCAGTCATCCGCATCAAGACGGATTCGTTGCCCGTGATGAGCGCGGAACTCGCCGCGAAAGTCGGCGATCCGAAAGTTTCCGAGAAGCTCATCGCCATGACTGTGGACTGCAACGGCGGCTACGTTCACCTCGATCCCTACGAAGGCGCGAAAGCCGCCGTGGCCGAGGCGTGCCGCAATCTCGCGTGCTCCGGCGCGTTGCCGCTCGGCGCGACGGACAATCTCAACATGCCCAGCCCGCTCAAGCCCGAGTTGTTCTGGCAGATCAAGGAATCCGTGCGCGGCCTGGCCGAAGGTTGCAAAGCCTTCAACGCGCCTGTCACCGGCGGCAATTGCTCGCTCTACAATCAAAATCCCGCCGGCCCGATTGACCCGACGCCCACGATTTCCGTCGTCGGCCTCATCGAGAAGCCCGAACACGTCACCACGCAATGGTTCAAGGACGAAGGCGACGCCATCATCCTGCTCGGCGACGCGGTGGACCAAGCCGATCCGATTCTCGGCCTCGGCGGCAGCGCGTATCTGCAAGTCGTCCACGGCAAAAAGAATGGTTCACCGCCGCGTTGCGATCTCGAAGTCGCGAAGACGCTCCACACCACGCTGCTCGGTTTAATTCAAAGCGGTCTGGTGAAAAGCGCGCACGATTGCAGCGAAGGTGGCTTGGCCGTGGCGCTGGCCGAAAGCTGCATTTCGCAACTCGTCGCGCGGGAAACGCCGCGATTGATTGGGGTGACGGTGGATCTCACTTCGGTGGGGCGAGCGTCCTCGCGAGCCGAAGGTGGCGCGGAAAACGGCTCGTCAGGAGCTTCGCCCCACCGGCTGGACGCCTTGCTCTTCGGCGAAACGCAATCGCGCGTCGTCATCAGTTGCAAGGCGCTCGACGCCGTGAAGGTGGTCGAACGCGCCAAGCTCATGGGCGTGCCCGCCGTGCAGATCGGCAAAGTCGGCGGCGACAAGTTGACGATGAAGACCGCCGGCGGCGAATTCTCCACCCCGCTCGCCGAACTGCACGACGCGTGGTGGAACAGCATCGCCCGCGCGATGGCGTAGTCACTTGGCGCTTGCTGGAATTGCCGCCACACGCTTGGATACTGCGGCGCGGACGAGTGCGCGGCCATGCAGTCTCATCCAAAACACTATTGCGGCGTCTTTGGCATTTACGGCCATCCGAATGCCGCGGAAATCACCTACTACGGTCTTTACGCGCTCCAGCATCGCGGTCAGGAGAGCGCGGGGATTGTCAGCAGCGACGGCCGGCAGTTCCGGGTTCACCGCGGCATGGGGCTGGTGCCGCAGGTGTTTACCGGACGCATGTTGCACGAGCTGGTCGGCCAGGCCGCCGTGGGACACACGCGCTATTCCACCACCGGTTCGTCCCAGCTTCGCAACGCGCAGCCGCTGACGGTGGATTGCGCCCGCGGGCAGATCGCCATCGCGCACAACGGCAACCTGACCAACGCCGCGCTGCTGCGGCAGGAGCTCGAGGCCAAAGGCTCGATCTTCCAGACCACGGTGGACAGCGAGATCATCCTGCACCTGATGGCCCAACCCACCCTCGGCGGGGTGGAAAACAACCTGCTGCAAACCCTGCGGCGCATCGAAGGCGCCTACTCGCTGGTCATCATGACCGAACACGAGTTGATCGGCGTGCGCGATCCGCACGGCTTCCGGCCGTTGAGCCTGGGCCGCTTGGGCGACGCCTGGGTGCTGGCCAGCGAAACATGCGCGTTTGATTTGATCGAGGCGCAGTTTGTGCGCGACGTCGCGCCCGGCGAGATCGTCATCATCAACCAGGACGGCCTGCGCAGCGTGCCGGCGTTCCCGGAGCAACGGCGCCGGGCGTTCTGCATCTTCGAGTATGTTTATTTTGCCCGGCCGGACAGCACAATTGCCGACCGCAACGTGTATGAGGTCCGCGTTGAAATGGGCCGGCAGCTTGCGCGCGAGCATCCGCGCGAGGCGGACATCGTCATCCCCGTGCCGGACAGCGGCACCTGCGCCGGGCTGGGTTACTCGCAGCAGAGCGGCATTCCGTTCGAAATGGCCTTTGTCCGCAACCACTACGTCGGCCGCAGCTTCCTCCAACCCTCGCAGCTCATCCGCGATTTCAACGTGCGGGTGAAGCTCAACCTCATCGCCGACCTCGTCCGCGGCAAGCGCGTGATCATCGTGGACGACTCGATCGTCCGCGGCACGACCTGCAAGACGCGCGTCCACAATTTGAAGGAAGCCGGCGCCAAGGAGGTGCATGTGATGGTGAGCTGTCCGCCGCACATGAACCCGTGCGTGTATGGCATTGATTTCCCCGACCGCACCAAGCTGATGGCGGCGAACCACTCGATTGATGAAATCCGCCGCTACCTGAAGGCCGATTCGCTCGCCTACCTCTCGGAGGCGGGGATGGTCAAAGCCACCGGGCTGCCGGCGGATGCGTTCTGCATGGCGTGCTACAACGGCGACTATCCGGTGAAGTTCGACGCCAAGCTGGACAAGTTGATCATGGAAACGCGCCGCACCCGCGTGCAAAGCCTGGCCGACGCGCTCGCCAAGGAAGACCTTCAGCCGCGGCTGTTCTGAGCGCCCGCTTGCGCCGGATGACTGTGGGCGTAGGCGGCGGCGATGAACCCGCGGAAAAGCGGATGCGGGGCGTTGGGCTTGCTCAGGAACTCCGGGTGGAACTGGCACGCCAGGAAGAAGGGGTGGTCCGCCAGCTCGACGAGTTCCACCAGTTCGCCGTCCGGTGAAGTCCCGCTGAACAGGAAGCCGGCCTGCTCGAATTGCTCGCGGTAGGCGTTGTTGAACTCGTAGCGGTGGCGGTGGCGCTCGTGGATCACGAACGCGCCGTAAAGCCCGGCCGCCTTCGAGCCGACGCGCAACTGCACCGGCTGCGCGCCCAGCCGCATGGTGCCGCCCATGTCCGTGATGCCGCGCTGCTCCTCCAGCATGGCAATCACCGGATGCGGTGCGGCCTTGTTGAACTCGGTTGAGTCCGCGCCGTCGAGGTGAAGCACGTTGCGCGCAAATTCAATCGTCGCAATCTGCATTCCCAGGCAAAGCCCCAGGTAAGGCACGCGGTTCTCGCGGGCAAACCGGGCGGCGCGGATTTTGCCGCCAACGCCCCGTCCGCCAAAACCGCCCGGCACCAGAATGCCGCCCAGGCCCTGCAAGAGTTTTTCCCCGCCGGGCTTGTCCAGTTCCTCGGCCTCAATCCGCTCAAGTTCGATGCCGCAGTCGTTGCCGATGCCGCCGTGGATGATTGCCTCATACACGGATTTGTAGGCGTCCTGGAGGCCGATGTATTTCCCCACGACGCCAATGCGGACGCGCCGCTGCGGGGCGATGAGCTTGCGCAGGATGTCCTGCCAGTGGCTCATGTTCGCGGGCGGCACATCCAGCCGCAGCAACCGGCAGACGAGGTCGTCCATCCGCTCGCGTTGCAGCATGAGTGGCACCTCGTAAATGCTGTGATCCACGTCCTTTTCCTCGACGACGGCCTCGTAGGGCACGTTGCAGAAGAGGGAAATCTTCTGGCGCAAATCCTTGTCGAGCGGCCGCTCGCACCGGCAGACCAGGATGTGCGGCGTGATGCCGATTTCGCGCAGCTTGGCCACCGACTGCTGCGTCGGCTTGGTCTTCAGTTCGCCGGCGGCCTTGATGAATGGCACGAACGTGACGTGGATGAACAGGGCGTTCGTGTAGCCGACCTCCAGCGCGAACTCGCGGATGGCTTCGAGGAACGGCAGCCCCTCGATGTCGCCGGTCGTGCCGCCGATTTCGGTGATGAGCACGTCCGCCTTCGACTGCTCGGCGAGGTTTTCGATGCGGGCTTTGATCTCGTCGGTGACGTGCGGGATCACCTGCACCGTCTTGCCGAGGTAATCGCCGTGCCGTTCGCGCTCCAGCACCCGCGCATAAACCTGGCCGCTGGTGAGGTTGTTCATCCGCGAGAGCGTGGTGTTGGTGAACCGCTCGTAATGGCCGAGGTCGAGGTCGGTTTCCGCGCCGTCGTCCAGCACGTAAACCTCGCCGTGCTGGAAGGGGCTCATCGTGCCGGGGTCCACGTTGAGGTAGGGATCGAACTTCTGGAGACAGACCTTCAGTCCGCGGTTTTCCAGCAGGGTGCCGAGTGACGCCGCCGTCAGCCCCTTGCCCAAGGAACTCACCACGCCGCCGGTGACAAAAATGTATTTCAAGGTTCGTTGAACGGTTGAATTGTTAAATGGATAAATCGTTGAACCGTTGAATTGGTTCGCCCAACTCATTCTCGGCGGTTTCGTCCCCCGAGGCATTCTCATGCAACGCCAAATCCGCCCCGGTCTTGCGCCCACGCAAATGGCGAATGTAACCGTTAATCAACTTATGAGCCGCCGTCGCCTGCGTCTTCAGTTTCGCAACATCTTGCGGCGACAAGTATTGTTCATCGGCGCAAACGTTCAAATCATCAATCAATTCCAACAAAGAACCACGGGCTTGCAACTGGAATTTGATCTGGTCGAGGTAGTGATAACGACCATGGCCTTCGGCGATGTTGTTCGTCAATGAAACCGCCGCGCGTCGAATCTGGCTGGTCAGCTCGAATTTTTCGTGCGCCGGCAATTCGCGAGTCACGGCATACATCGCCTGGCGAAAGTCCCGCGCCTGGCGATAAACCTCCAAGTCCTCAAATGTCCGAAACACTTGCGGCACGGGATTGGGCGGCGCCTTCGAATGCATGTTCGATTCAGCCATTCAACGATTTTAACAGTTCGACAACTCTTGCCACGTCCGCCGGCGCGTCCACGCCGATGCTCTCGTAGTTCACCCGCACGACCGCGATCGGAATCCCGTTTTCCAGCGCCCGCAACTGCTCCAGTTTCTCCGCCGACTCCAGCGGGGAAACCGGGAACGCCACCAGCCGCCGCAACGTTTCCCGCCGGTAGCCGTAGATGCCCAGATGCTTCAAAAAAGGAAACGCCGCCAACTGCTCGGTCACCGAACGACTGGCGGCGTCGCGCAGATACGGAATCGTGCGACGGGAAAAGTATAGGGCGCGGCCGGCGGCGCTGACAACGACTTTCACGGCGTTCGGGTTTTCGTATTCCGCCGGGTCGCGAACCGGCGTGGCGGCGGTGGACATCTCGGCGTCCGCCAGCGCGCCGGCCACGGCGTCAATCACCGCCGGGTCCATCAACGGCTCGTCGCCCTGCACGTTCACCACCGCGTCGCACGGGTAGCGCGCGGTGACTTCGGCGATGCGGTCCGTGCCGCTGGGATGGTCCGTCCGCGTCATTTCCACCCGGCAAAAACGGCGTGCCACGCCGGCGATGCGCGGATCGTCGGTGGCCACGATTACCTCCGCCAGCGACCGCGCGCACTGGCAGCGCTCGACGACGTGCTGAATGAGCGGTTTGCCGGCGATGGGATGCAGCGGTTTGCCGGGAAACCGCGTCGAGGCGTAGCGGGCGGGGATGACGCCCAGAATCTTCATGGGCCGGCAGTCTGGCAGGCCCCGGTGAATTTACAAATCAAACGTGCGCCGCCGACTGGAAGCCGGCTTGGCAGTTGCGCCTGTAAAAATCTCCGGTGTTGACTGAACTCGGCCTGGCCTGACCGGCTTACCGGCCCAAAATCCATTCCGCCGCGGCGGGCAAGTCGTCCACCACCACGGCGCGCGCCACCTTCGCCGGTTCCTTGCGCTCGACTGCCGCGCCGTAGCCGGTGCGGACGAGCAGGCTCTGCTTCACGCCGGCGTTCCAGCCGCATTCGAGGTCAATCAGCTTGTCGCCGACCATGAAGCTTTCGCCGAGGTCCACGCCGAATTCGTCGCGGGCGTCGAACAGGTATTGCGGCGAGGGCTTGCGGCCACGGCTGGGCTGCTCCGGCGCTTCCGGCGCGAAGTAAATTTTGCTCAGCGTCACGCCGGCGCGCGCCAGCAGCGCCTCCAGATGGGCGTGGACGCGATGCATGTCTTCGACCGTGTAGTAGCCGCGGCCGATGCCGGACTGGTTGGTGACGATGAACAGCAGGAAACCCGCGGCCTGCAGCCGCCGCAACGCCGGCCCCACGCCTGGCACCACGACGAAATCCTCGACGCGGTGGATGTAACACCGGTCCTCGTTGATCACGCCGTCGCGGTCGAGAAACACGGCGCGTTTCATGGCACGCGCTGGAAGCTGTGCAGGAATTCCTCCGGGCTGACCGCCGCCGTGCCGACCTTGCCGACGACGACGCCCGCGGCGTGGTTGGAGAAGATCGCCGCCTCGATCGGCGACGCCCCGGCGCAAATCGCCGCCGTGAAGGACGCGATCACCGTGTCGCCCGCGCCGGACACGTCGAACACCTCGCGCGCCACGGTGGGAATGTGAAACGGCGGCTGCCCCTGCTGGCAGAGCAACATGCCCTGCTCGCCCAGCGTGACGAGCAACAGCGCCGGCCGCAGCTCGGTCAGCAGCTTGTCGGCGGCGCGCAGGAGGTTGGGATCGTTCAACGGGTCGCCGCTGCGCGAGCCGTCCGCGATGCCCGCCAGTTCGAACACTTCCTTCCGGTTCGGCGTGATCAGGGACAGCCCGGTCAGGTCCAGCCGGTGAACCGGTTTGGGGTCGAGGCTGAGCCAGATGCCGTGCTCGCGGCAGGCGGCCTTGAGCGCGTCGAGCAGCGGCTGCGTCACCACGCCCTTGCCGTAATCGCCCACGATCACCGCGTCCGCGCCGTCGAGCTGGGCGGTCACGGCGGCGGTGAGCCGGCGATTGACGGCGGCGCTCACCTCGTCGCGCGTCTCGCGGTCCACGCGGACCATTTGCTGCTGGTGCGCGAGGACGCGGGTCTTGATGCTGGTGGTGCGCGCCGCGTCGGTGATCAGGCCGTCGCAACCGACGCCGCTTTCGCGCAACAATGTTTTCAAGCGGCGGGCGGCATCGTCCCGGCCAACGGCACTGAACAGTTCGGTGGGCACGCCGAGGGCGGTGAGGTTCCGCGCCACGTTCGCGGCGCCGCCGGGCATGAAATTCTCGCGCTCAAAATCCACGACCGGCACCGGCGCCTCCGGTGAGATGCGCGCGACGCGGCCCCAGATGAACTGGTCGAGCATCACGTCGCCGACGACGAGCAGGCGCGTGCGGGCGGCGGTGGCGAGCAACTGGCGGACGTGCGCGACGGAAAGTTGGTGAGCGGCAGTCTTCATGTTTGGGAGGTCAACAGTTTTACCAGCACGGCGAGGGAAACATACCTGAGGGCGCCGGAGCCGGAGCCGGCAAAATTGATGATTGGCCACGGATATCAATCATGCGCCAAAGGAGAATTCAAAAACGCCGTGAGCGGACTTGTCGCGCTGGCGGTGTCGAGCTGCGTCGCCAGGCCGGTTTCAAACGCCGCGCGGCCGGCTTCGACGGCCATTTTGAACGCCACGGCCATCCGGTTCGGATCGCTGGCCACGGCAATGGCCGTGTTCACCAGCACCGCGTCGGCGCCCAGCTCCATCGCCTCCGCCGCGTGGCTCGGCGCGCCAAGCCCGGCGTCCACGACCACCGGCACCGTGGCCTGCTCGATGATGATGCGGATCTGGTCGCGCGTCTGCACGCCGCGGTTCGAGCCGATCGGCGCGCCGAGCGGCATCACCGTGGCGACGCCGACTTCCTGCAGCCGCTTGGCGAGCACCGGATCGGCGTTGATGTAGGGCAGCACGGTGAAGCCTTCGCGCACGAGCGTTTCCGCGGCGGCGAAGGTTTCCACCGGGTCGGGCAGCAGGTAACGCGGGTCGGGGTGGATTTCCAGCTTCACCCATTTCGGCAGGCCGGCGGCGGCGGCCAGACGGGCCAGGCGCACGGCCTCGGCGGCGTTCATCGCGCCACTGGTGTTGGGCAGCAGCAGGTATTTTTCCGGGTCAATGAACTCGAGGATGTTCGCGAATGGATCGTGCCGGCCGCTCAGGTCTGCGCGGCGCAGGGCGACGGTGACCATCTCCGCGCCGCTGGCGGCAATGGCGTCGCGCATCGCCTCCGGCGACGAAAACTTGCCCGTGCCGAGAATGAGCCGCGAGCGAAACTCGCGTCCGGCGATGACGAGCGGCTGGTTGACCCAAGACACGCGGGGCACGATAGAGCGCGGGCCGGCGGGTGTCGAGGCGGGAGCGAACGGTGCGTTTCCCCGCTCGCCTTTCGCGCTGGCCAACGCCATCCTGCGCGCATGGCAACCGACCCGCGACGACGCTGGCGCTGGCGTCTCCTGCTTGACGTCGCCGTCGGACTGCCGCTGCTTTACGTCATGCTGCGCTGGTTTGAACATCGCCAGGTGTATCGCCCCACGACCGCGTGGGTGGCCACCGGCGCCGAATTGAACCGCGCGTGGGAGGACGTGTCATTCACTGCCGCCGACGGGACGCGGCTGAACGGCTGGTTTTTTCCGGCTGCCACGAATTCGCCCCGCCGCCAGCTTGTGGTCCTGCACTGCCACGGCAACGGCGGGAACATCAGCCACCGGTTGGCGGTTGCCGACGCGCTGCTCGGAACCGGCGTCAACGTGTTCCTGTTCGACTACCGCGGCTATGGTCGCAGCGCGGGCCGCCCGTCCGAGGAAGGCACTTATCGCGACGCCGAAGGCGCGTCCGCCTGGCTGCGCGGGCGCGGCTTCACGGCGACGAACATCATCGTCTTCGGCGAATCGCTCGGCGGCGCGGTAGCGACCGAGCTGGCGCGGCGCGAGCCGGTCGGCGGGCTGGTCCTGCAAAGCACGTTCACGAGCATTCCGGACATCGGCGCCGAGTTGTTCCCGTGGCTGCCGGTGCGCTGGCTGGCGCGGATTCGCTACGACACGCGCGCCAAGCTGCCGGCGATCCACGTGCCGGTGCTGGTGATGCACAGCCCGGCGGACAGGCTGGTGCCGTTTCACCACGCGGAACAAAACTTCGCCACGGCGAACGAACCGAAGCTGCTGATCGAACTCGCCGGCGACCACAACGATTTCCTCGAAGCCGGCCGCGCCGAACTGGTGGCGGGCTTTGAGAGGTTTCTTAAGTTGCGTGACGCCAACCCGCCCGCCACGCTGCCGGCGCCGTAGCTGGCTTGCGTGTTGCGGGCAAAATGCCTACGGTCGCCACCGCTTTGAAACGAACCGTTTTGTCCGCCCTCGGCCAACGCACCGAGGAGCCGCCGATTTCCTGGCTGATGGACCTGGCGCTTGCGCGGCCCCGGCTCATCAGCCTCGCCGCCGGGTTTACCGACAACGCCACGCTGCCGGTGCGGGACACCCGCCGGTTGCTGGCGGGGTTGCTGCGCACGCGCGCGTCCGGCGCACCGGCGCTGCAATACGGCACCACCGCCGGCCTGCCCGAACTGCGCCGGCTGACGGTGGAACACCTCCGCCAGCTCGATGCTGCGGCACTGGCGGTGAACGCCGGCGCCGGCGCGGAGTTGGACAACGCGCTCTATGCGCCGGAGCAGTTGCTCATCACGAACGGCTCGCAGCAATTGTTGTATCTCCTGAGCGAGGTGTTGTGCGATCCCGGCGACATCGTGCTGGTCGAGGACCCGACGTATTTTGTCTTCCTCGGCATCGCGCAAAGCCACGGCCTGCGCTGTCGCGGCATTCCGCTGGCGGCCGACGGTCTGGACCTCGCGGCGTTGGAGCAAACGCTGGAAACGTTGAAAGTCGCGGGCGAATTGCCGCGGGTGAAACTGCTTTATCTCATCAGCTATTTTCAAAATCCCACCAGCACGACGACGAACCTGGCGAACAAAGCGGCGGCACTGGCGCTGGTGCGCCGCTACGAGCGTGCCGCAGGACATCCGATTTACCTGGTCGAAGACGCCGCGTATCGCGAACTGCGGTTTGCCGGCGCGGACGTGCCTTCCGCGCTGACGCTGCCCGGCGCGGCGGAGCGGGTGGTTTACTCCAGCACGTTCAGCAAGCCCTTTGCCACCGGCGTGCGGATCGGCTACGGCCGGCTGCCGGCGGCGCTCTTGACGCCCGTGATGCGCGTGAAGGGCAACCACGATTTCGGGTCGGCGAGCCTGCTCCAGCACCTCCTCGCCCGCGCGCTGGCAGACGGCACTTACGAGCAGCATCTGGCCGTGCTGCGCCGCCGCTACGCGCGGAAGGCGGCGGCGATGGTCGCCGCATTGCGTGAGCATTTTCCGGCCGGCGTCGCGTGGCGCGAACCGCGCGGCGGCCTTTATGTCTGGGCAAAACTGCCGGCGCGGCAGCGGACCGGGATGAAATCGCCGTTGCTTCGGCGTGCGCTCGAACGCGACGTGCTCTATGTGCCGGGACGGTTGTGCTACACGGACGATCCGACGCGCCGGGCGCCGGACGACGAAATGCGGCTGAGCTTCGGCAACGCCAGCCTGGCGGAAATCGCCACCGGCATCGCGCGGCTGGGCGGAGTGGTGAGCGAGTTTATTTGAGCGTGGAGACGGCGGCGGAGCACCGAACCGAATGCGAGTTCCGGCTTGCAGTTGGCGGCCTCGTTCGTAAGCTTGGGCGTGATGCAATACCGCATTTCCAAGCACGCCGCCGCGCTCACCCCTTCGTTGACCCTCGCCATTGACGCCAAGGCCAAAGCCATGAAGGCGGAAGGGCAGGACGTGGTCGGCTTCGGCGCCGGGGAGCCGGATTTCGACACGCCGCAACACATCAAGGACGCCGCTGTGGCCGCGCTGGCCGCCGGGTTCACGAAATACACACCCAGCAGCGGCATCGCGGAATTGCGCCAGGCGATCGCGGACAAGTTCAAACGCGACAACGGGCTGACCTACAAACCGTCCCAGATCATCGTCTCCTGCGGCGGCAAGCATTCGTGCTTCAACGCGGTGATGGCCACCTGCCAGGAAGGCGACGAGGTGATCATTCCGGCGCCTTACTGGCTGAGTTACCCGGAAATGGTGAAGCTGGCGGGGGCGACGCCGGTGATCCTGCCGACGACCGACGCGAGCGATTTCAAGGTCACGCCGGACCAGCTTCGCGCGGCGATCACACCGCGCACCCGGCTGCTCATCGTCAACTCGCCGAGCAATCCCACCGGCAGCCTTTACACGCCGGCCGAGTTGAAGGAACTGGGCGACGTGTGCATCGAGCGCGGGGTGCTCATCCTGAGCGACGAGATTTACGAGAAACTGGTGTATGACGGCGCCGAACACGTCAGCATGGCCAGCTTTTCCCCGGAGCATTACGCGCATACAATCGTCACGCACGGCTTCGCGAAGGCGTATTCGATGACCGGCTGGCGGCTGGGTTTCATGGCCGCGCCGGAGCCGATCGCCAAGGCCGTGGACGCGATTCAGAGCCACAGCACGAGCAACCCGACCTCGTTTGCACAAAAGGGCGCCGTGGTGGCGCTCACCGGGCCGCAGGACCATTTGAAGCTCTGGCTGGCCGAATACACGAAACGCCGCGCCTACGCGTTCCACCGGCTCAGCGCGATGCCGGGCGTGACGTGTGTCAACGCCAAGGGCGCGTTCTATCTTTTCCCCAACATTGCGCAGACCGGCCTGAAATCCACCGAGTTCTGCGCCCGCATGTTGGAGGAGGAAAAGGTCGCCGCCGTGCCGGGCGTGGCCTTCGGTGCGGACGACAACGTCCGCATCAGCTACGCCACCAGCATGACCAACATCGAAAAAGGGCTGGACCGGATGGAGCAATTCGTCCGGCGGCTGGTGAAGTAACCGTCCTCGGCCGGCCGGTGCGGGCGCGAATTAGCTTGGCGGCCGGCCGGCGAGGTGCAAGGGTGCCGCCCCCATGATTCATGGGTTTGCGCCGTTTGGCGTCCGCTCGCGGCGCGGGCACCGGTAATTCGACTCCGGGTGCCATTCTCCGTTTCCCGTGCGCCGGATCGCCGTTTTTCCGGCGGTCGCGACGGCGGGGCGGAATTGCGGGAAGGCCCCGGGCAACGCTTGAACTTCCCCGGCCGGACGCCGAGTTTATGCCCCGGATGGGGCCCATTTTGTATGCAGCATATTCGCAACATTGCCATCATTGCCCACGTTGATCACGGCAAGACAACGTTGGTGGACTGCCTGCTCAAGCAGTCTGGAACGTTTCGCGCGAACGAGGCCAAGGCCAGCGAGGAACGCATCATGGACTCGATGGACCTGGAGCGCGAGAAGGGCATCACGATCAGGGCCAAGAACGCCGCCTTCAAATACAAGGGGTTCCACATCAACATTGTGGACACGCCTGGCCACGCGGATTTCGGCGGCGAGGTGGAGCGCATCATGAACATGATTGACGGTGTGCTGCTGGTGGTGGACGCCGCTGACGGACCGCAGGCGCAGACGCGCTTCGTATTGCGCAAGGCGCTGGAGGCGGGCGCCAAGCCGATTGTCGTCATCAACAAGATTGACCGCGACAACGCCAACCCGAAACACGTGCTGGACCTGGTCTGGGAGCTGTTCATTTCGCTCAACGCCACGGACGAGCAGATGGATTTCCCGATCATTTATGCCAGCGCCAAGGAGGGCTTTGCCCGCGAGCATCTCGAGGAACACACGACCACGATGGAGCCGCTGTTCGAGGCGATCGTGAAGCAAATCCCCCCGCCGCGCGCCCATGCCGGGGCGGAGTTCAAGATGCTCGTGGCGAACCTGGATTATTCGGATTACCTGGGCCGCATCGCGTTTGGAAAGATTTACACCGGCAAGGTCAAGGTGGGCGATCCCGCCGTGTGCATTCACGGCAACGGACGGCGAACCACGGGCAAGATCACCGCCCTGTTCAATTTCGAGGGCCTCAAACGCATCGAAATCGAGGAAGGCCACGCGGGCGACATCGTGGGCGTCACCGGTTTCGAGGACGTGTTCATCGGGGAGACGCTCACCGACCACGAGGAGCGCCAGCCGCTGCCTTACATTCCGATTGACCCGCCGACGATCCAGATGCAGTTCGCGGTGAACGACGGTCCGCTCGCCGGCAAGGACGGCCAGCTCGTCACCGCCCGCCACCTCTGGGAGCGGTTGCAGAAGGAAATCCGCACCAACGTCGCCCTGCGGGTGGAGCCGACCGACGCGCCGAACATTTTCAGCGTCAGCGGCCGCGGCGAGATGCAGATCGCCATACTTGTCGAACAGATGCGCCGCGAAGGCCACGAGGTGCTGGTGTCCCGGCCGGAGGTCATCTGGCGCAAGGACGCCGACGGTAATCTGCAGGAGCCGATCGAGAAGCTCTTCCTGGAAATCCCGAAGGATACCATGGGTCCGGTGCTGGAAAACCTGGCCAACCGCAAGGCGGAGATCACCAACATGCAGCACCACGGCGACCAGGTGAGCGTGGAGGCGTTGATCCCGATGCGCGGGCTGATCGGCTTCGAGACGGACTTGGTCAACCAGACCCGCGGCATGGGCGTGATGAGCCACCTCTTCCATGAATACGGGCCGGATCGCGGCGAAGTCATCTCCCGCAAGAACGGTTCGCTGGTGAGCATCGAGGACGGCGTTGCCACGGCCTACGCGCTGAACATGAACCAGGAACGCGGCCGGCTGTTCGTGGAACCGGGCGAGATGATTTACCGCGGCATGATCGTGGGCGAAAACGCGCGGGAGAACGACATTCCGGTGAACCCCTGCAAGACCAAACACCTGACCAACATGCGGTCGGTGGGCGATGGCAAGGGCATCCAGCTCGAAGTGCCGCTCAAGATGTCGCTGGAGCGCGCGCTGGAATACATCGGCCCGGACGAATACGTCGAAGCCACGCCCAAGAATCTGCGCCTGCGCAAGAAGATTCTGGACGAAGTCCAGCGCAAGCGGGCGGCCCAAAACCGGGTGCCGCGCGCCGCGGGAGCGTGACGGCGGCCGCAAGTCGGGCCGGCCGGATTGCGCTTGCGCGGCCAAGCCGGAGCGTTAAAGTCTGCCGCGGTTGACACACCAATCTCCACCCTGCGCGGGGATGGTCTCCCGGTGGAATCCAAATGCAACAAATGTGAAAATCTTTAGCGGCAATTCCAATCCGCCCCTCGCCCGGGCCATCTGCCAGTCCATCGGACTGGAGCTGGGGCGCTGCACCGTGTCCACTTTTCCGGACGGTGAAACCTTCGTCAAAATCGAGGAAAACGTCCGTGGTCAGGACACGTTTGTGATCCAATCCTCCGGCCCGCCGAGCAACCAGCACCTGATGGAGCTGTTCATCATGATGGACGCCTTGCGCCGCGCCAGCGCCAGCCGCATCACTGCGGTGCTGCCGTTCTACGGTTATGCCCGCCAGGACCGCAAAGATCAGCCGCGGGTGCCCATCACCGCCAAGCTGGTGGCCAACCTGCTGGTTGCCGCCGGCGCGAACCGCGTGCTCACGATGGATCTCCACGCCCAGCAGATTCAAGGCTTCTTCGACATTCCGGTGGACCACCTCTACGCCGCGCCGGTGATGTATCAGTATCTCAAGGAGAAAAGCCTCCGGGATCTGGTGGTGGTCAGCCCGGACGTGGGCGGCTTGAAAATGGCCCACGCCTACGCGCAGGTGCTGGATGCGGATCTGGCCATCGTCGCCAAACGCCGCAAGAGCGCCACTGAAATCGAGGCGATGACGCTCATCGGCGAGGTGGACGGCCGCAATGCGCTGCTGGCGGACGATCTCACCGAGACGGCCGGCACCCTCACGACGGCCGCGACCATGCTTCGGGCCAACGGCGCCCGCCAGATTCTGGCCTGCGTCTCCCACGCCATTTTGAACGACCTGGGGATCCAGCGCCTCCGCAATTCAACTATTGACGAGCTGATCACGACTGATACAGTCCTCCGCCCTGCCATTGAAGGCGTGCGGATCACCACGTTGTCGGTGGCGGGCTTGTTGGGCGAAGCGATCAAGCGAATCCACACGAATTCCTCGGTGAATTCGCTGTTTGAGTTCAAGGGCGGCCGCACCAGTTGAGCGGGCGCCACGTTGTGATTTGAAAGTCGAAGCATGAAATCGTTAGCGTTGACCGTTTTTCCGCGAACCGCGACCCGCCGGCCGAAGGTGAAGCAATTGCGCGCCGCGGCGCGGGTGCCGGCCGTCATTTACGGCCGCCGTCGTCCCCAGCCGCAGAACCTTGAAATCAAGCTCAAGGAACTCGAGGATCTCATCCACCATTCCGTCTCCGAGAATATTCTGGTGGACCTGAAGGTCGAGGGTGACCCCGAACCCAACCGGCTCGCGTTGGTGCAGGCCATCCAGCACCACCCGCTGTCTGGCCTGCCGCTGCACGTGGACCTCCATGAGGTCGCCCCGGACGAGCGCGTCGTGGTGAGCGTGCCGGTGGAGGCCGTGGGGGAGGCAGAAGGCGTCAAGGACGGCGGCGTGCTGGAGCACGTTCTGTTCAAGCTCCGTGTCCGCACGCTGCCCAAGGACATGCCGGAAGTCCTTGAAGTGGACGTGTCCCACCTGAAGATCGGCCAGGCGGTGCATCTCGGTGAGATCAAGGCCCCGGCTGGCACCGAGATTCTCGGTGACAAACACATTTCCGTCCTCGCGGTGTCGGCGCCAACGGCCGAAGTGGTCGAAACGCCGGCCGCCGAGACGGGTGGGATCGAGCCGGAAGTCATTGGCGAGAAGAAGGAAGAAGGCGAGGTCGGCGAAGGCGCCGAGAAGGCCGAGAAGACCGACAAGGGCGCCGCCAAACCGACCGAGAAAGGCGAGGCTGCTCCGGAAAAACCGGCCGACAAGAAGGCCGAGAAAAAGCCCGAGAAGAAGAAATAGCGCCGGCCCGGCGGGTCGGGCGGCGTCGGCTCCCGCATGGAGCAGTGGCATCTCATCGTGGGGCTGGGCAATCCGGGCGCCGAGTATGCCCGCACCCGGCACAACGCGGGCTTCTTGGTCGCCGAGCGGTTGGGACAGGAATGGCGGGCGGACTGGCGCCAGGAAGACCGGTTCCGGGCGCGGATGGCGCGTGGACAGCACGCGGGTCAGCGCTGGATCTTGTGCCAGCCGCAGACGTTCATGAACGCCAGCGGCGAGGCGGTGGCGGCGGTCAGCGGGTTTTACCGCGTGCCCCCCGCACGCGTGCTGGTGGTGGTGGACGATGCGGATTTGCCGCTGGGAACGCTGCGGTTACGGTCGGAGGGCAGCAGCGGCGGGCATCACGGACTGGAGTCCGTGGAGCGGTGCCTGGGCACGCAGGCGTATCCGCGGTTGCGGCTGGGCATTGGCCGCCGAACTGAAGACGGCCGGCAGATCACCGGTTACGTGCTGGGCCGTTTTAGTCGCGACGAGAACGCGTGGTTGGATGCAGTTTTGGAACGGGCCGCCGCCGCCGCAGGCTGCTGGCTGGGCGACGGGGTGACTGTGGCAATGAACCGATTTAACGGGGCCGTGACGGCTCCGCCAACAAAGGACAGTTGAGTGAAACGTTACGAAGGTTTGTTTATCCTGAACACCTCCGGCAAAGAGGACGGTGTGAAGGAATTAATTGACAAGATCTCGGCCGAGATCACTGCGCTGGGCGGCCAGATTGAAACCGTCCAGAAGATGGACAAGCGTAATTTTGCCCGGGTGGCCGACAAGCGGCACACTGCCGGTTTTTACGTCAACATCATCTTCCGTGCCGCCCCGGCCGTGGCCGTCCAGTTGCAAAGCCGCTTCGCCCTGAGCGAGGAGGTGCTCCGGACCATCTTTACCATTGCCCCGCCGCCCAAGACGACTGCGGAAACCGCCGCGGCCTGAACGGCGCGGCCTGCCGTGTTATGGCCAGCTTCAACAAAGTCATCCTCGTCGGGAACCTCACCCGCGATCCTGAGTTGCGCTACACGCCCAAAGGCGTTGCGATCGCAAAGATCGGCATCGCGGTGAACCGCCGTTGGACCTCCGAATCCGGAGAGCAGCGCGATGAAACCACCTTTGTGGATGTGGACGCCTTCGGCAAACAGGCGGAAACCATCGGCCAGTATCTGAAAAAGGGCCGGCCGATTCTCATCGAAGGCCGCCTGCGTCTGGACCAATGGGACGACAAGCAGACCGGCCAGAAACGCAGCAAGCTGGGGGTGGTGATGGAAAACTTCCAATTCCTCGACAGCGGCGGACGTTCCGAAGGCGGCTCCGTCCCGGCTGACCCGCCCGCGCGCCGTCCCGCTGCGCCGCCGCCCGCAGCCGAACCGGCCGGCGAAACCGGCAGCCCGTCGCCGGAGGAGGACGACGTCCCCTTCTGATTTTTTTGGGCAAACACATTCCTGATTTCATCCGATCAATTTTCTTATGGCAAAGACAGAAATCATTCTCACCAGCAACATCGTCGGTCTGGGCGCGGAGTCCGACCAGGTGAAAGTCGCGGCCGGCTACGCGCGCAATTACCTGCTGCCGCAAGGCCTGGCCATTCCGCTGACCGCCGCCAACAAGCGCCGGATCGAGGCACTCCGGCAGCGCCGCGCCGAGCGGGAGGCCCACGAGTTGAACACGATGACCGAGCTGGCCGCCTCGCTCTCCAAGATTGTCCTCAAGATTGTCACCAAGACAGGGGCCGACGGCAAGATGTTTGGCTCCGTCACCGGCGGCACCATTGCCGACGAACTCAAGCACCAGTGCGACGTGACGCTCGACAAACGGAAAATCCACGTTGACCAGCCCATCCGCACCCTGGGCGAGCACGAAGTGGAATTGAACCTGCACCCGGACGTGAAGGCCAAGCTCAAGGTGCTCATCGAGAGCGCGACTCCCGCCGAATTGCCGGTCGCTCCGGTCGAGGCCAAGGGCACGCCGGCCCGTGAGGCCAGGGGCGGTCGCCCCGGGCGTGAACCCAGGGCCGCGGGCGAAAAGCCGGCTGCCGAAGCCAAGCCGGCCAAATCCCGCCCGGAAAAGAAGGCCAAGGAACCGGCCGCCTGACGCACCGGCAAGATCGTTGATTTGAAACGGGCAGACCACCAGGTCTGCCCGTCTCTTTTTGGCCTCCGGCGGGCGGTGAACAAGTGGTGTATAAGCCACGAACGCCGGTGAGCAAGTTCGTATTGTGTTGGCCGCCGGATCGCAGTTTCCTCTCGCCATGAATGACGCCGCTGAATTGCCCGCCCCGGCGGATATTGCCGCTCCACCCGCCGATTTGAAACGCCCGCGCCGGTCGAAGATCGCTGCCACGCCCGCCGCCCGGCTGGACCGGCTGCCGCCGCACTCGATCGAGGCGGAACAAGGCGTGCTGGGCTGCGTGTTGCTGTCTCCGGCCGAAGGGTTGGGGCTGTGCCTGCAGAAATTCAAAAGCGGCGCGGACGTGTTCTACGATCTGCGTCACCAGACCGTCTTTGCCACGATGGTGGAGATGTTTGACCAGCGGATGCCGGTGGATCCGGTCACGCTGGGACAGCGCTTGAAGGACCGGAACCAGCTCGACGCGGTCGGCGGCTACGCTTTTCTCTCGTCGCTCATGGATGCCGTGCCGTCGGCGGCGAATCTCGATTACTACATCGAGATCGTGCGGGAAAAGGCGCTGTTGCGGAAAATGATCCAGACCTGCACGGGCATCATCACCCGCGCCCACGAGGAACAGGGCGAGGTGGCACGCCTGATGGACGAGGTGGAGCGGGACGTGCTGCGAATCGGCGAGGAGCGGGTGGACTCGTCCGCCTCGGCGATCAAGGAGATGGTGAAGCGGGCCATCACCAAGATTGAGGAATACCAGCAAAACCAGGGGCAGTTGACCGGACTGGGCACCGGGTTCACGGACCTGGACCGGATGACCACGGGACTTCACGGTGGGGAAATGGTCGTCATCGCCGCGCGGCCCAGCATGGGCAAAACGTCGCTGGCGATGAACGTTGCCGAGTTCGTAGCCGTGGACCAGCAACTCCCGGTGGGGGTGTTCAGCCTGGAAATGACGGCCGAGGCGCTGGTGTTGCGCATGTTGTGCTCCCGGGCACGGGTGAATCTCCGCAGCATCCGGGAGGGCTTCCTGGCGGAACGGGATTTCCCGAAACTGACCAGCGCGGCGGGCAAGCTGGCCAACGCGCCGCTGTTCATTGATGACACGCCGGGCTTGTCCATCCTGCAATTGCGGGCGCGGGCACGCCGGATGAGCCAACAGTTTGGCATCAAGCTCTTTGTCATTGACTACCTGCAATTGCTCCATTCTACTGCCGCACGCGCCGACCAAAACCGGCAACAGGAGATTGCGGATATTTCGGGTGGCGTGAAGGCGCTGGCGAAGGAGCTGGACGTGCCGGTCATCGTATTGAGCCAGTTGAACCGCGAGGTCGAGCGCGACAAAAGCCGCAAGCCGCGGCTTTCCGACTTGCGCGAATCCGGCGCCATCGAGCAAGATGCCGATCTCGTCGGTCTGCTTTACAAGGCCGACACGAGCAATCCGAAGAAACCGGCCAGCGGCGACGACGACGACGAGGCGAAGGAAGTGGACGCGGGTCCCGTGAACTTATACATCGCGAAGCAACGAAACGGTCCCACCGGAGACGTGCATCTGACGTTCTTCCGTTCCATCACGCGTTTTGAGAATGCCGCCAAAGTGCCGGACGACGTGACGGCCTGAGCGCAAGATGCCAAGCACCATGACCTTTCTTTTACGCCGCGGCTGGCTCCTGTGCATGGTGCTGTGGCTGGCGGCTCCCCTCGGGCTGGCGCAGGTCAGTCTGAGCAAGGTCGTCAAGATCGAGATTCAACATGTGGGTCCGCCGGCGTGCAGCGACTCGCTCATCCGCGGCTACCTCCGCGTCAAGGAAGGCGATGTTTACAGCCGGGACAGTGTGAACGATGACGTGCGCAGCCTCTACAGCACCGGTTACTTTTACAACATCCAGGTGACCCAGGAAGACGTGGACGGCGGGCTCAAGCTGATCTACAAGGTCCAGGGCAAGCCCACCATCACGCAGATTCTCTTTACCGGAAACAAGCGTTTCAGCACGAGCAAGCTGATGAAAAAAGTCTCGTCCCGGGTTGGCCAGCCGCTGGACGAGCGGAAGCTTTTCACGGACAAGCAGGAAATCCTCAAGCTCTACCAGAAGTCCGGCCGCCAGAAGACCAAGGTGGATTACGTGCCAGTCATTGACACGCCACTGGGCAAGGGCACCGTCACCTTTGAAATCACCGAGGCGCCCAAGGTCCGGATCAAGGACGTGCAGTTCCTCAACGCCTCGGCGTTTTCGCAGCGCAAATTGCGCATGACCATCAAGACCCGCCGGCACTGGATGTTCTCCTGGCTCACCGGCAGCGGCGTGCTGAAGGACGACCAGTTCGAGGACGACAAGGAAAAGCTGGCCGACTTCTACCGCGAGCACGGCTACATTGACTTTGAGATCAAGGACATCAAGTTCGACCAGATTGACCCGAAATGGCAAATCATCCGCTTCACGCTCAACGAGGGCGTGCTTTATCGCGTCGGCTCCCTGACCTTCGATGGCAACCAGCTTTTCAACACCAACGATATTTTGTCGAGAATCTACAGCCGGGACGGCTACAAAGTGAAACGCGGCCTGGCCATGAACTCGGGCGATGTCTTCACCCCCAAGGGCCTGAGCGAGGATTTGGAGGCCGTTGACGATTTCTACGGCGCGCGGGGATACATTGACGCCCACATCCGGCCACAGAACGTGCCGAACACCGAGCGCGGCACGATGGACCTGGTTTTCAAGATTGACGAAGGCAACCAGTCGCGGATCGAACGGGTCGAGATCAAGGGCAACACCAAGACCAAGGACAAGGTGATCCGGCGCGAACTGGCCGTGAACCCCGGCGAAATCTTCGACATGGTCCGCGTGAAGCTCAGCACCAACCGCCTTTACGGTCTGAACTACTTCTCGAAGGTGGACGCCCAACCGGAGCCGACGATGATCAAGGACCACAAGGACCTGGTCCTCAGCGTCGAGGAGAAGAACACCGGCAACGTGCGGGTGGGCGCCGGTTTCAGCACGGTGGAAAGCCTGGTCGGTTTTGTCGAAGTCAGCCAGGGCGATTTCGACCTGTTCAAATCCCCCTACTTCCTCGGCACCGGCGCGGGCCAGAAAATCCGCCTTGAACTTCAATACGGCACGTTGATGCAGGATTACGAGCTGACGTTCATTGAACCCTGGTTCTTGGGACGCAAACTTGCCTTCAGCACCGACTTTTACTACCGCGACCTGGACTACTACAGCTCCATTTACAATGTGCGCCAGGCCGGCATGAGGCTGGGCCTCACCCGGACGCTTTGGAACGATTTCTGGATTGGCAACGTCAGTTACACCATCGAAAACGTCGGCCTGGTTCACATGGCGTCGCCCACGACGTTCGTGGACACCAATGGCGTCGTGCAGACCCTGGACCCCGTCCCGCCGGAAATCCGGGCCGAAGAGGGCTACACGCTGGTTTCCAAGATCGGGACCAGCATCTCCTACGACTCGCGCAACAGCGTGATGCTGCCCGACCGCGGCCAGCGGACCACGCTGCAGACGGAATTCGCGGGCGGCCCGTTCGGCGGGGACACGGACTTCTACAAACTCGAGCTGGACACCTCGCGCTATTTCCGCGGCTTCGCCCCGGGTCACGTGCTGGAAATTGACGCTCAGATCGGGTTCGTGGACAACCACAGCGGCGACTCGGAGGTTCACCTGTTTGACCGCTGGTTCCTGGGCGGCCTTTACAACCTGCGCGGTTACAACTTCCACGCGGTCGGGCCTTACGACTCCACCGGCACCGAGCCCATCGGCGGCCGGACCTTCTGGTTTGCCACCGCCGAATACAGCATCCCGATTATTGAACGAGTTCGGCTGGCGGCGTTCTACGATATTGGCAACGTTTATCCGTATGCCTACAGTTTCCGGACCTTGAACTCAGACTATGGCCTTTACAGCGACGACTACGGCATTGGCATCCGCCTTAACATCCCGTCCATCGGGCCGTTGCGGCTTGATTACGCCATACCGCTGACGCATGACCGCTTCGTCGGCAACAGTGGACACTTTCAGTTTGGCGTAGGCTTCACTCGCGATTACAGTCAATAAATCAACATCATCAATGCAATGAACATCAAACCGCTCGCCAGCCTCCGTGCCGCCGTTCTGGCGGTGATGGCCATCGGGGTCGCCTCCGCCTTCGCGCAGGCCGAACCTAAAATCGCCGTGGTCAACCTCAAGACCGTCTTCGACGGTTACTACAAAACCAAGCAGTCCGACGCGCTCGTCAAGGACCGGCAGGCCGATTACACCAAGGAGCGCAAGCGGATGGAAGACGACTACAAGAAGGCCAACGACGAATACCGCAAGTTGAGCGACAGCGCCACCGACCAGGCCGTGTCCGCCGACGAGCGTGACAAACGCAAGAAGGACGCGGAAAGCAAACTTCAGGAAATCCGCGAGATCGAACAGAGCGCCCGCCAGTTTGACAGCCAGTTCCGCACCCAGATCACGGACCAGATCAACCGGATGCGCGACAAGATCCTGCAGGACATTCGCGAAGTCGTGAACAGCAAGGCCAAGACCGCGGGCTACACCCTCGTGTTGGACACGGCGGCCATGAGCGCCGACCGCACGCCCGTCGTCCTGTTCACCTCCGGCAGTCCGGACCTCACCGACGACGTGCTCAAGGATCTGAACGACAAAGCTCCTCCGGGCGCGCTGACCAGCTCGACCAATCAGCCTACAGCCACGCCGCCGGCCAGCCCGGCGAATGGCGGCATCAAGTGAGATTTGTTTCCTCTGGCAACTCCGCCCCGCCCCGCTGGCGGGGCTTTTTGTTGCCCTACTTCGCCAGCGCCACCAGATACCGCTGGAGTCGGGCGGCCTCCTCCGGTTGCTTCCGATGCGCGTAAATCTGGTGCAGGTTCGAGCACATCCGCAGCAAGGTGCGCCCGGAGCTTGCCGGCGCCAGGAAGGGTTCCTGAAACCCGTGTCCGCTGCGCTGAAGATGCTGGACGCAGTCCGCGCGCGTCAGCAGCTTGCCGCGGTTGAAGGCATCAATGAAAAACGTCTCGGTGGAGGACTGGTAACGGCAGAGGAAATGGCCGGGCATCGCAATGCCCGCGATGGGCAGTTGCAGCCGCCGGGCCAGCAGCCAGTAAAGCACGCAGAGGCTGATCGGATTGCCGGCGCGCCGGTCAATCACCCGGTTGAGATAACTGTTGTCCGGCTCGTAGTAATTCTCCTGGTTGCCGCGGAAACCGAGTTCGTCAAACAGATAGGTGTTCATCGCGGACAGCACGCCCGCCGCTCCGTCCTTCAGCACCATCCGCTCGCGGAGGGTTTCGGCAAAGAGGTCAAGCCAGGCGCGATACGCCGCCACGTTCGTTTCGGGATGACGCGTCTGTGCCAGCAGCCAAACGCCTTCCTCCAGGTCAAGGTTCTCGCCGTGGGCGATGCAGAAGGCCACGAAGCGCGTGTCCGCCTCAAGCCGGGCAAAGTGTCGGAGGATTTCCGTCGCGCGCCGGCGCAGCAACGGCTCATCACTCAAGGTGTGCGCCCGCAGCCAGCCGGCCGCCGCCGGCCCGCCGCCCAAAATCTTGTCGCGCACGGCCTGATAGACGCCGGGATCCTCGTCCGCCAGCAACGTCAGCAAAGCCGCCTGCTGCCTGGCGGCAGGGGCGTCCACGGCAAGGTTGGCAGTTGTTGCTTTCATGCCGGCGTTCCGGACCAATGCCAGCAGAAGCCGGCGCTTTTTTCAACCGGGAAAACGACTGGCGCACGGTAATCTGTTCTGCGCCGGTTGTCAGACGATTTCCACCGGGCATTTCGGCAGCGCGTCCAGAAAGGTCTGGCCGTATTTCTTGGCGAGGATGCGGTTGTCCAGCACCACGACGATGCCGGTGTCAGTCTTGGTGCGGATCAACCGGCCAACGCCCTGGCGGAATTTCAAAATCGCCTCGGGCAGGGAAAATTCGGCGAAGGAATTGCCGCCGCGCGCCTCGATCGCCTCGATCCGCGCCTCAATGAGCGGATGGTCCGGCACGGCGAACGGCAGGCGCGTGATGATGACGTTGGAGAGCGCCTCGCCCGGCACATCCACGCCCTGCCAGAAACTGTCCGTGCCGAACAGCACCGAGTCCACGTCGTCCTTGAACTTCTCCAGCATCGTCGAGCGCGGCATGCCGGTGCCCTGCACAAAGCACGCCACGCCGAGGCGGTTGAAGAACGGCTCCATCCGCTCGCCCAGTTCCTGCATCAGTTTGTAATTCGTGAAGAGCACGAACGCCTTGCCGTGGGTTTGCTTCACGAAATGCCCGATCCAATGTTCCAGCGCGTCGGCGTATCCGGGTTCGCGCGGGTCGGGCATTTTTTTGACGGTGAACAATTGCATCTGCCGCTCGTAATCGAACGGCGTGCCGACCTGCAACTGCGTGGCGGACTCGCAGCCGACGCGCTTCGCGAAGTAACTTAATCCCGCTGGCGCGGGTTTTAATCTCAAGGTTGAGGGTTCAGATTTGAGATTGGCAGAGGTTGCCAGCGTGGCGCTGGTCATGATGATGCTCGTGTCGCTTTCGAACAAACGCCGGCGCAGAAAATCCGCCACGTCCACCGGCGCGGCATTGAGCGCGAGCTGGCGTTGCGCCTTGCCGCTGCGCTCCACCCAGTAAACGTGGTCGCGGGCACCCTGGTTGAGAAATTCCGCGACCTCGTCCCGCAGCTCGCCGAGCCGCCGGTTGCATTCGATCAGTTCCTGTCCGATTTCCTTGTCCTCGCTGGCCTTGATCAGCTCGCTCACCGCCTCGCGCAAGCGCTGGATCGGCAGGGTCACGTTATCCGGCACCAGCTCCGCGCGGCGGATGCGCAACTCGGTCCAGTCGCGCCGGCGGCGGCCGGGATTCGCCTCGTCGGCGAAACGGCTGCGGGCGGTGACGTTCAACTCCTCGCAGGCGGTTTCGACCTTCGCGAAGAACGCTTCCGCCTGTTCGATCAAATCGCCCACCAGTTTCACCGCCGCGCCCTGACGCAGCGTGGCGAGCAGGCCCTTCTCGGTCTTCGGATTCCACAGCCGGTGCAGCGCCCAGCGCATCTGGCCGCTCGACACGCTCAGGCCGATGTGCCGCGACGCCACCGACTCCATCTGGTGCGCTTCATCGAAGATGACGAAGTCGTTCTTGAACAGGATGCCGCCGTCAATTTCCTCCTCAATCCCGCCGAGCAGCGTGAAGAACAGCGTGTGGTTCAGCACCAGCACATCGGCCGAAAGGAACCGCTGGCGCGCCCGCTGGAAGAAGCAAACCGGGTGGTCCTTCGCAAATTCCGACGGATGCCCGCACATTTTGGGGGTGCAAAGACCGCGCTCCGAGCACACCTGCGCCCAGACCTTCGGGTCCGGTTCCGGGTCGAGGTCCGACAAACTCCCGTCGTCGGTCCGCTGCGACCACTCGTGGAGGCGTTGCAGCTCCTCCGCCTCCGAGGACGTGAACAGGTTGCGGGCCTGCTGCATGGCCTTGTGCAGCCGGCGGGTGCAAAGGTAGTTCGCCCGGCCCTTGAGCATCGAGAAATCAAACCGCACCGGCAGAATCTGCGCCAGCATCGGCAGGTCCTTTTGCGTGAGCTGCTCCTGCAGGTTGATCGTGTGCGTGGAGACGATGGCCTTTTTCCGCTCGGCCACGGCGAACAAAATTGCCGGGATCAAATACGCCAGGCTTTTGCCGACGCCGGTGCCGGCCTCCACGGCGAGGTGTTCGCGGTGTTGCAGCGCCCGCGCCACGGCCACGGCCATTTCCTGCTGTTGCGGGCGGAACTCGAAGTTCTTCGCGCGGGAGAGCAGGCCGTTGGGCGAGAAGATGGCCTCGACCTGTGCGACGAGGTCCATGCCGGCGGGCTGAGATTCGACCGCGATAATCACCGCCGCATCATGTCCGAATAGACCGTCCGGATGAAGCAAAACCCGCGCCGCCCTGCTGTGCTCCGCCACGATCAGCCTCCCCGCGTCGCGGTTTGGCCCGGGTTTTGGCCTTTGCTTCCCGGTGAATTTGGCGTAAATATGCACCTTCCGCTTCGGCGGATGGCATGAAACCTCGGGTTGAAATCTACGACACGACCCTGCGCGACGGCAGTCAGGGTGAAGGCATCAATTTTTCGGCGGCGGACAAGCTCCGCATCGCCGAAAAACTGGACGGCTTCGGGGTTCCTTACATTGAGGGTGGCTGGCCCGGCTCCAATCCAAAGGACATGGAGTTTTTCAAGCAAGCTGCCAGGCGCTCATGGAAATGCGCCCGCATCGCCGCTTTCAGCATGACCCGCCGCAAAGGTGTGCGAGTGGAGGCGGATGATTTGATGCGCCAAGTGTTGGAGGCCGAGACGCCGGTCGTCACCATCGTCGGCAAGACGTGGTTGCTCCACGTTACCGAGGTGTTGCGGGCCAAGCCGGACGAAAATCTGGCGATGATCGGCGACACGATCCGGTTTCTCCGGGATCATGGCAAAACGGTTTTCTACGACGCCGAGCACAGTTTTGACGGCTTCAAGGACGAGCCGGACTACGCGCTGGCAACCTGGCAGGCGGCGGAAAAGGCAGGTGCGGAGTGCATCGTGCTCTGCGATACCAACGGTGGCTGTCTGCCCGAGGAAATCGCCCGCATCACGGCGTTTGCCAAGGGCAGGCTCACGGCGCCGCTCGGCATTCACACGCATAACGATTGTGGCCTTGGTGTGGCCAACGCGCTCGCCGGCATTCAAGCGGGGGCTGTGCAGGTCCAGGGCACGATTAACGGCTACGGCGAACGCACGGGCAACTGCAACCTGACAAGTGTCATTCCGATTCTCGCCTTCAAACTGGGACTGTCTCCCGTTCCGGCTTCGTCGCTTCGCCGGCTCAAGGAACTTTCACAGTTCGTGGATGAGATCGCGAATCTGCGCCACAATCCGCGGGAGCCGTGGGTCGGCCAGACGGCCTTTGCCCACAAGGGTGGCATGCACGTCCACGCCATTGAACGGGTGGCGCGCAGTTACGAGCATGTTGACCCGGCGGCGGTCGGCAATTGCCGCAGAGTTTTGGTGAGTGATATGTCCGGCCGGACCAACATTCTCATCAAGGCCGAGGAACTTGGTTTCAAACTCTCGGCCGACACGCCGGAACTCAAGACCGTGCTCGCCCGGATCAAAGAGCTGGAAGGCGAGGGCTACGAATACGAGGCCGCCGAGGCCTCGCTCGCCTTGCTCATCGAGCGCATCCTCAAGCGACGCGAATCGCCATTTGCGGTTGAGGCGTATCATGTCTCCATGCGCCGTGCCGGGCCGGACCGCATCTGCGAGGCGACCGTCAAGGTGCGCGTCGGCGATCGCCGCGCCCACACCGTGGCGGAAGGCGACGGCCCGGTGAACGCGCTGGACGCCGCGCTGCGAATGGCACTGGTGACGTTCTTCCCGCGGCTGGCGGAGGTGCGGCTGACCGACTACAAAGTGCGCATCCTGGACAGCGGCACGGGCACGGCCGCCAAGACCCGCGTGCTCATCGAATCGAGCGACGGCCGGCGCGATTGGGGCACCGTGGGTTTGAACGAGAACATCATTGAAGCCAGCCTCCAGGCGCTCGTGGACAGCATCGAGTTTGCCCTGACGAAGAAGTAAAATCCGATCCGCATGAAAGCCATCGCCATCCTGCTCGCTGCCGCCAACCTCGCGCTCGCGGCGTCGGCCGCCGATTGGGCCACGTTCCCCGGCAAGTCCGGTCCCGGCCACGGCAAACGTATCGTCCTGCTCGCCGGCGACGAGGAATACCGCTCGGAGGAGGGGCTGCCCATGCTGGCGAAAATCCTGTCGCAACGGCACGGCTTCGACTGCACGGTGCTGTTCGCGATCAACCCCGCCGACGGCACGATTGACCCGTTGACGCTGACCAACGTGCCAGGCATGGCCCAGCTCGACAACGCGGACCTCGTGATCTGCCAGTTCCGGTTTCGCGAACTGCCCGACGCCGACATGGAGCACCTGGCGAAGTATCTCCAGGCTGGCAAACCAATTATCGGCCTGCGCACGGCGACGCACTCGTTTGCCTATGAAAAGAATAAGCAAAGTCGGTTCGCCGCCTGGGACTGGCAAAGCAAGGAATGGTCCGGCGGGTTCGGCGAACAGGTGTTGGGCGAAACCTGGATCAACCACCACGGCGACCACGGCAAGGAAAGCACCCGCGGCTTGATTGACGGCATGAGCGCCGGCCACCCCATCCTGCGCGGCGTGAAAGACGTGTGGGGCCCGACCGATGTTTACAGCGTCATCCACGTCCGGCCCGCCGACACCGTGCTGCTGCACGGCCTGAGTTTGCGAGGCATGACGCCGGACGCGCCGCCGAACTACGACAAGTCGCTCATGCCGATCGTCTGGCTGCACAGCTACACCTGGCCGAACGGCCGCACCAGCCACGCGCTGACTTCGACCATCGGTGCGGCGGTGGATCTCCAATCGGAGGATTTGCGCCGGCTGTTCGTGAACGCCTGCTACTGGTTCACGGGCCTGGAGGTGCCGGCGAAGGCGGATGTAAGTTACGTCGGCGACTACCATCCGAGTTACTTCGGCTTCGGCAAGTTCGTCAAGGGCGTCAAGCCTGCGGAGTTGGAGTTGAAGTAGCCGGTTTTCCCCCGTTTTTCCCATGAGTGAAATCCCGAAGGCCTACGAGCCGCAGGCCGTTGAAGCGAAGTGGTATCAATTCTGGCTCGACCAGAAATGTTTCGTTGCCGACCCGCAATCGCCGAAACCGGCCTATTCCATCGTCATCCCGCCGCCGAACGTCACCGGCGTCCTCACGCTCGGCCACGTGCTGAACAACACCATCCAGGACATCCTCGCCCGCAAGGCGCGCATGGACGGCAAGGAAGTTCTCTGGCTGCCGGGCACCGACCACGCCGGCATCGCCACGCAGACGGTGGTGGAGAAGTCGCTTCGCAAACAGGGCGTGATCAAGCACCGCGACGACCTCGGCCGCGAGAAATTTCTCGAACACGTCTGGGCCTGGAAGGAAAAGCACGGCGGCATCATTCTCCAGCAACTCCGCGCGCTCGGCGCCAGTTGCGACTGGACCCGCACCCGGTTCACGATGGAACCGGAGTATTCGCGCTGCGTGCAGAAGGTGTTCGTCAAGCTTTACAAGAAGGGCCTCATCTACCGCGGCAAACGCATGGTGAACTGGGACCCCGCCGCCCGCACCGCGCTCTCCGACGAGGAAGTCGAGATGACCGAGACCAAGGGGCATCTCTGGCATCTCAAGTATCCGCTGCTCGACGACGCCGGCCAGCCGGTGCCGGACCAGTTCGTCATCGTCGCTACGACGCGACCCGAGACAATGCTCGGTGACGAGGCGGTGGCGGTGAATCCCAACGACGAGCGCTACACGAAACTCGTCGGGCGGAAGGTGCTCCTGCCGCTCCAGAACAAGCACATCCCGATCATCGCCGACGATTTCGTGGACCCGAAGTTCGGCACCGGCTGCGTGAAGGTCACACCCGCGCACGACCCGAACGACTTTCAAATGGCTGGCCGGCACCAACTCTCGTTGACCGTCGTGATCGGCCCTGACGGCTGCATGACGAAGGAGGCGGGCGAGGATTTCGACGGCTTGGACCGTATGGAAGCGCGCGAGGCGGTGGTCGAGGAACTCACCGAGCAGAGTTTGCTGCTGAAGGTCGAGGACTACGTCCACAACGTCGGCTACAGCCAGCGCAGCCACGTGCCGATTGAGCCATATCTGAGCGAGCAATGGTTTTTGAAGTATCCGAGCGTGGAGAAGGCGCTGGAGTGTGTGACCGGGAGCGCACGCGTCCCGCGTGCCGATTCCGGCGTCACGCCGGAATCATCGTGCGACACGAGGGCGTCGGGCGCGACGCCCGCCGGAGCATCCGGGACGGATGCGCTCCCCGGAATGCGTTTCCACCCGGGCCGCTGGGCCAAGACCTACACGCACTGGATGAGCAACATCAAGGACTGGTGCATCAGCCGCCAGCTTTGGTGGGGACATCGGATCCCGGTGTGGCGAGGAAATGATGAAACTTGTTCACAAGAACAATTGCTGGATGTTTTTGATATTTTGCAGAAGGCAGACAAGAGCTTAGTTGCTTTTACATTCAAGTTGAAGCAGACAGAGCAAGTCGCAGGTGGAAATTGGACGGCTGGGAGTAAACACGTTGAGTCAATTGAGGCGTGCGTTATGCCCGGCGCAGACGATTTAATTTGGGAATTGGAAGATAACAATTTTGCCCAAGACCCTGACGTCCTCGACACCTGGTTCAGTTCCTGGCTCTGGCCGTTTGCCACGATGGGCTGGCCGGCGCAGACCGCGACGTTGAAAAAATTTTATCCGACCAGCGACCTCGTCACCGGGCCGGACATCATTTTCTTCTGGGTCGCGCGGATGATCATGGCCGGCTACGAGTTCATGGGCGAGCTGCCCTTCCGCAACGTCTATTTCACCGGCATCATCCGCGACAAGCAGGGCCGCAAGATGTCCAAGAGCCTCGGCAATTCGCCCGATCCACTCGACCTCATCGGCAAATACGGCGCGGACGCCCTCCGCTTCGGCACCATGCGCAGCGCGCCGCTCGGCCAGGACATATTGTTCGACGAGCAGAACGTCGAGTTGGGCCGCAATTTCTGCAACAAGCTCTGGAACGCCTGCCGCTTTCGCCAGATGCAAGGCGGCGAAGTGCAGGGTGAAATCAATCCCGCGCTGCTGACCAGCGACGACCGGTGGATTCTCCTCCGGTTGAACCAGGCGATCCGCGAGATTGACGCCGCGTTCGCCGACTACAAGTTCAGCGACGCGGCGGCGGCGCTCTACCGGATTTTCTGGAGCGAGTTGTGCGACTGGTATCTCGAAGCCGCCAAGGCGCCGCTGCAATCCGGCACGCCGGAGCAGAAGGCCAACACGCTGGCGGTGCTCGATTTTGTCCTCAGCCACCTGCTGCGGCTGTTCCACCCGTTCCTGCCGTTCATCACAGAGGAGCTGTGGCACGGCCTCGGCTACAGCGCCGACATGCCGGAGAACCAGGGCGGCCGGACGATCATGTTCGCGCCGTGGCCCAAGCCGCTCGGCGACGACGAATTGTCGTTTTACGCCCTCGACGCCACGGCTGAAGCCGTCGCCAATGCGAAATACCAGCTTGTCACCCAGGGCCGCAACCTGCGCCGCGAGTTCAACATTCCGGCGGGCAAGAAAATCCGCTTCATCCTCAAGCCGGCCGGCAGCATTGCGGCGCACGACATCGAAGTGCTGCGGATTCTGCTCAACGCCGAGGCGGTCGAAATCAACACCGCCTACGCCGCGCCCAAAGGCACGCCGTCCGCGCTGTCGCCGCTCGGCGAGTTGTTCCTGCCGCTGGCGGGCTTGATTGACGTGGTGGCCGAGAAGGCACGACTGAACAAGGAACTGGCGAAAATCGCTGCCGAAATCGAGAGGGCGCAGCAGCGGTTGAACAACCCGAACTTCGCGCAAAAAGTCCCGCCGGCGGTGCTGGCGGAACACCAGGCGCGGCTCGCCGAGTGGCTCGGCAAACAAAAGCACGCCGAAGCCGCGCTGGCGGCGCTGGCGCAAAACTGACGCGCCGGCGGCGCTTGCCCGGTCCGGTTTCGTGAGGCAAACTGCGGCTCCGTTGCCCGCGCCCGGTGATCCGTTCGCCGTCCGCGGCCGGTGAAAACAGCCTTGATGGAACCGACCAAGTTGCTTTGCGAACTGATCGCGCTGCCCAGCGTGAATCCGGCGTTCCTGCCCGCCGGCGACCCGCGCGCCGGTGAATCGCGGGTGGCCGATTTCCTTACCGCCACCGCGGCGCGGCTCAAGCTCGATCTCGATTTTCAGGACGTCTTCCCCGGCCGGCGCAATGTCCTCGCGCGGCTCACGCCCGCCGGCCCGCCACGCCGACGCGTCGTGCTCGCGCCACATCTGGATACCGTTGTCGCAACGGACGACCAGTTCCAGCCGCGCGTCTCCGGTGGACGGATTTTCGGCCGCGGCGCCTGCGACACGAAAGGCAGCGTAGCGGCGATGTTTTGTGCGTTGGCGGCGGTGGCGGCGAGCGATCGCCGGCCGCGCGAAACGGAACTCGTTTTCGCGGGTTTGATGGATGAGGAGAACGAACAACGCGGCTCGCGGACGCTGGCGGCCAGCGGGCTGCGGGCGGACCTCGCAATCGTCGGCGAACCGACCCGGTTGCGCGTGGTGACCGCGCACAAGGGCGATTTGTGGCTGCGCTTCACGACGCGCGGCAAATCGGCCCACGGCGCGCTGCCGGAGCTGGGGCGCAACGCGGTTCACGCGATGGCGCGCGTGGTGGACCTGCTGGAGCGCGACTACGCCGCGGGCTTGCGCCGCCGGCGCCATCCGCTGCTCGGCACGGCGTCCATCAGTGTCGGCACGATCGCCGGCGGCACGCAGCCGAACGTGGTGCCGGACCACTGCGAAATGACCGCCGACCGCCGGATGCTCCCGGGCGAAACCATCGCCGGTGTCTGCCGCGAACTCCGCGCGCTGTTGCGCGAACACGGTTTGCGGGCCGAGGTCGCGGACAGCAAAAGCGCGCCGTGTCTGCCGATGGAAACCGACGCCGGAGCGCCGCTCGTGCGCGAGCTGATGCGGCTTGCCGGGCAAAGACGGCCGGCTGGCGTGCATTATTTTTGCGACGCCTCCGTGCTGGCGCAGGCGGGCATTCCCAGCGTTGTGTTCGGGCCGGGCGACATCGCGCAGGCGCACACCGCCGACGAGTGGATTGCGGTGGCGTCGCTGGAACGCGCCACGCGGCTGCTGACGACCTTTTTGCACGACCAACCCTGATCCCGCGTCATGCGCCTGGCCCTGCTCACGCACGAACCATTCTACCCGCCAACGGGCGGCGGTTCGGCGGAGGCGGTTTACCTGGCGGGAGAATTCGTCCGGCGCGGCCATCAGGTTCACGTCTTCGGCCCGCCGGTCGTGGAGCCGGAGCGCACGCAGCGCGAATTCGGTGTGACGTTGCATCCGTTCACGCGCTGGCGGATGGGCCGCACCACGCCGCTCCGCAACGTCAAATACCTCCTTTACCCGTCGTTTCTCCAGCGGCTCGTCGAAGCCGCGGCGGCGGAAACACCGTTCGATCTCGTCCTGTCGCAGCACGCGATCTCCGCCGTGGCGGCGGGCCGGCTCAAGCGGCGTCTGTGTGTGCCGGTGGTGATGAACTTCCTCGATTTCCTGACCGGCTTCATGGAAACGTGGCCGGTCTGGCTCATGCCGCCGCCGGTGCTGGCCGTGCTGAAGCGTTACGAACTGTCGTTGCCGCGGCGGTTCGACGCCGACGCCGTGCTGACGGTATCGGATGTGCTGGCGGACATGTTCGAGGGAACTGGGTTTCCGCGCGAGCGGCTCCGGCCGATTTACTACGGCTACGACGCGACGTTGTTTCCGTTCGACGATCCCGCGGCGACTCGGCGCGGGGAAGCGTCGCCGACGGTGGTGATGCACGGTTCCTTCGACCACCACCATCTCGGCAGCATCGCACTTGACGCCGTGGCGCGGGTGCGGGCGGAACGGGCGGACGTAATGTTCGAGTTCATCGGGCCGGAAACCGAGGCGTGGCGGCGGTTCAAGCGGAACGCGGCGCGGCGCGGGTTGGGCGGCGCGTTGCGGCATGCCGGGTTTGTGCCGTATCGCGAAATCGCGGGCCGGCTGCGGCAGGCGACGATCGGCATCGTGCCCTACGAGGAATCCGCCGGCGTCCACTCCGCGTTCGTCGCCAAGGCCGTGGAATATCTGGGTCTCGGCCTGCCGGTGGTGGCGACGCCGTTGCGCGGCTTGCAACGGTATTTTCCCGACGAGCCGTTGATCCGGTTCGCGAGCTTTGACGGCAGCGCCTTTGGCGAGGCGATTCTTGGCTGGTTGCGTGAATCCCCGGAGCAGCGCGCCGGCTGGGGGCGTGCAGCCGCGGCGCGGGTTCGGCAAGAGCTGGACTGGCGGGTCATTGCGGCGCACGCAGTGGATTTTGTGGAAGAAACGCTCCGTCGCCGGCAAGATGTCCGGTTGTGAACGACGCATGACGACCGCCAAACGATTCGCCTTCTTTCGCCAGAGCGGCTGGATGGCCTTTGCCACGGGGCTGGGCGGCGTGTTCATGTGGCTCGTCCACGTTCCGGCGGGAGCGCTGCTTTCCAAGCCCGAATACGGCGTGTTCCAGGCGTTGTTGCAGGTCATGAACCTGATGCTGATCCCGGCGATTGGCTTGCAGATCATCGTGGCACAACAGACGGCGGCGGCGGTGACCGATACGCAACGGCATCAACTGGCCTTCACGGTGCGGCGCCTGCTGGCGGCGGTCACCGGCATCTGGCTGGTCATGGCATTGGGCGTATTCGTGTTTCGCGGCGAGGCCATCCGCGAACTGCAAATCGCGAATCCCGCGGCGTTGTGGCTGACGGTGCTCGTGGGTTTGATGATGCTTTGGTGGCCGGTGCTGCAAGGCGCGTTGCAGGGACGGCAGGAATTTCTCTGGTATGGCTGGCTCCAGGTGGTGAACGGCGCCGCGCGCTTTGCCGGTGTGTTGCTGGTGGTTGGTTTGCTCGGCGGGCAGGCGGCCGGCGCGGTGCTGGCGGCGTTGTTTGGCTTTGCCATGACCGTGGGCGTGGCGGCGTGGCACAGCCGCAGCGTGTGGCTGCTGCCGGGCGCACCGGTGGCCTGGCGGCCGTGGCTGGCGCGCGTGGTGCCGCTGACGCTGGGACTGGCGGCCGGGCAGTTCATGATGGCGGCCGACCAGTTGGTCGTGCAAAGCAGCTTCAACCGCAACGTCACGGCGATCTACGGCGCGGCGGGCATGATCGGCCGGGCATTGATCTTCTTCACGGCGGCCGTGTTCGCGGTGATGTTTCCCAAAATCGTCGCCAGCCGGGCGCGGGCGGAAAAGACGGACGTGTTTGCGCTGGCGCTGGGAGCGACGGCGGTGCTGGGCGGCGGCGCGGCGCTGGCCTGCACGATCCTGCCGGAATTGCCGTTGCGCCTGATTTACGGCACCAAATATCTCGCCAGCGCGCCGCTGGTGCCGTGGTTCGTCTGGTGCATGTTGCCCTTGACGCTGGCCAACGTGATGGTCGGCAATTTGCTGGCGCAGGAGCGGTTCGCGGCGGTGCCGTGGCTGCTGCTCGTGGCGGTGGGCTACGGCCTCGCGTTGTGGCTGCGCGTGCCAGCCTTCAAAGAGGCCGAGCAGGCGGCCGCGTTCAAAATGGTCGTGCAAACGTTGGGCGTGTTCAGCCTGCTGCTGGTGGCGGTGGCCGCGTGGTTCACTTGGAAGCCGACGCGGAAAGAGCGGTCGGCCGGTGGAACCAGAAGCCGCTGACACTTGGCGCGGATGGATTCAGTGGGTGGCGGTTGAACTCGCGTCCGCCGTCGGTTGGGCCTGCCTGCCCTCGCGGCGGGAAAGCGGCGGCGGCGAACCGAGCTTCCGGTAGAGCCAGAGTTCCAGGGGCCGCAGCGGGGCCAGCCAGCGGTAGAACGGCGAATACACGAGCCGCAGCCGGACCACCGACAGGAACCACGCCAGCGACGCCTTGCTGAGATTCACCTTGGAACCCATCTTGTCCGTCCACTCGGTCGGCACTTCGAGGATTTTGAAGCCGGCCCGCTTGAGCGCGTAGAGCAGATTGATGTCAAACGACATGTCCGCGATGGTCAACGCGTCATGCACCTTCTCGACCGCCTCGCGCCGCATCACCTTCGCGCCGCATTGGGTGTCGGCCATGTGCATCTGGAACAGCAGCTCGACGAGCGCGTGAAAGGCGCGGCTGAAGAAGCGCCGCTGGCTTGATTGGAGCACGTGTAACACCGCGCCGGGCAGCCAGCGCGAACCGATCACGCAATCCGCCTCGCCGGAGCGCCGGACCAGATCAAGAAACGCGGGCGGCGCCGTGGCGCCGTCGGCGTCCACGTAACCGATCAAATCCGCCTCGGGCCAGAGTTTGAGACCCTCGATAAGCGCGCCGCCCTTGCCGATGCGTCCCGGAAACACGCGCCAGGAAATCTCGTTGAAGTCCGCGGCCACGCGGCGCACCACGCCCTCGGTGTCGTCCACGCAGCCGTTGAGGATGACGACGATCCGGAACCCGCCGGAATAATGCGCCCGAAAGAACCGGGCGTATTCACGCAGGACCGGCTCGATGCGCGACTCCTCGTTGTAAGCCGGAATGAGGAGCAGCACGCTGGGCACCTTCACGGACACAGCCAGACTTTGGTCCGGCCGCAGGAAAAACGCAACCGCCGAGGGTTAGTGCCGGCGCCGCCGGACGCGGAGGTGTTCGAGCGAGTGGATGACGGCGGCGTTGACCACGGCGGCTTCCTCGCTGCCCAGGCGGTCACGCAACCGCCGCTCCGCCGCTTCCTCGGCGGCCTTGACTTTCGCCTGGTCGGCTTCGTCCGCATTGATGGCGACGTCGGTGAGGACCGCCACGCGTTCGCCGGTGATCTCGACGAAACCCGGCCCCACGGCGAAACCGAATTCCGCACCGCCCTTCAGGTAGGTAATTTCGCCGGGAACGATCTGGGTCAACAGCGGGACGTGCTGCGGATAGACGCCCATTTCGCCCTCGGCACCGGGCAGCGTGACCATGTCCACGTCCTCGGAACAACGAATCCCTTCCGGCGTGACGATTTCAAGTTTCAGCGTGGCCATGTGTCAGGTTGCCAGTGGAGAGTTGATCGGCGATGGGACCGCCGCGCGGCGATCCCCAGACCCGGCTGCTCAACTTTCCTTGTTGATTTCCTCGATGCCGCCCTTCATGTAAAAGCTCTGCTCGCCGACCTCGTCGTGCTTGCCGTCGAGGATTTCCTTGAAGCCGCGCACGGTGTCGGCCACCGGCACCTGTTTGCCGGGCCGGCCGGTGAACACCTCGGCCACCGAAAACGGCTGGCTGAGGAAGCGCTGAATTTTGCGGGCGCGATACACGGTTAGCCTGTCGTCCGGCGACAACTCGTCCATGCCGAGAATTGCGATGATGTCGCGCAGGTCCTTGTAACGCTGCAGCAGCTTTTGCACGCCGCGGGCCACGTCGTAATGGTCCTGGCCGACGATTTCCGGCGCCAACGCGCGGGAGGTCGAGGCCAACGGGTCCACGGCCGGGAAGATGCCCAGTTCCATGATGGACCGCTCCAGCACGACGGTGGCATCGAGGTGCGCAAACGTCGTTGCCGGCGCCGGGTCGGTCAGGTCGTCTGCCGGCACGTACACCGCTTGGAACGACGTGATCGAACCCTTCTTTGTCGAGGTGATGCGCTCCTGTAGGTCGCCCATTTCGGCGGCCAGCGTCGGCTGGTAACCGACGGCGCTCGGCGTGCGGCCCAGCAGCGCGGAGACTTCCGAGCCGGCCTGCGAAAACCGGAAGATGTTGTCAATGAACAGCAGCACGTCCTGGTTTTTCTCGTCGCGGAAATATTCCGTGATGGCCAGGCCGGAGAGCGCCACGCGCAACCGCGCGCCGGGCGGCTCGTTCATCTGACCATAGACCAGCGCGATCTTCGATTCGCCGAGGTTGTCCTGCTTGATCACCTTGGCCTCGGACATCTCGTTGTAGAGGTCGTTGCCCTCGCGCGTGCGCTCGCCGACACCGGCGAACACGGACACGCCGCCGTGGAGCTTGGCGATGTTGTTGATCAGCTCCATGATGACGACCGTCTTGCCGACGCCCGCGCCGCCGAACGCGCCCACCTTGCCGCCTTTGAGGAACGGGCAGATCAGGTCAATCACCTTGATGCCGGTGGTGAGCACCTGGGGCGATGTGGACTGATCCACCAGCGGCGGCGCCAGCCGGTGAATGGGATTGTAGTGATCGGCTGCGATCGGCCCGCGTTCGTCCACGGGCTGGCCGGTCACGTCCAGCACCCGGCCCATCACGCCGGGACCCACCGGAACGGAAATCGCGCTGCCGGTATCGGTCGCCTCGTAGCCGCGCTTGAGGCCGTCGGTGGTGGACATCGCCACGGCGCGGACCCAGTTGTCGCCCAGATGCTGCTGGACTTCGAGCGTCAGCTTCGCGGTGCCGTGGCCCGGCAGCGGATATTCGACGGTCAGGGCGTTGTAAATGGCCGGCAGCGGTTCGGGGAACTCGATGTCCACGACCGGGCCGATCACCTGAATGATTTTGCCTTTATTCATGCGCTCAAACGCAAACCGGCAGCGCTTGGAGGCGAACTGGCCGCCTTTGAACCAACGTCGAGCCGGACGGGTCGCGTAAGGGTGATGACTTTACGAACGGCCACAGCGGAGTCAAGGCGCGTTTGGGCCGTGTGCCCGGACTCTGTAACCAGGGCCGCCCAAAGTCGCCGGTTCTTGACGGCGCCCGGTGCGTGCGCCGGGCCGGCCCTGAAAGGAATAATCGTGATGAACGGCCAAACCTCGTCGCGCCGCCGACATGCCGGGTTAGGCCGGCAAGAAGGCGGGTTTCCGGACGGTGAAGCCTTGTTTGCATCCGCTGCTGGCGGTGATTGCGGAAGTGCGTCTGGTGGCGCAACGGTGGTTGCGCCCGGGCAACAGTTTCTGCGGCGGCAACGTCATCGCGTTCTTTCTGGACCTGTGGGAGAACTTGCCGCGGCAGGTTCGACTGCGTGGTGTGCGGGCCGATGCGGGCTTTCGCCTGCCGGAACTGTTGGATTTATGGGAACGACTACGCTTGCCCTATGTGGTGGTGGCGCAATTAAAGTCAGACCTTCGTTTCCTTTGCCCCGACCCCGGTCGGATTCGCATCCCGATTGTGGTAGTAATTAGAGTAATAGCGATTTTGGTAGTAATAATAGGAATAGTAGTAAGAATCGCGACCTTCAAAATCAATATCATTGAGCAGGACGCCGCACACATAGACCCCCGCGTCCTGAATACGCTGGATGCTTTTGCGGGCATGCTCCCGGCGCACCTTGTTGAATTTTCCAATGAAGACAACTCCGTCCGCCATTGCAGACAACACCAGCGGATCGCTGACCGCCGAGACCGGCGGACAGTCCACGATCACGCGGTCGTAACGCTTGCTGACTGACTGCATGAATTGCACCATCCGCCGTGAGCCGATCAGTTCTGAAGGTTGCGTCGGGGTTTCACCACAGCAAACGACTTCGAGATTAGGCACTTCCGTGGTGCTCACCAATTCTTCCACGTCACTGGTCTTCTCAATCAGGTACGCAGCCAGGCCGAGCGGACTGTGCAGTTGAAACGCCTTTTGGACCGTTGGGCGTCGGAGATCCGCATCAATGAGCAACGTTTTAAGTCCGGTCTGCGCAATGACAATGGCCAGGTTCGACGCCACCAAAGATTTTCCTTCACTTGGTATTGTGCTGGTGACGGTCAGAACCTTTAGTTTCTCACTGCGGGCGCCAAGCGAAATGGCGGCGCGCACGGTCCGAAAACTCTCCGCAGCGTTCGACTGGGGATGCAGGTGTGACTGCAGGTAGCGTTCCACGACGCTGTTGGATTTGATGTTGGGTATATAACCCAGAAATGGGAGCCGGAGATAGGTTTCGACGTCATCCTGACTTTTGATCGAGTCATCCAGATAGTTGACAAACAAGGCCAGGCCAATGGCCAAAGCAAATGCCCCGAAGCACCCCGCCGCCAACGTCAACGGAATATTCGGCTTCGCTGGCCGAATCGGCACCGCCGCCGGATCCACGACCCTGATATTGTCGCCTGGATCCTTCTGCACAACATCAATCTCCTTCATTTTGCTGAGAACAAGATTATATAAGGCTGTGCTGGTTTCTTCCTGCCTTTTCAACACGTCATAACGCGTTCTTGCCTCCAGCCAATCCATTTGCCGGCTACGCCATTCTTTGACAACCGCGGCCACATTTTTCTCCTGAGCCTTTGCGAGCGACGCTTCCGACTTGAGCGTTTCCACGACCTGATTAGCTGCGTCAGTGATTGATTTCCTGGCTTCGTCAATTCGCGAGTTCATTTGCACCACCATCGGGTGGCGCCTCCCATATTTCTTTAGCAGACCGGCCAACTCGTTCTCCAAGCCCGACAGTTGGGCCTGTAACTGCTTTACTTGCGGATCGTTCGCAATATTGGGAAACGTTTCCAAGGATTTGCCGGCTTTAACATGAGCCTCCAATTGGTCAACTACCGTTTGCGCCGCCTCGGCCCTGCTCTTGGCGTCGGCATCCGTAGCCTCGGCCCTGCTTAAATTCTCTGCGATGAAATTGTTTTGCTGGCTGTCCAGGGAGACGTAGTTCTTCTCTTTCCGATAAGCCTGTAAATTTTCCTCGGCCGTGGACACATCGTGCTCCAATTGATCGGCCTGCCCTTTTAGCACGTGCAGCATATTCATGCTGCGAAATTGTCGCTGATTAGAATTCCACGCGATAAACTCATTGGCCAGCGTGTTGGCGATGGCGGCCGCCGTTTTGGGGTTGGTATGGTCAACTTCGATGTCCACCAAGCGCGTCATGCGTACTGGCGAAATGGTGATATCATTCGCGACGGCCTTGACGACGTCCAAGTTTTTGTAGTAGCGGGGATCGTCGTTCAACCGCTCCCTTTTGATGACAGTTTCAATGAGCGTCCTGGTAACGATGTTCTTATACTGAGTTTGCAGGTAGTCTGGGTCAGGCCCCAAGCTCATCGCGAGGCCTTGTTGCAGGTTTAGCGAACCGTCCGACTCACGATCAATCTGCAAGCGCGTCACCGCTTCATAGACTCTTGGTGCTTTGTAAAGGTAAGCCAGTGCGGCAGCCAGAACAATCACCATCGTAAAGATGACCAGCCACCGACGCTCCAAAAGGACATGCCAGTAGTGTTTGAGGTTCAAATTGGGCATTGAACCTTCGGCGGCTGTTTCCATCAGCGAATTCTGTGATGAATAGTCCATAAGATTACAGCGCTGATTCTTTCACTTCGATGATATCACCCGATTGCACCCAGATTTTTTTTGCCGGATCGTTTTCCTTTTTGAGTTTATCCAACGGGATCGACTTTGTCACTCCATTGTGGGTGTATTCGACCTTGCTCTTCGCCAGGCGCGTGGTGCCGCCAGCAAAGGCAATGACATCCATAATATCCATGGGCTTGTCGCCGGGAAGCTGAACTGGACCAGGACGGTTCACCTGGCCAATCACACGCACGTAATCCTGCCGGTATTCCTTGACGGTGACAATTACCTGAGGATCAACAAAAAATTCCTTTTGGATCAAAAGTTGCCGGATTCGATCGCGGAGTTCGTCGGTGGTCAGTCCCTTCGCCTCCACCGTCTCAACATAGGGAAACTGGATGAAGCCGCTGGCAGAAACCCGGTAATCGGGTTGGAGGCCTGCTTCCCCAGTAATCGTGATCTCCAGCAAGTCGTTGGGCGCAATCTTTCGATCAGTTGCCGCCAGCCCATTAGTCGACGCCTGATTCTGCGCCGTTAACGGGCCACAGCAAAACCACAGGAGCACAATGGCCGTTACCGCTCCTTTCATTGTTTTTAGAGAAATCATATCTGCTAGTAACCGATGGTTATGTTCATTGTTACCATGTTGATGTCGTAACCGTAGTTAGATCCGGAACTCAACTTTGAGTATTGGTAGGCGGCCCCGGCTGCGGCCCACGACACAATCTGGTAATTGGCATTCAAGCCCACGGTGAAGTAGTCTGAACTATAAGTGGGAACGGTTGATCCCTGAACGCGATCATAGCTATTAATCGCATAGCTGCCTGTCAGGCTCAGCCGAACAGGGTGGCGTGCGCCCATTGTCGCTGTCAGTGTCGCGTTCAGTGAATCCGAAGTGTAGGGCGCTATCGAGCCTCCACCATACGTTATATATACAGGCAATCCAATTTGTCTTGTATAACCCAACGTGGCGTTCAGTTTTTCACTGAACTGCTCTGTCATGGAAACGGAAGCAACAGGCCCTTCGGAAGAAACTGTTGACTCAAAGGTGTTGTCGTAACCAACCTTGGCTGTTCCGCTTAATTTGCTGGTGAAGTTGCCTCGCACACCCAAATACCCACCAATGCTTGTGAAGTAGGCGGGCTTTGGAAAATAAGAAATCGTCGGATCGGATGCCGATTGGCCATAGTAGGCTTCGCCAAAGATGCCAACTTTTTCCCGCGGTTTGTACTCAAAGCCCCAATACCCTTTCCACTGGTTGTTGTTGTAGAGTGTGCCCAAATTAGGAAGCAAAACCTCCTTAAGAAACTCAGTGGCTTGGTAAGTGCCCTCCACGTAGGTGGAGACTTTCTCGGTCAAATCATAGGTAACAGTCCCGTTAGCAGTTGGCAATATTCGGCTTAGATTCTGCAGGGCAACGCCGTAATAACCATTCGCATAGGCTTCCAGTCCTCCATAAATACTATCGAGAAGTTGAAATCCGGCGGCGCCTTCCACCCGAAGGCGCGCCGCGTGATAGAATCCGTTTAAACTCACGTCATGATCCGTTGCGTTGTAAACCGGGTTTTTGGCGTAAAGGATCCCGGAAAACGCGTAATTCAAATCAACGTTATAATCCGCATCGGGTTTCCCCAAACGTGCATCCAAACTGGGCGTAAGGATGGTTAAGAAGTCGTCCTGCTTGTTGTTAGAGTAAAAGACATTGTCGTTGTATTGCTCGGCCATCTGAAAACGCGGGTGCAGGACAACCGGGCCGGCACTTATCGCAAGGATGTCTCGCGGCTCAAGGGCGAAACAGGAAGATCCAGAGCTTAGGACCATAACCACCCATGCGAGAGATCGCAATGAATCTGGCTTAGGCTGTTTTGTCAGCATTTCAGTTGGCCGTTTGCACGTTTGATTATGGACTCATGGTTGGATGCATCGCGAATTCGTTCGTTCATTTTTCTGAAGCCCTTCGCGATTCAAAAAAAACACACCAGATTCATGGTAGCTATAATTGCTCAACACGACATTATGGACCTGGCACGTCTGCGAATTCACACTTGCCGCAGGCATCTCAGTTGCACTGAAGTGCATGCATTCAACACGTCCAAGGTTCACCACGGGTTGATTTTCTTCAAGCCACATTTCAGAATGTGTCCATCGAATATCAATTGCGAATCAGGAAATTTGACCACAGATCACTCGTTTGGTTGTTACCTGTTTAAGATTTGCGGCTTAATTTGGTATCGTGGCTATGGCGCGATCTAAGCGCTGAAGTACACGGTCGCGACCGAGAACCTGCATCAAGTGGTAAAGGCTTGGTCCGCTTGATGTTCCAGTACAGGCAAGGCGTGTAGGATGCACCAAAGCGCCGGCCTTGACACCCAGTTCAGCGGCGGCACCCTTGAGACAAGTTTCCAAGGAAGCCGCACCGAAATCGCCCAACTTGTCCAACGCATCACGGAGCTTGATCAATCGGTGACGATTTTCGACAGTAAAATCCTTCTCAGCCGCTGCGCGCTCGTAATCGCCGACTTCACTGAAGTAGAAGCCGGCGTAGCCGGGCAGTTCGGAAAACGTCTTGAGCTTGCCTTTGCAGGTGTCAATCGCTGCTTTGACGTAATCGAGCGGGAACTGGTTGGTGTCAATGCCGGCCTTGGCCAGCGTGTGAACGCAAAGTTCGTGGAACCGGTCGTCACCCAAAGCACGGAGATACTCGCCATTCATCCACTCAAGCTTGGTCATGTCGAACCGCGCGTTGTGGCGCAGCACCTGCGGAAGGTCAAATCGCTCAATGATTTCCGCTATGGGAATGATTTCGCGATTGTCTTTGGGCGACCAGCCGAGAAGGCACAAGTAGTTCACGACGGCCTCGGGTGCGTAGCCTTCGTCAAGATACGTCGTCAACGAGGCCCCGATGTCACGCTTGCTCATTTTGGTGCCATCCGCGTTCAAAATGAGCGGGATATGTGCATATTTGGGCGGATGCACGCCGAAGGCGCGAAAGAGGGCAATGTGCTTGGCGGTGTTGGACAAATGATCTTCACCACGAATGACATGCGTAACGTCCATTTCCAAGTCGTCCACGACATTGACGAAATGGAAAACCGGCTGACCGTCCGAACGAATAATAACGAAGTCAGGATCTTGCGCCTCACGGTCAGTTAGCTCGCGGCGAACGTCACCGACAATGAGATCAGGGATGACAATCGCCTCCCGCAGCATGCGAAATTTGACCGCTCCCTCGTGCTCGTACGCGAGGTTGCGAGAGAGAAGCGCCTCGACACGCCGCTGATAAACCTCGCTGCGTTGCGACTGATAGTAAGGCCCCCGCTCGCCTTTGCAGGGACCGGTGGCATCCGCGGTCAGCGGTCCTTCGTCCCAAGACAAACCCAACCAACGCAGACCTTTAAGAATGACATCCACAGCCTCCTGCGTGTTCCTGGCGGCGTCAGTATCTTCAATGCGCAGGATCAACCGTCCGCCCGTGTGCCGGGCATAGAGCCAGTTGAAAAGTGCGGTGCGAGCTCCACCGATATGCAGAAACCCTGTGGGGCTGGGCGCAAAGCGAACACGAACGCTCATGACATCAAAGACGATTCTCTATCAAGCCACGCAAGGTTACGCCCGTGATCGGGGGGCTGGCAAGTCCGGTGGAACGAAGAAAAATCGGCGGGTTTTGGGATGACACACGGTATTACATCGCCAAAACCCGCCGCCCGCTTCTCCTTCCCAAGAAGGAGTCGCAAATCTACAGTTCCTGCCGCCTGCGTCGTCCTTGGGTGCCAAGGATTGTTCGGGCTGCTGCGCTGATAAAGACGACATCCGCCGGAACTTGTCAAGCCCCGAACCGCAACAATTTACCAAGCATGTCACATGCCAGAAAGCATCTCCCGCGCCGAGGAACAAACTCACACTTAGTTGCCCACAATGCGATAAACGCCAACCGCTCCGCTCCCACGAAAAATCGCCGGCGAGGTCAGATTCGTGGACATGTTCAGCCACTGAGTGTCGTTAAGATTGGCTTTGTTCTGGACAACGAAGGGGGAATTGCCACCCGTCCATGACAAGAAAACATTGCCGCCGGTACCCACGACAATGCTCGTGATCCGGAGATCGCCGGTTGGCTGACTGGAAACCGCCACCGGCGCCGCAAATGGACTGGTGAATACTACGGCGTTGGTATCCGCAGGCTGACCCTGCGAGTAATTCGCCGTGATGGTCAGCATTGTGGCACCCTTCAAGTCCACCCCAGTCAGATCGAAGTCGAAGTCGCCAGGATTGGAATTTCTATCTTGGGCCGAATTCTCCACGAATGTGGCCAGCCAGGTGCGACCTTGGATAAAACCGTCTGGCAACGCAGGGATTTGCGCCGCCGCGCCGTTGGTCATGCCGATGCTGTCCACCGCGTAAAGATCAATGAACGTCGTGGACCACATGTTCGTGTCAGCCACCGGCACATGGCCGACCAATCGCGTCGCAGTCGTGTTGGTTGCCAGCACAGGCACAACCCCTTGGGTCGAATCCAAGAGCGCCGCGGCGTAAAGATTGGTCAGGTAGGCGCCCGCCACTCCGCCGTAGGGCTTGCTGGGACTGACCGGGAATGGGAAGTTGTTCACCAACGAGTTGCCACGCAGCGAAACCACGCTGCCAATGGAGAACTGATCGAAGAAATCCAGGTAATCGGCATTGGCGGCAAAATCAGTGGCCGGGAACACGCTGAACGGCCAGTTGTTGATGATGAAGTTGCCCTCCAGCGCGTCACTTACGCCATCGAAGTTCGAGCCGACGCGATACTGCGACTGGTCGCCGGCGGCATTGATGGCCGGCACGCCGTTGGTGAACCACGTTTGCCCGTCCACCCCCACGCCGATGTAATTGCCCGCGATGACGATGTTCGTGCCGGGATCATTGCCGTAGAACTCGATGGTGTGGTCGTAACCGTTCATCCACGAGGGCACTGTGCCGCCGATGACGTTGCGCTCGTCAGCGTCATTAACGCCGTCGCCGTCCACGCCGATGACGGTATTGTTTCCGGAGCGACCGATTTCGATGGCGCCTTGGAATTGAAAATTGCCGGTGTAAGCCGGATCGAATGCCACGTCATAATCCGTGACCCCATCCGGCAGCACCCCAATGAAGTTTCCGCAAATGCGCTCGTTCTGCCCTTCCAACACAATGGGAATCGCCGTTTGCACAATGACGTTAAACTCGGCGCGCGGATTCGCGGCGTCCTTCGCCACGCCGATTGTCAGATCATCAATCGGCACCGGGTTTTGTCCGGCCGAGTCGCGATGACGAAACGCGGTGATGGCATAACACGTCCCGGAAAGCGTTTTGCCGTCCGGCGCCACACCAATCCAGCAACCGGCGACGTGCCCTCCCGCCGCAGTACCGGCAGCGTCGCGCGCAAACGCGATGCCGTAATTTGCCGGATCGCCATTGGCCGGCACCTTGCCCAGCAGGCAAAGTCCGCGCAGTGTCACGTTGGTGGCCTGGAACACCCCCAGCATGGCAAAGTCAGTGTCACTGTAACCCGCGTAGGCGTTCAGCGGATCGTAGTTCATCGAGGTGAAATTGCCGTTCCGCGAATCGAGCACGATTTGCAGCTTCGCATTGTTGGCCGCCAAAATCGGATTCGTGTTGGGTGAGGCGCCCGGCTGCGTGTAGCCGTCAATCGTCACGTTGTTGTTGGTGATGAGCGGGTAACCGTTCGACGGCGTCGCGATGTAAAACGGCCCGGTGCCGGAAAGGTTGAACTGGACTTGGTCGCCGTCCTGCAACTGGCCCAACGCCTGCAGCAGCGAGGTCTGGCCGACGCCGGGGCTGACGTTGTTCGTGGTGGTGACGACAATGGTCTTCGCCTGAGCCGTGCCCAACAGGCCAAGGACGGAGCATATCGCGATAAGGGAATTCCGGGTTTTCATGGCAACTTGGTTTTATCAGAGGCTGGCAGAAGCAGAAACAAGAGTCAAACCGGGAAACCACCGGTCAATCGCCGGCCGTGGCCGACGGCGCCAGCAGTTTCGCAACGAGCATCGGATCGTGTGTCGGCGGCTGGCACGCCGTGCCGGTGCAGACAAACGCCGTTGCGCGGCCGGCGGTCACCGGCAGCGACTTGGCGAATGCCTCGACGCGACCGGCTGTGCCCAGCACGACTTTGTTCGGTTGAAAAACACCGTGCGCAGCGCGTAGCAACGTCGCCCGGCCGGTCGTATCACCGTCGTCCACAACCACGACTCGCGTCGGTTCGGTCAGCCAAAAATCGAGCGCCTGCAGCAGATACGGCATCGCCTGCGGCAGCCGCTGGAGCCGCTCGGCGAAAAGTCGCAGCGTCCGCTCCGCCATCTGCCGGAAATCCGCCCGGTCGCAAATCGCCGCCAGCTTGAGCAGCGCGAGGCAGGCCACCGAGTTGCCGGACGGTTCCGCACCGTCGTAATCGTCCTTCAGCCGCAGGATCAAGTCGCTCGCCGTCGCCGGTGTCTGCCAGAAGCCACCGCGGGCTTCGTCGTAAAACCGTGTTCGCATGGCTTCCGCCAGGGCGACCGCAAGCTCCAGATGTTCCGGCTCCAGCGTCGCTTCATAAAGCTCCAGCACGCCCGCGAGCAGGAAGGCATAGGCGTTGAGCAACTGCGCGGCGTCGCGCTCGCCGTCGCGCCACCGATGGTAAAGCGTCTGCGTGGACTCGTCCCACAACTTGGCCCGAAGAAATGCCAGATTCCGCTCTGCGGCCGCGCGGTGGTTGTCGTCGCCGAGCACGGCGTAGGCACGGGCCAGCGCGCCGAGCATCAGGCCATTCCACGACGCCAGCACCTTGTCGTCGAGATGCGGCCGCACGCGCCCGGCGCGAACGGCAAGCAGTTTCGCTTTCGCGGACGTGAGTAACTCCACCTCGCCCGGGCCAAGTTGCGAATCGGCGATGCTTAACACGTTTTGCTGCGGCAACGGCTCCGGATCGCTGTGATCCACAAAATTGCCCGCCTCGGTGGCGCCGAAATAACGGGCCGCCACCGCGAATTCCCCCGGCGTCAGGCACGCCGCCATTTCCGCGCGGGTCCAGCAGTAAAACCTGCCTTCCTTGCCCTCGCTGTCCGCGTCTTCCGCCGAGTAAAAACCGCCGTCTGGATGGGTCAAATCGCACAAGACGTAACGGAGAGTGTCGCGGACCACGTCGGCGTGGCGCGTGTCGCCGCTGACGAGAAACGCGTCGAGGTAGAGCGACACGAGCTGCGCGTTGTCGTAGAGCATTTTCTCGAAATGCGGCACCAGCCAGCGCTCGTCCACCGAATAGCGGGCGAAGCCGCCGCCGAGCTGGTCGCGAATGCCACCGGCGGCCATGCGTTCGCAGGTGTGCAGCGTCATTTGCACGGCCTCAGCATCGCGCCATTTCACACCAGTGCGCAGGAGAAACGCCGGCAGGCTGGGCTGGGGAAATTTCGGTGCGCCGCCGAAACCGCCGTTCGCCGGATCGTATTCCGCCTTGAACTTCACCGCTGCCGCGCGCAGCACCGCCGTCGCCAGAACCGGGCTGTCTGCCGGCTCGGTTTGCGTCAGCGTCACCAGGCGCTGGTGCAAATCCTCGGCCGTGCGGAGAATGTCGTTGTGCCGCGTTTCCCAGAGCTGGCTGATCTGACGCAGGACCGTGAGCAAGCCCGGCCGGCCGTGCCGGTCTTCCGGCGGAAAATACGTGCCGCCGTAAAACGGCCGGCGGTCCGGCGCCAGAAACACATTCAACGGCCAGCCGCCCTGGCCGGTCGTCGCCTGCACGAACGTCATGTAAATCTTGTCCACGTCGGGCCGCTCCTCGCGGTCCACCTTGATGCTGACGAAGTGCGCGTTCAGTTCCGCGGCCACCGCCTCACTTTCGAACGACTCGCGCTCCATGACGTGGCACCAGTGACACGTGGAGTAACCGATGCTGAGGAACACGGGCTTGTTTTCCGCTCGCGCCCGGGCAAACGCCTCGTTGCCCCAGGGAAACCAGTCCACGGGATTGTGCGCGTGTTGCAGGAGGTAAGGCGATTTCTCCTTCGCCAGACGATTCGTGGACACGAGCGAACAATGCGGCTCCGACGCAGCTTGCGCGCTCATCGGTCCGGCGTTTTCGGCACGATGTCCGTCTGCAACTGCGGGTCCGCCGCACGCACGCCGGTCACCGGCAGGCCAAGTTCCCGGCGGACAATGTTCGTGCCCTGCGCGATCGCGGCGGTTTTGAAGAAAGCGATGTCGCGGTTGCAGCCTTGCCGGCCGAAGCCGCAGTCGCTCGACACGATCAGTTGCTCCGGAGCGATATGCTGTAGCGCCAGCCGGATGGATGCCGCAACCTGTTCCGGTTGCTCGACCTGCAAGGTCCGGTGGCTGACGACGCCGATGCAGATTTTCTTTTTCAAGCTGCCTTTCAGCGGCGCGAACAACTCGATCTCGCGGAACTGGCGGTCCTTCATTTCCACGGTCCACACGTCGCCGCGACACGCTTCGAGATACAACTGGAACGACTCGCGGTAGCTGTCGTTTTCGATCACCCGCTGCATGTTCGGATTGCCCCAGCAGGTGTGAATCCAGATTTCCACGTCGTCGAGTCCCTGCACCTCACGGTTGAAGGCCTCGATCATGAACTTCACGTTGTCGTGGTCGCGACCGTAGGTGTTGGCCCAGAAATGCAGCGTCGGCTCCTCGATCTGGATGCAGCGGCAGCCGGCGTCGCGCAGCGCGAGCAGTTCCTTGTTCATTGCCACCGCCATGTCCCAGACGACCTCGCGGTTGTCCTTGTATTTCGGCGTGTGGATGTCCAGGAACAAGCCCATCACCTGCGAGCAACACGTCCCGAAACGCACCGGCTTCGTCGTGCGACCCTGCGCCATGCGCCAGATTTTCGCGTAATCCAGCGGCCGGTGCTCGATCTTGTCCACCACGCGCGGCCAGCGCCAGCCGGTGTAAATTTCGTTCAACAGCGTCCCCGGCGGATAACGCAGCCACGGCGACCGCGTTTCCTCGGATTGCAGGAAATCGCCGTGAAAGCCCGCCCAGCGCTGCAATGGATAATGGTGCCACGAGCGGCCCGCCATGTCGTCGTCACAGTGCAAATCGCCGTGCGTGAGGATGTCCAGACCGGCGCGGTCCTGCTCGCTCAGGACCGTGGCCAGCGCGTCCTGGAACTTCTCGCGGAAGCGCACGTCCATCATGCAGGAGTCGAGCGGCCGGCCCCACATGCTCAGGTCGAACCAGCGCGGACGCGGGTAGGAGCCGGTGATCGTGCAGGGCAGAATCGTGTTGGCGGTGACGGTGAACATGTTGTCTCAATCGTGCAAATTTCCGGTTTCCAAATCCGCGCACAGTAAACCAGAATTGATGCACTGCAAAATGGAAACTCATCCGCCATCTTGACGCGTTATTGACTCGCCCGGCGGCGGCGGGCGTGCTACCGCTGATCCGAAGCTAGGAATACTAACAATCTGCTGCGCCTCCATGACTGCGCCTGGCGGTGCTCTCCGCAATCACCAAGGCTTCGTGAGCAGACAGTGTTCCTGAAGGGGTGAACCGCAAAACTACAGTTCCATAAAACACCCGTTTTTGAAAGTTGACTTTCAATAACTGGCGTATTAGCAACAAGCCGTGTTTGCCCGCTTGGCCTGAAGCCGATTGGAGAACGAAATTCTCGGCACCCTACGTCCACATTGTTTTCGGCGCGCGGCAGACGGGTAAATCCACGCTCATCCAGAGCCTGCTGGTGGCGCATGGGTGTTCGTGAACGAGGCCCAAAATGTCCCCGCGCTTTTTGACGCGGCGCAACATCTCTACGACAACGACAAGCAACGCTGGCGGTTCATCCTGTGCGGCAGCTCCGCGCGAACTGCTCAACCACTACGCCGACGTGCTCATGGATTTTGCGGATGCCTGTGGGGTTCGTCTGGCGGAACTTCACATGGACAATAGCATTTGCACCACCGACAGAGATTTCCGCTTTTCCGCAAAAATGGCCGGGAGCCGATTCCTTTGCTGGCACCGTTTGAACCTTGAACAGCGCCAGCATGATTTGCAATCAAAGGACGGCAAAATCGTCCGCACCATGGCAAGGAATTGGCGCTGGGACTTGAGGAAAAGGATTACGACTGGCTTCTCAAAGCCGCTTGATTGTTTTCGCAGATCGGCTAGTTTCAAAACATGAACACGGTCGAGGAAATTGAGCAGGCGGCGGAACAACTGGCGCCCTCTGATTTTGTCCGGCTCGCGTCGTGGGTGAGCGCGCGCCATCACGAATTGTGGACGCAGCAGATGGAACACGATGCCGACGCTGGCAAGCTGGATTTTCTCTTTGACGAAGCCGAGGCCGAGCGCCAGGCGGGTTCACTCCGCGACTGGCCCAAAAAATGAAATCCAAAGCCACGCGGCGGTTTTGGAAATGTTACGACGAATTGCCGGAGCCCATCCGGCAACTGGCAGTGAAAAATTACCGGCTCTGGCGCGACAATCCTTCGCATCCATCGCTCGATTTCAAAAAGCTTGGCGGACGCGGCGAAAGATTTTCCATTCGCGTGGGAGACCATTACCGCGCGTTGGGACACAAAATCGGCGGCGGTGTGGAATGGGTTTGGATTGGAACTCACGAGGAATACAACAAACTTGTCCATTGAAAACCGGCGGCAAGGATCTGGCGCTGGAGCTTGAGGAAAAAGGCTACGACTGGATTTTGAAAATGATTAATGCCTGAACTCGACGCGAATTTCACGAATTTTTTAACGCGGTGACGCCAAGGCGCAAATCTATTGTTTTCCCGACAAACATCCCATTCGGCTAATTCCCAGGCACGATGACCAATTTCGGTCGTAATGTTGGGTCACCAATATAATCTCCGCTGTAAAGCTCATCGAAATTATTGTTCGCGTTGTTCACGGGGCAGAATTGCAGACCGTAGTTGGGATACGTGCCGTTCTGCCAGTCATTGTAGAGCGTGGTGATGTCCACGGCGTACCATTGGCCTTGTGTTGGCGTGGCAAGTTGGTTGGCCGCCCATTTTGCACGACGGCCGGCCGGTCAGCCCACCAAAGCCGCAGGCGGTCGCAGCCGGGGTGACAAGGCTCAAATTCGCACGGAAAGGGAAAAGTTTCCCAAGCCCACGTCCTGATTAAATGTTGCATTATCCAAAAAATAATACTGAGGAACTACGAGGCTTGCCCAAGCCGGCAGACTCTGGGCAATGGTCCGTGCGTTATCCGCCGAGTCAGATCGTCGATCCAACATAAGACATTATAGTGCCCCACTGGTGGCCATTCGCAGTGAAAGTATAACCATACGAATACGGATACAATCCGCACCCGAGTGCTGCATTGGCACGATCGTGATTGCACCCAAGACAATGCCCAATTTCGTGAGCAAAGGTAAAACCGGCTCCATAAAATGTTGAGTAAGGCGTGGAGCAATATGCGGCACCAATTGGGTTATTCGTCGCGTGGAATAATTCACTAACCATAGGAGCACCGTACAGCGTACAGAGAGCACTTAGGTTAGTATCGTAGGCAACGTTATAAGTTTCGGTCGATGCGTTCTCTGAGTCACCGCGCCAGGTAATTTCCACCTTCGCAGCAATGCGGACTCTACCTGGCACTTGGCTACGCATCAGGGCATCGTTCATATAGCCCTCTGCGGCGGCGACAACCGCGTCGACACCACTGACGCCTCCATAGTAGTTTTTGGCATCTGTTGTATATCCAACCAGGATGCTAAGCACACTAATCGGCGTAGTTGAAGCCGCACTCATGGTGGTTGTGGCATTGTTGGCTGTCGGTTTCGATTGGATTTCTAGTGTTGGAAGTTGAACCGAAGAAGACTGTGGGGTTGGTGGTGCAGGATCCTCACCATCGTTTCCGCAGAAAGGAATACTGGAGTCAATTTCGCAAATGCGATGGAAACCTCCGCTTTGTGGTAGTATTTCCACTGTGCGCCCGTCCGATAATGATACCGAACCGGCAAGAAGTCCGCGATCGTAAGCAAGGATGACTTGGGTTTGGGTATCATTATTTGCATGCATCCGGAACACCTGCACCCCTTGATGGGATTCAAAGGAGTCAACTGGCCTTGCCTCGATTTGGTGGACAGCGTTGGGGTGATGGTGTGAGCTAAAGGCACAACGCACCATGAACGACGAAAACCAAGTCCCGCGCAAACACAAACGATACGACGAAACCTTCAAGCGC
>JAJXZJ010000075.1 GCA_021780105.1 bacterium
CGCCGGTGCCGCCCGCGGGCCGCGCGCCCACCAACGCCCAGGCGGCCCGGTGACCGGCCGCAACCGTCCTTCCCGCGGACCGCGGCTCCCACCCGCCGAAAATGCGGGATTGCATCTGCGGATTGTTCGCGCTTTGCTCGCTCCCGAAACAACAGGATTATGTTCATGCAAACGTCATCGCACCTCCTTCTCGCGCGGTTGAGCGCCGCGCTCGCCCTGGGTTGTGGCGTGGCTGCGGCCAGCCAGACCGTCCGCCTCGGCGATCTCGATCTTCAAGCCGTCGAACAAGACTGGGGCAGCCCGCACGCCAACCATTCCGTGGAAGGCCATCCGCTGAGCATCGGCGGGCAAAAATTCGACAACGGTCTCGGCACGCACGCCAACAGCAACCTCCGCCTCGGCCTGGACGGCAAGGGCGAGCAGTTTACCGTCCGCGTGGGCGTGGATGACGAGGTCGGCAAAGGCCGCGGCAGCGTGGTGTTCACGCTCGTCGGCGACGGCAAAACGCTGTGGGCCAGCGGCCTCCTGCGCGGCGGCGACGCGGCGAAGGCCGTCTCCGTTCCGCTCGCCGGCGTGAAGACGCTGATTTTGCAGGTGGACGGCGGCGACGACGGCAACAGCTACGATCACGCGGACTGGGCGGACGCGCAATTCGTGATGACGGAAGGCAAGCCCGCACCGGTCGCCGCGCCGCCGGAAGTTCCCGTGGTGCTGACGCCCTCGCCCTCGCCCAAGCCCCGCATCAACGGCGCCCAGGTGTTTGGCGTGCGGCCCGGTTCGCCGTTCCTGTTCACCGTCGCCGCGACCGGGGATCGGCCCATGACCTTCTCGGCTTCGGGACTTCCCAAGGGATTGCAACTCGATCCGGAAAGCGGCCGGATCACCGGCGCGCTGAACGAGCGCGGCATCCACGTCGTGACGTTGCATGCGAAAAATGCCCTGGGCACGGCCGAACGCCAGTTGCGGATCGTCTGTGGCGACACCATCGCGCTGACCCCGCCGATGGGTTGGAACAGTTGGAACTGCTTCGCCTGCGACGTCAGCGACGCCAAGGTGCGCGCCGCCGCCCAGGCGATGGTGGCCAGCGGCCTGATCCAGCACGGCTGGACTTACATCAACATTGACGACTGCTGGGAGGCGGGTCGCGACGCCGAGGGCCGGATTCTCTCAAACGCGAAGTTTCCCGACATGAAGGCGTTGGCGGACTACGTCCACAGCCTGGGCCTGCGCATCGGCCTGTATTCCTCGCCGGGACCCAAAACCTGCGCCGGTTACACGGCCAGCTACCAGCACGAGTTGCAGGACGCGCAGCGTTACGCCGAGTGGGGCTTTGATTACTTGAAATACGACTGGTGCAGCTACGGCGAAATCGCGCCGCACCCCGACCTCCCCGCCCTGAAGAAACCTTACGAAGTCATGCGCGCCGCGCTGAACCAGGTGCCGCGCGACATCGTCTTCAGCCTTTGCCAATACGGCATGGGCGACGTGTGGAAATGGGGCACCCAGGTCGGCGGCAACTGCTGGCGGACCACCGGCGACATCACCGACACCTGGAGCAGCATGTCCGGCATCGGCTTCGCCCAGGACGGCCATGAGAAGTTCGCCTCGCCGGGCCACTGGAACGATCCGGACATGCTCGTCGTCGGCTACGTCGGCTGGAGCGCCAACGTGCGGCCAACGCACCTCCGACCCAACGAGCAATACACGCACATCACCCTCTGGTGCCTGCTCTCCTCGCCCCTGCTCATCGGCTGCGACATGACCCGGCTGGACGAGTTCACGCGCGGTCTTCTGACCAACGACGAAGTGTTGGCCGTGAACCAGGACCCGCTCGGCCGGCCCGCCGGTCGCGTGGCCCGGGAAGGGCAGCTTGAAATCTGGGCGCGCGACCTCGCCGACGGCACCAAGGCCGTGGGCCTGTTCAATCGCGGCGAAACGGAGACGCTCGTCACCGCCAAGTGGAGCGATCTCGGCCTCCACGGCAAACAGCCCGTCCGCGACCTCTGGCGGCAGCAGGACCTCGGCCAGTTCGCCGACGCATTCGCCACGCCGGTGCCGCGCCACGGCGTCGTGCTCGTCAAGATTGGCAAGGCGAAGTAAGCCCCGCGGGCGTCGGCACGACGCCTGATTCCATCTTTTTCTCTCGCGCCGGTCGGAGGCAACACTCCGGCCGTTTTTTTTCGCGTTCTGGCGGCGGCTGGGAAGTTGTGTGCTGCCGGTGAACGCGTATCCTTGACGCCATGAGCATCGTCAAAAAGCTGCTGCATACCCGCTACCGCCTGAACGATCTCGAACGGAGCGTCGAGTTCTACAAGGAAATCCTCGGCCTGCGCGAGGTGCGCCGGCACAAATCGCCGCGCGGCTCCGAGCTGGTGTTCCTGAAGGCCCCGGAAAGCGAGGAGTTGATCGAACTCTGTCATTTTCCGTCCAGCGGCCCGGTGCAGGTGCAACCGGACCTCACGCACCTGGCGTTCGAGGTGGACAGCCTGGAGGAATTTGGCCGGCACCTCGCCCGGCACGGCCTCCGCTACACCGACGGCCCGCATCTCAAGGACGACGGCAGCGGCTTCGCCTTCATTGACGCGCCGGAGGGCTACGAAATCGAAATCATGCAAAAACCGACGCAGTTCCTGATCGCCCAACAACTCTGAGCGCGCTGCCCCACCGCCGCCCGCGTTCAACGTCTTCCCCGCCGGCGGGTGAGTTGATCTACGTGCGATCATATTGACCCGACCCCGAACAGCGGGACGTGACTGCGGGCGAGTTCTGCAGCGAAGAGAAAGGGCAGCAGAACCATGAAAAAGAGCCAATTCGGCGACGGACAGATCATCGGGATATGACGCGAAGCCGAAGGCGACACATCGGTGGGCACTGGACGCGCCAAGCACAACATCAGCCCCGGAACGTATTACCAGTGGCGTTCGAAATATGGCGGGATGGATGTGAGTGAGGCGCGGCGGCGGCGATCCTTGGAGGAAGATCACCACCGGCTGAAACGGCTGGTGGCCGATCAGGCGGTGCCGATTCAGGTTCTCAAGGAAGTGAACGCAAAAAATGGTGAGCCCGTCAACCAAGCGGCGGGCGGTGAAGCTGGTGATCGAAACGGGGCTGGGCACGACGGCGGAAGCGTGTCGTGCGCTTGGGCTGGCCCGGTCGAGTTATTACCGCAACCATGCCGTCAGCACCGCGAAGCGGCAGATGCACCGGCAGATTGTGGCGTTGAGCCGGGAACATCCGCGTTATGGGTATCGGCGGGTGAGGACGTTGCTGGAGGTTGGGGGGCCGGTGCCAACAGATTGCCATTTGATTATGGAGGCAGCCTGTCAAGGGGATGAAACGCTGCGATTGGCCCGTCAATTGGGATACACACCGGTGGTGCCACCCAACCCGCCAAGACTGGCCCAATGGGGGCATGACCGCGTTGTTTATTGCCGGCGCAACGAGATCGAGCGCTGGTTCCGCCGGCGCAAAGGCTATCGCCGCGTTTTTTCACGATTCGACAGGCTCGATTGTCCTGTTCTCCGGCGTTATCGTCCTGGCGCTCATCTTTGAGCGCTCTGCGGGTTAGTGTTAACACGCCCCAGGACAAGAGTTCGACCGCTTGATCCAGGAGTTTGCGTTGGTGTTCGCGACCGGCGGTGGCGTAGCGCCGCCGCAGTCGGGCCACGACTTCTTGTTTCGTTTCGGTGCTCATCTCGGTATGCACGGCGGGTAACCCCGACTTCTGGCGCAACGACCCGTTCACACGAACCGCCCCCCCCCGGGTAACAATTTTTTGCGCAAATCGTCGTTTCAAGACTCTGGCGAAACAGCTTGCCTTTGTGCCCGGCCCGCGCAAAAAATACATCACTTGGCACGTGTTGCATCAAGCACGGAACTTTGGAAAATGACTGTCAAGGGTCCGTGTGCCGATTACGTGTCGAGGTTGATCTTTGTGTTTTGGCTGCTTATTGCGGATACTGTTTGATGTGCAAGTATCGTTTTCAAACCAAAGCGCGCAACGGCACTGTAGTGTGGTGTGCAATAAGGCAATTTAGATTGGTTTGATGCCGGATAAACCATTTACTTTCAATCGGTTGGCTGGGTAGCTCAGTTGGTAGAGCAGAGGACTGAAAATCCTTGTGTCGGCGGTTCAATTCCGCCCCCAGCCACCAAACCTCAAATTCCTTAGCAAAATCACTATTTCTCGATCAGAAAACGTCCCCAAAGCGGTCAGGTAAGAATAAAAGTAAGAATAGACCATTCTTACCTTGAGCTTCCCGCGCTGTAACCGCCTCATTTCGACAAGGCCGGAACCTCCTGCCGCATCCGGTCAGTCAGAATCACGCCTCGAAAACCTTCCTGTTTCTGTTCCAGCGGCATTTTGTGCCAGCCACCCTTCCACAAACCGGACAAACGCCGCGTCCTGGAAGCGTTTCAATCCCGCCCACACTGCCGCCAGGACTGGCCGGGAGAAAAAACAGCGGCCGGCCGGCCTGACCCCCTCCGGCCGGATCAAGACGTTGTTCTCCATCGCGTGGTAGGTGGCGCTGAGGTGAAGGGTGAGCAACGGGACGAACAGCGCTACGGCTTCGTGATGACCGCCCTGTCAGGT
>JAJXZJ010000007.1 GCA_021780105.1 bacterium
ATGAACGCCCGGATTGGCAGACATCTTTCATCGAACGGCTCCACTTGCTCGAAGCCGAAGGCGTGGACGCCGTGGTGCTGCACCCGCGGTTCTTCGAGGAGAAGTTCAAGCGCCGCGCCCGGCTCGAACTCCTTCCCTGGGTCGCGTCGCTGACCCGCCTGCCGCTGATCGCCAACGGCGACATCACCGGGCCGGACTTCGTCCGCGCCCACGCCCCGCACCTGCAAGCCGCCGCCGGCATCATGCTTGGCCGCATGGCCGTCGTGCAGCCGTGGGTCTTCGGCGCCTGGGATCATCCGGCCGGCGTGGACCGCACCGCCGTCTGGAACCGGATGCTCGATTACGCGGCTGCGGATTTTCCGCCGGCGGTGGCGCTGCGGCGCCTCCAGATGTTCACCAAGTATTTCGCTGCCAACTTCAAATTCGGTCACCAGTTTTACGTGGCCATCGCGAATGCGGCCTCGCTCGCCGAGGTCCGCGAGCGGGCAGGGGAGTTCTTCGCCCATGAGCCGGCTCTCGCCGGCCAACCCACCGTCGGCCTCATCTGTTGACACGGGCGGGCGGCCCGCCAACGCTTCGGGAAGCCGCTTTCGCCGCGGCTCGACTTCCCCGCGCCGGCTGCTAATTTCGCGCCGATGGCTGCGCCGCTTTCCGCCTACACCTGCACGCTCGACCGCGCCCAAGCCGGCGAACTTCACGCCTGGCTGGACGCCAACCACTGGCGTTTTCGCGAGGTTCCCTACGCGCGCTTTGCCGCGGAAAAGGACAAGGTGAACGTCGTCTTTTATGAGAGCGGCAAGCTCGTCGTCCAAGGCAAGGGCACGCAGGAGTTCATCGAGTTCGTGCTCGAACCGCTCATCCTCAAGCAGGCCCGGCTCGGCTACGAGGCGGTGTTGAATCCCGACCTGCTGCTGCCGCGGTTGGGCGTGGACGAAAGCGGCAAGGGCGACTTCTTCGGCCCGTTGTGCATCGCCGGCGTTTATGTCAACGAAGCCGTCGTGAAGGCCTGGCAGGACGCCGGCATCCGCGACTCGAAGAACATCTCCAGCGACCGGCAGATCGGCGTGCTGGCCCAACGCATTCGCGAGACTCCGGGCTGCGTGTTCAGCGTGGTGCCGATCGGCAACGAGGCTTACAACCGCCTTTACGCGAAGATGGGCAGCGTGAACCGCCTGCTCGCCTGGGGCCACGCCCGCGTCATCGAGAACCTCATGCTCCAGCGCCACCGCATGGAGCCGCCGCCCGTGCGCGCCATCAGCGACCAGTTCGCGCACGACAAAGCGACGGTCGGCCGGGCGTTGATGAGTCTGGGCCGCGAAATCGAGCTGGTCCAACGCCATCGCGCGGAGGCCGACCTCGCCGTGGCCGCGGCTTCGATCCTGGCGCGCGACGAATTCGTGACGCGGCTGGGCAAGCTCGAAAAACAGTTCAGCCTCGCGCTGCCGAAAGGCGCGTCGGCCGCTGTGGATGCCGCGGCGAAGGAATTCATCGCCCGCCACGGCGTGGAACAGTTGCCGGCGGTGGCGAAAACGCACTTCCGCACCGCGCTGCGGGCGCAGGGATTGCCGGAGCCGCCGAAGGTTGAATGGCGCCGCCCCGCGCGGCGTGAGTCCGGCGACGCGTCTTGAAGTGCCACGCATCGAGGGAAGACGCCAACCGTGCCGGACGTGGGACTGGCGCTGGGCGTTGGAAACGAGCTTGAACGGGCGGCGTGTTGATGGAGGCGTTGGATCCTTCTGCCGCGAAGTTTCTCCTCGGCTTTGGCCCAGACTGTGGGTTCGCAAGATCGTGTCGGGTATGCTGTTCGCGCCTCGACACATCGGCGGCGGGTCTGGCACAGTCGCGGTGTGGGCGTCTCGCTCAAGGCATTTGAAACCATGAAGGACCGCGTCGCCGGTCAGCGTCGCGCCGCCGTGCCCGCGCTGGGAAGCGACCTGCGGTCGCCGGCCAAACACGCCGTCATTCTAGGCATTGACCCCTCGTTGCGCGGCACCGGCTACGGCGTCATCCGCGTCGGCCGGCCGGCACCGGTGGCATTGGCGCAGGGCGTGGTCGCCTGCCCGGCGGGTTGGGCGCGCTCGCGTTGCCTGCTGCGGATTGCCGAGGTTATTCGCGACGTGGCGCGGCAATTCCAGCCAACGGCGTGTGCCATCGAAGGCTTGTTTTACGCGCAAAACCTGCAAACGGCGCTGATCATGGGCGAGGCGCGCGGCGCCAGCCTGGTGGCGGCGGCCGGCGCCGGATTGGAGATTTTCGAAATCGCTCCGCGCAAGGTCAAACAAGCGATCGTCGGCTACGGTGCGGCGCAGAAACTTGCCGTGGCGCGCATGGTTCAACGGCTGCTTCAACTGCCGGAGCCACCCGCGCCCGACGCCGCGGACGCGCTGGCGCTGGCGCTCGCCTTCGCGCAGGAACACGGCCGCTACTCGCTCACGCCGCTGAAACAGATTTAGCCTGCCCATGATCGCCTTTCTCCACGGCAAACTGGTTGATGCGCTGCCTACGCAGGTGACGGTGGACGTTGTCGGCGTCGGCTACGAGGTGCTCATTCCGCTTTCGTCCTACGACAAGCTGCCCGCGCCGGGCGGCGAGGTGACGTTGCTCACCCACCTGGCGATCCGCGAGGACGCGCACGTGCTTTACGGCTTTGCGACGGCGGCGGAGCGCGACCTGTTCCGGCTGCTGATCAACACGGTGAGCGGCATCGGGCCGAAAATCGCGTTGAACGTGCTCAGCGGCATGACGCCGACGGTCTTCCGCGGCGCGGTGGCGGGCGGCGATGTGAAGGCGCTGTCGCGCATCAGCGGCGTCGGCCGGAAAACCGCGGAGCGGATCGTGGTCGAACTGAAGGACAAGATTGGCGCGGCGGGCGCGTGGGAGGCGAGCAGCGCGGCGCGCGCCCTGGGGCCGGAGGAACAGAAGTCGAATGACGCCGTGCTGGCGCTGCTGGCGCTGGGCTTCAAACCGGTTGAGGCGCACGACGCCGTGCGCGCGGCGCTGGCCGTGCTCGGCGCCACGGCGACGGTGGAGGAAATCGTCCGCGCCGCCTTGAAAGGGGGGGCACGATGACGGAGCCAAGCCCGGAGGTCGGCGTCCCCAAAGCCAGACCACGCGTCGTGATTCCGGAAAAAGCGACGCTGGGTGGACGGCTGGCGGCCCGGCTGATTTTTCTTGCCGTGCGGAGCATGGACGCCACGTTGCGGTATGAGTTGGAGGATCCAGCGCATTCGCTGCCAGAGGTGTTGGCGCGGCCGGCGATCTTCGCGATCTGGCACAACCGGCTGGCCTTGTCGCTCATGCTTTACCGGCGGTATGTGCTGCGACGCACGGAGGGCCGGCGCATGGCCGCCATCGTCAGCGCCAGCCGCGACGGCGGCATGCTGGCGCGGGCGCTGGAGCTGTTCCGCGTCCAGCCCGTGCGCGGTTCGTCGAGCCGGCGCGGCGCGCGGGCGATGCTGGAAATGACCGCGTGGGCTGAGCGCGGCTATGATCTGGCCGTCACGCCTGACGGGCCGCGCGGGCCGCGGTATGTGGTGCAGGGCGGGGTGGTCGCGGCCGCTCAACTGACGGGCCTGCCCATTCTGCCGGTCAGCGTGCATATCCTCTGGAAGCGTCAATTTCGCAGTTGGGACGGGTTCCAGTTGCCACTGCCTTTCAGCCGCTGCCGCGTGCGCATGGGTTCCCTGGTCCGCGTGCCGCGCGACCTTTCCGAGGCGGAGCACGAGACGTTCCGGCAGTTGGTCGAGACGCGCTTGCGGGCGCTGACGCAAGACTGATCGGCGCAGACGTTGAACCGGATCAGTGTGCGAGCGCCTGGGCGAGATGCGGCGAGTAGAGCTTGGGTTCCAGCAGGAAGGAATCGTGGCCTTTGTCCGAGTGAACGGTGATCCACATGTGCGGCACGTGCGCCCGTTTCAACAGGCCGACGAGGCGGGCCTGCTCCGCCGGGTAAAAGGAGACATCCGAATCAATGCTGAACACCAGGAATTCCTGGCCGCGGCAACGCTCGAATAATTCGGTGAAACTGCCCGCGCCGGCCTCGCCCACCAGGTCGAACCACTGCCAGGCGTCGAGGATGCGCAGGTAGGTGTTCGCGTCGAAACGTTTCACGAACTTCTCGCCCTGATAGAGCATGTAGGACTCCACCGGACTGTTCATCTCATACCAGCCAAACGGCGGTTTCTGGCTGACGACTTCGTTGCGGGCGCGTTCGCGCAGGGTGTCGAGCGAGATGAAGGTCTTGTGCGCGATGCGCCGGGCCAGCGCGAGACCGATGTCCGGCCGCGAGCCGTCGCCGTAATCGCCGCTGCGGAAGTTCGGGTCGGCCTCGATGGCGGTGACCTGTTCGAAGTTAAGGATGCGCTGGTAAATGGTCGTTTCCACGCCGGTGCCGATGAGCACCACGGTTTGCACCCGCTCCGGGTAACGCGTGGCGGTGAGTTGCGCAAGAAATCCGCCGATCGAGGCGCCGATCACCGCGCGGAGCTGCCGCACGCCTAGGTGGTCGAGCAGCTTCATCTGCGAATCCACGATGTCGCTCATGCGCAAGACGGGGAACGCCGGTCCCCACGGCCGGCCGGTGGCGGGGTTTACGGAAGCCGGACCGGTGGAGCCGTAGCAGCCGCCGAGGTAATTGGCGCAAACGACGCAGAACCGTCGTGTGTCCAGCGCCTTGCCGGGACCGATGAAGCCGTCCCACCAGCCGGTCTGAACTTCGTCCGTCCAGCGGCCGTTGAGGCCGGGCACTTCCAGGTTGGTGCCCGCGGCATGCTGGCTGCCGGTCATCGCATGGTAAAGCAGGATGACGTTCGAGCCGTCGGCGTTGATGCGGCCGTAGGTTTCGTAGGCCAGGGTGAAACGATCCAGTTTGCCGCCGACACGCAGCGGCATCGGCTTCCGCAGTTGGTGAAACTCGAAAAATCGCGTGCGAACGTTGCCAATGGAACCGGTCATAACAAAACGCGGCCAGTGTGGAACCGCCGTGGCGCCAGCGCAAGCGCGCGATGCGCAGATTGTTCCGCGGGGGCCGCTGCCGCCGGCGATGGCCGAAGGATGCCGCCAGCGCGCCCGCGGGAATGGGGAGGTTGGGGTGGCTGACGGGATTTGAACCCGCGACAACCAGATCCACAATCTGGAGCTCTAACCAGGCTGAGCTACAGCCACCAACCGGCGGCACGCTAGATTTCCCGCCGTGCAGCGTCAACTTGATTTCAAGCCGGTGGCGGTGCGAACGGCGGCGGCAAGGGCGGTTGCAGCGTTTCGCCAAAGAATCGCCAGGACGGCCCCAGTTGCTCCAGGAAGCACAGGGAATAACTCCGCTTGAACACAAACAGCGGCAGCAGAATCACCGTGCCGAGGTATGGCAGCGCTGCGAGGCAGCACGTGAGGCAGGTGGCCACCAACGCAATGATCCCGACGGCGACGGCCAGCATGATTTTCACCAGGAAATACAGGAAGATCGTGACAGCGTGGTCCGCGAGGATTTCACGCCGCACGATCCCCCACGCCGCCAGCACGCGTTCCCCGCGCAAATACATCGTCGGCACCACGAAATCCTCCAGCAAGACCTCGACGATCGCGCAAAGGGAGATCGCCACACACAGGAGTGGCAGGCCGATGATCAACGCCAGGCCCGTCCCAATCCCCCAATGCCCCGCCCGCATGTCCGGCCAGGCCAGCACCAGACCGGCGCCGATGATGCCGAAGATCACGGCGGAGGCAATCAAGCCGAACACCAACGAGAATAGAAACAGACTGTTGCCCTGCACGGCAAACTGGGTCCACGGCTCGGATACCGCGGCACGGTTGCGCACCACGCCATCGAGAAACATGAACCTGCCCCGGCTGCGCAACCACGTAAACAGCACGCCGAGCACGACGGCGAGGAACAACACGATGGCGCCCACAACGACGACCAGCAGCAGGTGAAACTTTACCCAGTCCGCCGCCGCGCCCATCTCCGACGCGAAGCCGCCGCCATGAAACGGGCCGTGGCGGTCGTTGTAACTTCGATGATAGCTGCCGCCGTAGCCGCCGCCTTCGCCGAGGTAGGCGAGAAAGGCGCAAAAGCCCAGCACGAACCATTTGCTGACATCGAACGGACGGAACAGGATGACTTTGACACGCTCGACGGCGTGTTCGACGGGGTCCATTACGGAGAGGTTCATGGCGAAAACAGGTTTGCCGGTTTGGTCGAATCACCCAACAGCGCCACTTCGCGCTGCTTTGAGTGAAGCTGCTTATACCGCATCGGCCGGCCGGCTGTCCATCCTTGTATCGGCCGGCGAACCGGCAGGACCGGATGCCAGACTGGCCGGAAAGGAAGATGATTAACCGTTGCCAAGCGGTCTCAAACGAGGAACGCTCACCGCCGTGCCGCGACAATGTAAATTGAACCGCTCCGGCCGATGGCAACGAACCAGGGTGGTCGAGCTTGTGCCGTTTGGTTTGGAGGTGACGCGTTGAACCTCTCCGTCCAGCTCGGCAAACTGACGCTGCAAAACCCCGTCACCGTCGCCTCCGGCACCTTCGGCTACGGCGTCGAATACGCGCAGCTCCTCGACCTCAACCAGCTCGGCGCGGTGACGGTGAAAGGCATCCGGCTGCACCCCGTCCGCGGCAATCCCACGCCGCGCACCGCCGAAGTCACCAGCGGCCTGCTTAATGCCATCGGCCTCCAAGGTCCCGGCGTGGACGGTTTCATCCAAAAATACTGGCCGTTCCTCAAGGGACTGCGCGTCCCGACCATCATCAACATCTGGGGCACGACGGTTGAGGAATACGCCGAGGTGGCCCGGCGATTCGACGCCCTCGGCGGCGTCGGCGCGCTGGAACTGAACGTCTCCTGCCCGAACATCAAGGAAGGCGGCGCCCAGTTCGGCACGGACTGTCACCTCCTCGCCCAGGTTGTTGCCGCGTGCCGCCGGGCCACCGCCCTGCCGCTCATCACCAAGCTCAGTCCGAACGTCGTCAGCATCGCACCTTACGCGAAAGCCGCCGAAGACGCCGGCAGCGACGCGCTGGCCATCACCAACTCCTATCCGGCGATGGCCATTGACATCGAAACCCGCCGCCCGAGGCTCGCGAACGTCACCGGCGGCCTCACCGGCCCATGCATCAAGCCCATCGCGATCAAGCTTGTCTGGGAAGCGGCGAAGGCGGTGAAGATTCCCATCATCGGCATGGGCGGCGTCCAGACGGCGGCGGATGCCATCGAGTTCATGATGGCCGGCGCGACGGCCGTGGCCGTGGGCACGGCGAATTTCTACGAACCGCAGACCGCCTTGACCGTCATCGCCGGCCTCCGCGCATTCATGGAGCGCAACCAAATCCAGGACGTGAGCGAACTCGTGGGCAGCGTGCAAACGCCCGGGCGCAAGTCGGCCCCGGCTACGGCCAACCGGCCCGCCAAATCCCCGGTTGAAAACCCGCCGGCCGGCGGCTACGTTGGCCCGCAGTGAGTGTTTCGGATCGTTCCTACATGCGCACGCCGCCGGAGGCGACACGTTGGCGCCCCCGGCTTTCGACCAGCGCGTGGATCATCGTTATCAATGTGCTGTTCTACGCGGCGCAACTGGTGGTCCCCCTGGCGGGCGGCGGCTCGGAACGCGCCGCGCCGCATCTGGAAACGTATCTCGCGTTGTATCCGGGCGATTTGTTGAAGGGTTACCTCTGGCAGCTCGTCACCTTCCAGCTTCTGCATGGCGGCATCCTCCACATCACGCTCAACTGCGCGATGCTCTACATGTTTGGCCGGCCGGTGGAGGACGCGATTGGCCGCGTGAATTTCCTCATCCTCTATTTCGGCAGCGGCGCCTTCGGCGGCCTGGTGCAGGCGGGAGCGAGCCTGATGTTTCCGACGCATTTTGGCTACCTGCCGGGGTTCGGGTTTCCGCCGGTCGTCGGGGCGTCGGCGGGCGTGTTCGGGTTGATCGCCGCGTTCGCGTTGCTGAACGCCGAACTTCCCATCACGACGCTCATCGCCTTCATCATCCCCGTCACCATGCGGGCGAAATACCTCATCGTGGCCGAGCTGCTGGTGGCCGTGTTTGGGATATTGCATCCGGTGGACAACGTGGCGCATGCCGCGCATCTGGGCGGCATCCTGGCCGGCCTGGCTTACGTCCGCTTCGGACTCAACCGCCAGCACCGGTCGTTTGCCTGGTCCGGGTGGCGTGTCATCGCCCGCCGGCGACCGGAGCTGGTCAAGACCCCCGCGGCCCGCAGCGCCGCCGGCTGGCAACAGCCCGCGCCTCCGACCGAGGAAATCCCGCCGGCCGAGTTCATCAGCAAGGAGGTTGACCCGATCCTCGACAAGATTTCGGCCCACGGCATTCAAAGCCTCACCCCGCGCGAGCGGCGCATTCTTGAACTGGCCCGCGAGAAAATGCGGCATTCGTAAGCCGGCCGGAAACCGACTTGGCCAGCCGCTCCGGCGCGGGCGAGTCCCGGAACTTCGCCCGGGTGCGGGTGTTTAACCGGCGAATGGATTGCCGCCCAACAATGCCATGACTCTTGACGCCCTGATTGCCGACGCCCACCAGCAAGGCGCCAGCGACGTGCATTTGGAACCCGGCCTGCCCGTCGCCGTGCGCATTCGCGGCGCCCTGCGCGTCGCCGGCGAGCCGCTGCCGGGCCAGGCGCTGGCTGCGTTCGCCCACGAGTTGACCGGTCCCGAGGCCTGGCCGGCGTTCGTGGAACGGCGTTCCCTCGACTTTTCCAGGACCATCGCCGGCGTGCGCTGCCGCATCAACCTGCTCCACACCAGTCGCGGCGTGGGATTGGCCATCCGGCTGCTGGCGCCGTTCCAGGCCACCCTCGAACGCCTCAACCTGCACCCTGAACTGAAGAAGCTGATTGTGCCCACGAATGGCCTCGTGTTGATTTCCGGCCCCACCGGCTGCGGCAAGTCCTCCACGCTGGCTGCGTTGATTCAGGAGATCAACCTCACCGAGGCGCGGCACATCGTGACGATCGAGAGTCCCATCGAATACACCTTCCGGCCGCGCCGCGCGTTCATCCGCCAGCGCGAGGTCGGTCGGGACACCCCGTCGTTCGAGCAGGCGCTGCTCGACGCGTTGCGCGAGGACCCGGACGTGCTGATGGTGGGCGAAATGCGCGAGCCGGAAACCATGCGCCTCACGCTCAACGCCGCGGAAACCGGCCATCTCGTCCTCGCCACGGTGCATTCCGGCTCCTGCGCCGAGGCGCTGCAACGCATCGCCCTGGCGTTTCCCGCCGAGATTCAGGCGAACATCTGCGCCCAACTGGCGGACTGCCTGGTCGCCGTCGTCTGTCAGCGGCTCCGCTTCCGCGCCGACCTGAACATCCGCGTGCCCGAGTGCGAAATCCTCCGCCCGAACACCCCCGTCAAGGCCTTCATCCGCAATCGCGATTTCTTCAAACTGCCCCAGGCCTTGGAAACCGGCGGCGAACACGGCATGTGGACTTTCGACCGCTACCAGAAATGGATGACCCACCGTGCGCACTGGTTCATTCCCGGCAAATCCGCCGAGCCACTGGACGCCGATCCATCCGAAGCCCCCGCCGCCGCCGCGCTGCCGCTGCCGGCGGTCGCGCTTGCGCATAAACCGTCCGGCGCGTCCGGCAAAGAGTCAATTCCACCCGTCCCACCCGCGGCGGGCCGGGCCGGTGGCGCGATTGAAATCGAGCCGGTCGAAGGCGGCCTCGGCGAGATCATCAAGAAGCTCAAGTAGCCGGCGCGGATGCATTCAGGGAATTGCCCGATCCACTGCGGGGTGGTATGACAGGGGCATGGGACCACGCACATCCGCCCCGTCACGACGGCGCTTCCTGCAACAAATCGCCCTGACACCGGCGCTCCTCGCCCTGCCCGGCGCCTTGCGGGCGGGCGAACCCGACCCAGCTTCGAGCGACTACGCCGCAAACCTCGAACTCCTGCGGCAAACGGCACGAACGGTCCTCGACGGCGCGCGGGTTCCCGCCGGCGGCCAGATTCCCGGCGGGCCGAACAACACAACCGGATTCGCGCTGCACGTGCCGGGTGCCACGCAGAGTTACTATCCGGCGTTTTGGATTCGCGACGCAGCGATGATGCTCGGCGGCGATTTCGTGTCCGCTGACGAAGTCGAAGGCTGGGTGTGCGTGACGGCCGCCACGCAGCCGGGCGCGGACGGACTCCACTTCGGCCGGCTGTTCGTTCCGCCCTTCAGCATTCCCGATCACATCACGCTTGGCGGCGAGGCGTGTTGGTATCCCGGCGCCTACACCGAGCAAGGCAATGGCACGTTTGGTTTTCTGCCACCGGCCGACGACGCGTTCTTCTTCGTCCAGATGGTCTTTGAGCACTGGCGTTTGACCCGCCGGCTGGACTTTTTCCGGTCCACGGTCAAGACCGGCTGGGGCAAAGCGAGGCTTTCCGATGTGTGCGAAAAGGCCTTCGCTTCCGTGGCTGCGGACGAACCGACCGGCCTGGCGGTGTGCGAACCCGCGGAAGGACGAACGCGCGTGGACTGGGGTTTTTGCGACACCATCCGCAAAACCGGGCGGTGCCTGATGCCGTCGCTGCTGCGCTGGCGGGCAGCGCGGCAACTGGCGGCATTGCTGAAGGCGGACGGAAAGGCGGCTGCCGCAAAACAACTTCGCGCCGAGGCGGACAAAATCCGGTCAGCGATTCCGACGATGTTTTACCGCAAGTCGGCCGGCGCCGGCGCCGGCGAATCGGGCTTGTTGCTCTCCGCCACCGGGCTGGGCCGCAAGGACGACGTGTGGGCGTCGGCTTTTGCGGTCTGGCTGGGGATTCTTGCCCCGGCGATCAGCCGCCGCCTGAGCCGGCATTTGCTCAAGCTCTACGAGGCCGGTGGCACGGTGGTGGAAGGCCAGGTGCGCCATCTCCCGCCGACGGGCGAATTCGGCGGTCACTGGGAACAAGCCTCCTGCCCGCCGGACGAATACCAAAATGGCGGTTACTGGGCCACGCCCACCGGCTGGCTGATCACCGCGCTGCGCCAGGTGAACCCCGCGGCGGGCGACCGGCTGCTGGTCGAGTTCGCGGCCCATGTGCGGGCCAACCGCGCGGCCGGCGCGCCGTGGGAGTGGATTCAGCCCGCGCGCCACTTGCGGGCGAATCCGCGTTACGCCGCCTCGGTGGGATTGGTTTACCTCTCGCTGGTTTCGGTGAACCGTGGCGTCGCCTGAAACGCGGCAACAGACCTTTTACTCACGCCTCGACGCAACGCGCCGGCCCGCGTAGTCTCGCGCCATGATTCTGCGTTACTCCCGCCCGGAAATGCGGGCCATCTGGACCGACGAAAACAAGCTCCGGACCTGGCTGCAAATTGAACTGCTGGCCAGCGAGGCGCTGGTGAAGGAGAAAATTGTTCCCGCCAAGGATTTCGCCAAGATCAAGGCCGGCTGCGACCAGTGGTTCGCCGATCTGCCCGGCCTGGTCGCGCGCCAGCGCGAATTGGAAAAGGTGCTCAACCACGACGTCATCGCCTTTACCACCGCCGTCGCGGAGGCGATCAACGACAACGCCAGCCGCTGGTTTCACTTCGGCCTGACCAGCAGCGACGTGGGCGACACCTGCTACGCCGTCCAAATGCAGCAAAGTGCGGACCTCCTGATTGCCGATGCGCGATCCCTGTTGCCGGTCATCGCCCGCCGGGCGAAGGAGTTCAAGTTCACGCCCTGCATCGGCCGCAGCCACGGCATCCACGCCGAGCCGACGACGTTCGGCCTGAAACTGGCGTTGATGCATGACGAATTTGTCCGCGCGCTACGGCGTTTGGAAGCGGCGCGTGAGACCGTGTCCGTCGGCAAAATTTCCGGCGCTGTCGGCACCAGCGCGCACCTGTCGCCGCGTGTCGAGGCTTACGTCTGCAAGAAGCTGGGCATCCAGCCAGCACCCATCGCTACGCAGGTGGTTCAGCGCGACATCCACGCGGAATTCCAACTTGCGATGGCGCTCGTCGGCGCGAGCATCGAACGCTGGGCGGTGGAATTCCGTCACCTGCAACGCACCGAAGTGCTCGAAGCCGAGGAACCGTTCACCAAGGGCCAGAAAGGCAGCAGCGCCATGCCGCATAAACGCAACCCCATCACTTGGGAGCGTCTCACCGGCCTCGCCCGCGTGCTCCGCGGCAACGCCATCGCCGCGCTCGAAAACGTTGCCCTCTGGCACGAGCGCGACATCAGCCACAGCAGTGTCGAGCGCATCATCTTCCCCGACTCCTGCACGCTGCTCGACTACATGTTTGGCTTGCTCACGCGCCTGATGGACGGCCTCGCCGTTTATCCCGAAAACATGAAGCGCAACCTCGGCCTCTCGCTCGGCATGTGGAACAGCCAGACCGTCCTGCTCGCCCTCATCCGCAAGGGCCTCACCCGTGAGGCGGCCTACAAGCTCGTCCAGGATGCCGCGATGAAAACCTGGGAGGTCAAACACGCCGGCCGTGATGACGCCGATTTCCTCGAAGTGCTGAAGGCCGATCCCGCCGTGGCCAGGCACTTCAAGCCCGGTGAACTGGAGAAACTCTGCTCGCTCGACTTCCACTTCAAGGAAGTGAACCGCCGGTTCAAAAAACTGAGGCTTTGATCTGCCAATTTGTCCGGGTGGTCGGGTGGTGCTCGGCAAATGCCGGGTATCCGTGGCCATCGGTGCCATTCGTGGTTGAGCCGCGTCTTCCAAGTTTAAGGAAGTGAACAGCGAACAGCCTGTCCAAGCAACCGCGGTTTCGGCTGCCACGCTGGGGAGGCTGTGGCGTAACCGGCGGCCGGACAGGATTACTCCCGGTTTCGGCGCTCGTGTCGCGGTCCAGGCCGCGTCACGCCGGCCTTGGGCACAACGGCCGGACACACGAACCGGCCCAATCCGCCCCCGCCACCAGCTTCCGGGCGCTGCCGGCCGGGCGCCGGCCAATTCCCCGTTGACACGCCTAGCTCCTTTGTTAGCGTCCCTTGAACTTCGCGGGGGGTTTTCCAGCGAAACTCAGAACTTACAGGATTACGACTATGGCTAAAGCAATGAAAGCTGCAAAATACGTTTATCTCTTCGGCAACAAGAAGGCCGACGGGGATGGCTCCATGAAGCCGCTCCTTGGCGGCAAGGGCGCCAATCTCGCGGAAATGGCCCGCATCGGTCTGCCGGTGCCTCCGGGCTTCACCATCACCACCGAGGTCTGCACTTATTACTACGAGAACAAACAGACCTACCCGAAGGATCTGGATCCGACGGTGAAGGCCGGCGTGGCCCACATCGAAAAGATCATGGGCACCAAGTTCGGCGACAAGGCCGCCATGCCGCTGCTCGTCTCAGTGCGCTCCGGCGCGCGGGATTCGATGCCTGGCATGATGGACACGATTTTGAACCTCGGCCTCAACGACGCGACCGTGCTGGCGCTCGTCAAGGCGACGCAAAACGAGCGGTTTGCCTGGGATTGCTACCGCCGGTTCATCCAGATGTATGGCGACGTGGTCATGGGCGTTCAAAAGCGCGCTGGCGAAGACCACGAGCCGTTCGAAGTCGTCATTCATAGCCTGAAGCACGAGCGCTATCACGCGGATATCGAGGACACCAAGCTCAACGTGGATGATTTGAAGGAACTGGTCGCCCGTTTCAAGGCGTTGATCAAGGAGCGCACCCGCAGCGAGTTCCCGCAGGACCCGTGGAAGCAACTGTGGGGCGCCACCGGTGCCGTGTTCGGTTCCTGGATGAACGACCGCGCCATCGTGTATCGCCGCAAATACAACATTCCGTCGGAATGGGGGACCGCGGTGAACGTCCAGGCGATGGTCTATGGCAACACCGGCGACACCTCCGGCTCCGGCGTCGCCTTCACGCGCGACCCGGCCACGGGCGAAAAGGTGTTCTACGGCGAGTTTCTCATCAACGCGCAGGGCGAGGACGTTGTCGCCGGCGTGCGCACGCCCGAACCGGTGGCCCAGCTCAAAAACCACATGCCCGACGCGTTCAAGGAATTGGAGAACATCCGGCAAACCCTGGAGCGCCACTTCAAGGACGTGCAGGACTTTGAGTTCACCATCCAGGAAGGCAAGGTCTTCATGCTTCAGACCCGCAATGGCAAGCGCACCGGCCTCGCCGCCGTCCGCTTCGCCATCGAGATGGAAAAGGAGAAGCTCATTGACTGGAAGACGGCGATTCGCCGCGTGCCGGCCGACCAGCTCGACCAGGTGCTCGCGCCGATCTTCGACCGCCAGGCCGTCAAGCAGGCCAAATGCATGGCCCGCGGCCTGCCGGCCGGCCCCGGCGCTGCCTCCGGCAAACTCTACCTGAACGCCGAGCGCGCGGTGGAAGCCGCCGACAAGGGCGAAAAGGTCCTGCTGGTCCGCAACGAAACCTCGCCCGAAGACCTGCGTGGCATGATCGCCGCAGAAGGCATCCTGACGGCCAAGGGCGGTGTCAGCTCGCACGCCGCGCTGGTCGCCCGCCAGATGGGCAAGGTCTGCGTCTGCGGCGCGGCGGCGTTGCAGATTGATTACAACACCCGGACCATGACCGTGGACGGCGTCACCTACAAGGAGGGCGACTCGATTTCCATCAACGGCACCGCGGGCGAAGTTTATCCCGGCGACATCAAGACCGCCGCGTCGGAAGTCGTTCAGGTGCTTGTCGAGAAATCGCTCGATCCGAAGGACAGCCCGACCTACCAGAACTTCAAGAAGCTCATGGACTGGTGTTCCAAGGCGACCCGTCTGCAGGTCCGCACCAACGCCGATAATCCGGAGCAGACCGCCAACGCCGTCGCCTTCGGCGCCAGCGGCATCGGCCTGTGCCGCACCGAGCACATGTTCTTTGAAGGCAACCGCATTGACGCCATGCGCGAGATGATCCTTGCCGACAGCGTCGAGGAACGCAAAAAGGCGCTGGCCAAGATTCTGCCGTATCAGAAGGCGGACTTCGTGGGCATGTTCAAGGAACTGAACGGTCTGCCGGCCACCATCCGCTTCCTCGACCCGCCGCTGCACGAGTTTCTCCCGCACGAGGAAGCCGCGCAGAAGGACCTCGCCGCGAAAATGGGCGTGCCGGTGGCGAAGATTCAGCAGCGCGTCAAGGAACTCCACGAGTTCAACCCGATGCTCGGCTTCCGCGGCTGCCGCCTGGGCCTGGTGTATCCGGAAATCTCCGAGATGCAGTCCCGCGCGGTGTTCGAGGCCGCCGCCGAGGTGCAGAAGACCGGCGTCAAGGTGAAGCCGGAAATCATGATCCCGCTGGTCGGGTTCAAGAAGGAACTCGACCTCCAGGCCGAAGTCGTCCACCGCGTGGCCAAGGAAGTCATGGCCGCGCAGAAGGTGAAGCTCACCTACAGCGTCGGCACGATGATCGAAATCCCGCGCGGCGCGCTGACCGCCGACGAGATCGCGCAGACGGCGGAGTTCTTCAGTTTCGGCACGAACGACCTCACCCAGACCTGCCTGGGCATGAGCCGCGACGACTCCGGCTCGTTCCTCGGCAAGTATCAGGAACTGGAAATCGCGAAGAAAAATCCCTTCGCCTCGGTTGACCAGACCGGCGTGGGCCAGCTCATGAAGATTGCCGTGGAGAAAGGCAGTGCGACCCGGCCAGGCATCAAGCTGGGCATCTGCGGCGAACACGGCGGCGACCCCGACTCGGTGAAGTTCTGTCACCGCATCGGCCTCACCTACGTGAGCTGCTCGCCGTTCCGCGTGCCGGTGGCCCGCCTGGCCGCCGCGCAGGCCGCGCTGGAAGAGGAAGCCGCCACGGCGGCCAAACCGGCGAAAAGCAAGTAACTGTTTTCCGTCATGGGGCCGTCAGCGATGCTGGCGGCCCCTTTTCTCTTTATGCCCCAACTCGCCCGATTCTACGGCATCATCATCCGCATGTTTGTGGAGGCGGGCGAACCGCATAAACGCCCGTACTTCCACACCTACTACGTGGTCTAAGTCGCGGTCTTTGGCCTGTCGCCGGTGGAATTGATCGCCGACGGCCTGCCACGAAAACAGCGCGTTTGGTTGAAGCTCGGGCCGAATTGCACGAAGATGAGATCAACGCAGACTGGCGGCGCCTGCAATCGGGCCAACTGCCGGCCCCGATTGAACCGTTGAAATGATGCGCCTATGAACCACCCGATCCATTTCGTGCAGAGCTTCGAGCATGTGGGACCGTGGACCTTGCGGGTCCACTTCGAGGACGGCACGTCGCAGGAAATTGATTTTCGTCCTGTGCTGCATGGGCCATTGTTCGGCCCCCTTCAGGCCGCGGCCCTGTTCCGCCAAGTGTGTCTCGATCCTGAAGTTCGCACTCTCGTCTGGCCCAACGGCGCGGACTTCGATCCCGCCACGCTCCACGACTGGCCGGAAGAAGGCGCGCTCCTCTCGGCGAAAGCCAGCGAGTGGGAAGCTGCGGCAAACATGGCTGATCTTCCGGCTCGGTGAAGTTCTGCCACGAGATCGGGGTGCGCTCCGCAAGCCGCTGACTGAATTTTGGATAACCGCTCTAGTGTGGTGAGCGATTAGTTCGCTTACAAAGTGTGGCGACGCGGTCGTGGATGAGTTCAGCCGTGGCCGTCCAGACGAAGGGTATGGGAGAACGGTTGTTGGCCGCGAGGTAGTGAGTCATGGCGGCGATGAGTGCATCCACGCTTTTGAAGACGCCGCGCCGGATGCGCGGTTCGGTGATCTTGGCAAACCAGCGTTCCGCCTGGTTGAGCCAGGAACGGCTGGTGGGGGTGAAGTGCAGATGGTAACGCGGTCGTTGCTGGAACCGGGCGGCCACCTTCGGAGTTTTGTGGGTGGCGTCATTGTCCAGCACCAGATGCCCCGGCAATCCCGCCGGCCCGGCGCGCTCAATCCAGTCGAGAAAGCGCACCAACTCCTGCTGCCGGTGAGGCGCTGGCACTGGCCGATGACCTTGCCGGTGGCGATGTCCAGCGCGGCGCGGGCGGCGCGTGGTGCGGGCCCAGGAACAACGCTACGAGTGGGAATATGTGTATGGCGCGGTGGAGGTGGGGGCAGGGTTGGCCGAGTTCCGGTTCCTCCCGTCGGTCAGTCTGGAGTTGAGTTGCGGGTTTCTCCAGCAGCTCGTGGACAGTGATGCGCCAGCGGAACCTGTGGTCATCTGGGATCAGGCGGGCTTTCATCCCCGGCCGGGGGGTGCGGCGCTGCCGGCGCGGATTCATCTGCTGCCGTTGCCGCCGTATAGTCCGGAACTCAATCCGGTGGAAGGGTTGTGGGATCAAACGCAGGACGTGACGTGCAACCGGCATTTCGCCGGCCTCGATCATTTGGAGGGAACGCTGACCCAGGCGCCGCGTCCCTTCTGGGAACCCCCCGTCCGCGCCTTGTCCCTCGTCCATCACTGGCCCCACTTCCAAGCAAACGCTATCGCCTGACTCATTCTACCGATTGTTAGTGGGAAATGGTATCAGTCGTTCACGGACTTGCTTTCCCGATCAATCGTGCGTCGGCCCAGTTGCCGTGGTCGTGCAGGCTGTTGCCGTTGTTATCCCAGTTGCAGGACATCCGGAGCATGAGCACCCGGGCGCTCTGCACATTCACGTCCACGTCCCGCGACGGCGTATCACGGAACATAGGACCACTCTCGAAGCGGAGCACGCCGTCCACGAAGAGCGTGAAGAAGACCGACGGTCGTGGCGCGGGGGCGGCGGCCACCTCTTGATCCACTCCCACCTTGGCTTGGAAACGTTCGTACTGTCCGTCCAGTCGGTACACGAGCACGGTGTTGGCCGCGCATCCGAGGCCCTTCGGGAATGCACTCTCTTTCAACGCAATGGGGTGGTCGTCAAAGCTTAGGTCTTTGCGGTAAGTCGGATCAGGGAGTCCGGTGCCGCGCTGGGCAGCGAACGGTTCGAGATCGCTCAGGTAGGTCACGGTCGTATCGTAAATCCGAGTGACCGAATCGGGCGGCGTCAGCGACACAGGCTCCACGCGGATTTCCTCCGTGGTGTTGGCTGGCATCGTGACGACCCAGCCGTCGGCAAGTTGATTTTGCGTCCGTCGGCCTTGGCTCTTTCCATTGGCCAGCACTTCATACTCGTCCGGTTGTAGGAACCGGACCTTGAGCGTGGTTGTGCGATCCTGCCGCGTTCCGTTCGCCAGTACGAGATCGCGACGGTGGTTGATCGCTGGATCAGCCTCCGAAACAAGTTTTTCGGATGCCACGACGCGCGGGTCGCTGCTCTGGTCAAGCGCATAAATAAGGTTGGCCATGCCGCGAGCGTAGGTGTCATACATCGTGCGGAGGTTCGTGTCGCGTAGTTCGGTCACCCAGGCGTCCTTCCACGAATCCTTGTCCAAGGCCATTCTTTGAAGCTCCAGGTATTTCCCGTAAGCCGGGCTGTTGACGTGATCGAGCAACGGGCCGATGAGGTGGACAAAGTTCAGGTCTTTCTCCTGGCAGAGGTTCGGTGCACAATCGTAGTCCGTGCAGCCGCGCACCCCGACGCAGGTAACGCCGGTCAGCGGATGGCCCCAGGAGTCCTTGGCCGGCGTGGTGCAGAGCGTCATGATCTGCACCCAGGTCACGTCGCGCGCCATGTCGAGGAAGCGGCGGTCGTGGGAACGGTCATATTTGTCCAGGAAGGCGAGCGCCAGGTAGCACGAAAACGTGGCGTACATGTTGTTGCCCTGAAGAAAATTCAGCTTGGTTTCGTCCGCGAGGTGGCTGGCGAACCAGTCACAGATGCGATCGGCCTTGGCGAGACAGATGGGATCCTTCGTCTCCGGGTAGGCGATCTTCGAGGCAACATAGGCGCAGTAGGCAAGGCCGGGAGTCTGGAACCAGTCATCGCGGTGGTCGTCGCCGACGCGATTCCGCACGGCGCTCCAGCACGGGGGATACGTCATGCGGGCGAGGTCCAGCTTCACGTCGAGGTCGTGCCGGACCATGTCCACCGCCGTGTGGCGCAGGTTGGCGTCGTCCATTGCCAGCGCGGTGCGATAAAGCATGTCGGCCGTCCACCACGTGCCGCCGTCCAGCGGCGGGAAGCCGTCGCGGTAAGTGGCGAAGTAGCCCCAGCGGGTCAGTCCTCCGGGCCGGCGCACGAAGAAGCTCTTGCCATCCGGGCCGACGAGCGGTGTGTGGTCGAGAAAATAGCGGGCGAAGTTTCGTTCCCAGTCGCGCCCGGTGGCCAGCCCTTCAAAGGCGAGCACGGCGGGTGTCTGCAGCACGCAATCGTGGGCGAATGGATACGAGGCATTCGGAAACTCGTCCATCATCCAGCCCCACCCCGGAATGAATGCGTCCGGTGCTGCAAGTCGAATGGGCAGGACCTGGAGACACTTGTCCGGATCGTAATTCAAGGGGATTGCGGACACATCCACAAGGCTGTCCACTGCATCTGCGTAATACTTCTCGCACACGTCACTGACCCGCCCGCCGAGATCACGATCGAGCAACACCGCGAACTCCTTCGGTTCGCCCTGTCCGAGGCGCAGACGCCAACAGCCGAAGAATGATTCATCACCTACGTTCTGCCGGGCGCTTTGAAACCATGTGTCGGAACGCTGCTCAGTCCGGCCGTTCTTCTGAATGTGCTCATGCACGGCGGGCAGGAAGAGGTAACCCGCGTCGTGGGCGCCGGTCTGGCTGTGGCCAAAGACCAGTGGGTTGCTGGCGTCAATGAAGTCCTCGTGGCCGTCAGCGTCCGTGGCCACGCAACCGCGCGTCAGCCAACCGCCGTGTTCGCGGGCGTCGGCCTGCGCGGTTCGCAAGGCGAATATCGGCGTGGAGGGACCTTCGATCCTTACATGCACCAGCGGGAGCCGGTCCGCCGCGCTGACAGAGAACCACACGCGATTCGTGCCGACCTGGAAGGCAAGACTCCTCTGGTCCGGGCGGTTGGTGAGGACGCTGACACTTTGGGCCGCCCCGCCGCCGATGAAGAAGCCATCCTCGCGCGTCAACGGCCGCGCCACGGCCATGCCGCGGACTTCCACCGCCTGCAGCGCCCAGGCGTTTCCAGTTCGGGTAAAGCGCCAGGTCTGTTCGCCTACGCCCAGACAGACCGTTCCATCATCCTGCTGCAGGTCCGTCGTCTGCGCTGGCCAAGCCGAAATGTCCAAAGTCCGCCAAAGGCAAGGCAACAGCACAAGGAGTATTCTCAGCGACATAACACGGGTTGGACGAACGCAGAACCATCTAATCCAGCAGGTAGAATGAAATCACCTCTGGGACCGGCCAAGGGTACCCAGTTGGTCCCGGACCCATGACAGAGAACGATCCAGAATTCTTCAATGTGAACCGGTCGCATGGAAGCCTGATTCTTCGGTGGTCCATCAGCAAATGCGCGGCAGTTGTTCGCCGCTGAGCAGATCGAGCACGCGGTTGACGCCGATCCGGCTGCGCATCGTCACCAGCCCCGGCGAATTCGCCAGCACCGTGCCGATACGAACCGCGTCGGCGCAAACCGGCTGGCTGCGCAAAATCTCCAAGGCGCGATCCGCATCCCCCGCGGCGACGAACGCCACGAAACGGCCTTCGTTGGCGACCGACAGCGGGTCGAGGCCCAAAATTTCGCACGCACCGCGGACCGGTTCACTGACCGGCACCGCGGCTTCCTCGATGTGAACCTGCACGCGGCCGGCGGCGGCGATTTCGTTCAGCGCGGCGCAGAGTCCGCCGCGGGTCAAGTCGCGCAGACAATGCACGGCGATGCCGGCGTCCAGCAATGCCAGCACCGGCGCGGCCAGTGGCGCGCAATCACTCGTGATCGGACTCTCGAATTCCAAACCTTCGCGCACGGACATGATCGCCATCCCGTGCCGGCCCACATCGCCACTCAGCAACACGGCGTCGCTGGGACGCACTACGCCGGGGCCGATGTTGCCGGTGTGCGCCCGCATGCCGATGCCGGCGGTGTTGATGAAGAGTCCGTCGCCCTTGCCCTTGTCCACGACCTTGGTGTCGCCGGTGACGATTTGCACGCCGGCAGCGTCGGCCGTGCGCCGCATGGATTGCGCGACGCGTTGCAGCGTTTCCATTGGCAGACCTTCCTCGATGATGAAGCCGGCGCTCAGCCAGCGCGGTTGCGCGCCGCACATCGCGAGGTCGTTCACGGTGCCGTTGACCGCCAGCGTGCCGATGTCGCCGCCGGGAAAAAACAACGGCCGCACGACGTAGGAATCCGTCGTGAAGGCGAGCTGCGCGCCGGCGGTTTCAAGCGTGGCACCGTCGTGGCGCGCCGCGAGTTGCGGATTGTCGAACGCGGTGACAAACACGTTCTCAATGAGCTGCTGCATCAACCGCCCGCCGCCGCCGTGGGCCAGCAGGACGTGCGGATAATTCGTGAGCGGAACGGGACAACTGGCGGTGAATTCGGCACTCATGACGGGCGGTTGGCAGGTTCGCCGCGGGGTTGACTCGGCGGCGGGCGGCGATACCGGAAATAGGCGGCGCAGGCGCCTTCGCTGGAAACCATCGGCGCGCCGAGCGGGTGTTCCGGCGTGCAACGGACGCCGAATGCCGGGCATTCGTGCGGCTTCTTGACGCCTTGCAGCACCAGGCCGCTCTGACACTCCGGCGATTCCTCGGCGGTGAGTTGGGCTAGGCCGAAGCGCTGTTCGGCGTCGAACTCCGCGAATTCCTCGCGCAGGCCAAGGCCGCTGGCGGGAATTTCGCCGATGCCGCGCCACTTGCGCGGGACGACGCGGAACACTGTGCGCAGGACCTGCTGCGCGGCGGGGTTGCCGTCCGGTCGCACGACACGGGCGTATGGGTTGACCACCTCGGCGCGGCCGGCTTCGAGTTGCTCGACGCATTGCTGCACGCCTTGCAGAATGTCCAGCGGCTCGAAACCGGTGACGACGATGGGCACACGATATTTCGCCGCCAGCGGTTCGTATTCGCGGCAGCCCATCACCGCGCAGACGTGGCCGGCGGCGAGAAAACCCTGCACTCGGTTGTCGGGCGAACTGAGAATCGCCGCCATCGCCGGCGGCACGAGGACGTGCGCGACGAGCAGCGAGAAATTGCGCAGACCGGCGCGTTGCGCCTGCACGACGGCCATGGCATTCGCCGGCGCGGTGGTTTCAAAACCGACGGCGAAAAAAACCACCTGCCGGTTGGGAAGTTCATGGGCGAGTTTCACCGCATCGAGCGGCGAATAAACGATCCGCACGTCGCCACCGCGGGCCTTCACGGCGAGCAGATCCGTCCGGCTGCCGGGCACGCGCAGCATGTCGCCGAACGAGCAGACCGTGACGCCGGGGTGCGTCGCGAGGGCGATGGCCCGGTCAATCAGTTCCAACGGCGTCACGCACACCGGACAGCCGGGGCCGTGAACCAGCGTCACGTGGCGCGGCAGCAGTTCGTCGAGGCCGAATTTGACGATGGCGTGCGTCTGGCCGCCGCAGATTTCCATGATGGTCCACGGGCGGCTGACCGTGCGCCGAATGATTTCGGCGAACTCCTGCGCTCGCGCGGCGTCGCGGTATTCGTCCACGAATTTCATGGATCGCGCAACCGTCGCGGAGCGCCGCGGAGGCGTCAAGCGCGCAGGCGGCGCCGGGAACTTTGCGCTTTGCACGCCGGGCCGGCCCATTAACCTCGCGCCGTGACCGTTCTCGAAGTCATCCAGCGGAGTGCCGACTACCTGGCGAAAAAGGGCGTCGAGTCGCCGCGGCTCCAGATCGAACTGCTGCTGGCGCACGTGCTCCAGATGCCGCGGCTGAAGCTTTACCTGAATTTTGAGCGGCCGCTGGCAGAGGCGGAACTGGCCGCGCTGCGGGAGCTGGTCCGCCGCCGCAGCAACCGTGAGCCGTTGCAGCACCTCGTCGGCTCGGTGTCGTTCTGCGGCTTTGAGATTGCGGTGAACCGCGCCGTCCTGATTCCGCGCCCAGAAACCGAGCTGCTGGCCGAACGCGCCTGGCAGTTCCTCTCAACCTCCAACTCGCAACCTTCAACTTGTTTGGACTTCGGCACCGGCAGCGGCTGTCTTGCCATCGCCATTGCGGCGAAGTGCCCGACAGCGACGGTCACCGCGCTGGACGTTTCGCCGGAAGCCATCGAAGTCGCCCGCGCAAACGTCGAACGAAATGGCGTTGCCAACCGCGTGCAATTTGTCTGCGGCGAGGGCCTGACCGCACTGCTGGCGGCGACGCGCTTCGATTTGATCGTCGCCAATCCGCCTTACGTTCCCACGGCGGAGATCGCGGTGCTGGAGCCGGAGGTGCGGGATTTTGATCCGCGGCGGGCGCTGGACGGCGGCACCGACGGGCTGGATTGCATCCGGCAACTCGCGGCCGGCGGCGCGGCGTTGCTGCAGTCGCATGGCTGCCTGATGCTGGAATTTGGCGACGGGCAGGGCGGGGCGGTGAAGGCGGTATTCGACGCAGGCGGCTGGCGGACGGAGGCGCCGGTGGCCGACTTGAGCGGACGCGCGCGGTTCCTGATTGCACGGCCGCCGGCAACATGAAACAGTCCACGCGGTGACGATTTCAGTGACCGTGACGAGTCGCAAACATGTATAGCCTGGTGGTTAAAGGTGGCATTCCCCTGCACGGCGAGGTGCCGATCAGCGGCGCCAAAAATGCCGTGCTGCCGATTTTAGCGGCGACGTTGCTGACGCGCGAACCGTGCGTGATCCGGCGCGTGCCCAACTTGAGCGACGTGGCGTTCATGGGGCGCATTCTGGCGTCCATCGGCGCAAAGGTGCGGATGCAGGGCGACACGGTCACCGTCCAGGCCGGTCACATCAAGGGCTTTGGCGATTACGAACTGGTGCGCAAGATGCGCGGGTCGGTCTGCATTCTCGGCCCGCTGCTGGGGCGGTTGCACGAGGCGAAAGTATCGCTGCCCGGCGGGTGTGTGATCGGCTCGCGGCCGATTGACCTTCATTTGAAGGGCATGAAGGCGCTGGGGGCGCACATCACCATTGACGGCGGCTACGTTTGCGCGCAGGCGCGGCGGTTGGTGGGAACGGACATGTTCCTCGGCGGGCGGTCCGGTCCCACCGTGCTGGGCACGGCAAACGTGATGATGGCGGCCACGCTCGCCGAGGGCGTGACGGTGATTCAAAGCGCCGCCTGCGAGCCGGAAATCGTGGACCTGGCGCATTTCCTCAGCGCCATGGGCGCGAAGATCGCCGGGGCCGGCAGCCCGACGGTGACGATTACCGGCGTGCGCGAGTTGCATGGCGCCGAACACGAGGTCATCCCGGACCGGATCGAGGCGGCGACGTTTGCGATCACGGCGGCGGCGACGCGCGGGGAAATCACGCTGCGCGGCGCGCGGCCGGATCATTTCCACGCCGTGCTGGACAAGCTTCAGGAAGCGGGCGCACGGGTGGAGCATCGCGGCGGCGCGCTTACGATCAAGGCGGGCCGGAGTCTGCGGCCGGTGGATGTGACGACCCAGCCGTATGCGGGCTTTCCGACCGACGCCCAGGCGCAAATGATGGTGTTGATGACGCAGGCGCGGGGCATCAGCATCCTCACCGAGCGCATCTTCGAGTCGCGGTTCATGCACGTGAGCGAACTGGCGCGGCTCGGCGCGGACATCACCATCGAAGGGCCGAGCGCGGTGGTAAAGGGCGGACGCCAACTGAGCGGCGCGCCGGTGATGGCCAGCGACCTGCGCGCGTCGGCCGCGCTGGTCATCGCGGGCCTGGTGGCGCAGGGCGAAACCCGCGTCAAACGCATTTATCACCTGGATCGCGGTTACGAACAGATTGATGAAAAATTGCGCCGGCTCGGGGCCCGGGTTCAGCGCGTGGTTGAAGGATGAAAGCTGTCATCACCATTGTCATTATCGCGGTGGTTCTCGTTCTGGGGCTGAAATTCCGCGACTACGTCCACCACACCATGGCTGACAAAGGCGGGAGCGCCGAGAGCCAGCCACGGTTCGCGCCGGGCAAGCTGCCCGGCCTGCCGATCGAGCTGGAGTCCTCGTTCGACGAAGCCAAGCGGCAGGGTCCGGACGGCCTCAAGGAGTGGTTGCGGATCCACCGCCAGGAAATCGAAGAACCGCGGCTGACCGACATTGACCTGGATTATGTGCTGCTGGCCGGGCGCAAAAGCCCCGCCGAGGCCCGGCGCGTGCTCAACGCCATCAAGCAGCGGATTTCGACGAATTCGCCGGCTTACAAGCGATTCGAACAACTGGACCAGGCGTATCCCTGACGAAGAAACCGAGCGGGTGGCGGGCGTTTCGTTCGGTTGAAGAGGATTTCATGGCGCTCGGCAGCCGCACTAATACTTAAATGAACGAGTTGACGCGGCCGCGGCAGAATCCTTTACTAGCACGTCATTTTTAATGAATGCCATCAACTTCAAGGAACGTGAGCCGGTGAAGCTCACCGCGGTTTTCGCTCCGCAGGCTGGTTGAAACATGAAACTTCTCTATCGTCTTTTCCGGTCGTCGTTGGGCCGAAAATACATCATGGGGGTGACGGGCCTCTGCCTGTTTGCCTTCGTGGTCGGCCACATGGTGGGGAATCTGCAGGTCTTCCTCGGCCCCGAGGCCATCAACCGCTACGCGCATTTTCTCCAGTCCACCGGCGAGCTGCTGTGGCTGGTCCGGCTGGCGATGTTGAGCATCGTGGGGCTGCACATCTGGTCGGCGGTGGTGTTGACCCTGGAAAATCGCGCCGCCCGGCCGGTGCGTTACACGCAGGACGTGTTTTACGGGGCCAGCTACGCCTCGCGGACGATGATCGGCAGCGGCTTCGTCATCGCGGCCTTCGTCCTCTTTCACCTGTTGCATTACACGGTGCAGGTCAAAGGCGTGAACCTGACGGGCCAGGACTTCACAACCTTCGAGACCACGTTGAAGAACGGCACGGTGACGCACGACGTGTTCAAGATGATGGTGGTCGGCTTCTCGAACGTCTGGGTGTCGCTGTTCTACGTCGTGGCCGTGTCGTTGTTGAGCCTGCACCTGGGCCACGGTATCGGCGCATTGTTCCAGTCCCTCGGCTTGAAAAATGACGTGTGGACGCCGCGCCTTGACCGTTTCGGCAAGGTCATTGCCTGGGTGCTGGTGATCGGTTATGCCTCGATTCCGATCGCAATCCTCTTGGGTTACGGAAAGGAGGCGTTGAAGTAGCATGAAATTGGATGCCAAGATTCCTTCCGGTCCCCTGCCGCAGAAGTGGGACAAACACAAATTCGACATCAAGCTCGTCAACCCGGCGAACAAACGGAAGTTCGACGTGCTGGTGGTGGGCACGGGCCTGGCGGGCGCGTCCGCCGCGGCCTCGCTCGCCGAACTGGGCTACAACGTCAAGTGTTTCTGCTATCAGGACAGTCCGCGCCGCGCGCACAGCATCGCGGCGCAGGGCGGCATCAACGCGGCAAAGAACTACCGCAACGATGGCGACAGCGTTTTCCGGCTGTTCTACGACACGATCAAGGGCGGCGATTTCCGGGCGCGCGAGGCCAACGTTCACCGGCTGGCGCAGGTGAGCGTGAACATCATTGACCAGTGTGTGGCGCAGGGCGTGCCCTTTGCCCGCGAATACGGCGGGTTGCTCGACAACCGTTCGTTTGGCGGCGCCCAGGTTTCGCGCACATTTTACGCGCGCGGCCAGACGGGGCAGCAGTTGCTGCTTGGCGCCTATCAGGCGCTCAGCCGGCAGATCGGCCTGGGCATGGTGAAGATGTATCCGCGCACCGAGATGCTGGACCTGGTGGTCATTGACGGCCAGGCCAAGGGCATCGTCGTGCGCGACCTGGTGTCCGGCCAGATCAGTTCGTTCGCCGGCGATGCGGTGGTGCTGGCCACGGGCGGCTACGGCAACGTGTTCTTCCTCTCGACCAACGCCAAGGGCTGCAATGCCACGGCGATCTGGCGCGCTTACAAGCGCGGCGCGGCGTTTGCGAATCCGTGCTACACCCAGATTCATCCGACCTGCATCCCGGTCAGCGGCGACCACCAGTCGAAGCTGACGTTGATGTCGGAGTCACTCCGCAACGACGGCCGCGTCTGGGTGCCCAAGCGCAAGGAGGATTGCGGCAAGGAGCCGGGTTCGATTCCGGAGGACGGCCGCGATTACTATCTCGAACGGAAATATCCCAGTTTCGGCAACCTCGCGCCGCGCGACATTTCGAGCCGGGCAGCGAAGGAGGTGTGCGACGAGGGGCGCGGCGTCGGGCCGACGAAACTGGGCGTTTACCTTGACTTCAGTGATTCGATCAAACGCCTGGGCGAGGACAAAATCCGCGAGCGTTACGGCAACCTGTTCGAGATGTATGAGCGCATCACCGGCGAAAACGCCTACCAGACGCCGATGCGCATCTTCCCGGCGGTCCACTACACGATGGGCGGGCTGTGGGTGGACTACAATTTGATGAGCACGATTCCAGGCCTGTTTGTGCTCGGCGAAGCCAACTTCTCCGATCACGGCGCGAACCGCCTCGGCGCCAGCGCGCTGATGCAGGGGTTGGCGGACGGCTACTTTGTGCTGCCCTACACGATCGGCAACTACCTCGCCGGGACCAGGCCGGTGAAGCAGCCGACGAGCCACGCGGAATTCAAGCGCGTCGAGACGGAGGTCACGGAGCGGACGAAGCGGCTGCTGGCCATCCAGGGCAAGCGCACGGTGCTCTCGCTGCACCGGGAGCTGGGCAAATTGCTGTGGGACAAATGCGGCATGGCCCGCAATGAAGCCGGTTTGAAGGACGCGCTCCAGCGCATTCCGCAATTGCGCGAGGAATTTTGGAAGAATGTCATCATCACGGGCGAGGCCGGCAGCGTGAACCAGGCACTCGAATACGCCGGCCGCGTCGGCGATTTCATGGAACTGGCCGAGCTGCTGTGCACCGACGCGCTGATGCGGCGGGAGTCCTGCGGCGGGCACTTCCGCACGGAGTTTCAAACCGAGGACGGCGAAGCGAAACGCGACGACGAAAACTTCTCGTTTGTCGGCGCCTGGGAATATCAAGGCGCGGACAAGCCGCCGCTCCTGCACAAGGAACCGCTCGTTTATGAGGAAGTCCACATGAGCACGAGGAGTTACAAGTAATGAACCTCACCCTGAAAGTCTGGCGTCAGAAGGACGCGAACTCGCCGGGCCGCTTCGAAACCTACGAGGCGCGGGACGTCATCGCCGACATGTCGTTTCTGGAAATGCTCGACGTTGTCAATGAGGAGCTGATCGCCGCCGGCAAGGAGCCGATCATGTTCGACTCAGACTGCCGCGAAGGCATCTGCGGCACCTGCTCGCTGGTCATCAACGGCATCCCGCATGGCGGTCACCGCGGCACGACGGTCTGCCAGCTCCACATGCGCCATTTCCAGGACGGCCAGACCATCACGGTGGAACCGTGGCGCGCGCGGCCGTTTCCAGTCATCCGTGACCTGATCGTGGACCGCAAGGCCTTTGACCGGATCATCCAGGCCGGCGGCTTCATCTCGGTCAACACCGGTGGCACGCCCGACGGCAACGCGATCCCCGTGTCCAAGCAGATTTCAGACAAGGCGATGGACGCGGCGGCCTGCATCGGCTGCGGCGCCTGCGTGGCGGCCTGCAAGAACGCTTCCGCGATGCTCTTCGTCTCGGCGAAGGTCACGCACCTGAACCTGCTGCCGCAAGGCAAGGCGGAGAAGGACCGGCGCGTGGCGCGGATGGTGTCCACCATGGATGAAGCCGGCTTCGGCAACTGCACCGTCACCGGCTCTTGCGCGGCGGTCTGCCCGAAGGAAATTCCCCTCGACATGATCGCGAAAATGAACCGCGATTACGCCCTCGCCATTTTCAAGGGCGAGTAGTTTTCCCAACGCGATTGTCCTGGCCGGCGGGGTCTTCCCTGCCGGCCGTTTTGTTCGATTCTTCAGAATTCGGTCGGACCGGAGGTGCGCGTCGCGCATCAGCGCGCAACGCTCACTGTGACTGGACGGTTCGATAAATCCGCTGCGTGGGTGAGGGAACACTGGAGTCTGTCACCGATTGAACCGTGTTGGTCAGTGTCAGCGTGGTCAGGGCTTGCCATGAAGCCGTGCCTGAGAGCGCGTCCGTGTATTCCACCGCGTAGCTCGAACCAATCGGGCCAGTCACGTCGAGCTGAATTCCTCCGCCGGTGTTGTGGATTTGCAGTTCCTGGGCGGGCACGCCTTTGCTGATGTTAAAACCCATGTATTCGGCCACGTAAAGATCGCCGACGCTGTCCACCGCGATGCCGTAAGGCTGGTTAAACCGTGCGTCACTGCCGACGCCTTCGGCATGAGTAAATTGTCCGGCCAAGCCAGCGACCGTAGTCACCTCACCTTGTGGCGTGATTTTTCTTATGGTGCTGTTGTAACTGTCGGCGATGAATACATTGCCGAAACTGTCCACCGCTAACCCGTGGGGGGCCTCGAACTGGGCATTGGTGCCGACCCCATCGGCCCTTCCGGCGTGTGGCCCGCCGGCCAGAGTGGTGACCAGACCCGCCGGGGTAATCTTCCGGATGGCATTATTAAGGCTGTCCGCCACGAACACGTTGCCTGCGCCGTCCACGGCGAGGTACTCTGGCCCGTTGAACAGCGCATTGGTTCCTACGCCGTCGGCGTAACCGGCCGTAGGATTTCCGGCCAACGTGCTGACCACCCAGTTGGTTCCTTGGGGGGTGAGTTTCCGAATCGCGTTGTTGCCCCAGTCCGCGACGTAGAGGTTGCCAGCCGCGTCCAATGCCAGACCCGTAGGATTCTTGAATCTTGCCTCCGCCACGGGGCCGTCAACCCAACCGGAGAAACCCGACTCAGGCGGCATCCATCTCACATCCCAGTTCGTGCCGTTGGGTGTAAACTGCCAGATGATGGCGTTGTCCGCACCGTCAGTGGCAAACAGTCTGCCAGAATTGTCCACAGCCACATCCGCGACCCATTTCGACATCATCGGAATATAGTCGTGGAAGTTGATAACGGTGGACACCTCTCCTGCTGGCGTGACCTTGCGAATCGCCTGGGCGTAGAGGTCGGCCACATACAAGTTGCCGGTGTCGTCCAGTTTCAAACTGTGTGGCCCGACGAATCGGGCAGCCGTGCCGGTGCCGTCGGCAAAGCCGGAAACACCAGGTTGGCCGACAAAATTCGTGAATCCATACTGTTGCGCGTGCGCCACAGCGGCCAGGAGCACGCCAAACGAAAAGAACAGTGCTGCTTTCATGGTTTACTTTTGTTCTGAATTAATCCTGACGTTTGGAATGAAACAGCAGCAACGGTGCCAGTATTCGGAGTCGGTCGTCCTTATAAAACCCCACAGCGCGCGGGATTTCAGGCCCGATTATTGAATTCCAGTGATCTGACTGGTAATGCAAATCGGGTAGGAGGTGGAAGCGATCCCCCTCCTACCCGATTCCAGCCCGCGCGTTTACCGTGGGGAGATTTCCTCGGCTTCCATCGTCGCGACCAGATCCTTTTCCGCCATGACCCAGTCCTCCAGGGTCAGCGTTCCGTGTTCGAGCTTGTCGCGATAGAGCCGGCGGGCGTGTTCACGCACCATGCCGGCGGTGATGCCCGGAGTAAAGGGCTGGGGCTGAGGTAGGACAGTCTCTTTCTTGGTTTTCATAGCGTTTCCTTTCGCTCCGGAAGAACGCTACGCCGCCGTGGCCAAAATGCAAATGGCTCATGTTCTTCACAAGCCAAACCACGACTTCAATCCGCCGCTGCTGGCGGAGCCTTCGCGGCGGTCCATGAAGTGCCCGACGAGATACTGGCTGCGGGCCGCCTCCAGCGCCATGCGGAATTCACCATAACTCTGGAATCGTTCGGCGGGATTTTTCGCCATGGCGCGGACAATGGCGTCGCTGGTCGGCGGCGTAATGCCGGGAACGACATGGTTGGGCGGCGTCAACGGCGTGTGGACGTGGGCGGCGACCACTTCCTCGATGGTGGGCGCCTCAAACGGAACGTGCCGGGTGATGGCGTGATACAGCGTGCCCGCCAGGCTATACAGGTCCGACAGGAAATCCTCCCGTTCGCGCCGGATTTTTTCCGGGGCAATGTAATACGGCGTGCCCCAGACGGTGCCGTCGTGTTCGTCTTCCGCGTCGGTCCGGCGCGCGAGGCCGAAATCCACCAGCTTCGGCTCGTCGTCGGCGTTGAAGAGGATGTTGCCCGGTTTGATGTCGCGGTGCAGCAGGCCGTGCTTGAGGGCGGTGTCCAGCGCGGAAGCGACCTTGATGCCGATGTCGAGCACCATCAACTCGCTCACCTGGCCTTTTTCGATCCGGTTGTCCAGACTGCCGCGGTCGGCCAATTCCATGACCAGGTAAAGCTGCCCCTCAAAATCGTCGAACGTGTAGATGTGAATGATGTTGGTGTGATTGAGCTGGGCGCAGGCGCGGGCTTCGCGGGCAAAGTTCTCGATGGACTTCGGATCGGACATCAATTCGCGTTTGATCAGCTTCACCGCGACTTCACGCTCCAGATTGGTGTCGTAGGCCCGATACACCGTGCCCATGCCGCCGGAGGCGATGGCTGACCGTAAGTCAAACTGCCGCAGCCGCATCGGCATCATCACTGGCGCCCCGCACTTGGTGCAGTCCACCGTGCTGAGCGGGGGCAGGTCCCCGGGGAGGAACAAGGTCGCCCCGCACGAGCCGCACGCAACCATGCGTAAAGGCGCCCGGGACTTGTTGTTTCGGTCAGTGTCCACAGATCAATTGTTAGCATTTACCGTTCCTGCTTCAAGGTTGGAAAGTTTTGGCGCCTTCGGCTTGGCCCGCCAGTCATAGCGCCAGTCGCGAGCCGGCACGGTCAGTGGCCGGCCGTTCAGCTTCACCGGCGCGGACTGGTCGTTGAAATTCTCCACCACCCAACTGCCGTCCCGGAAATAATACAGCCCCACACGGTTGGGAGCCTGGAAGGACACCTTGAGCGGCCGCAGCAGAAACGCGCGCAGGTCGTTTAACGCAGACTCCGGCAGTTCCAGAAGTGACTTGGGGTCGCCTTTCACGGCCAGCACGCGGACGTTCGGCACGTCGAGTTTGACCTGCCCCTTGAGCCGCGCGACCAGGCCATCCGTCAGCAGCACCGGTTTGCCGCTGCGGATGAACGCCGCCAGTTTCGCGGCGAAGCCGGTGTCCTTCAACGCGTGGACGGAAAAAAACGCCGCCGGCGCGTGGTTCGGAAATTCGTGGCACGGCACCAGCGGAATGCCCATCATCCCGACGAAATCGAACACGCGGGCATCTTTTTCCGGATGGCTGTTCGCCGGCTTGTAAGCCGCCACGCCGGTCAGCGTGTGCGTCTTGACCGCCTTCGCGACCGCCAGCAATTCCGGGATGTTCGCCCGCAAGGCTTCGACATCCTTCGGCCCGGTGCTGCCTTGCAGCCCGCCATAGCAGAACAGAAACGACTCTCGCGCCCCGCCCAGGACCGTCTGCCGCGCCTGTTCGACGTAAGTGCGCTCCGTCGTGCCGAGCCAGTCAAACCAGCCGCCGCCGCACTTCGCGCCGCCGATGCCGCCGAGCCAGCGCATGATGAAGAAACCCTCGTATTGTGGGGTGCCGCCCCAGCGCTGGTCTTCGTAGTCGCGCGTCTCCGTGCCCACCCAGATCCGGTCGAACGCGGCGGTTTCCCGCGCCACATCGTAACCCCGCTCGTGGAAGCGGTCATACCACTGCGGGTATTTGATGATGATGTGCGCCCGCGGATTGACCCGCTTGGCCGGTCCCAGAATGCGGTCCTGCGACAGCCGGAGCATCAATTCGCACCGGTAATCCTCCCAGGTGCCGCCGCTGACGGGATACGTTTTGGCACCGATGGTTACCGTGCGCGCGTCGCGGGCGGCGGTGCAGGCAGCGCAGGTGCAATCGGTGAACCAAAAGTCGTCAATCATCACCTCGTCAAACAGGCTGGCTGCGTATTCAAAAATCGCCTGCAACTGTTCCTGCGTTGGTTGGTCCGTGTAGCAGGAAACCATGTTGTAACCGTTGGATTTCTTCCCGAGGCCGGTCGTTGTCACGCAGCCGGACACCGCAAAACCCGCCTGCCAAAACCGGTCCCGCGCGTGCTCGATTGTGGTCCGTTCGGCTTGGTAACCGTCACGGAATTCCTCGATGTAAACCTTCGTCACCGCCGTGCGGCGGCACCAGTCCAGCGCGGCATCAATGCCGGCGTCCGTGCCCAGGCGTTGCCGGACATCCTGCGCGGTGAACAGGGTGGAAAAGCGATGGACCGCTTTTTCGGCTCGCGCGAGTTGCCAGAGGTTGGAGGCATCAGGCGCGGCCTGGCTTGTCGCCGGCGCGAGCGTGCCGATCATGACCGCGAGGAGCATCGGGAAATCCAGCTTCATGGCTGGGAACATAATGCGGATCGGCCCTCGCTGGCCAGCCTCAATCCGGTCGTCAGCCGGTGGAAAACAAAAGCGCCGGCCACCCAGCCGGCGCGCGCTTTACAGAACTGGCGGGCAGGTTATTCGCCAGTGTCTTTAAGCACAACCATGCGACTCACCCCTTCGCGGATAAAGTCGAGCAAAACGCCCTTGTTCACGTCGGCGTTGCGGAGCGCATTCCGGTAATCCTGCAACGTGGTGACCGATTGCTGGTTTACCCCTGTGATCACGTCGCCGGCCTGCAATCCCTTGCGGGCGGCGATCCCGTCGCTCTGGACATCGGTGATAACCAACCCGTTGGTCATGTCCACGCCGTAACTCCTGGCCAGATCCTTGGTCAACGGTTTGACCGTCATGCCCAAATCCACCGACTCCGCCGATCCTGACGACCCGCTGCCAAATTTGTTCACCGCTGGCGTGGCGTCGTCCGGCCATTCGGCCGCGCGCACTTTGAGCTTCAGTTCGTCGCCGTTCCGCACCACCGACAGCGTCACCGGCGTCCCGATTTGCTTGGATCGCACCTCCTGCCGCAACTCTTGCGACGTGGTCACCTTGTTTCCGTCCACGGCGGTGATGACGTCGCCCAGCCGGAGGTCGGAGTTGGCGGCCGGGCCGTCCTGCACGATGCCGCGCACAACCACGCCCTCCTTAACGCCCTTGACCAGGTCGCGATAATCGGTGTCCTCGCTCAAAGCCCGGATTTCCAGGCCCAGCCAGGCGCGGGTGAATTTGCCGTCGGCAATGAGTTTGTCCGACACTTCCTTCGCAAGGTTGCTGGGGATGGCGAAGCCGATGCCGGTGTGCAGGCCGCGAATCATGGTGTTGATGCCGATCACGTCGCCGTCCAGATTCACCAGCGGTCCACCGCTGTTGCCGGGGTTGATGCTGGCGTCGGTCTGGATGAAGTCCTGGTCCATGCTCGGGTCGGGAATGATCCGGTTGCGCCCCTTGGCGCTGACGTGCCCAAAGGTGACGCTGTAGTCCAGCTCGAACGGCGCCCCGATGGCGATGGCAAACTCGCCCACCTTCACCTTGTCCGAGTCGGCAAAATTCGCCGCCGGCAAATCGTCCGCCTTGATCTTGATCACGGCGAGGTCGGATTGCGCGTCCACGCCGCGAATCTCGGCGTCGTATTCCTTGCCGTCCTTGAAGCGGACTTTGATTTTGTCCGCGCCGTCCACCACGTGCCGGTTGGTCAAAATGTAACCGTTCGGACGGATGACGACGCCCGATCCCTCGGCGTCAAAAACCGGCTTCTGGTTGCGTTGCCGTTGGTTGTCGCCGCTGCTGTCGCCACGAAACCGCTCCTGGAATTGTCGGCGGAGCTGCGGCGGCAGCATCTGCAAGAATGGATTGGTGTCGTTGCCCTGATCACTGTAGTTGGGCTTGTGCGCCACGCGGATGACGACGACCGAAGGCGATGCATCGTCAGCCACCTGGATGAAGGCCTGGTTCAGTTCCCGGGCCAGCTCAAGGGCGTGCGAATTCTCTTTCGCGGCGGCCGGCCGCGCGGCGGCCACCAGGGCGGCAAGCAACGCCGCCGTCAGGATTCCACGTTTTGTCGTGTTCATGTTGGGTTTCACCTTCAACAACGTTGCTGGATTTGATTGGCCTGTCGCCGAAACGTTCAAATTTCCGGGACGGCCCTGCAAGCCGGGTTGACGGCCCTTGCGCCGGCCGATAACGTGACGCCAGCGATTCTTTATGCACGCATGCTCGACGCGATTGAAAAACTGCTGATTCTTCAGGACCGGGACCGCAAATGCCAGCGGCTCCTCACCGAGCTGGACAATGTGGCACCGCAGCGTGCCGCGCTGCACGGCCGCGCCCAAAAGGCCCGCGACGCCCTGGAGGCGGCCCGCCAGAAACTCCGTCAGATCGAGAGCGACCGCAAGCAGCTCGAACTCCAGGTCGAAGAACAGAAGCAGCACATCAACCGCTATTCCCTCCAGCAGTTCGAAACCAAAAAGAACGACGAATACCGGGCTTTAGCCAAGGAGATTGACGGCTGCAAGGCCACCATCGTCCGCCTGGAGGACCGGCAGCTCGACCTGATGGAGCAGGCTGAGGTCGCGCAAACAGCCGTGGCCGGGGCCATCCACCTGGCGGACGCCACGACCAAGGCCGCGGATGCGGAACTGGCCCTGCTGGCTGAGCGGGAAACGAGCCTCCAAAACGAGCTGGCTGCGGCCCGGCAGGGGCGGGATCAACTGGCGGCTGTGGTGGACGCCGGGCTGTTGGCCCGCTACGAGCGCCTGCGCAACAACAAGGGCGGGCGGGTGGTCGTCGGCGTGGATCACAGCGCCTGCGGCGGATGTCACATGCAGTTGCCTCCCCAGGTGGTTCTTACCGCCCAAGCGGCTCAAGAGATCACGGTCTGTCCGAACTGTGCCCGCATCCTTTACCACCACCAGGACATGGATCTGGCCGCGTCCGAATAAGCAGCCGCCCGCGGCGGCCGGCGCCCCCATAGCTCAAATGGATAGAGCACGCGTTTCCTAAACGTGTGATCCCTGTTCGATTCAGGGTGGGGGTACCATGTCGCGGGCTGCCGCCACCGTTTGTGCGAGGGCGGGCGTCCGTCCCGTCAGGTCACAAGGATTGGCGGCGTTGATGCCGCCTTGGTTTTGGGCAGCGTCACGGAAAACTCCGCGCCATCGCCCACGCGGCTGGCGACGGTGACTTCGCCGTGATGCGCCGTCACGACCGCTTTGACGAGGCTCAGGCCGAGGCCCAGACCACGCTGGGACCGGCTCTTGTCGCCGCGATAAAGCCGGAGCCAGATTTTCCCCTGTTCCTCCGGCGGAATGCCGATGCCCGAGTCGCGAATCTTCACGACCGCTTTTTCGGGTTCATCCGTGACCGAAATCGTGACCCGGCCGCCGGCGGGCGTGTATTTGAGCGCGTTGTCGAGCAGGTTGGCGACGACCTGCCGCAGCCGGTTGCGGTCGGCCGTCGTTTCGCACGGCGCGAGCAAATCGGTCTGCACGGTCACCTTCCGTTCGTCCGCCACGTATTCGTAAAGCTCGACGACCTCGCGCACCAGTTGGCACAGGTCCACGCGCTGGAGTTGCAGCCTCATCATGCCGGCCTCGGCTTCCGTGATGTCCATGAGCGTGTTGAGCATGTTGAGCACGCGCTCGGATTCCTCGACGCAATCGGCCAGGGCCTCGCGTGCCGCGACCGGTTCGGCGTCGGACTGCAACGCCAGTTCCGCCGTGCCGCGCAAGCGGGTCAGCGGCGTGCGCAAATCGTGCGCCACATTGTCGAGCGATTCGCGCATGGCCCGGATCAACGCCTCGTTTCTGTCGAGCAGCGAGTTGACGAGCCGGACCAATTCATCCAGTTCGTCGTCGGACTTGCGCACCGGGACGCGCGCGTCGAGCCGGCCGGTTTGGATGATGGAGCGCGCCGTCGCCACGACCTGGCGGATCGGTTGCGTGGCGCGCTGGGCGAACAGTGCGCCGAAGACGAATCCCAACACGACGGTGCAGCCGCCCACGATGGCAAAATTGCGGCGCACGGGGTCCAGCAACACTTCGCGGCTGCCCGTGCTGCATCCGACCTGCAGCAGCGAGTCGTCCGGCAACACGGCGGACGCGATGAGGAAGTCCCGCTCCGCGTTCTTGGGAATGCGGATCACGCCGACGCGCTGGCGGTAGCCCGCCAGGCCGGCGGGGATGTCCTTGAACGTGATCCAGTCGTCCGGCACGTTGGCGAACGACACATCGTTCCACGCGCTGGCCAGGCGGACGAAGTAAGTCTTTTGTCCGCCGTCCTCCTGCCGGATCGAGCGGCGGAGCGCGGGCAGGCCGCCGGCGTCGTAAACGGCGGCGTATTCCCGCAGCCGGGCGCGGAGCACTTCGCGATCCTTGTTCCCGATGGCGGCGACGAGCAGATAGTAGGCGAGGGCGAGCAGGGCGACGGTGCTCAGTGTGAAAATGGCGGCATACCAGAGGCTGAGCCGGACGCCGATGTTCCGCCGCGCGCGGTCAAGCAGGGCGAAGGACATAACCAACGCCGCGGATGGTGTGGATCATCGTTTTGTCCGGATCCACCTTGTTGCGCAGCCGGTGAATGAGCACGTCCACGACGTTCGTCTGCGGATCGAAACTGAAGTCAAAGACGTGCTCGAGAATCATCGTCTTGGTGACGGCGCGCTTGGGATGGCGCATGAAAAATTCGAGCAGCGCAAATTCGCGGGGCTGTAATTCGATTCGTTCCCCGCCACGGGTGACTTCGCGCGTGAGCAGGTCCACGGTCAGTTCGCCCACGGTGAGTCTGGTTGGCTCGACGGCCTGGGTCGCGCGGCGGATGAGAGCCTGGACGCGCGCCAGCAACTCCGAAAACGCGAAGGGCTTGGTCAGGTAGTCGTCGCCGCCGGCCTGCAGACCGCGCACGCGGTCATCCACCGAGGCTCGCGCGCTGAGGATGAGCACCGGCAGGCGCGCGCCGCGGGCGCGGATCCGGGCAATGAGACTGAGGCCGTCGAGCTTCGGCAGCATGAGGTCCACGATGGCGGCGTCGTAGGCCACCGTTTGCGCCAGGCCCAGCCCGTGTTCGCCATCGGCGCTGTGGTCCACGGCATAGCCGTTTTGCTTCAGCCCCTTGACGACAAACGAGGCAATCTTCTCGTCATCCTCGACCACGAGTATGCGCATGACATCGCTCATCATGCGGGCATCGGGGCGGGGAGACAACGCCGAATCGTCACCGGCGCCGGCTTTGGCGGACGGGCTTCGGTGGCAGGTTCCCAGTGCAGGCACGTTAGCCTCTTTGCCGATTTGGACTCCGACCGGTGGCACGTAACGAAAAACCTCCCGCGCCGGTGTGGCCGGCACGGGAGGGCAGGGGGCGCCGGTGCCTCAACCCGCATTCTTGCTCTCGTCCACCACGATGTAGTGGCTGCCGTCCTTGTCCCACACGCGGACGAGCGTCTGTTTGCTGTCACGCCGTTCGGTCAGTTTGACGGCCTGCTCGGCGTTCCTGACCTGATGGTGGTTGATCTCCTCGATCACGTCGCCGGGGCGCAATCCGGCCTCGGCGGCGGGCGACGCCGGGTCCACCTGCGTCACCACCGCGCCCTGAACGTTCCGCGGCACATCAAGCTGCTGCCGGGCCTGCGGGTCGAGGTCGCCGACGCCGACGCCGTTCAGGGTGCCGGTGTCGCTGCTGTTGTCGTCCTTGGCCTTGGCCAATTGTCCGGAGTCGGGCATCTGCCGGACCTCGACGTTGAGCGTGAGCTTGTCCCCGTTGCGCAGCACGATCATGGGGACCGAGGTGTCGGGCTTGGTGGCGGCCACTTCGAGCTGGAGGTGGCGGCTGTCGGTAACGGCCTTGCCGTTGAACTCGCGCACCACGTCGCCGGGTTTCAGGCCCGCCTTGTCCGCCGGGCTGTTGGGCATGACATCGCCGATGAGCGCGCCGTTGGACTGCTTGAGATTGAACTCCTGCGCCAGCGACGGCGTGACGTTTTGAATCTTCACGCCCAGGTAGCCGCGGGTGACGTGGCCGTATTGAACCAGACTCTGCATTACCGTGCGGGCGAGGTTCGACGGGATGGCGAAGCCGACGCCCTGGCTGCCGCCGGAGTGCGTCATGATGGCGGTGTTGACGCCGATCAGCCGTCCGTCAATGTCCACCAGCGCGCCGCCGGAGTTGCCCGGATTGATCGCCGCGTCCGTCTGGATGAAGTCCTCGAGGTCTTCGATGCCCACGTTGCCGCGATCCGTGGCGCTGACAATGCCCTTGGTCACCGTCTGGCCCACGCCGAACGGATTGCCAACGGCGAGCACGACGTCGCCCACCTGCACCTTGTCGCTGTCCGCCAGCGGCACCGTGGGGAGGTTGGTGGCAGCAATCTTCACCACCGCGATGTCCGACTTCGGGTCGCGTCCGACCACCTTGGCGGTGAAATCACGACCGTCCTGCAACGTCACCTTGACCTCCTTGGCGCCGTCCACGACGTGATTGTTTGTCAAAATATAGCCGTCCTTCGTGACGATCACGCCGGACCCGATGCCGTGTTCGACCTGCGGACCCTGCGGCTGCGCAGGAATCATCTGCCCGAACTGGTTGCCAAAAAAGTGGCGCCAGAACGGGTCGTTGGAATCGGGGAATTGACCCATCGAAACGTTGTGAAGCCGCGTGGTCGTCACGATCTTGACCACGCCGGGTGACACCTTCTTGACGATCGGCGCATAACTGCCGCGCGGCAGTCCGTCGCGCGCGATCGGCGATTCGTCCACTGGAACCTTGAGGGCCACCCGCTCCGGTTTGCCCTGCAAGCTGTGCTCGAAAGCCAGCGCCGAACCCGCTACTGCGGCCGCCGTGGCCAAGCCCAATACCGTCACTCCAATTCGTGTTGCCATTCTGTATGTATTCATAGTTGTCTTTCGTTTACTGTTTTGAAGGGTTGGAGTGGCGGCCGATGACCCCAACCTGTCTGGAACATTATAAAAATGTAATGCGCGGCGCCGGCTCGCTCGAACCAATGGCGCCCGCCGTTGTCGGATATAGCCATGAAGTCTTCCTTGCGACGTTGGTGGCAACCACCCAAACCGGTGGTGATCCCTCTCGCCTTGGTGATTGTTGCGGTGCTCGGATTTGTGGACTACGCCACCGGGCGGGAAGTCGCCATCTCGGCGTTCTATTTGATCCCGATCTGCTGGACCGGCTGGGTCGCGGGCCGGAAAGCCGGTCTGTTCATGGCGCTTGCCGCGACCGTGGTTTGGTTTTTCGCCGATTTTTTAGAGCACTATGCCTACCCGCACCGGGCCATTCCGTTCTGGAACGCGTTCATGCTGCTGACCTTGTTCGTGGTGGTGGTCCTTTTGCTTTCCGCGTTTCACCGCGCGCAGCATCACCTGGAGGCAATCGTCCAGCGGCGGACCGCGGCGTTGCAGGAGGAAATTGCCGAACGCCAGCGATTGGAGCAGGCCAAGCTCCAGGCCGAGCGGCTGGCGGTGGTGGGCACCATGGCCGCCGAAGTCGCCCACGAAGTCCGCAATCCGCTCGGAGCCATCACCTTGAACCTGGAACTTGTGCAGCGCGAAATCACCAAGCTGGCGGCCGGGGAGGGGCACGCACCTGACGAAGCACGCACCCTGGTGGGCGACATGCGCGACGAAGTGCGCCGCATCCAGCGCGTGGTGGAGGATTACCTGCAATTTGCCCGGCTGCCCAAGCCGCAGCGCCAGCCGCTGGCGTTGAACGAATTTCTCGGCCAGAAACTGGCGTTCCTGAACGGCGAGTTCGTGCGGTTCCGGGTGGAGCTGCTCACCGGCTTTGATCCGGCGCTGCGAACGGTCCATGCCGACGCCGAGTTGCTGTGGCAGGCGATGCTGAACTTGATCCGCAACGGGCTGGAAGCGATGCCCGAGGGCGGCGTGCTGACCGTGGGCACCTGGCGCGAAGGCGGACACGCGAGGTTGCGGGTGACGGACATCGGAAAGGGCATGAGCGAGGAGCAGCTTCGGCAGGTGTTCCGGCCGTTTTTCACGACCAAGTCACGTGGCACCGGCCTGGGGCTGACGCTGGTTCAGCAAATTGCCAGCGAACACGGCGGACACGTCGAATGCGAAAGCGCGCCCGGCCAGGGCAGCACGTTTACGATTCTTCTCCCCCTCGCGGAACCGTCCTGACGCGCCCACCGGTGTGGAGGTCCGCCACCGGAGGCGTCAACATCCGTCGCACGCTCGGCGCCTCCGTCCCGCGGACACGCGCCGACCCGGCTATTCGGCCGTCTTCGATTTGACCAACTGGAAGGGGATGTCAATGGACGCGCCCAGCCAGAACTTCGAGTCGGTGTTGCTGCCATCCACGATCTTCCGTGCGTGAAAGCCGTAACGGATGTGCCGCTTGGAGGTGGTGTAGCTGAACCCGGCGTCCACGGCGTCGCTGATTTCCCGCACATCGGTCGGATACTCGATGCTCTGATACGTGTCGGTCATGCCCGGGGTGGGCGGGCCGAGGACGATGTTCCCGCCGGAAATGGTCTGGAAATGCCGGTAGCCGGCGTCAATTTCCCAGCCCTTGATCTGCTGGAACAAGCCGATGGACGCCATGTATTGGTCCGCGCCGATCGTGTGTTCCCAGCGGTAAAACACGTCGCCCCACGCGCCCAATCCTTCCCAGCCGAAATGTTTGCGGAATTGCACCGACGGCTCAATCGCGACGCCGTGATTGCCCGGCGCGAAGGCGAGGTGCCGGTCATACGCCCCCGGCACGATGGCGCCAGCCCGGAACGTCAGCGTGGGAATCCAGCGTGATTTCGCCTCGGCCTCGTTGAAAATCTGGTAGCGGACACCAAACGTCGGGTCCATCAAACCGGTGGTTTTCTGAATGTTGCCGTTGTCGAACGGACGCCAGCCGACGGTGGTGCCGCCGAGGTTCAGGTCGGCCGCCCATTTTTTGGCGAGGCCGTAATCGAACGTAAAATAGCCCTGCCGGATATCAATGCCGTAATTCTCGCCGTCCACGCGGGTGTTCGCGCTCATGCGGTGGTTGCCCTGCTCCCAGACGTGGTAAGCCTCCGACTGCTCGTAAAGTGCGCCGACGACGAGCTGGCCGGGCGCCGGCAAATCCGCGCCCTGCGCGAACGGCCGCCGCGGCTCGTTTTCCGAACCGAGCACGCCCGGCGCCAGGGCGAGGGAAAGCAGCGTGGCGGACGCAACGATGGTCCAGCCGCCGGTGGTATTTAGACGGGCAGGTTGCTTGTTCTTCATAACGACACTTGTTGATCGGGACGTTGGGCGCAGCAACCGGCTGCGCATCGGTAATTGCTTCGTTCTAACGCCGGCCGGAACGTGCCCCGCCGCTGGCGGATAAACACCCACGGATTGGGAAGCGTTGCCCGGAGCGCGAACATTGCGTAACGGCTTCCGGCGAAGGATTCAACCACATTCTTCGCGTCCGGTGCATTTTACGCCGGCTTGCCTTCGTCCGGGGTTGCGGCAAGCTCGGTTGGTTGCGGCGACCTTCGCTTAAGAATTGTGTCAATGCTCGCGCGGCCCTCGCGCTGTTCGCCGGGCTGACGCTGGCGCTCGCGTTTCCCCAGCCGGGCTGGGCCGGGCTGGCGTGGATCGCGCCCGCGTTGATGTTGCTGGCCGCGCTGAACGCGCCTCCGGGCCGCGCCCTCCGACTCGGCTATCTTGCCGGGCTGACGCACAACCTCGTCGCCCTGCATTGGCTCTTGTTCATTCCGTTCCCCGCTGGCGCGGCGGTGGGATGGCTGGCCTTGAGCGCTTACACGGCGCTGTATCCGGCGGCGTGGGTCTGGCTTTGTGGACAACTGCTGCCCAAGCCTTGGCCGGCGCCAACATCAGGCTGGTCCTTCACGCAACCGTTGCCTTCGGACACGGTGCGCACCCGGGAGTCCCACGCCGCCTCGCCGGCAAGCCGCGGCTCGTTTTCCCAACGACTGCGACAGGCGCTGGCCCCGGTGACTTCCCTGGCGTGGACGCAGCGCGTCCGTTGGTCGCTGGCCTGCGCGGCGGCGTGGGTGGCGCTGGAAATCATTCGCGGCTGGTTGCTCACCGGCTTTCCCTGGAATTTCCTCGGCGTCACCCAATACCGGATGCTGCCACTGATCCAGATCGCCTCCGTGACGGGCGTTTACGGCGTGTCGTTCCTGGTGGTATGGGGCGCGATGGCGTTGTTTTGCACGATCACCCGCGTGGCGGCCCAGCTTCTGGAACCGCCGGCAGCCCTGGCCGGAGGTCATGCGGCGTCACGGCTTGCGCCTCCGTTTGGCGCGATCGCGCCGCGGTCGCCGTGGGTTTCCTTCCGCATGGCGTTGATGGCCGATGTCGCGCTGCCCCTGCTCGTGTTGCTCTACCTGACCTTTACGGCCGGCTTCGCGCTCGTGCGCCGGGTGCCGGCCGGCCCCGAACTGAAAGTGGCGCTCGTCCAGCCGAGCATCCCGCAGCGGCTGATCTTTGATCCGGCTGAGGTCACCAACCGGTTCGCCAAGCTGATGGACCTGACGCGCGCCGCGCTGGCGACAAGACCGGATTTGCTGGTCTGGCCGGAAGCCTCGCTGCCGTCATTCAGCGAAGCGAACTTCCGCGCGTTGACCAACCTCGTCGCCACGCGCCGCGTCTGGATCGTGTTTGGCGCGGATGATGAGGCCGAGCGGCCGGCAACCGCGTCCGGCGAAATCGAATTCGATCAGTTCAACAGCGCTTTTCTATTCGACCCGGCGGGCGAGTTCGCGGCGACGTACCGCAAACGTCGGCTCGTGATTTTCGGCGAATACGTGCCGTTCGTAAAGTGGCTGCCGTTTCTGCGCCGGCTGATCCCCATCGGTGACGGTTACACGCCGGGTCATGCACCGGGCTGGTTCCGGATGACGCGTCCGGCGGCGGTGGCCTCGGTGCTGATCTGTTTTGAAGACATGTTTCCGGCGCTCGCGCGCGAGTCGGTCGGGCCGGACACGGATTTCCTGCTGAACCTGACGAACGACGGCTGGTTCGGCGAAAGCGCGGAACAGTGGCAGCACGCGGCGGGCGCCGTCTTCCGTGCGGTGGAAAACGGCCTGCCACTGGTGTGTTGCGCCAACAACGGACTGACCTTTTGGACGGACTCGCTCGGCCGGATGCACGACGTGGGTTTCAGCGGTCCAGACGACGTTTATCGCGCGGGAGTGAAGTCCGTCCGCATTCCGCTGCGGCCCGTGGACGAGCCGGCGCCGCCGACGTACTACCGGCGGCACGGCGACGTGTTCGGCTGGAGTTGCGTCGGGTTGACGGTACTGATGCTGGCGCCCGCCATCGCGCGCCGCCGGCAATTCCCGCTGGCAACGCGCCGGCCGCCGGCCTAAATTCCGCGCCTATGTTTGAGACAACCAAGATTCAGTTGACGGCCGTGGCGGACAAGCTCGCGCATTTGCGGAGGTTTCTTTGACGTGCCCGCCTTGCAACGCCGGCTCGGCGAGATTGACGCCGAGATGGCGCGCGACACGTTCTGGAACCACCGCGAGCAGGCGCAGAAGCTGATTGACGAAGCCGGTTCGCTGCGTCGCAAACTCGACCCGCTGCTGGCCGCGGAGAAACAGCTCGACGACCTGCGGGTGATGCTCGAACTCGCCGAAGGCGAGCCGGAGTCCGCGCAAACCGCGCTTCAGGCCGAGTTGGATCGCGACCTGGCGGCCTTCTCCCGGCGGGCGGACGCCATCGAATTGCGGGTGTTTCTGAACGGGCCGCACGACCGGAACAACTGCATCCTGAGCGTCAATGCCGGCGCGGGCGGCACGGAGTCCTGCGATTGGGCGAACATGCTCTTGCGCATGTATCAGCGCTGGGGCGAGGGACGCGGCTGGGAAGTGGAGGTCAACGACGCGTTGTCCGGCGACGTGGCCGGCATCAAAAGCGCCACCATGCTCATCCAGGGCGAAAATGCCTACGGCTTTTGCAAGGCCGAGCGCGGCGTGCACCGGCTGGTGCGCATCTCGCCCTTCGACTCGAACAAGCGCCGGCACACGAGCTTTGCCAGTGTGGACGTGATCGCGGAAATTGAAGAAAGCGGCGAAATTCTCATCCCGCCCGGCGAATTGCAGGTGGACACCTACCGCTCCGGCGGCAAGGGCGGCCAGAACGTGAACAAGGTGGAAACCGCCGTTCGCATCACGCACCTCCCCACCGGCATTGTTGCCGCCAGCCAGACGCAACGATCGCAACACCAAAACCGCGCCACGGCCATGAAGATGTTGCTCTCGAAATTGTATGCCTTGCGCGAGGACCAGCAGCGCGCCGAGATGGAACGGTTTTACGGCGAAAAAGGCAGCATCGGGTGGGGCAACCAGATTCGCAGCTACGTGCTCCAGCCCTACCGGATGGTGAAGGACCTCCGCACCGGCTGCGAAACCAGCAACACCGACGCCGTGCTCGACGGCGACCTCGATCCGTTCGTCCATGCCTGGCTGCGCGCCGGCTGCCCGGCCAAGCGGATGCAGGGCGTGAAGGACGAGGAAGAATGATTACTGCCGAGACGTAGAGACACGGAGCAAGCAAATCCCGGTGTCTCGCCGACTCTTTGGTCCATGAACATCCTCGACTTGATTGTTGAAGCGAAACAACGCGAGGTCGCGAGGTTGCCCGCGCGTTTCATCGCGGCGGGTGATCTGCGCGACGCCATGCTGGCGCGCAACAACCAGCGCAACTTCCTTGCCGCGTTGCGAAATCCCCGCCGTGGTCAAGTCGCGTTGATCGCCGAGGTCAAAAAGGCGTCGCCGTCCGCCGGCGTGATTTGCGCCGACTTTGACCCCGTCCGCATTGCCAAGGAGTATGAGGCCGCCGGCGCGTCCGGCCTTTCCGTGCTGACGGACGAGAAGTTTTTCCAGGGCTCGCTGGCTTACCTGCGGCAAATCCGCGCGGCGGTGACACTGCCACTGCTCCGCAAGGACTTCGTCATTGACGAGCGCCAGATCCTGGAAGCCATCGAATGGGGTGCCGACGCCGTGCTGCTGATCGTCGCCATCCTCGACGACGCCCGGCTGCGGCGCTTCCACGAACTCGCCACGGGCGCTGGTCTGGCGGCCTTGGTCGAGGTCCACGACGCCGCGGAACTTGATCGCGCGCTGGCGATCGGCGCGAAGCTGGTCGGCGTCAACAACCGCAACCTGAAAACCTTCACCGTGGACCTGGCGACCACCGAGCAACTGGCGGCGCGCTTGCGCGCTCAACCCGCGGGCAGGGAGGTCCTCCTTGTGGCGGAAAGTGGCATCCACACCCGCACCGACGTGGAGCGCCTGGTCCGCTGCGGTGCCGGTGCCGTTCTCGTCGGCGAATCACTCGTGCGCCACGGTCACATCGCGACAAAAGTGGGCGAGTTGCTCGGTGTCCCGGTCACGCCGCGGGCGTGAATTTGATGTCCTTTACGGCGATGGTGCCGTGGCGCACGTCGAGAAACGGCTTGCCGTGCTTCACGCCCACCACGCCGTAGCCGGTGGCGGTGGCGAGGAAGCCATGAAAGTCGCCGCGCAAGGACGGCGACAGATACAGCACCTGGTCAATCGCGTCATAACACGCGCCGGTCAACCCTTGCAGCAGGCCGTAGGACGACATGGCCCGCGCATACCAATGACCGCACTCGTATTCGTCGAACGGATTGCGGATGCGGCCGTCGTAGCGGTCGCGACAGGTGCGGACGATGTCCAGACCTTCCGCCATCGCGCCCATGAGCATGAGATGCGAGGCGACCTGGTATTCGATGCCGGTCCAGACCTCGTTGGAATAGACAAACGGGAGCGAAAGCTGCCCACCCTTGGGCCAGGTGCAGAGCAACAGGCCGCCTTCCGCGCCGCAGGCGTAGCTCGGCCGCTGTGGATTGGCGTGAGTGGACAGATCGGACTTAAGGTTGTGGCGATGCACCGCCCGCACATGGCTGGCCACCTTGCCGGCGTCGAGCACATGGCCCACGCCGCAAACGGCCGCCAGCCACGCGCCGAGAACGCCGTCCGCCAGGCAGCCGCGGCCGTATTGATATTTCGGGCCTTCCTTTTGCAGCAACGCCAGCGCCTCGGGCGAGTAGCCGCTGTTGAAACTCTGCACGTCAAGCGGGTTTTTCGCCCGCAGGTTTTTCCACTCGATTTTCTGGATGAAGTATTCGCCGTCGAACAACTCCGTTTCCACGCGTTGCGTCCCCTTCGCCAGCAACTCGGAATAGACCACAACGTCGTCGCCGAGCGCCTGCCCCATTTTTGCCGCCGCCGTCAGGGCGCCGAGGTAAAAACTGGAACACATGCCGTCCGGCCCCCAGAACTCGATGTCGTAGGTGTTGTGGTGCGGTTCCTCGACCCAGCCTTTGTGGCCCGGATCCCACGTTTCGATGCAGTAATCCAGACTTTGCCGGACCTTGGGCCAGAGCTTGCGGAGCCACTCGGTATCGCCGCTGATGCGCCATTCGCGGAACACCTTCATGATGCCGCCGAGCTGACCGTCCGAAGCCGCGTGAAAGTCGTGGACAACCGGCCGGATCGGCAGCGAACTGCGAAACTGTTGATGACCGCGGGCGTCCTGCGAGGGGCCGAACTCGGTCTCGCGCAGCGTGCGTTCCAGTGACGGGAACAAGTGCGGAATCGCCTGCGCGTAATTCCAAACATGCGTGCAGGAACCGTGACAGCAGCCGGAATCGTCGCCGCAGCCCTCCCAAGCCCACAGTCGTCCGTCCGCCTGGCGCAGGACCGTCGGCGATTTCAAAATCGTCAGGTTCGCCGCCACCGCCTCGATGACTTCCGCCGGCAGCGTGGAATCGTAAAAGCAATCGCTGAAGCGCTGCGAATTCGAGCGCAACTCGCTGTAGTGATCGCGCCAGTACGCGGTGATGTCGTTGATGCCGGCGAAGCGCGCCGCATACCACGGCTTGAAATCGCCGGTGACCGGCGACTCGTTCTTCGGGTCGTTGCCGATGCGCAGGTTCGTCACGCCCACGTGCCACGCCAGCCGCAGCGTGATCGTCTTCGTCGCGCCGCGCTCCAGCCGGAAAGGCACCGCAAGTGTTGCGCCCGGTGACGGCGTGCCTTCGGTGATCGGCGGGCGGTCAATCGCGCCGCCGATTTGAATTTCCTGCCACGCCATCGTCAGTCCGTCCCACCAGCCGCCGCGGAACCACGCATGGTTTATCTTCACCGCGGGATCGTCCACCGTCGCGGTGAACGCGCCTTCCTCCCAGTTCCGGTCGCGCGCCGCCGCGCCCCACAGCATGAACCCGCCGGGCGCGGTCTTCACGGCCTGCAGGTTGCCGTCCACGACCATGAAATTCTTCGCACTGAACGCGAACACCGCTTCCACCGGCGCGTTGGTGCGGTTCGTGAAGCGGTATTCCAGCGCGGCGACCGGCAGGCTGGCGTTGTCCGCATCGCCCGGTTCAAACGGGCTCCAGCCGGTCAACTCAACCTGCAGCGGGATGGCAGGGTCGGCGAGCGTGACGGTGGCGAAGGGGAAACGCGCGCGGAACGCGGCCTTGCGAAATCGCGGCAGGCCGAACGACGAGCCGGCGTCGCCGTTGCCCGCGCCGGGCGAGCCGAACAACTTCCAGCCCGGCACCGGGCCTTCAAGCACGTGGGCGACGTTCGGCGAACCTTTCACGCAAAGCGCGGCAAACGTCACCGGCTCGTTGAACACGTCCGGATGGTTGCGCAGCGAAAAATGCGAGAGCGCACCCGTGCCTTCGAGGCAGATCATCCCCGCGCCGATGCCGCCGAGCGGGAACGCCACGCGGCTCAGACTTTCGCCGGTGTATTCCGAGTTGTATTTCCCCTTGCCGTTGCGCCGCGGTCTGGGTTCGCGGCGGGACGCGCCGGAGCTTTGCGCCGCCAACGCGCCGCCGCTGCTGGCGCCCAGGGCGCCGACCGTGGCGGCGGAGAGTTTCAGAAATTCGCGGCGCGGGAGATTGGGTTGAAAGGACGACTCGGAAGACATGGCGTGTTCCTGGTGAAGTTGTTGGCAGACGAGAGGAGCAGAGCTTACTTGGTGACCGGTTCAATCGAGATATCCACGAGCAGGTCGGCGGCGATTTTCTCCAGGCCGGCCCGAAGCGCCGCCAGGTCGCACGACGCGGGCAGTCCCAGCGTGGCCCTGGCCTTGAACAGCGTTTCGCCGGACATCGGCGCGCTGGAACATTCGGTGACGAGCTCCTCGACGTTGACGCCCTGGCGGGCCAGCGCGGCGGAGATTTCGCGCACGATGCCGGGCCGGTCCTGGCCGACCAGTTCGATGAGCGCCGCGGCGGGCGTGCCGGTGGCGGCCGGCGAGTCGCGGCGGGTGACCACGGTCAACCCCTGGCCCGACAGCGCCTGCAACGCCGCCACGAGGGCCGGTTCGCGATCCGAGGGCAGGATCACGCGCAAAATGCCGGCAAACTCGCCGCCAAGCCGGCACATGTGGCTTTCCAGCCAGTTGCCACCGTGGTCGGCCACGAGGCGCGCCACGAGTTCCACCAAACCCGGCCGGTCGCGGCCGATGACAGTCATCACCAATGGGACTTGCATGGCGGGTTTCGTAAGCGCAAAGCGTCCGGCTGGCAAGCCAAAGCCGCGTTCCCCCGCGCTTGTGTCTTTCCCCCGCCGGGGCTTACAATTCGGTTGATGTGTCCCGAACAACACGGCCAACCGGCACCGCCGAGTCCTGGCGAACCGGTATTGCCAAGGCTTGGAGAGGAGGGCGGGCTTTCCCGCGACGAGCAGACACGGTTGCTGGAGCTGGCGCGGCGGACGCTGCGCGACGTGGTTTTGACCGGTCAACTGCCATCGGAAAACGAGCTGGGCCCCTGGCCGGAGCGATTGCAGGCGGAGCGCGGCTCATTCGTCACCCTCATGCGCAACCAGGCCCTGCGCGGGTGCATCGGCAACGTGCTGCCGGACGGTCCGCTGTGGCGCTCGGTGATGCGCAACGCACAGGCTGCCGCGCTGCGGGACCACCGGTTCCCACCGGTCCTGGCCGCCGAACTTGACGATCTCGCAGTCGAAATCAGCGTGCTGAGCGCAACGCGGACGCTGGTGTTTGCGTCGCCGGCGGAATTGCTGGCGAAGCTGCGGCCGGACGTGGACGGCGTGGTGCTGCGCATCGGCGCTGGCCTGGCCACGTTCCTGCCGCAAGTCTGGGAACGGATGCCGGACAAGGCGCAGTTTCTGGACGCGCTGGCGCGCAAGGCCGGCGGCGCACCGGGCGACTGGCGCAAACCCGACGCCAGCGTGTTGACCTACGAAGTCGAGTGCTTCAGCGAGCTGGCGCACGCCGGTTGACGCTTCAACTGCTACGGAAACAACGGTTTTGACAGCATTACGGACCGCTGAAGCGGAATGTCATCTGGCGTCCGTTTATCTGCCCGGCACCGGCTGATGCGATCCCGGTGTTGCGTGCAGCCGGCTTGTTGGGCGGTTGAGTCACCATCCGAACAACATCTCTTTGATGAAAAGCTTCACGCCACTCCCGAATCCCTTGGTTCTGCCTACCGCCACAGCCACGAATACAACACATGCAATGAACAGCGCGGCTGCCGCGATCGGCAGATACCAGACCAGCAGCGCGATGGCGCTCGGCAACAAGATAACCATCAACCACGCCACTATCCGATTATGCCGATTCGGTGTCATGTCGTTGCTACGCCCAACAGCATCAGTGTGACAAAGCCAGAGGCGAAGGCCGAAGTGGATGGAGGCATTTCATCGGCGTGGACGCTGATACTGTCATTCCGCTCGGTCAAGCTTGGGTGAAACGGTCAGGCTGATGCCGGGTCGCACCTTAATCCGCTTCATCGGCGGCGGGCAAAGTGTGTGTGTCAGCGGCGGCCGTTGGTCGCACCTTGAACAGCGTTCGCGACCACTCGGCCAGACGAGTCAGGGAGTCCGGCACCAGTTTGACCACCGCGAACGTGCCGAAGACCGTCATCACGCCGCCCGCCATGAACACGCCGCCCGGCCGAAGCCCGCCGAGTTCCGTCAGCACGTAATGCGCCCCGGAGGCGGCGAACACGCCGATGAAGGAAAGCAAGTTGGCCATCGCGAGCACGCGGCCCTTGCGCTCCTTCGCCGGCCGGTGCTGGAGCAACGCGGAAATCGGCACGATGAAAAAGCCGCCGGTCAGGCCGAGCAGCGCCAGCCCGACCATCGCCAGTGAGAATGACAATCCCGGCAGCGCCATCACTGACGACGTCACGGCGAGGCCGGCCGCGCCCAGCGGGATCAAACCGATTTCAATCCGGCCGCGTGAAAGATAGCCCGCTGCCAGGCTGCCGAAGCCGATGCCGAGCGCGACGGCGACGTTCAGCAGGCCGATGTTGAGCTTGCCCAGGTGGAGCACATGCGAGCCGTAAAAGAACAGGTTCAGCATCAGCAGCGCGGCGAGGAAAAAGAAATACGTGTTGCCCAGCAGCGCCAGCGCCAGCGGCCGGTCCTTTTTCGCCTCGCGCATTTCGGCCCAGAGTTCGCCGATGAAATTGGGCCGGTAGCGGCGGCTCGGGTCCGCGGCCGGCACTTTCGTGATGCCGAGGCTTGCGGCCAGACCACAAGCCGCGAGCAAAATGAGAGCCACGCCCGACCACCCTTGCTGTCCGTTGAGTTTGTCTGCGAGCACGGAAGCGGCCACGGTGCCGAAGATGATCGCCAGGAAGGTGCCCAGTTCGAGGACGCCGTTGCCCCAGGAAAGCCGGTGCTCGTCCAGCAATTCCGGCAACGAACCGTATTTCGACGGCCCGAAGAACGCGCTGTGAACACCCATGAAAAATACGGCGGCAAGCTGCATCGGCAGGTTCTTCCACGCCAGTCCCGCCGTGGCGAACACCATCACGAAAATCTCAAAGATCTTGACGCCAATGCAGATCGTGCGCTTGCTGAACCGGTCCGCCATGAACCCGCCCGTCATCGAGAACAGGATGAACGGCAGCGAAAACAGTGCGCCGACCAGCTCGCCGATCGCGTGCTCCTTCGCCTCGCTCAACCCGGCGCCGACGATCAGCAGGACGACGAGGTTTTTCAACGCGTTGTCGCTGAACGCGCCCTGAAACTGCGTGACGATGAGGCTCCAGAAACCAAACTTCCACGGCCGGGGCGGCGCGGCGGCACTTGCTGGGTTCGCGGTTTGCATGGCGCGAAAATAACCCCGGCCGGCGTCGGTGGGTAATAGATTAATTCATCGCCGACATTGAACCGGACGATGGCCGGTGAACACGGCCAGGGTCAATGGCCCGGCGCCTGGTTCAATTGTTGCAGCCACTGACCGCCGTGCTGCTGGTAAACGGGCAGCACGTCCACGCCCAACGTTTGCTGAAGCGCCTGCTCGGTTTGCTGCCGGATGGCATCCAGCGCCGCCTGACGCGCCTCCGCGGAAAGGCTGGCGTCGTTGCGCACGGCGTCGGCCTGCTGCGTCGCCGCCTGTTGCATGGCGAAGGCCTCGTTCGCCACGTCGTCGGCCAGGCCGAACCGCTGCGTCACCTGCCGGATTTGCTGGTAGCTGCCGGCGCCGGCGCGCTGGTAATCGGCGAAACGGTCGCCGCCCAGCACGGATTCAATGCCCGCTTGCAAGTTAGCCTGGATGGTTTCCAACTGGGCCTTGTGACCGGTCGCGGCGGCCGGGTCCGCCGTTGACCCCAGTTCCACCCGCGCTTCGTTTGCCTGTTGAGTCAGCCTTGCCACCGCGCGCCATTCGTCCTCCGTGGGCTGGAAACCGGACAGGTTGGCGGCCCAGTTGGCGGCGGCGGAGTGGCGCAGGTTGTATTCCGCCAGTTCGTCCGGCGACAGCAGCGCACGGCGTTGTTCATCAAGCTGCCGCGACAGTTCCGCTTGGCGCTCTTTGTCCTGATCAGTCCAGGTCTTGTCGGTGCGGCTCTGAATTTCACCGGTCATAGCCAGCCGTTGTCGGGCAAATTCCTCCTCCAAGGCGACGAGCCGGTCGCGCTTGTCCGCCGGCAGCCAGGCGTATTCGTTTTGCCACTGGCGCATCTGACGTTGGAGTTGTGCCTTGGGATCGGCCGCAGGCGGGGCACCGAGCACGTCTTTGATGGTCTTCTGCCGTTCGTTCTTCAGTTCGCCCAGCGGCTTCGCCAGTTTCTCCATGGAGTCGCCGTTGTCTTTCGCCTCCATCGCCTGCAGCGCCAGGGCATCCCAGAACTGGAGTTCAATCGCATTGAGAGCCGCGCGTCGGCGCTCGTCAAAGCAATGATTGATCACCGCCAGCATGATGTCGCGCACGGTCAATTCCGGGCAGCCAATGGCGCGCAGGCGGTCGCGATAGACCTTGAAGTCGTCGTCCACCAACTGACTCCAGTGAAAGTCTGCCACGCGGACCTGCTGCGGCACTGCGGGCGCAGCCACTGCCGATGCACGGACAGCCCGAGTGATGGCCGGGTGAACCGGCGGCGCTGTCTTGGTGTGAGGACGCAATTGAGCTGCCAGGGCCGCAAGCAAGGCGAGGTTCACCGCTACCGAGCACCACGTTGCCGCGCGCCATTTCATGGCGTGCCCTCCGGGATGGCGGGGACGCTGGCAGGCGATCCCAGGCCGTTAAACCAGGCCGCGTTCTGCTTCAAGTAATCCTTGCCAGCCGCGCCCAGCGAAGTAGCGACCGTCTGAAGTGCGGTCTGTTGGATCACTTGTAACGTGAGGGCGCGCTGTTCGTCGGACAACGAAGCGTCCTGCTGAATCTGCTTCGCCTCCCGCTCGGCGGCCTGCCGCGTCTCATAGACCTTGACCGCCGTTGCCTTGGGCAGGTTGTGGTCGCGTGTGAACTGAAGCGCTTCGCGATAGGTTCCGTCCTGCGCGCGCTGGAAATCCGCGAATCGCGCCGGGCCGAGCAAGTTCGCGACGTCGCGCTCGAATTGCTGCCGTCGCTGTTGCCGTTCCGTCTTGGACGGTTCGTCATCGAAGGCGATATCGCGCAGCACATCTTCGACCGACTCGCTGGAGCGCATGATGGCGCGCAGTTCGCCACCGGTCATGGCCACGCCATCGAAGTGCAGGTCGCCTTGGAAGGCGAACTTGATCGTCTGAAGGCGTGCCAGCAATTCGTCGCTTTCTGAAGCAGTGAGCAAGTTGCCGAGGTCGGTTCTCACCCCGTCGAACAACTGTTGCAGCCGGGTTGTGTCGGCGGGCAGCATGATGCCGCCTGCCTCGGACCGGATGCGCCTGCCGGCGTCTTCCATGTCTTGAATCAGGGACACGGTGCGGACGGTCTTCTCGTCCGGCAGAAAGCCGAGCAAAATCGCCGCCACCGGCTCCTCACTCCAGATTTTGCCGCCCTCGGGGCTGAAGTCGTAACCCAGCAGTTCCTTGATGACGGTTCGTTGCTCGGCGGCCAACTGGTCCTCGTGATCGGAGCGTTCGCGCCATTGTTGTCGGCGCTGGTCGGCATTCGCCCACGGCTCAAAGTGCGCCGGCGCGAAGTTCGCCCGCCGGTCGGCGTAGAGCTTGGCCACGTCGGCCACGATGATGTCGCGGATCAACCACTCCGGGCATTCGACGGTGCGGAGGTTGGCGATGTAGTGCCGGTAATCCTCGGATTCCACCATCTGCCAGGTGAAGGGGATGGTTTTGACTTTGGGCGCGTTCGTGTTCGCCGTCGCAACGGGCGCTGCGGGCTTGGCCTTCCGGACGATTGGCGCCGCCGGAACGCTCGCCGGCCGGCGTAACCACACTGCCCCCAACGCCGCCGCGAGCGCCAGGTTCACGGCGAGCGACAGAATCAGCGGGATGCGACTGGCATCCTGGCTGGCTGGATTCGCAACGCCTTTCATGCCCACCATACTTTGGACTGTCCGGCCCCAACGCACTCACGCCGCCGCGTGCGGACTACTTGAGCCAGTGCGGCAACGCCGTGGTCAACGGCGGAAAATACGTGATCAGCAGCACGCCGATCAACAACACCAGCATCATCGGCAGTGCGGCGCGCGTGACCTCGCTCATCGGTTTGCCGAAACGATACGACGACAGCAGGAGATTCAGGCCGATCGGCGGCGCGAGGAAGGCCAGCTCCATGTTCGCGAGGAATATGATGCCGAGATGGATGGGGTCCAACCCGAACGCCTCGCCCACCGGCACCAGCAGCGGCACCACCACGACGATGGCGGCGTAAATCTCCACCAGCCCGCCGATCACCAGCAGCACCAGGTTCAAGCACAGCAGAAACAGCCATTTCGACTTGATCGTGGTGGTGGCCCAGGCCACGGCCTGGTCGGGAATCTGCGCGTCCACCAGGTAATGCGTGAAGCCGAGCGCCACCCCGAGGATCAACAACACGCCGCCCACCAGCGCGCCGCACTCGGTCATCACCCGCGGCACGTCGCGGAACCACTTCAGGTCGCGGTAAATCACGACCTCGCAGAAAAAGGCGTAGAACGCGGTCAGCGCCGCCGCCTCGACCGGCGTCGCAAAACCGCCGAACAACGCGGCCAGCGCCACCACCGGAATCAGCAGTTCCCACTTCGCCCCCCACATGGCGGCGCCGGCGGCCCGCGCGTTGAAGTGCCGGTTGGCGGCGGCCACCTTGGGTCCCTGTTGGACGCCCCACCACGCCGTCATGCCCATCAACAACAGGCCCGGCAGCAGGCCGCCTTCAAAAATCTTGTCAATTGGCACACTCGTCCGGCCGGCGCCGCTGGCGACGATCGAGTAGAGAATCGGCGGCAGGCAGGGCGGAAACAAAAGACCCAGCGAACCGGCGCCGGTCAGCAGTCCGAGCGAGGTCCGCTCGCCGTAGCCGGCCGAAACCAAAATGGGAAGCAGCAGGCCGCCCAGCGCGAGGATGGTGACGCCCGATCCGCCGGTGAGGGACGTGAAAAACGCGCACAGCAGCACGGTGCCAATGGCCGGCCCGCCGCGCAGATGGCCAAACAACGCGTCGAACACCTTCACCAACCGCTGTGCAGCGCCGCTTTCGGCGAGGAAGTAGCCCGCCAACGTGAACAGCGGAATGCTCGGCAACGTGGGATTGGTTGTCAGCCGATAGTGGTTCAATGGGATCGAGGCGATTGTGTCGCCGCCGCTCCACAGCAAGATCAACGCCGCGCCACCGAGCGCGGTGAACACCGGCGCGCCGAGCGCCGTGGCGAGCAAGAGCAACGCGAGTCCCGGCACCCGAAGCTTCTCCGGCGGAATCGGCGACCACGCTGCCAGTGCCGCCAGCCCGCCGGCGAGTGCCAGCGCCGCCAGCCGGCCGCGCCAGGTCGCCCCCGCGTGCCAGAGCAGCCGGACGGTCACCAGCGCGAAACCGATGGTGATCACGGACTGGACCGTCCACAGCGGAACGCCGTAGGCCAGTTCCCGGCCGAGGCCGCGTTGCGAAACCACGAATTCCTTGCTTGCCCAGCAGAGGAAGGCGCAGACGGCGGCGGCGAAGCCGTTGCTGAAAATACGGGCGGACGACTTGAGCCGGCCTCGGAATCGGCTTGTCGCCGTGGAAAGCGCGAGCAATCGGTTTTCCCGGGCCGCGAGCGCGCCGCCGAACATCCCCACCACCAGCACGAGGTGCTGCACGATCGGTGCGGAGGCCGGCACGCCGGAGTGGAAGAACGTGCGCAGCAGAATTTCCAGGCACGGCAGCGCCACCATCACCGCCAGCGGCAGCACGACGAGCAGGTTTTCCCCCCGGCGCAGCCACACCCACACCGGCGGCGCCGGGGTGTCCGCGGTGGTCAGGCCAAAAGCCGGGGGACTGGCGGGTTCGCCGGGCATGTGCGGTCAATGTTTGTGTGCCGAACGGTATTCTTTGATGTAACCGAGCACGGCGTCGAACACGTCTTCCGGCACGATCCGCCCGCGAATCTGCGGATATTCCGCCTCGGCCGCCTTCCGCCACTCGGCTTCGATCTCCGGCGTGACCTTGGTGACCTTCAACCCGCGTTTTTGCATGGCCTCCACGCATTCCGCGCTTTCCTGGCGGCCGTTCTCCTTGATTTCCCTGCCGGCGGTTTTCGCCGCCGCCAGCAAGGCGGCGCGCGTGGCCGGGGCGATGGCGTCCCAGGTTTCCTTGCGGATGACGCACGCGCCCACCAGCGGCGCCCAGTTCAGTTCCAGCATGTAGGGGGCTTTGGTGTCAATCTGGCCGATGAGGGCGAAGACCGGCGGCAAGGGCGCCGCGTCAATCAGCCCCGTTTCCAGTCCCGGCAGGATGTCCGCGGTTTCCAGCGCGACGGCGTTGAAGCCGGCGGATTTGTAGATCTCCACCTGGTCCGGGTTGCCCGACCAGGTGAACAGCTTCATCGGCTTCAGGTCGTCCGGATGCACCAGCGGTTTCTTGGAGAAGAAGCGCACCCAGCCGGCGTCCGTCCAAAAAAGAACCACGAAGCCCTTTTTCGCGAGATGTTCCTCCAGCATCGGTTGCAGTTTCTGTCCCACGTAATCCACCTCGGCAAAGTCATGAAAGCCCATCGGGATGTTTTGCAGGCCGGCGACGCCCTTCTCGATGTCCGAGAGACCCACCGTGGTCAGCATGGAGGCCTGGAGGGAATTGACGGCCATCAAGCCCACGGTGTCGGACTCGCCGCCGAGCTTGCCGTCGCCGTAGATGACCAGGTCAATCGCGCCGCCGGAGGCCTTGCGCCAGGCTTCCTTCATCGCGAGCAGGCTCTTGTAATACGAGCTGCCAGTGGGCGCGAGCGTGGCGAGTTTGATCTTCTCCACCGCCAGCAGTGACGGGGCGAGGTTCAACAGGAGCAGGGCAGTAATCAGGCTTCGGAGTGGATTCATGGTGAATGGGAGTCTCAAGATCCGGGTGACGCCTTCGCGGCCGGCGGGTTGGGCATCAGAAACAAATCGTCGCGGCGGGCCAGCAGCCAGCGGGCGCGGCGCTGCATGATGAGATTGACCAGCCGAAATTCCGGATGGTCGTCGGGGTTGATCGCCAGCGCCCGGTGCAGCAGCGCGTCGAATTGCTTCACGTCCTGCTTCTGCACGCAGACCGCCTCGGCGAACGCCACCAGCGGCCCGGCCAGCCAGCCGTGCGACAACTCCATCGCCCGCTCGAAATGCTGCCGCGCGCGTTCCGCCGGGTCGCCTTGCGCACCCTGCCGGGACATTTCGTAGTTGATGAGAAAACTGTGGATGGCGCCGTGGTCGTAGCTCTCGTCCAACGCCAGTGCCCGGTCCATCAACGCCTCCATCTGCGGAATTTCAGCGATCATATCCGGGTCGTCCTTCGACAGTGAAATCGCCGCCGCCCACGATGCGGCCGTCCAGTAAAGCAGCGGCACGTCCTTGGCTCGCGCCGCCGTCACGGCGGCCTTCGGGTTGGCGCGCAGCTTCGCGGTGAAACCACGATGCCCCACCTCCAGTCCGCGCAGGCCGTAGTTTCGTGCCCGCAGGTAAAGCCGTTTGGCCCGCGCCCGCAACGCCTCGGCGGCGGCCAGATCCTTGTCCTGCAATTCGTCCGCGTCCTGCTGCACGAAGGCGAAGGCGTATTCGGTGAACCCGCTGGCCGTGGCGGACAGCAGACCCCGGTGGCGCGGGCTTTCGGCCAGCAGGCTCTCCATCAGCTTCAAACTGAACGGCACCGCCGCCTTCACCAGTTCCGGGTCGTCGTCACTTGCGAACGTCGTGCCGCTGGACGCCAGCGCATCGCCGACCTCGTTCACCGCCATCCGCCGGACCGAGCAACCGGTCGCCAGCAACCCCAGCAACATGGCAACCAGCGCGGTGCCGGTCACCGACCGGAGTGATGTGTTCCAAGTTCGCGGGTCCATGCCCAAGCTTCGCATTGACGACATTGTTTACTGTTGGCCGGCGATTTGACGAATTGATATTTTCGCTGGGGCCATTGATGGCCATGATTGGAAAACCACCTGCGGAAACCGCCGGGACGAAGGCGTTGAGGCGCAACCAGGTGGCCGGCGACGTTGCCGCGCCGCCGCTCAAACCAGCTTCTCTTGCAGGATCTTCTTCGCCTGCCCGGCGCGGTAGTCAGCCAGTCTTTGGCGCAGTTCCGGACGTTGGTTTGCCAGGATGGCGATCGCCAGCAATGCCGCGTTCACGGCACCGGGCTTGCCGATGGCCAGTGTGCCCACCGGAATGCCGCCCGGCATCTGCACCGTGGACAGCAGCGAGTCCAGGCCCTTGAGCGACGCGCTTTCCATCGGCACGCCCAGCACGGGCAGCAGCGTGTGGGCCGCCGTCACGCCGGCGAGATGCGCCGCGCCGCCGGCGGCCGCGATCAGCACTTCCAGCCCGCGCGCCTCGGCCTGGCCGACATATTCCGCCGTCTCGCGCGGCGTCCGATGCGCCGACAGCACCGAGCACTCGTGCGGGACGCCGAACTGGTCCAGCGTTTCGTGGGCGTGCCGCATCACGTCCCAATCGGACTTGCTGCCCATGATGATGCCGACGAGCGGTTTGGTTTGATCGTTCATACGCGACAAAACATTGCCGAGAGACTTGGCGAGCAGCCGCGGTTTGTCAAATCGCGTGAACAGGTCGTGATGACCGCTCTCGCCCGGCGATCCTCAAGCGCAGGATGGCGAAAGGCCGCGTTGAAACAGCTCAAAGTGGTAAAGGGCCACCACCACAAGCGAATGACGAATCCGGCCCGCGGCGACGAGCGCCGGGATTTCGTCCACGGGCACCAGTCGGGTGACGACGTCTTCGGTCTGATCCAGCGCCAGCGGATGGCGGCGCGTGCAATTCTCGATCAGGATGGTGTGGCAGGTGTTGCTCAAGATCGCCGGATTGGGAGCGATGTCGCCGAGCCGGCGGGCGGCATCGCCTTCGTAGCCGGTTTCCTCGCGCAGTTCGCGGATGCCGGTGGCCACGGGGGAGGTATCGGCGGCGTCCATGACGCCGCCGGGAATCTCGATTTCCACCGTGTTGGTGCCGTGCCGGAACTGCTCGACAAGGATGATTTGCCGGTCCGGCGTCAGCGCGACCACGTTCACCCAGTCCGGGCAGTCCAGCACAAAGAAATCATGGGAACGGCCCGTCCGCGGCGAGGTTTTGAGGTCGCGGCGAACGGTGAAAATGCGGTAGTCCGCCAACCGCTCGGATTTCGTGCTGGGCCACGGGGCGATCATCGCGTTGCGTTTCTGGACGGTTGACCCGCCTGGGTGTTCAGCCTCGAAGGCGGCGCGCCGGTCACTTTTCAGCCGTGGCCGCAGCCATCGGCACCGTGGGCTTGGGCTCGTTCCAGAGCGAAATCAGGTCGAGCAGAATGCGCTGGGTTTCGTCGAGCGTGACGTCCACGACCGGAGCCTTTTCGTTGTCCGACGTATCGCTGTCGTCCGCCGCGGCTGCCTTCGCGGCGTTGGTATTGCCGTCCAACTTGGCGAGGGGCGCGTTGGTTTGCGCGTCCGGGGCGGGAAGGCCTGGCAGGCCTGCCTGCTTGAGGGAAATCTCGTAAACCTTGTCCTGGGACGGCGGGCGCGCCTTGCGTTCGGCTTCGCGGGCCTTGACGCGGGCTTCGTCGTCCTGCTTCTCCTTCAAGCGGGCCTGTTCATTCAAGGTGATGGTTTTGTCGGCCTGCAGCTTGCGGTAGAGCGCAATGTCCTCGCGGACATATGTGAAGTCCTTGTCGCTGGCCTGGCGGGCCTCGGTGCGGCGGCGCAATTCGGGCAGCAATGGCTGGATGCGGTCCAGCGGTGTGAACTTGGCGCTGTCAATTGTGTCCCACGGCAGAGCGTAATCATCGACGTCCTCGCCGGTTTCCAGATAGTTCGCCACCGACGGCAGCACGATGTCCGGCGTGACGCCTTTCAACTGGGTCGAAGCGCCGTTGACGCGATAAAACTTGCGGATGGTGACCTTCAACGCGCCCGGGTTGACATCCTTGGGGAAACGGTTGCTGAAACGGTTCAACTCGTAAATTGTCTGCACCGTGCCCTTGCCGTGGGTTTTGCGGTCGCCAACGACCAAGGCGCGACCGTAATCCTGCAACGCCGCGGCGAGAATCTCTGACGCGGAAGCGCTGAAACGACTGGTCAGCACGATCAGCGGCCCGTCATACGCAACGGAGGAATCGTCGTCGGACTCCACCGAGACGTCATGGTCCCGGTCCCGCACCTGCACCACCGGGCCGTCCTTGATGAAAAGGCCGGTGAGGCGGATGGCTTCCTCCAGCGAGCCGCCGCCGTTGCGCCGCAAATCGAGAATGACGCCGGCCACTTTTTCCTCGGCGAATTTCTTCAACAGCTTGGCCACGTCCGCCGAGCAACTGCGCGGCTCGGCTTTTTCCTTGTTCTTGCCGCCCGCCAGATCGAAGCCGGCGTAGAAGGACGGCAGGTCAATGACGCCGAAACGGGTGGTCTTGCCGGCCGGCGTCGGCGCCTCGATGATCTTGCCCTTCGCCGCCTGATCCTCGAGCTGGATTTCGTCGCGGATCAGCGTCACGGTCTTGCGCACGGAAGAATCGGTGGCGGTGGCGGGAATGATGGTGAGGGTGATGGGCGTGCCTTTGGGGCCGCGAATAAGCTCGACGACTTTGTTCAGCTTCCAGCCGATGATTTCCACCGGCTCCTGGTTCGTCTGCTGCACGGCAATGATGCGGTCGCCGGGCTTGAGTTTTTTGCTGCGCTCCGCCGGGCCGCCGGTGACCAGGCTATCTATCTTGCAGTAGCCGTCGTCGTCCTTGAGCAGGGCGCCGATGCCAAACAGCGAGAGTTTCATGCTGATGGCAAAATTCTCCAACTGGGACTTGCCCATGTAGTCCGAATGCGGATCGTAGCCTTGCGCCAGCGACGTGAGGTAAAGCTCGAGGATGTCGTCACTGTCGAGTTCGCCCCAGCCGCGCAACAGCCGCTTGTAGCGCGCCGAGAGTCGCTTGATGATTTCGTCCGGCTTCTCCTTGTTGAGCTTTTCCACGAGATACTCGTAGCGGAGGTATTCACGCCACAGCGCGTGGGCGGCCGCCATGTCCTCCGGCCACGCGGCCTTCTTGCGGTCCGGCGCAAAGCCGTCGGTGCCGGTGAAATCAAAGTGATTCTCCTTCAGCAGACCGGCGACAAATTCCACGCGCTCCTCGACGCGCTGGAGGAACCGCGCGAAAATCTCCCGCGCCGGCAGCGTGTTGCCTTCCTGCAAGGTCATTTCCGGCAGGTTCGGCCGGTATTTGTCGAACTCCTTCACGTCCGAGGCCAGGAACAGGCTGTGCGTGGGGTCGAGCGTATCGAGGTAGCGCCGGAGGAAACGGCCCGCCATCTCGTCGTCCAGCGGGTGCTGCGAATAGTGGGCCTTCTCCAGCATGTAAGCCACGAGACTGGCGATGCGCGGGTCGTAGGGTCCCGGCAGCAACGGCAGAACGGTGGCGTATTTGCCCGAATAGGTGATGAGGTCGCCGACCGGATCAGCAGGGGCCGCGCCGGGGACCATGGCTTTGGGAGTGACCTGCGCGGCGGCGTCGGCGAAAAGCGGGCTGGCCAGGGCCAGCAGGAAACCCAACGCCATGGTGCGGCCCGCACGTCGCAAGGCCCGTGCGGCAGAGCTGAAAATAGATGTATTATTCACTTCATTTACCGGGGACCCACCCGCCCGCGGATGGGGCAAAGATACCTGAACCGCGGCGCGCGGCAAGCGCTTTGGCTGGGTGCGCGGGACCCGGGGTGTGTCATCAGCAGGCTTGCCAAAGCCGGGCCTGCCCGGCAAAGTAGGCGCGGATGAAAGCGAAAATGCCGGTCATCATTCTGGTTCTCCTTTGCCTCGTGCTCGGCGCGGGGTGGTTGTTCCGCCATAACGCGGCGGTCAAGGAGCGCAAGGATTTTGAAGAGAAGGTCGGTTACCTGTCCAACCAGTGGAACCAGGCCACGGCGGACCTGGCCAAGCAAAAAGAGGACGCGGCCAAGTTGCAGGCCAACCTAGACGCCAAGGCCGGGGAATTGGCCCGGACGGATGCCCAACTTACCGACGCCAAGTCAAGCCTTTCCAAGACCGAGGGCGTGGTGAAGATGACGCAGGAGCAACTGGACGCCGCCAAGGCGGAGATCGCCAAGCACGAAGCCCGGATCAAGGAACTGGAGAGCCAGAACGCGGCTTTGGACAAGCAGGCCAACGACCTGAAGGGTTCCCTCACCACGCTGGAAGGACAGATTTCGGAAACCAAACGCAAGCTTGCCACCTCCGAGGGGGATCGTGATTTCCTGCTCAAGGAGCTGAAGCGGCTTCAGGCGGACAAGGCGGATTTGGAGCGACAGTTCAATGACGTTGTCATGCTCCGCGCACAGGTCAAAAAACTGAAGGAAGAAGCGGTTTTTTCCCGCCGGATTGACTGGCTGCGTCGCGGCATGATGGACAATCGCAAGGGAGCAGAGCTGCTGCAAAACGGCATCTGGACCACCAACGGACCCGCCGCTGCCAATCCGGCCCTCAACGTCGAGATCAAGCGCGACGGTTCGGCCACGGTCGTGCCCGCCCCGCCGCAAAAGTAGTCCCGCGCGTCCGCCACCCGGCGGAAGATCGTCGCCGGCTTGTGTCTGGCCGCCACCGGCTCGGGTTTTGCCCTTCCGCAGCAAAGTGCCGAAGCGTTCTTGTCGGCCGAAGACCCCTGTGCTAGCCTCGCGGCCATGAACTTCAAAGCATGGGATGCGTTCATGGTTAGGCGCTCGTTGCGGACCCTTATCGCCGCGGGCGCGGTCTGCGTCTGGGCCGTGTTGCCCGCCGGCGCGAAGGAGCTGGCGGAATACGCGCGGGATTTCCACGATCAACTGGTCGCCAAGGTGCTGCCGTATTGGTATGACACGGCGGTGGACTGGCAGCGCGGCGGCTACCTGCTTTCTGACAACGCGGAAAAAACGGCGCCCCCGGCCAGCGATAAAATGATCGTCACCCAGGCGCGGATGGTCTGGGGATTCTCGCACGTTTACAACGAAGGATATCGCGACCCGAAGCGCGACTTTGTGAAGGCGGCCAAGACGGGTTACGACTTTATCGTCGCCCATTTCCTCGATCCCAAGCAGGGCGGTTATTACTGGAAAACCGATCTCGACGGCAAACCGATCAACGACCGCAAATATCTTTACGGCCAGGCGTTCGTGGTTTACGCCTTCGTCGAATATTATCGGGCCAGCCATGATCGCGACGCGCTCGAACGCGCGTTGAGCCTTTACCGGACGATTCAACTCAACTGCCACGACATCGAACACGGCGGCTGGGGTGAGCATTACACCAGCGACTGGAAACTCATCACCCGGCAGGACGACCGCATCGAGGTCGAGGTGGCGGGTCTGAAGAGCGCCAACGCGCACCTGCATTGGATGGAGGCGCTGACCGAGCTTTATGACGCGACGCGGAACGATGACGTGAAGCGCTCGCTGGAGGAGGCCTTGCGGATCAATGCCACGTATTTCTATCCAATGGACCCGTCGCGCTGCGCCTTTCATCGCAATCCCGACTGGAGCTTCGTCACCGACCCGAAGAGCGCCGGACTTTCCTATGGGCACAACGTTGAGTTCGCCTGGTTGATGGTTCACGCGCAACAGGTGCTGGGCCAGTCGCCGTCGTGGGATCACTTCAATGCGCTGCTTGAGCACGCGCTGGCCCACGGCTTCGACAAGGAACGCGGTGGTGTGTATTCACGGGGCATCGAGGACCTCGACGCCTACGACACCGACAAGGTCTGGTGGGTTCAGGCCGAAATGGTGGCCGCGCTGACCGTGAGCCTGAAACACGAGTGGGATATCCGCCACGATCAGGCGCTGCACAAGCTCATCAACTTCCTCCAGGCCTTCGTGATTGACGAGAAGGACGGCATCTGGATCGAAAGCGTCACCGCCGAGGGCCGGCCCAAGAGCCAGTGGAAAGCCAACGACTGGAAGGCCAACTACCATGACGTGCGGGCGATGGTGAAATACATTGACGCGTTTGGCGCGGCGTCCACCCATTGAAAGCGGCGTCCTGATGGCAGCCGGTGGAAATTTCCGGCGACGCACGACTTCGTTTCAACTGGTAATTTCACAAGAACCATGAAAGCCAAAGCATTGTTGGCACTGATTGCGGCGCTGGGTCTGGCCGCAACGGATCGCGTCGAGGCGGCCGATTCCGTCGTCGCGCCGGGCGCGAAGCTGGAGAAACTCGCTGGCGGGTTTGAGTTCACCGAAGGTCCGACCTGCGACGCCGGGGGCAACATTTATTTCACGGATCAGCCCAACAACCGCATCATGAAATGGAGCGTGGACGGCAAGCTCTCCACCTTCATGCAACCGGCCGGCCGCGCCAACGGCATGGATTTCGATGCCAAAGGCAACCTCATTGCCTGCGCGGACGAGCATGACCAGCTCTGGTCCATTGCGCCCGACAAACAGGTCACGGTGCTGATCAAGGATTACCAGGGCAAGCTGCTCTGCGGCCCGAACGATGTCTGGTGTCATCCCGACGGCGGTCTTTACATAACGGACCCATTTTACAAGCGCCCGTGGTGGGACCATAGTGAGCGCCCGCAGGACGGCGAGCACGTGTATTTTCTCTCCGCCGACCGCAAACAGCTCACTCGCGTCACGCACGATCTCAAGCAACCGAACGGCATCACGGGCACGCCCGACGGCAAGTGGCTGTTCGTCGCGGACATTGGCGCTGGCAAGACCTACCGCTACACGATCCAGCCCGACGGCACGCTGGCAGACAAGAAACTATTCTGCCCAATGGGGTCAGACGGCATGACGATTGATGCGGAGGGCAATCTCTACCTCACCGGCAAAGGCGTCACGGTCTTCGACCCGACCGGCAAGCAGTTTGACCACATTGACGTGCCGGAGCCGTGGACTGCAAACCTCTCCTTCGGCGGCAAGGACCGCCAAACGCTCTTCATCACCGCCAGCAAAAGCTTCTATTCGATCCGGCTGCGGGTGAAGGGCGCCAACCCGGCCAAATAGGCTGCGACCCGATGTCCTGCTTTGCGCAAACGCTGGCTGTCCTGATGCTCCTGTTCGGAGCCGCGTTTCCCGGCGTCGCGCAGGCCGCCGACCAGCCGCAGTGGGGCGAACGTTATTCGCGCAATCAGATTACGACGGAAACCGGCCTGCCGGACAGTTTTGATCCGGACTCCGGCCGCAACGTGAAATGGGTCGCCGAACTGGGCACCTCCACCTACTCCACACCGGTGGTTGGCGGCGGCTGCGTGCTGATCGGCACGAACAACGGTGACCCGCGCGACCCGCGCCGCAAAGGCGACCGCGGTGTGCTGATGTGTTTCGACGAGCGCGACGGCCGGCTGCTCTGGCAGCTCGTCGTGCCGAAGCGTTCCGAGGACGCCTTTCTCGACTGGCCCAACACCGGCATCACCGGCGCGGCCACCGTCGAAGGCGATCGCGTTTACCTCGTCAACAACCGGAACGAGGTCATGTGTCTTGACCTGCACGGCCTCGCCAACGGCAATGACGGGCCGTTCACCGACGAGGCCCGTCACGCCGAACCGGCCGGCGCGCCGCCCGTCGCCCTCGGCCCGCTCGACGCCGACATCCTCTGGCTTTTCAACACGCCGGTCGAACTCGGCGTCCACAACCACGATTCCGCGTGCAACTCGCCGCTGATTTGCGGCGATTTTCTCTACGTCGCCACCGGCAACGGCGTGGACCGCACGCACCGCAAAATCCTCGCGCCGGACGCGCCCAGTCTGCTGGTCCTCAACAAGCACACCGGCCGGTTGGTGGCCGTGGACGGCGAGCGGATGGGCCCGCGCACGATTCACAGCTCGTGGTCGTCGCCCTCGGCTGGCGAGGTCAACGGCCGCACGCTGGTTTTTTTCGGCGGTGGCGACGGCGTGGTTTACGCGTTTGCCGCGGTCAAATCCGAGGGCGTGGAAGCGGCGGCGAAGCCTTTCACGTTGAAAAAGGTCTGGTGGTTCGACTGCGATCCGACGGCGCCGAAGGAGAACGTCCATGCGTGGCAGGACAACTTCAAGGACGGCCCCAGCAACATCAGCGGCATGACGGTCTTCCACCAGAACCGCGTTTATGTCACCGCCGGCGGCGATGTCTGGCACGGCAAGCCGCACGCCTGGCTCAAGTGCATTGACGCCACCCGCGCCGGCGATGTCACCCACAGCGGCGAAATCTGGTCGTTCCCGCTCAACGGCCATTGCCTGTCCACACCCGCCATCAAGGACGGGTTGGTTTACGTGACCGACCTCAGCGGCGAGATCAATTGTGTGGATGACCGCACCGGCCGGCTCGTGTGGAAGCACAAGGCGGGCGGGGAAATCTGGAGTTCGACCCTTGTTGCCGGCGACAAGCTTTTCGTCGGCACGCAACAAGGCGAGTTGCTCACCCTTGTCGCCGGCCGCGAGAAGAAACTGACCGCAACCTCGGAAGTCCCCGGCGCCATCAATGCCACGCCGGTCGCGGCGAACGGCACCTTGTTTGTCGCCAGCATGGGCCGGCTTTACGCGATCAAGCCGTAGCGGTGCCGCCCGCACGGCTCACTTTGCCGTCATCAAACCGGCTGCCGCTCAAAGGCGATGTCCGCCGTGGCGACCACTTCAAGCCCCGCCGTCGTGATCAGATTTGCCCAAACCCAGTTGTGGTGGGCGATGATCTGCGCGGCGGTCAACTCCGGCTGGTCGCCGGTGGTGTGCGCGTCCGCCGCCACGATGACTCGGAAATCCCGGCTGACGGCGGCGCGGATGGTTGAGTCCACGCAAAATTCGGTGGCGTAACCCGTCACCACCACCGTCGTGATGCCGCGCGTCCGCAACTCCTGTTCAAGCGGCGTGTGGTAAAACGCGTCGCACGTGGTCTTGCGCAGAATGATGTTGCATGCGTCCACGACCAATCGTGAATCCAGCCGCCAGCCGGCTGTGCCCGGCAGGACCGCCGGCTCACCCGCGTCGCCATCGTGCTGGATGAACACCACAGGCGCGCCGGCGGCGCGGGCCAGAGTTGTGACGCGGTTGATCCGGCCGATGACGCCCAGCTCGGCGGCGATCTGCTGGACCGATTTGCTCCCCGAGAGCCACAGCTCCACGGCGTTGCGCTTGAAGGTTTCGTCGTATCGTTTGTGTTTGCGCGGGACTTGGTTTTCGTCGTTCATGGTGCGTTGTGCCTTTAGAGCATGTTAAATGAAACTATAGCCGCAATGGGCAAACCAATTGGCGGCATCGTGAGCGGTGACGCTGGCCAGGGCGGCGGCGATGGCCGTGACCAGCGCCTCCCAGGTGCGGGCCTCGGCACTGCGCAGCAACTGCTTCACCTTGCTCCACATCGGCTCGATGGGATTCAAGTCCGGCGAATACGCGGGCAGG